>CAZFEC010000023.1:37928-45666 GCA_964517435.1 uncultured Bacteroidia bacterium | reverse complement strand
ATGAAGGTACCGGTACCAACAACCTCGGTGTTCAGCAGTCGCTGGTTCCGACGGTGTATGTTCACAATCTCGATCTGGTCCACGATCTGAACGGCAACGCTTTCGAGCAGAATGTCGGCCAGGGCGATCCGTTCGAGGACATCATCGACAACGCGCCGCCGGTGCACATCTACGGTGAATACCGCGATACCAACAGCGACGGTACGGTCAATGAAGTCGCCATCGTCTACTCGGAGCAGGTAACCGCAAGCATTGCCGCTGCTTTTGATGTCGACAACATCGCCACGGCTGAATCCAGTACCCTCAGCCTGGATACCTACGGTGATTGGGGTGATTTTCATAACTCCATTGAGCTGGGTCTCAGCCCTGAAGGCACCAACGATCTAACCTATTATGCCAATGCGATGGTTTCCTATGCGCCCGGCGATGTCAACGACATTATGTCGATTCCCTGCGCCGCCTTCATTGATTATCCGTTGGAAGACGCGGCACCGCCGCAGCTGACCGACTCCAACAGTTATGACGAACCGATTGCATATTTCGACACCGACGGCGACGGTACCATCGACGAGGTAACCGCGACCTTCACCGAGGATGTCATCTGCAATACCGTACTGGCTGACTGGGGCTACGATGAGAACGACCTGCCCGGCTTCATGCTGACGGGTCCCTTCAGTTGCAACGGGACCGTTCTGACAATCGATTGTACAGCCAATGCCAATGTCACCGGTATCTGCAGTATTGCCGATACCGAGCCGACACTCACCTACCTGGCTGATGTCGGTTCCATCGCCGACGCGGCCGGAAACGAGCTGCCGGCCTTCGCCGGTGTCAGCGTCCTTGACGTCGCCGCACCGCTGGCTTACATGTACGAGTACTTCGATACCGATGACCCGTATCCCAACGGCGATATCGACTATGTATTGGTAACCTATACCGAGTGTGTCGCCTTCGGGTATGCCCTCGGCGACAACTGGTCTCTGACGCCAGGTGATCTGGGCATGGTATTAGATCCGATGGATATTCCAGCCCAGTCCTCAAACACTGAGGTTACCTTCCCGGTGGTCTGTGTTACCGATATGACCGGTGTAAACGATGGTATCGAGCCGGTTTTAACGTTTGACGACAGTGGTACCGGTTACGTCTGGGATCATGTAGCGAACCCGGCCGTCGATCAGACCATGGTTCTGGTCGACATGGCTCCGCCGTACAAGCTGACCGCTTACTACTACGACAACATCCCGTCTCCTAATGGTCAGATTGACAACTTCGTGATGGATTTCACCGAGGATATCGACTACATCTTCAATGAAAATGACTGGGATGTGATCACCCCCGGCGACCTCAATCTCGGAGACATCACCGATATCGAAATAACCGGCAGTACGCTGCAGGGTTTTGCCCTCGGTGATCCCTGTAAAACCGGTACCGACGATCCGCTCGGTGACGAGCCCAGTGTTCTCTACCTGAATACGGTCAACGACCTGAGCGACGGTAAGGGTAATGTGCTGATACAGATCTCCACCGGTCTGTCTGACCGCGCCCCCTCCGTTCCCTGCGCCTTTGAGGACTACATCCGGTACGAGGATCCGGACGAAGACGGTACGATCGACCTCGTCCATATCGAGTTCTCCGAGCACCTGGTGGACTTCTCTTACAGCGCGGCCGACTGGAATTTCGATCCCAATCCCCTGAGCTTCGTCATCACCAGCTGGGATCTGACCGACTACATCCTGGAGTTCGAAGTTGCAAGCCTCGCGGATGTAACCGGTGTCGACGGTGGCGATGAGCCGGACATCTGCTACACTGACAACGCCTGCAACGTCAAGGACTGGCAGGATAACTGCATGGATTCCGGTTGCTGGGATATCGTCGACCGGGCGGGTCCGATCCTGCTGGACAACGTTGCCTTCTACGACAACAATGTTGACGGCACGGTTGAAACCATCGTGACCAACTGGACGGAGAACCTCATCTTCGACTGTGTTTTCAATACCCGTGACGCCTGCTGGGAGTTCGACGACAACGACGACCTGAACCTGGAGATCGTTTCCGCCATTGCCGACGGCGATCAAGTGACTTTCACCGTCAACGCCGACGAGCTGGAAACCGGCTGCAACGGCATCGGTGAACCGGAGATCAGCTACAACAACCTCGAGGGTCACATCACCGATACGGCCGAATACCTTAACGAGGCACCCAGCAGCGGATCGCGCAACGTGGACGACATGGCGGCGCCGCTATGCTACGAGTTTCAGTATTACGATGAAGTCGAAGTCGACGGTTCGATCGATCTCGTTGAAATCGAATTCACGGAAGACCTGTTCTATTTCGATTTCCTTGAGGAGGATTGGAGTTTCGATCCCAACCCCATGGGCTTCACCATTGTAGACTGGGATCTCGACGACAGCACCCTGTGGTTCCTCATAGAAGGCGATGAGAACGAAACCGGTGTCAACGGCGGCGCTGAACCGAACGTCTGCTACACCAACAACGACTGCAACGTCACAGACGAGCGGATAAACTGCATGGCCTCCGGTTGCTGGGAGCTCACTGACCGGGCGGCTCCGGTTATGATCGACGACGTCGCGTTCTTTGACAACGATGTTAACGGTACCGTCGAAACCGTCGTGGTGAACTGGACCGAGAACATCATCTTCAATTGCACTTTCCCCAGCCGCGACGACTGCTGGGAGCTCGATAACAACGCCGACCTGAATCTGGATCTCGTCGCCGCTGACGCGAACGGCAGCCAGGTGACCTTTACGGTCGACTCCGACGTGCTGGAAACCGGTTGCGACATCAACGGCGATCCCGAGATCGCCTACTTCGAAGATGACGCGCACATTACCGACACGGTTGATCCGCCCAACATCGCAGACGATACCGGCTGGCATACTATCAACGATATGGCGCCGCCGTTCTGCTTCGAGGGCTACTACTTCGATTCCAATGTCAACGGCGCGGTTGACCGGGTCGACCTCAGCTTCACCGAGTACCTCGCCGGTTTCAGCTATCAGGTGGCCGACTGGCCGATCGACGGCGGCGATCTGGATCTGGGGATTTACAGCGCCAGCGTCATCACCAATTCCGTCATCCGCTTCCAGGTGGAAGGTAACCAATGCATGACCGGTGTGGATGACGACATCGGACAGGAACCTGTATTCAACTATGATCTCAACACTTCGCCCTTCGTGCGGGATGCGGCCAACAACCTGACCGATGACTTCGCCCGTACGCTCGTCGACCAGGCCGATCCGGTATTGAAGGACTGTGACGGTAATCCCATCGCTTACGTCGACCAGTCACACAACGGTGTTGTCGATCACATCTTCCTGCGCTATTCCGAGCAGGTCTACAGTACGGTGGTCAGCGGCGTCTGGAGCGTCTACATCCCGCTGATCGACTACTATCCCAACCCGACCACGGTCAGCGGCAGCGGCTCCACCGAGCTGGATCTGACCGGCTTCTCCGTGCCGGCTTTCCTGACCCACTTCGACGGTGCGGAAATCGATCTGATGTCGGCGACAGCGGTACGCGACGCCGATTTCAACTTCGCTCCCACCTTCAATAACGAGCCGATGGCCGACGAAGCGCTGCCGGTTGCCTACATCGTCACTCCTGAGAGCGATCCGATCTATCTGGGTGAAACCCAGTATCTCGAACTCGTTTTCTCAGAGCTGGTAGTCCAGGACGGCAGTTCCGATCCGGTTGTCGCGTACAGCACCACCGGTGACGTGCAGCATGAAGTCGCCTGCAGCACCGGTCCGGAATGGGTTGCCTACTTCTATCCGCAGTTCCCGAACATCGTCCAGAGTCAGTACGGTGTCTACGCCGACGAGACGATCACCTTCGGTGAAACCGGTGACGCCTGGATCAGTGTTGACGGTGCTATGGACGAAGACGGCAACCCGATGGCGGTCTGCCCGCCCTATCCTGATGAGTACACCTTCTACATCGACGCCCGCGCGGCGATCCTGGTTACCACCAATTCCCTGGGCGAACTGGAAGCCGGCGTGCCCTTCAGCGTACATGTCGAAGCGATGGACGCCGGTGCGACCATCCTCGACGAGTTCTACGGTGAGTTCATCGAATTCAGCACCAACCTTGATCACGACCAGGTCATCATGCCGGCCGGCGCTGTACCGCTGAACGGCGGCGTGGGTGACTTCACGATCACGGTGATGGATGAGACCGATAACTTCTGCCTGTATGTGCGGGAAGAGGGCGGCCGCATCGACAATATCGGTCACGGCGAAGGCCCCTATGTCGTCGTCGCACCGACCATCGACGCGCCCGACGGAGGTGTGGTTGAAGACAGCCCGGAAGATCAGGGCAACTACATCGACCTTTACTGTGAATTCTCCGACAACGATCCGGCGTCGCCTTTCTACGATCCGGATCTGGTCGGATACAACTATGTCAACGAGTACCGCTGGTACAAGGACACCGGTGAGTACCTGGTGCTGATCGCTCAGACTCCGCAGGACGACAATGTCGACATGGTGTACGAGCGCTACAACACCCAGGGTGACATCACCGAGTACGACTACTATGTCGCCGCCTGGTCCTTCGGCAACAACTCCGGTCCGATTACCACCGGCTTCAACGATGCGGTTGAGGCGTTCCACGGTAAGCAGGCCGCGGGTCACGCTCCCGGCGTCTTCTACGCGCTGGGTCATCCTGACGCCTTAGTAGGTGACATCATTCGCGTCACGGTCGGCGATTATCCCGCCAGCACCGATCGCGAAGATGATTACTCCAGCCCGCTGGTAGCCATCGGCTCCGCACGGCCCTACGACAACATCCCGCCGATGGCGGTGTCCGACTTCACCATCGAGGCTGTCGGCCTCAACGCGCTGCTGACCTGGAGTGAAGTCATCGAGGGTATCAACGGTTCGCTGGAAGTCAATCCCGTTTCCTACAACATCTACCGCGGTACGACGGTCAACGAGATCGAAGAGTTGATCGCCAACGTCGCAGAGCTCAGCCTGGAAGATCTGGAAGTGATCGGCGATCCCGCTCTCAACTACTTCTACCAGATCGCCGCCGCTGACTGGGACAATGAGTCCGAGCGCAGCGTCATCCTGGGTGAGTTCGACTACGCGCTTAACTCAGCGGAAGGTACTGACTGGAACTACATCGGTATGCCGATCATGGTCGACTACACCGATGCCGAGGGTCTGGTCACGAACATCGCCGGTACCGACGGCGCCGCCGACTGGGTCGCCTCCGAGCAGGGTTGGGACACTTGGGCCCCGACCCGCAGCAACTTCGACCTGAATGCCGGCCATGCCTACCTGGTTAACTATCCCGGCGACGAGACCGTCCACACCTTCACCGGCGAAGCGGTCCTGGATGTCAACTTCGAGCTGGTCGTCACCACCACCACCGACTGGAACGATCTGGCCGTGCCGCTGACCGAAACCGGCATCACCTCCCTGGGTGATCTGGTGGACGCCATCGAGTGCGCCAACGCTGCGGCCCTGTTCAACACCGCCGCCCAGAGCTGGTATGTCTACTACGAAGGCTTCCCGGAAGAGTGGAATCGTCCGCTGACCGTCGGTGACGCCCTGCTGGTCAATGCCACCGCCGAGTGCACCTGGCCGATCGCCGGCCTTGGCCGCGGCAACGGCACCATCTTCGTTGAAGACGAAGCCACCGATGCTCCGCATCTGGTCTGGGGCAACGTCTTCAGCCCGAACGAGGGTACCATCAGCGCGACCGCCTATGTCCTCGGCCGCGAGTCCGATGTGCTCACCACCGCCGACTTCGCCGTCCAGGTGAGTGACGGCTTCTGGGCCGTCCAGGTCGGTGACTTCACGCATCCATGGCGTTCCGGTGAAGTTGTCCGGATCGAATTCCGCGACGACTCCGGCTTCGGTGCCAACTGCGACGTCACGCTCGGCTGGAACGTAGCCGACAACGGCGGCAACCTGGTGATGGAAGAGCTGCCTACGGTCTGGGCTCTGCATCAGAATTACCCGAACCCCTTCAACCCGACCACGGTGATTCCATTCGATCTGGTCGACCGGACCAATGTCGAGATCACCATCTACAACATGCTGGGTAAGAAGGTGGCCACGGTTCTGAACGAGAACCTGCCCGCCGGTCATCACGAAATAACCTGGAACGGCCGCAACGCCTACGGCAGCGATGTCGCTTCCGGTGTCTACTTCGTTCAGATGCAGGCGGCTGACTTTGTCAGCACCAACAAACTGATGAAGGTTAAGTAAACTTCGCATACCAATCCCGGGGGGCGCTTGTCGCCCCCCGGGGGTTTATTATGTTCTTTGCAGCAGTACTTTCGATCGTGTTGTCGGCAATTACGGCCGACACGGCACAGGCGCAGGGCAATCCGCATCTGGTTTTCGGCGATGCCGTCAACAATCAGCTGATTCCCTGTCCGCAGCTGGAGCTTTCCAGCTGGCTGGCGCAACATGCGGACAATGTCATCAGCGATCAGTTCACCAACGGCGAGTTTGAAGTGGAAGTCGCCGATTTCAACATTGCCTGGTTGCCCGGCGACGAACTGTTGATCGCGCTCACCGACCCGCAAACCGCACAGAGCGACACGATCTCCGTGATTCTGAACGAGGCGCCCTGGCAACAGTTGGGGTATGTACATCTCGATGCGGTGTCGATTCAGTTCGACAACCCGGAGAACGCGTTACTGCAGCTGGGGGAAACCGAACCACTTAGCATCCGTCTGGAATATGATGACGGTGCGTGGTCCCAACCCTTCTGCACGGCCTACGAACTGCAGGTTGAGGGAGACGCGATTGGAGTGCTTTCACCCTGTCTTATCGAAGCGGTAGAACTGGGTGAGAGTATTATCACGGTGGTCGTATTCGATGCCGTCGATTCCATTCAGCGCACGGTCGTGTCGGAGGGAATCGTCGAGCAGAACGGCCCGGCGAGCAGCCTGTTCACCTGTTCTTCGACAATGGCCTGCGGCAACCTGCGGTTGCAGGTGCTGACGCCTTTCCAGTTGTCGCTTTACGACATGCTCGGGCGACGGGTTCTGCAACGGTCGCTCCGCGCCAACGGTCAGCTGAACCTGCAGACCGGTTTATGCAGCGGCACCTACATTGTCGTCGGCGATAACGGCCGCATCGTCCAGAGCGCGATAGTACATCTGGTTCGGTGAAAAGAGAAATAAGGAATACAAGATAGAGGGAATTACTATGGCACATCTGCTAAGACTCCGTTACCTCAGTCTGCTGTTCGTATTGATTGTCATCAGCATGTCCCTTCCCAGGACAACTGTGGCGCAGCCGACTCCTCATCTCCTCTATGGTACTGTCGAGGATCATGAGGGAGCGTTTCCCCCTGCCGCCAATCTGGAGTTCTGTGTAACCCTGCGTCCGGGTGAGCCGACGGAACAGACGCTCTGCTTCCCGACCGACCCCGATCTCTTCGGCTGGGAATATATCGAAACGACCGGCTACTGGCGCGCGGAATGTGCTGAGTTTGATTACTGGAATATCGACGACCTGGCCTCAGTGTACTTTTCCATTACTGAAGAGGAGATTGTTGTAGCAGAGGTTACGGTTGAAATCGTGCTCAATGAGAGTCCCGCCCAGAACCTGGGTACGATCGTCATCCTGCCCCTGGAGAATACACCCCCGGTCATCGATGAGGAGTGCCTGCCGATCGCGACCGATGAGGATATGGACCTGATCTACGATCTGACCGACTGTGCGACCGATCTGGAAGACCTGCCTGAAGATCTGAA
>CAZFEC010000023.1:37309-37828 GCA_964517435.1 uncultured Bacteroidia bacterium | reverse complement strand
AGCTGTTCGACACGGCGGTTGTCACCATCAGTGTCAGTGCTATCAACGACGCGCCCCTCATCGACGAGGAGTGCCTACCGACCGCAACCGACGAAGACAACGACCTGGTCTACGATCTGACCGACTGTGCGACCGATCTGGAAGACCTGCCTGAAGATCTGAACTGGGAGGTTACCGATTGGGATGACGGCATCTGGGCTTCGGTTGAGATCGTGGACAACGAGTTGACCATGACGCTGCTGGCGGACGCTAACGGCGACGATGAAGTCACCTTTACCGTTACCGACAACGGTCTGCTGGGAGACGACGAGCTGTTCGACACGGCGGTTGTCACCATCAGTGTCAGTGCTATCAACGACGCGCCGGTTATTGACGAGGGTTGCCTGCCCGTCGCCACCGATGAGGATATCGATCTGGTCCAGGATCTGACCGCTTGCGCTACTGATGTCGAAGACGCCGGTGCCGATCTGAACTGGGAGATCGCCGACTGGGACGACACCCTCTGGGAATCGGTTGAGA
>CAZFEC010000023.1:34497-37209 GCA_964517435.1 uncultured Bacteroidia bacterium | reverse complement strand
AGGATACGATACTGGAAGTCGATTTCGAACAGTATCTCTTCGATATAGAAACCCCCGAATCGCTGATCCTAACCGTTGAAGGCAACGATCAGATCACGGTCGATATCGATGTCTTCCTGGTGACCTTCTCCACGCCGGAGCACTGGTTCGGTTCCGAGGAGATCACTTTCACCATCGATGATCAGGATCTGCGTCTGACCGACAGCGATATGGTCACGGTGGTAGTCGCCCCGATTAACGACGCTCCCGTTCTCGACGAGGATTGTCTGCCTACCGCTACAGACGAGGATGTGGATCTCGAATGGCCTCTGACCTTATGCGCGACCGACATTGAGGATGACCAGGCAGATCTGAACTGGGAGATCGCCGACTGGGACGACACCCTCTGGGAATCGGTTGAGATTGTCGACAACACCCTGACCATGGTTCCGATCTCCGATGTTGACGGTGATGATGAGGTAACCTTCACCGTGACCGACAACGGCGAAGCGGGCGGCGACGAGCTGACCGACGACTATACTTACACCATCAGTATCATCGGCGTCAACGATCCACCCACCATTGAACTGCCCGACACCCTCGCTTTCGACGAGGATACGATACTGGAAGTCGATTTCGAACAGTATCTCTTCGATATAGAAACCCCTGAATCGCTGATCCTTACCGTTGAAGGCAACGATCAGATCACGGTCGATATCGATGTCTTCATGGTGACCTTCTCCGCGCCGGAGCACTGGTTCGGTTCCGAGGAGATCACTTTCACCATTGATGACCAGGATCTGCGTCTGACCGACAGCGATATGGTCACGGTGGTAGTCAATTCGGTTAACGACCTGCCGGTAATTGATGAAGAATGCCTGGTGCTGGAGACCGATGAAGATGTGACGCTGGTGTTCGACCTGACTGAATGCGCCAATGACATCGAGGACGCTGACACCAACCTGGTCTGGACGGTTGCCGACTGGGACACCAGCTGCTGGGCGAGCTTCGCGATTTTAGAGAACGTGCTGACCGCGATGCCGCACCCCGATGTCTGGGGTCCCGATACGGTTTCCTTCACCGTGACCGACCTCGATGAAGGGAGCGATGTGGATACCGTGACGGTGATGATCAACTGCATTCTGGACTTCGATACCGTGACGGAATACGAAGTATACCGTGGCTCTGAGCTGCTGATCGAACTCGGTTACGACTTGGATTGCGGTACGCCGGTACTAGACGATTCCGATCTGCCGGATTGGCTGATCCTTGATGAGATAGACGGCATTATCAGCGGCACACCGACCACAGAGACTTCGCCGCAGGAATTCGACCTCACCCTGACTCTGGACGAGGAGTTCTACCTGTTCCATTTCACGATCGTCCTGCTCGGTGACGTCATCACCGAAGAGGGCGCCGGCGATTTCGATTTCCTGATCGGTGAAGGCGGCGTCGATGGCTATCTGCGTTTCCATTTTGACAACATAGTGGATCCGCCTTACTACCTCTCCGTCGAATTGATCGAGGGTGGCGCCGAGCGAACCCTGGACGAGAATATGTCCGACTGGATCTGGGAGGTGAGAACCAATCTGGCGAACGATATCGGCGGCTACGCTGAATTGTACATGCCGAACCACCTGGAAGCTTTCATGAACAGTCTGAGCGTTGCCGAATCGCATCTTTATTTCTACCAGGGCGACACTCAGTTCACGCTGGAACGCCAGGCTGAAACAGAGGCCAACACGGGTGCTGACAAGCTGACCCTGGTCATCCCAGGCCTGGAAAACAGCTTCTGGTCCTTTGGTGCTTATTTCGAAGATGTTACAGCCAACAAACTGTGGCAGAACTTCCCCAATCCCTTCAACGATGTGACTCGCATCGGTTTCGATATCACTGCGGACAACACAACGGTTGAAGTGACCATCTACAACGCGGTAGGTGAGAAGATCTGGGAAGACAGCGGTGTGTTCGATAGAGACTGGTATCGCGATAACTTCCTGACCTGGAATGGACGCAACAGCCTCGGTCTGCCGGTCGGTTCCGGTGTCTACATTATCCGCGCCAAGATCGACGGCGAAGTGTTCACCAAGCAGACCGTCTTTCTGCGCGGCAACTGATCGCGTTTGAAAGATATCCTCTGATGATGAAAGCCCCGATTCCGTCGGGGCTTTTTTTATTTAACAATGTCATATGTTTCGGGCGTTAAGGAACTGATGAATCGTGTGTCTTGTGATGGCACCAAACGCATACCACGTCATCCCCGCGTAGGCGGGGATCCAGAGAGGACAGGTCCTGGGAAACACTGCGCTTTCCGATTTATGAAAAGGAAACGGGCACCGCAAACAGGGCACTCCATTGATTTTCCGCATTGCGTAGCTGGATCCCCGCCTACGCGGGGATGACGTAATTCGGCATATTCGCGTGTTTCGCGTC
Source organism: uncultured Bacteroidia bacterium (assembly GCA_964517435.1). Classification (GTDB taxonomy): domain Bacteria; phylum CAIWAD01; class CAIWAD01; order BS150m-G50; family BS150m-G50; genus BS150m-G50. Next base: position 34,797 of record CAZFEC010000023.1, on the reverse strand, counting down.
CGTGCTTACGCCCAACGGGTGCCAGAATAAACACTAATAACCATCCTCTCATATCTGTGCCCACTAGTCGCAAGAATGGACAATGATTCTATTCTTCTCCTATTCGTGTAGATTCGTGTTCATTAGTGGTTCAATGAAGCGACTCCCTGAATATTCTCCCCATTCCACGCCTATCCGCATTCTTCCGTTGGCATTACCCGGGGACGATGTTAAATTGCATCGTCACGGATGAGTGACGCATAAATGGCGATGTCCTGGCATGCTGACAAAAGCAGCATGCCAAATGCTATTTTGAACTGA
>CAZFEC010000023.1:0-34397 GCA_964517435.1 uncultured Bacteroidia bacterium | reverse complement strand
GGCGATGTCCTGGCATGCTGACAAAAGCAGCATGCCAAATGCTATTTTGAACTGACAATTTGTTATCGCAGTTCAAATACCATTTTGATCGCCCGCCAACAGTCGGCGGGCAGGATTTGAGCTTCCCTTTCCATCCCGTCACTGCCGCCAGCCGCATGAGGAGCCTATCAACCATGCCACGCATGTTTCTCCCCATCCTGATCATTGCCGTTTCGCTGTTTGCTGATCAGCTCTACGCCGCCGGGGACCTCACCGCCCACACCTGCCAGCGCCGTGTCAACGCGCTCCTGCAGCAGGATGGCTACCTCTACAGCGCTACGACCGGTGGTCTCTTCCTCTATGACATCACCGCCGCCGCCTTCGAACAGCTGACCGTACTGGAGGGCTTAAGCGTCAATGACACCCGCAAACTGACGATCACCGGCGACGACCTGGTCTGGACCGCCACCGCCGGTGCGGGGCTGGAGCTGTTTGAGCCATCGTATTCAGGCGGGGGCGAGCTGCAACTGCAGCATATCGGCACCTTTCAGGAATTCGCCGACGACGCCCATATCTTCACGATCCACGATCTGGCCGCCTGGGACGATTGGGTGCTGGTGGCGACCGATATCGGCTTCACCAAGATGCGGTGGGACCCCGCTGCGGGCGGTTTCAGCGCCGCCTACACCATCCGCCGCCCGGGCGAGCTGGGTTACGAGATACCGGTGTTCCGCATCGGCATCTTCAACGAACGGATAGTACTGGCCGCGGAGAGCGGTCTCGCCCTCCATAATCCCGAACTGGGCGAGCCTGATCAGCCGGCGAGTTGGGAGGCGTTCCCGATCTTCACCCCGGATGACACGATACTGCAGCTGGAAACCGGGCACGGGGCCGTCTGGGTACTGAGCAGTGATATGGACGGCACCGGGCATCTCTTCCGGCTGGACGACGAAGGCGTGGTGGAAGCGCTCCAGTTCGATAATCCGCGCAGCCTGGCTGTCACCCCGGAGGAGCTGCTCCTGGCTGACCACCAGCGGATCTACACTTTCAGCGGGCAACCGGGAGATCCACTGCTGCCGCTGGCGGAGGTGACCAACCTCAATTGCTTCGCCCGTAACAGCGGGGGAGACTGGTTCCACCGTTCTTCCACCTGGACCGATCCCGGCGGGCTCAGACGGCTGGAAAGCACTGACGACATCATCATCCCGGGTCCCGCCATGGAGAGCGTCACCGACCTCCAGTACGACCACAGTGGCAGGCTCTGGATTACGGGCCAATCGGCGGGGGCGGTGGGAGCCGGCTGTGCCGTGTTGACCGGAGAGGAATGGACCAACTACACCTGCCAGGATTCCGCCTACCGCGCCCAGATGCATTTGTCCACCGGTCTCGAGGCTTTCAACGAGATGCTGGTCGACGGTGAGGGCTGGGTCTGGCTCTCCACCTGGGGTTACGGCTTGCTCCTCTACCGGCCCGACCTGGACCGCTTTTTCGTGTACGATGAGCAGTCCGCGCCCGGACACCGCTTCCACGGCCTGCTGATCGACGGTCAGCCGCATCCGGAGTTCCCGATCACCGCCGGGCTCTCCGAGGATCACCAGGGCAACATCTGGGTGATCAACAACCGTTCCCTCACCGACTCGATCCTGGTGGCGATTCCGGCGGAATTTCACGCGGACACCAACACGACCTTTCACTATTTCGCCTTCGATGAGTCGAACCTCTACTCGGTCTACGCCGGACTGCCGGGCAGCGTCTGGGCCGGCGCCGGACGGGTACTCTCCGGGGCGGGCGGCACCAACGACTGGGGCAGTTCGAGCAAGGATATCTACGGCTTGATCGATTTGCCGCCGGATCAGCCGGCCTGGGAAGCGGGTCCGCTGACCAGCGTGGAAATCTCACTGGCGGAAGAGCAGTACAACAGCGGCATTGATGGTTCCAGCGGCTTTATCACCGCCATGCAGGCCGACCTGGACGGCAACTTCTGGGTGGCGACGACGGATGGACTCTACTATTCCTCCATCTTTCTGGTCGACCTGACCCTCTTCAACCGGCTGCTTTACGTCGAGGGCTTAAGCAGTGAGGTGATCTACTGCCTTGCGGTCGATCCCCGCAACCGGCTCTGGGTCGGCACCGATTTCGGCCTGGATGTGCTGGATGTGTCCACTTTCCTGTTCACCGATCATTACACCGAAGCCGCCACCGGCGTTCCCTGGAGCGAGGTGCGGGCGCTCGACTTCAATCCGGTCAACGGCGACGCGGCGGTACTGACCGGCCAGGGGATCTTCATTCTGCGGGTCGGACTGGCGGAGCATCCGGCACAGCAAGCGGCGGACCTCCACCCCTATCCCAATCCGTTTCGACCCGGCCAGCACGCCCGGGTGGCGTTGCCGCCGGAGGAGGTCTCCCGCTACGCGACCGCCGCGATCTATACCGTCTCCGGGCGGCTGGTGCGCCGTCTGAGCGGTGTGGAGCTGGATCTGCACGGTTGGGACGGGCGTGCCGACAGCGGCGAACTGGTGCCCACCGGCGTCTACCTGATCCTGCTCTCCGGCTCCGAAGGCAAGGGTATTGGAAAAATCGCGGTGATCCGTTGAGATGCTGAAGCAACTGCGTCTGACCAATTACTTCTACACCGACTCCCTGGAGGTCGCTTTCACGCCCGGTCTCAACATCATCACCGGCGCGACCGGCAGCGGCAAGTCGATACTGGTCTCCGCCCTGGAGGCGGCGCTGGGTTCACGGCGAGCGCTGACCGCGGCTGATCCGGAGCGCAAGAGCAGCATGGAGTGCGAGTTCAACGCCGACTACCTGCAGCCGCTGCTGGCCGAAGCCGATCTGGAAGTGCTGCCCGGGCTCCAAGTGCGCCGGGAGCTGCGACCGGATCACACCTCCCGCTATTTCGTCAACGACACGCCGGTCAAGCTGAAACTGGTCCGCCGGCTGGGCAGCCGGCTGATCGACTTCCACGCCCAGAACGATCTCAGCCTGCTGCTGCAGAAAACGTATCACACCGCCTATGTCGACACGTTCGGAGCCGCGGCCGAAGTGCGTGCGCGATACGACACCGACTGGCAGGCGTGGCGTGACCTGAAGCAGCGACTGGAGCGGCTGGAGACGGAACTGCAGACGGAGCGGGAGCAGCGGGAGTTGCACGAATTCCAGCTGCGGGAGCTGCAGGCCGCCGGGTTGCGGGAAGGGGAGGACGAGGAACTGCGCGGCCGGGAGAAGCTGCTGGCCAACGCGGAAACCCTGCTCAACGACATCGAACTGGCCCGGCAGCTGCTGGACGGCGAGGAGAACTCGCTGCGCTCCACCCTCTACCAGTTACAGAAGACCCTGGAGCGGATCGTGACCAACAGCGGTGGCGGCGAGGAAGCGCTGAACACCCTGCGGGAGGCGGCGATCGGCATCGATGATGTATCACATCAACTGGGCGGGTTGGCCGACCAGGTGGAAATGAATCCGGAGCGACTCGAGGAGATCCGCCAGCGGCTGGAGTTGCTGGGCGGCCTCAAGCGCAAGTACGGTCCGACCCTGCCGGAAGTCATTGCCCGACAGCAGCGGCTGGAAGCGGGGGAGAACAATCTGCGGGAGCTGGAGCTGGAACAGGCGCGACTCGCCGGTGAATTAACAGAGATACGGCAGGTGCTCGACCGCGCCGCCGGCCACCTGACGCAAAGCCGCCGCCGCACCGGTCGCGAGATCGCCCGCCGGATCAATCCACTGCTCCGGGAGCTGGGTATCGGCGGGAAGGGCCTGCAGGTGGTGCTGCGGGAACGGGAGGACTTTCCCCATCCGGAAGGGGCCGAGCAGTGCGAATTTCACATCGCCACCAATCCGGGGCAGGAGCCGGAACCGCTGTCACAGGTCGCCTCCGGGGGTGAACTTTCCCGCATTATGCTGGCGCTCAAATCGATCAGCGCCGGATTCGAGCCGGAAAGCGTGCTGGTGTTCGACGAAATCGATCGCGGCATCTCCGGTCAGGCGGCGGCCGCCGTCGGCGACAGGCTGCAGGCGCTGGCTCAGAAACACCAGGTCATTTGTATCACACATCTGCCGCAGATCGCCGCCAGAGCGGATCACCATCTCACCGTGATCAAGGAGAGCGGATCGGACCGTACGCGGGTGCGGGTCGAGCCGCTGTCGCCGGAACAGCGCATCGAGGAGCTGGCGGGACTGGTCGGTGGTGAGCGCATCGGCGCGGCGGATCTAAAGTACGCCAGGGAACTGCTGGCACAGCAGAGGAGCGGCTAGTTGGGTTTTATCCACCTCCACAATCATTCCGATTACAGCATTCTTGACGGCGCCGCCAGTGTGGCGAACCTGGTCCGCAAAGCGGCTGAACTCAACATGGAGGCGCTGGCGCTGACCGATCACGGCAATATGTTCGGCGCGATGGATTTCTACTTGACCGCGCGCAAAAAGGGCGTGAAACCGATCCTCGGCTGCGAAGTCTACGTCGCGCCCGGCAGTCGCCATGACCGGGGAAGCGTTGAGTCACCGGACGGCCGCCGGCAGCGCCACTACTACCACCTGGTCTTGCTGGCCAAGAACGAGACCGGCTATCGCAATCTGTCTCGCCTGGCCTCGCTCAGCTACCTGGAAGGTTTCTATTACAAACCCCGCATCGACTGGGAGCTGCTGCAGGAGCACCGGGAGGGGCTGATCTGCCTTTCCGCCTGCATCAGCGGCGAGATCAACCTGCTCTTGATCGAGGACCGGGACGAGGAGGCGTCGGCCCGGGCGCGCGCCTATCGCGAGCTGTTCGGTGACGATTACTACCTGGAGATCCAGAACCACGGCCTGGATCGAGAACACAAAGCCCGCGCCAAGATGATCGAGTTGAGTCGCGAACTGTCGATTCCGCTGGTGGCGACCAACGATATCCACTACATCGAAAAGGAACACTACCTGTCGCACGACGTGCTGCTCTGCATGCGGGAGCAGCGGGTGCACAATCCCCACGACATCCAGTACGCCACCGACCAGCTCTATTTCAAGACCGAGGAGGAGATGCAGCGTCTCTTCCCGGAGGTCCCGGAGGCGTTGAGCGCCACCGTTGAGATCGCCGCCAAGGTCGATCTCGAGCTCGAATTCGGTGAGTATCACCTGCCGCGCTTCCCGATCCCGGCGGACAGCGAATCCAAAACGATCGACGACTTCTTCGCGGAGAAGGCGCACGCCGGGTTCCGCGAACGCTATCCCGACAACGGCCAGGTCCAGCTGGAGCGGCTCAACTACGAGATCGAGATCATCCAGAAGATGGACTTCTCCGCCTATATGCTCATTGTGCAGGATTTCATCCATCACGCCCGCCGCCACAACTGTCGCGTCGGTCCGGGCCGCGGTTCCGCCGCCGGTTCACTGGTGGCCTATGTTATGGGCATCACCGACATCGATCCGCTCGAATACGATCTGCTCTTCGAGCGCTTTCTGAATCCGGAGCGGGTGACGATGCCGGATATCGACATCGATTTCGACGATCTGCACCGCGGCGAAGTGCTGGAGTATGTCAAGGAGAAGTACGGCGAGGCTAATGTATCACAGATCATCACCTTCAACCGCATGAAGCCGAAGGCGGTGATCAAGGGGGTGGCCCGCGCGCTCGGCGTTCCCTTCGCCGAGGCCAACCGGGTCAGCAAGTACTACCCGGATGAAGCCAAAACCCTGGCGGAGGGGCTGCAGCACAGCGAGGAGCTGCGCAAGGCTTTCGAGGGGGACGAGGTCAACCAGGCCTGGCTGCGGCACTCCCAGGTGCTGGAGAACCTGAACAGCACGATCGGCAAGCACGCCGCCGGGGTAGTGATCGCGCCCACCGAGCTGACCAATTACCTGCCGCTGGCCCGTTCGGTCGACGAGGATGTGGTCACCCAGTACGACCTCAACTACATCGAGAAGATGGGTCTGCTCAAGATGGATTTCCTCGGTCTGAAGACGCTCAGCATCGTCGAAGGCGCGCTGGAGCGGATCCGCCAGCATGGCACCGACCTGGATATCGACGCCGTCCCGAAAGATGATCCGGCGGTTTTCGAGCTGTTTTCCCGGGGGGAGACGATCGGCATCTTCCAGTTTGAAAGCGGCGGCATGCGGGACAACCTCAAGAAACTGCAGCCCTCCTCGCTGGAAGACCTGATCGCGATGAACGCCCTCTACCGGCCCGGCCCGATGGACAACATCGACACCTTCATCGCCCGCAAGCACGGCCGCGAGCCGATCGAATACGCGCACTACCTGCTGGCGCCGCTGTTGCAGAACACCTACGGCGTGATCGTCTACCAGGAGCAGGTGATGAAGGTGGTCTCCGAGATCGGCAGCTTCTCGCTGGGCAAGGCGGATATCCTGCGCCGCGCCATGGGTAAGAAGAAGGTCGCCATTATGAACGAGATGAAGCCGGAGTTCATGGAAGGCGCCGCCGCCAAGGGGGTGGACAAGACCACCGCTGAGGTGATCTGGCAGTTGATCGACAAGTTCTCCAACTACGGTTTCAACAAGTCACACGCCGCCGCCTACACCTGGCTGGCCTACCAGACCGCCTACCTCAAAGTCCACTACCCGGCGGAGTACATGGCCGCCGTCATGAGCGCCACCGACAAGATGGAGGAGTTCGCGATGTTCCGCGCCGAGGCGGAGCGCCTCGGCATCGAGATCATCTATCCCGACATCAACAAGAGCACCCATACTTTCGATGTGCGGGAAAAGAAGGTCTACTACGGCCTCTCCGCCATCAAGAACGTTGGACGCGGCGGCATCGAAGCGATCGTGGAGGAGCGGGAGCGCGGCGGTGAATTCACCGACCTGCTGGATCTGGTCAGCCGCATCGATCTGAAGCGGGTGCCGCGCCGTATGCTGGAGAGCCTGATCCAGGCGGGTGCCCTGGATTGTCTGCCCGGGTTCCGTTCCCAGCAGCTGGAGATGCTGGATGACGCCCTGCGCTATGCCGAAGTATTGGCGTTGGAAAAACAGCGCAATCAGATCAGCCTGTTCGACGAGTGGGAAGAACAGGAGGGGGTGGTGCTCAAGCCGGAGCTGCCCGACCTGCCGGAGTGGCCGCAGCTGGACAAGCTCGCCCGCGAGATGGAGCTGCTCGGTTTCTATGTCTCCGGTCACCCGCTGCTGCTGTACGAGGACGAAGTGCGTTTCTTCTCGACCGTGCCGCTCAACCAGCTGCCGGAGGTCTCCGACGGCACCAGCGTCCGTCTTTCCGGCATCGTGTCGGAGGTCAGCCGCCGCGTCATCAAGAGCCGCAACAAACCGATGATCCTCTTCCGGCTGGACGATATGACCGGCAGCGTCAAGGTGATGATGTTCGACGAGGCGATCCGGCAGTATCAGCAGCTGATCGAGGAGGGGGCCCTGCTGTCCATCAAGGGGCGCCTGATCAACCGGGACGACGATCTGGTCATCACTGTGGAGCAGGCGTTGCCACTGGAACAGGTCAAGGAGAAGCTGGCGCGCCGCATCACGATCGACCTGGAGGACGAGCTGCTCAGCGAAGAGCTGATCAACAAACTCGTGACGCTCTGCCTCAACCATCCCGGCGAAACCCGTCTGCGTTTTCTGCTCGCCGCCAGTGACAACAAGCAACTCACCATGCAATCGGAGAAATTCAGCCTGAAAGTGACCAACGAACTGATCAGCGAACTGAAAGAGCTGGTGCAGCCGCGCCGGGTCGTACTGGACTGATGCGCGCGGTAGTACAGCGGGTATCCCGCGCCGAGGTGCGGCTTTCCAGCGGCGAACGGCGGGCCATCGGTACCGGCGTGCTGGTGCTGCTGGCGGTTACCCACGCCGATACGCAGGCGGAGGGCGGCTGGCTGGCCGGTAAGATAGCCGACCTGCGCATCTTCGACGATGCGGACGGCGTCATGAACCGCTCCCTGCTCGACAGCGGGGGCGAGGCGCTGGTCATCTCGCAGTTCACCCTCTACGGCGATACCCGTCGCGGCAACCGACCCTCCTATGTCCGCTCCGCGCCGCCGGAAATCGCGGTGCCGCTCTACGAGCGGTTCATGGCCGATCTGCGGCAGCTGGGCATCGCCGTCGCCAGCGGTGAATTCGGCGACATGATGGAGGTGGAGCTGGTCAACAGCGGACCGGTAACGCTGCTGCTGGACAGCGATCACCGTGGACGCGGCGGCGACCCGTTTTAAGCCGTATCGGAACCAGATGGAAGCCGGGAAAGGGTAATGTCTTTACCCTCTGTTGCGAATCTCAAATCCTGAGCAACCTCCTTTCTACATCCAAAACCACCTCTTTCCGCCAAACCATAATTTCTTTTTATTTCTGGACATTTTCTCACCAGCAATCTACTATTTACCACGATTCACAATAACGCTCCCGCAACAGAATGGGCGATTTCAGCCAGGGTAGCGGTTTCGCACCCTTCTCAACGATCTGGAAACGGGATCACTTTGATTACTGGCAGCCTTCAGCAATACCTAACATACGATTTCAATCATCTCAATAGCTCGGTGCGCCGTTTTGGCGCATCATGAAAACAGAGGAAAGGACCCGACTATGAAGAATGTTACCTGGTTTTTGACAGCCTTGTTATTGATGACCGGCACGGCCGTTGCACAGGATGTCTTCTCCTTCCGCAACATCGCTACCGGCGGGACCATCGATGATAACCTGGATCTGGTCTACGATCCGATCGAACTGCGTTTCGTGAATGGCATGCACTTTTATACCAACCTGAGCAACCTCACCAGCACGAGGGAGAAACTCTTTAACAACGTCGCCGACAACGAATTCCTGATCGGTGTTTCAATGCAGAATCCCTGGGTGAGCAACCTCTGGACCGCCGCCGGCTGGCGTTTCCAGAACACCGAGTTCTCCGGTCCCGTCGGTATTGATACCGATCTGGACGGCTTCAACGATCTCTGGGGCAATGGTCTCTTGAACCACCAGTACCAGGAGTTCGTTAACAACGATGCTGATCCGGAGTATGACGTTCAGACCTCCATCGGCCAGGAGAAGAGCGACTTTACCGAGGATGACAGTTACGGTTTCGTGCTTAACAACACCTATGTCCTGCCGGGTGTTGGAACCGTCGGTCTGCGTATCTCCCGCCGCAGCGACGTCGTCTCCACCGATCTCTCAACCCACACGCTGGGCTCCGGACACGATGCCCTCGTACCGGTGGCACCGGGCGATCCGACCTTCTCCCGTGATGTCGTAATCCACGATATCAACAACGACTACGATCCCCAGACCTGGCGGGAAGGTGGCGCTTTTGAGACCGTGATCACCGACGCGGGCATGAATTTCGACGGCAGTTTCATGACCGAATGGAGAGGCTATGAAGTTCGCGGCGACCTCGGCATGGGTACGGTGACCGATAATCGCGAAACCAGCGACAGCTACAATGGTGAAGTCGTGTATCACGATCCCACGATCGATGACTACATCAATACCTACCGGGAAAGCGACACCTGGGATGCGAATATGACCGAAGAAGGCTCCGGCTTTTTCATGGGCGGTTCGGTGCGCAACACCTTCCAGCCCGGTTCTGAGCGGCTGAATGACGGTTTCTGGCAGGTGGGCGTCAATATGCAGACCGGCGGCCGCGATTACGTCAACACCGAGACACAGACCTTCGTAAGCCATCAGGATTACTTCGACGGTGACGCTTCCGGTCAGGACGACTTCATCATGGATGTCACCCGGACGGAAGTCATGAGTGATGAAGGCACCGCGGATCGATTCGGTTTTGGTGTCTTCGGTATCTACAACCGTCAACTCGGCGACAATGTGACATTTGGTTTCGGAGCCGGTTGGCGCAGCAACTCCATCACCCGGACAACCGACTATCTGATCGATTTCGAGGAAGTGGAAACGGTTGATTGGGATGAAGATGTCGTCGGGGAAGAGAACTACACCCAGACTACAACCGAAACCTTTGCCGCGGATCGCACCTGGGAACAGACCATGAGCACCTTCGATTGTCCCGTCGGTCTGGAATACCGTACCGGCAAGCGGGGTCAGTGGGCCTGGCGCTGCGGCGCGCACTTCACCCGCACCTGCGTGAAGACGGTCGACGATCTGCAGGCGATCGACGCCCAGTGTTTAGCCAACCATGTGGACTTTAATTCGGCGGACGATGCCCTCGACTGGGTAGCCACTGCCGACAACTTCTACGGTTCGACCAGGACGGAGTTCCACAATACCTGGAGCGCCACCGACTTCACCTACGGTATGGGCTGGATGCCGACCGGCAACGTTCAGGTCGATCTGCTCTGCATCTTCGACGGCAGCTTTGACGTTCTCGATTCCGACTTCTTCAAGGATCTCCGGCTCTCGATCACATTGAACAACTAGTCTTGAACTCAGTGCCGGGGATTATCTCAGTTCGAGAACCACCGGCAGTACAAGCTTGAACCTAAAGCCCGGTCGAACTTCACGGTTCGGCCGGTTTTTTTTATCAATCCCCGCAATCCTACTATTCGGATTACCGATTTAGTATTTTATAAGCTGCGCAATCACCATCACCCAAAACAGGGAGCCTGCCGGAGATGAAGAACCTCTTCACACTGTTCGCCTGTCTCTGCCTGACCGCTTTCACCGTCGCCGAGACAATCTACGAAGTACAATACACCACCGATCCCGGCGGGGATGGCACCTATCCCTCGCCGCTGGAGGGTGAGATCGTGACGGTAAGTGGTATCGTTACCGCCAATCATTACTTCAGCAGCGGCTACTTCATCCAGGATCCCGCCGGCGGTCCGTGGCAGGGCATCCTGGTCTGGGATGAGACCTACGGCATGGCTGAGGTGGGGGAGTATCTCGAGGTCACCGGTGAAGTCTACGAGTACTACGGCCAGACCGAGATCAACTACGTCCAGGCGCGCACCCAGCTGAGCCCCCAGGAACCGCTGCCCCCCGCGGCCGTCGCCGCCAGCGGCGACCTCCTGCAGGAAGCCTACGAAAACGTCTACTCCCGCTTGAACGGGGTGACGGTGACCAGCCCGCCCGACAATGACAACCAGTGGACGGTGGATGACGGCTCCGGCGACTGCCTGGTAGACGACAATCTGTTCGATCCGGTAGCGGCCGGTTTGACCATCGAAACCGGAACGCAGTTTGAGCAACTGCTGGGCATCGTCATCTGGCGCCATGAGGAATTCGCCCTCAACCCTCGCGGCCTGGAGGATTTCGTCGCCGGTATGGCGGAAACGGTGGTGACCGTGCCGGAGCTGACTGTGCCGCTGGATGAGGTCATCGCAGTTCCGATAAGTATTTCCTCATTGCTGCCGGAGTGGGAGATCGAGCAGTACCAGTTTGAGCTGACCCGGAATCCGGCGTTTGTAGCCTACAGCGGCTGGAATACGACGGGAACGCTTTCCGCCGCCGGCTCGGTGACCGTAGTCGACTACGGCAGCACCCTGACCGTCAGCTACGACAGCGGCGAACCGCTCTCCGGCGCCGGCACGCTGCTGGAACTGCTGTTCGAAGGGGAAAACCTGGGCACCAGCCCGCTCGACCTTGAGAATTTCCTGCTGGGGGCAACGCCATTGGTCAACCTGGAAGACGGCCAGCTGGAGGTCAGTGTCGGCTTCGGGCCGGTAGGCGATACGCTGACGATCATCCAACAGCCGCTGCTCAGCATTCCGGCTCTCTGCGAGGTGGGAGACACCCTCGAAATCCTCTGTGACGCCGATCCTGCGACCACCGGCTGGCTGGCGGAGATTCTGCATCCCGCCGCCGCTCTGGAATTGCCTCTGGTCGATGCGGTCTACGACAGCGATCTCACCTGGTGGCGCCTGCAGGTGGTCATCCCGCCGGTGCCGTTCTACGAACAGTACGACCTGCGGATCACCACCGATCAGCTGCCGGAGGATATCAGCCACTATGCCGTCAAGATTCTGTCTCAGGTGCCAGCCGATTTTTACTTCGCGCATATCACCGACACCCACCTGCCCACACACCTCTACTGGTATGAGCCAGGTTCCGAGGCTGATTCCTCCGAGATGCGCGATTTGAGGGCGGTCTTTGATGACCTGGAGATCATCAATCCGGAGTTCATTCTGCTGACGGGAGATTACCTCAACGAAGGCGAACTGGAGGACTTCCTCTTCCGGCGTTACTATTCGCGCGGTAAGCGGATTCTGGGGGAATCGCGAGTGCCTGTCTACCTCAGCGCCGGCAACCACGATATCGGTGGCTGGGACGAAACACCGCCCCCGGACGGTACCGCCCGTCGCGACTGGTGGCGCTTCTTCGGCTGGAAGCTTTGCGACGATCCACCGCCCAGCTACCCTTACTACACGCAGAACTACAGCTTCGACTACGGGCCGCTGCATGTCGCTATGATCGAAGCCTATGATAACTACGACTCCTGGCGCTATCACATCTACGGCGCCACCAGCTTCACTTCCGGCCAGCTGGACTGGCTGGAGGATGACCTGGCGGCCAGTTCGCAACCGCAGAAGGTGATTGCGTATCACATGGACTTCGCCGACCAGATCAACCTGAATTCACTCGGAGCCGATATAGCGCTGTGGGGACATATCCACAGCAGTTCCGGTTCGATCTACAACCACCCTTATAACCTGTCCACCGACAACGTCTGCGACGGTGCACGCTCTTTCCGCCTGGTACGGGTCAGCGGCGATCAGCTGCAACCGCTCACTACCATGCAATCAGGTGGATCGGGCCAGAACCTGGAGGTCGCCTGGGCTCCCGCCAACGACGGCACCGCCCTCAGCGTGACGGCGACCGTCACCAACCAGTTTGATGTCGATTTTCCGGAAGGATTACTGCGTTTCTACCTGGCGCCGGAGGTGAGCAGCTGCAGCGTGGACGGCGGAACCCTGTTGCAGATGATTCTCCTGCCGGAGGCGATGGAATGCCAGGTACGGGTAAACCTGACCGCCTCCAGCAGCACCGAGGTCACGGTGACCGGAGTGCTGGGCGGACCGCTGAACCTGGTAATTGCCATTGCGGACGATCAGCTGTTCCTGAACTGGGAGGCTTTTCCCGGCGCCACCGGTTATCGCGTCTATCGCACGACCGAACCGTACGGGCCGTATGAGGATGTCTCCGGCGAGGGGGTCTTCAGCGATTGCAGCTGGGCCAGCCCGCTGCCGCCCGGTCCCTGTTTCTACCGTGTAACTGCGGAATATTAAAAGGGCGACCAACGGCCGCCCCCCATTTCTCGCTAAAAAGAAAAGTAGTCTTTTCTATTCCCAGCCTAACTTCAACTGGATAACATGGGCGTATTGCTGCCCCAGCCCCGGTTTGCGTCCCGTCTCTTCACCGTAGATGGTGTAATCCAGGTTGATCACCTTGAACCGCAGTCCGATACCGCCGGTCAGGTAGCCCTGGTTGATGCCGCCCCGCAGGTAGAGCGGAAAGAGGTCGATTTCGCTGCCGAAGTGGAGGCGGCTGAACAGGTTGCGGCCGTTGAGGTTGAAGATATCCTCCCAGCTGGCCAGCCAGGTGACGCGGCGCGCCAGCCAGATGTCGGTCGGCATGGCTGAAGCCAGCGTGCCGGAAATACCGGCGGTCAGTTGCAGCTTATAGGGTTCGCCGTCGAAGCTGCCGAAGAGATCGGTGACCGCGGCGCAGACCCGCATCCCCGGTTTCAGCTGGCGGCAATATCCGAAGCTGGTGCTGAAGCCCATTGCCAGGCTGCTGTCTCCCAGCGCATCCCAGAACTTGCTCTGGGCTGCGGTGGCGTCGCTCAGATCGCCGGCGCTGAAACGGGCCGGCTGGAGCTGTTTACCCCAGAGGGGTGTCAGGCTGAAACCGACCGCTTCGCTTTCCGAGATCGCCATTCCATAGCTAAGCGTGAGGCCGACTATCATCCGTCCCTTCAACCCGACCATCGGTGTGTAGATACCGCGGTCCAGCTTCACCCCCATCCCGGTCTGCGCCTGCAGGAGCAGACCGAAACCCTTGATGTAGAAGCCGATACCGAAGTCGTTGTTGACGTCGACATACTGGTCGTCGAACGGTTCCATGTCGTCGTAGAAGGCCTGTTGTTCTTCCGGCGGGAGATTCTCCAGGTTGGCGAAGCGTTCCGAATTGTCCCGGATGAACTTGAAGATCTTGAAGGTGGTGGTGCTGGTGCGGAACTGGTAGGCGGGGAAATAAATCCGGAATCCCGATTTCGCCGCCAGGGCGGGGTTGTTCCAGCCCATGGCCAGGGAGGGCTGCAGGATCAGATCCGCCCGGCCCAGCGCCAGGCTGCGTGCGTCCTGAAAGCAGGTGAGCGGCTGGCCGGCCGGTGCCGCGGCGGCGAACACCAGCAACATCGCCAGGGCGGCGGCGGTTCTCTTGACACTCTTGATATCGATATACATGCAATTCCCTTTCTCTTGCGTGCCTGTCGGGAGCAGGGCCGAGCGGTTATCCGCCTCGGAGCCGCTCTACTGGGGCGAGTGCGAATCCTCATCGACGATGGTGTCGCCGTCATTATCGAAACCGTCGATTTCCTCTTCGTCGACACCGTAATCCCCGCCGGTGAATTCTCCGGTATAAGGACCGTCGTAGTGCCAGGGCAGGGGAACACCGCTGTCGTCGTCGATCGTGCCGTTCCAGTTGAGATCGGTCCACTCCATCGGTGTCTGTTCGCCGTCTTCATTCGTATCGAACCAGTCACCGTCGTTATCCTCGCCGTCATCGATGAAAAAGATCTCCAGTCCATCGGCGATTTCGTTCATCAGCGAATCCAGTTCAGCGGTGTCGTAGGGGCTGTCCTCACCGAAGAGATCGGGGAACAACAACAGCGCGACTCGCATCAGGTCGAGACCTCCACCGAGCAGATTGTTGATCGCTCCTGGATCCTCGTTCAACAGATCCCAGAGTTCCTCCAGATCGAGTTCGAGACCGTTGGGTCCCCAGAGAAAGTTGAGATTGATGTCGTTCTCATCGATGTAGCCATCGCCGTTGGTGTCGCGGAGGCTCAGGATCGCCTCAATCAAAACCGCCAACGTGTAGTCGTACTTTATATCGTTG
Organism: uncultured Bacteroidia bacterium; assembly: GCA_964517435.1. Taxonomy (GTDB): domain Bacteria; phylum CAIWAD01; class CAIWAD01; order BS150m-G50; family BS150m-G50; genus BS150m-G50. The sequence goes on along the minus strand of CAZFEC010000023.1, from coordinate 19,457 downwards.
TAGACGATCGGGCCGTGGGTCTGCAGCAGCTTGATCGGCTCCAGATCCACATGGATTACAACATTGGCTTGGTACATGCGGTTGGCCGGCTCCGGTTCCCAATCGAAGAAGGGCAACGGGACGATGGTGGAATCGGTGAAGCGGTTAGTGTCGGACATCTCCGTGATAACGTTGATGACATTGAAACCGGAGTTGAGCAGGGTGGCTTTGGCGTGCAGGTAGCGTGCCTCCGAGTTGAGCTCGTCCTCCTCCATGGCGTGGGTGAAATCGGACAACGCCCCTTCGTAATCACCGTCGTTTATCTTCTCCCGGCCGCTGGTGATGTAGTCGGCCGCCGAGGTGGGAGCGGCGGTGAATTGGAAGATGTTGCACCCTGCCAGCAACATGAAGGTGATGAGCAATGACAATAATCGATGATACTGCTTCATAATGCTCCTCTCTGCTATTTTCCGGAGTAGCTCTGGTGAGGGGACTAGCCCCGATTTAGCCGGTTCTAACTCTATACTATAGTCTGAATATGCGCTTCTACAGGTTATATGTAGTTGATCGGCATCACATCCGGCGGAGTTAACGCAAACCGCCTCATCCGCACCGGTGGAATTCGGCGCTATTCCGCTTTGGTCTTCCGCCCGCTGAAATCCCAGCGTCCCTCGAACGCCGTTTCGATCGCCCCTCGGAAGGAGACCTCCTGGTAATCGGGTGAAAACTCCACTGTCAACACACCGCCCGATTGTTGCACCGTCACCGGCGAGTCGAGCAGACCGCGCTGATGGAGCAGGATGACCGCGGCGCTGCCGCCGGTGCCGCAGGAGAGGGTTTCCGCGTTCACCCCTTTCTCCCAGGTGCGGGTGCTCAACGTGTGGCGGTCGATCAGCTGGGCGAAGTTGACGTTGGTCCCCCCGGGGGCGAACAACGGGTGACGGCTGATCCAGGCCCCGATGGGGGCGATAGAGAGCTGCTCCAGATCGGCGGGTACGATCGCGACATAGTGGGGAACCCCGGTGTTGACGAACCCGAGGTGGTGCAGAGGGGAAAGGCGCTCCAGGAAGTCGGTCGCCGCCTGGAACTGCTCCTCCCGGTCCAGCAGCAGCCGTGGCGGCTGCAGTTGCAGTTCGATGCCGTCGGGGTGGAACCTGACCTTGTGCATCCCGTCCCCCGCCTCGAACCGGGTGTCCTCCTCCGCCAGACCGAGCGATCTGGCGAAGAGCGCCAGCGCGCGGCTGCCGTTGCCGCACATCGGTGCTTCACTGCCGTCCGGATTGAAGATGCGCAACCGCCAGGCGGCGCGGGTGGAGGTGCAGAGCAGCAGCAGCCCGTCGGCGCCGACCCCGCGCCGGCGATCGCACAGCCGTTGGATCTGGTCGGGCGTGAGCTCAGACCAGCGGCAGTCGCGATTATCGATAGCGATGAAATCGTTGCCTAACGCATTGAATTTACAGAACTCTGCATGTGCCATCAGCTGCTCTCTCCCGCAGTCGTCACCCTCTGACTCTGCAGGAACTCCTTGAGTTGCGGGTGCCAGCGCCAGATGTCGCCGGCGCCGAGGGTGATGATCCGGTCGCCCGGCTGGAAGTGGCGGGTCAGGAAGGACAGGGGATCTTCTCCGCATGCCACCGGCTCGTAATTGCAGCGCTCCAGTTCCGCGGCGATCAGCCGCGAATCGACGCCGGGCAACGGCGCTTCCCGAGCCGGAAAGACCGGCAGGAGATAGACGGAAGCGGCCACCGTCAGCGCCTCCGCGAACCCAGCCGCGAAGTCGCGCGTCCGGGTAAAGGTATGCGGTTGAAACAGTACATGGTTGCGAACCTGGTCGCCGTTCGCGAAACAGGTCAACAGGGCGCTGATTTCGGCCGGATGATGGGCGTAGTCGTCCACCAGCGTTCCCACTTCCGTTTCCAGCAGCGTCTCCTGGCGCCGGGCTACACCCTGGAAACGGGCCAGCTCCGCGCCGGCGTCTGCTTCGGAAAAGCCCAATTCACACAGCGTCGCCAGCACCAGTAGCGCGTTCACAGCCTGGTGGCGTCCGGCCAGCGGCAGTTCGAATTCGCCCCTGTCCTTGCCGTGGCGGTAGTACACCCGCTGTCCGCCTCCCGCCGGTTCCGTCGTCAACAGTTCCCAGGTGCCACCGGAACCGACGCTGAGAGCCGGTCTGCCGGTAGCCGCCACCAGCCGGTCCAGTGCCGGTGTCGCGGGGTAAATGATCAACTCGCATTGCCCCAGGTAATCCAGGAAGGCGGTGTCCAGTTTCCGCCGGGTGGGATAGATGTCGGTGTGGTCGTGATCGAGGGAGGTCATAATCGAGAGTTGCGGACGCAGTTCCAGAAAGGAGCCGTCGTATTCGTCCGCTTCGCAGACACATAGTTCACCGGTGCCCACCAGCAGGTTGGAACCGCTGCGGTGCATCACGCCGCCGACGAAAGCGGTCGGCGATTCCCCCAGTCCGATCAGCGTCTCCGCCAGCAGCGCCGCCGTGCCGGTTTTGCCGTGCGTACCGGCCACCGCCAGGCAGCGCAGCCTGCTGGCGATCTCACCCAGCAGCTGCGCCCGTTTGCAGACCGGCAGCTCCTGCCGCCTGGCGCTTTGCAGCTCCCCGTTAGCCTCCGGAATCGCAGTGCTGATCACGACCCGCTCGACCCCCTCCGGCAGCTGAGCTGCGTGCGGGATGTCGATACGGGCGCCCAGTCGCCGCAGGGCTTCGCACTGTTCGTTATCGGTCAGATCGGAACCGGAAACGGTGTTCCCCCGTTGCAGCAGGTACTCCGCCAGGGCGGACATGCCGATACCGCCGATACCGATGAAATGCCATTGCTTTGCCGGAGAGGCGCGAGCCTTCTGAACCACCCTGTCTCCTGTTACCGGGTTTGCCCGCATCCGGTTGCATCCGGGGCGGGAACTTCCCTAAATATAGCGGCCTGCCCGGTAATTCCAATCGAAGCTCTGCTAATTGATCCTCCTGACGAAGAAGCAGCGTTCTTCTTTCCGCGCTGGCTTCCACAGATGAGTTTCACCCTGTACCTTGAGTGATGTAAGACAGCTTTCCCCCGCTTTCAAGCAACGGTTTGGGGCTGATTGAGCCGCAACGCGGGTTGTCGGCTCCAACCAGCTCTTGAAACACCGCATGAATGACGGCGCTTCAACGCAATCTATTGCCTTTTGCAGAACTCGCGACTATAATATCAACATGGAGCGTGACAACCTGATCGAGGTCAATATCGCGGAAGTGTCCATCGACAGGACCAACCAGGCCAGCGTCATCGTGCTGCGCGAAAAGGATGGTCCCCGTTGGTTTCCCATCTACATCGGTCCGATCGAGGCGCAGAACATCACCTACATTCTCAGCGGCGCCACCTATTCACGGCCGTTGACCTTCGACACCATCGTCCACATTCTGGAAGCGCTGGGCGGCGTCGTCGTGCAGGTTGTCATCACCGAAATGAGAGACAACACCTTCTTCTCCACTGTCGAACTGATCCGGGAAGACGGCGCGACCGTGCTGGTCGACGCCCGTCCCTCCGATGCTATTCCGCTGGCGCTGAAGCTGGGGCTGCCGATCCATGTCGCCGCCAAGGTGCTGGAGGAGGCGGGCCGCGCCGACGAACCGGAAGTGATCGACCGGGACGAGAAGATCGGCGAACTGGAAGCACGGCTGAAAGTGGCGGTAGAAGCGGAACAGTATGAGAAGGCCGCGCGCCTGCGCGACCTGATAAAAGAACTGCGCGATGACAAACCCGAGTAGCCCTCTCCCGCCGTTTCCCAGCGGGGAACTGCTGGACGAGCGAGAGCGCTTTGCCCGCCTGGGCAGCCTGCTGAGCGGCATGATTCACAATCTGAACAATCCCCTCAACGCCGTGATGGGTATCGCCCAGCTCATGGAACTGCGTCTCCCCGACGACAAGGATATTCCCCGTTTGCTTAAGTACGTCGACGTGCTGGCCGACCAGTTGCGTGACCTGACCAGCAAGGTGCAGTTCGAGGAGCGGCTGCCCCGCATCGACGACCTGCCGGCGTGGTTGGAAGTGGAGATGCGTTTCTTCCAGGTGGATCTCGGCTTCAAGCACGGTGTGGCGGTGGAGGTGGATATCGACCGGGAACGTTTCCCGTCGGTGGATGTCCCCGCGCTGCCGATGTCGACCTGGCTCTTCCGTTTCATCCACTGGCTGGACGGCGTCGTGGACCACCATCAGAAAGCCAGCCTCCGGTTTTCAGCACCGGAACCGGACGAACCGCTGCTGCTGATGGAGCTGCATCTGATCGAACCGGAAGCACGCACCGCCACTGAGCTGAACGACCTGGTCGACCTGATCAATACAGCCGGCATCGCCTGCGAGCTGGAGATAAGCTCCGATACCGACCTTAGCTGGCGTTTGCGGTTTCCGGTGCCGGCCGAGAGTGAAGAGGAGAACCGGGACTGACTGCAGTCACCCGGCATGTTGTACTCACATTTTGAATTAACCCGGTCTTGACCGGAACTGGAGAGGATGATGTCGGACGACACCACCACGAGCGAAATTCCGCTCGCAGAGAAACGGAAATTACTGTTCGTACAGCTGGCGACCTCATTTCAACAGGCGGCCTGGACCGGACTGGGCAAGATTCAGGGACCGGACGGCAAGATCACCGTCGACCTGGAAGCCGCTTCCGCCTACATCGATCTGCTGGATATGCTGCGCAATTACACGCAGGGAAATCTTGACGACGAGCTGGCCAAACTGCTGGACAAGTTGATCGGTGATCTCAAGCTGAACTACCTGGAGGAATCCGGCAAGGAACAACCGGACCAGCCGGATACCGATGCCGCCGCCGCCGAAGCCGGTGAAGCTGAGGCCGCCGCGGATGATGCCGCCGCCGACAGCCGGACCTGATCGTCTTTATCCCATGAACACTCCCTCTTATCTGCACGCCCGCTCGTGAAGCGGGACAATCCCGAATCCCCGGAGCGGTCCCGCCGTTCGCTCGCGCGGGAAATGCGCACACTTACGGTGATGGTGCGGCTTTACTGCGCCCGTTTTCATGCCGTCGACCGCGGTGAGGCGCCGCTCTGCGACGCCTGCAACGCACTGCTGCGCTATGCCGAACAGCGGATCGCCCGCTGCCCGTACGGCGTGGACAAACCGCCCTGCCAGGATTGCCCGGTTCACTGCTTTCAGCCGGAGCAGCGTCGACGCATTCAGGCCGTAATGCGCTGGTCCGGACCCAGGATGCTCTGGCGTCACCCGCTCTTGACCTGGTTCCATCTACGTGAGAGCCGTCGTTCCCGGCGCCGCGCCCAGGAGCGTGATCAGGGCGCGTAACGACGTCGGCGTGCCGGCTTCATCCCGTATTTTCGGTTTGGGAAATACTATCGTTGACAAACAACCCAGTCGCGGATAAATTGAAAGCCTCTGTAATTTGGTATTTTGGATAATTGCGCGGTGCGGTCCTGCAAAGGCTTACCCGGCACCGCCCCAGATGGAAAAAGCCGAGATCCACTTTGAAGTACAAAGTCCGTAAAAGCAAGACGTCGGAATCGGATATCGATCTCTCCTTCCTCAAGCAGGCGATCAATACCGATCTGCTGGCGCAGCTCTACGATATCGCCGCCGTGGATCCGGATCATGTCGCACTGCAATGGCATGAAGAGCGGCTGACCTACGCGCAGCTGATGCGCGGGGTGGAAACCATGGCGCAGAAGCTGCGGGAGCTGGGCGTAAACGAAAACTCGCGTCTGCTCCTGATGTACCCCAACTGCAGTGAATACACCCTGCTGCTGCTGGCCGGTCTGACCACCGGCGCGCTGCTGGTGCCTGTCGATTACAAGCTCGATCCCGATCTGCTGCAGAAGCTGATCCACGAGGTGGCTCCCGATTTCGCCTTCTTCCCCGGCCACCTGCGGGAGCGGGTGCGCAACGATCAGCATATGTTCGCCCGCGACGTGCGTTTCGTGGTCAGCGGCGAAGCGCAGAGTGATGAAATTCAGCTGCGGCTGGAAGGCGAGTCGCCTCCCCGCGCCCGACAGCATCCCGGCACGCACCTGGTGTACTTCTACCTCAACCAGCGCGGCAAGGTGATCGGCGCGCAGTTTGAAGTGGGGAAGCTGGTCACCCAGGCGCACAAAGTCCGGCGCCGCTTCTCACTCTATCGCGACAACCATGTGCTCTGTCAGATGTCGCTGGCGCATTTCGTCGTTCTTTCCAATCTGCTGTTCCCGACGCTCCTCTCCGCGGCGACGCTGTTGCTGCTGGATCGCGGTGAGGACGATCACCGCGTGGCGGAGCTGATCGAGCGCCATTCGCCCCGCCTGACGGTCAATACGCGCAAGTACTACTACATCCTGCTCAAGCATCTGCGGGAAACCCGCTGCAATGGCAAGATCGAAAACGCCGTAATGATCTACGACGGCACCCGCCTCGACTGGGTCGATGAATTCGAAGAGTGCTTCCACTCTCACATACTGCCCGGCCTGGCTTCACCGTTGATCGCCGGTTTCGTCACCCTGACGCTGCCCTTTCTGCGTCGCGAGGAGAATTCGGTCGGCACGCCGCTGATTGGTGTCGAGTATCACATCGTCAACCGGGATGAAGAGGTGCTGCCCACCGGACACTGGGGCGAGCTGGTGATCAGGTCTCCCTACATGCTGGATCTTTTCTATAACAGCAACGACCTCCAGTTCGAAAAAGCGGTGGATGATTTCTACCGCACCCACCAGATGGCGCGGCAGGATGCCTATGGTTACCTCTACCTGGCCGACGAAGTGCGGGATGTGATCCGGTTGCGCGGCTTCAAGATATCGCCGCTCGAAATCGAAGATGTGCTGATAAAGCTGCCCGGAGTGGAGGACGCCATCGCCACCAACGGTTATACGCGTCATTCCGAAACCATCCAGGTCTTCGTGAAGCTGGAGGAGGGCTCCCAGTTAAGCGAGGAAGATGTACGCCGGGAGGCGTGCGAGGTGCTGCCCCCGTACCTGCATCCGCAGCGGGTCTTCATCGTCGAGGAGATTCCCTATAACAACGAGGACCGCAAGAAACGAGTTGAATTGAAGAACATAATGGAAAACCAGATAGATGGAGGTAATAGTGAGCAAGTATAAGCCGGAGGACATCCGCAACGTGGTTGTAATCGGCCACGAGGGCAGCGGCAAAACCATGCTGACCGAGGCGTTCCTCAAGTCGATGGGGGAGATCGTCCGCATGGGCTCGATCGAAGACGGCAGCACCGTCTCCGATTACACGCAGGAGGAGATCGACCGGACCAAGTCGATCAGCCTCGCCCTCAGCCACGGTGTCCATAAAGGCAAGAAAATCAACATTCTCGATACACCCGGTTTCTCCGAATTCGCTGGTGAGGTACTCACCGGTGTACGGGTGGCCGATACCGCCCTGGTGACGGTCTCGGCCCAGAGCGGCGTCGAGGTCGGCACGGAGGTTTTCTGGGATTGCGCCCGTCAGCGGGAACTGTCCGGACTGTTCGTGATCAATCATCTCGACAAAGAGCAGGCCGACTTCGACCGGACGCTGGCGGAGCTGAAAGAGGTTTTCGGCAGCGCTATCCTGCCGTTGCAGGTGCCGCTTAACGCCGGCAGTGAGAACTTCGATACCATCATCGATCTCGGTTTAATGAAGCAGCTGAAGTTCGCCACGGACGGCTCCGGCACTTATACCGAGGAGGAGCTGAGCGGCGACGCCAAGGGCAGAGCCGACGAAATGCTGGAATCGATGACAGAGACAGTGGCCGAGAGTGATGACGAGCTGCTGGAGAAGTACTTCGAAGCGGGTGAGTTGACTCCCGATGAGTTCAAGAACGGCCTGGAGAAGGGTATTGCCAACGGTACCATCTACCCGGTGGTCTGCAGCGTGGCTTCCCGCAACCGCGGTCCGCTACGCCTCCTGGATCTGCTGGCCGATTACTTCCCCGCTCCCTGTGAGCGTAAGGCCGAGACGGTCAAGGCGGGCGAAGACGAACGGGAACTGGCTTGCGATGTTTCCGGTACGCCGGCGGCTTTCGTCTTCAAGACCGTGATCGAAAAGCATGTCGGTGAGCTCTCCTTCTTCCGCGTCTACACCGGGCAGGTGACCAGCGGTCTGGAGGTTAAGAATAGCACCCTGAAGGGTGAGATGACCAAGTTCGGTCAGCTGTTCTATCCCTCCGGCAAGAACCGCAAGGACGCCACCGAGATCGTCGCCGGCGACATCGGCGTCGCCGTGAAGATGAAGAGTATTCGCACCGGTGATTCACTGGTGATCAAGGCGGATAATTTCCAGTTCACGCCGGTGCTTTTCCCGGAGATGGTCCACGATGAAGCCATCCATGCGGTCAACGAGGGCGACGAGGAGAAGATCTCCAGCGGTCTGCAGGCGCTGCGGGCGGAAGATCCCTCCTTCCGGATCATCCACAGCGCCGAATTGAACCAGATCATCGTTTCCGGTCAGGGTGAGATGCAGCTGCAGATTCTGGTCGAGAAGCTGAAGACCCGTTTCGGCGTCGAAGCCAGGCTCAGTGAGCCGGGCGTGCCGTTCCGGGAGACCATCACCTCCGGCGCCGACGAAAAGTACCGGCACAAGAAGCAGTCGGGCGGCGCCGGCCAGTTCGCTGAGGTCTGGATGCGCATTGAGCCGCTGGAAAGAGGCGCTAATTTCGAATTCGCGTCCGAAGTGGTCGGCGGCAACATCTCCCAGCCCTTCATCCCCGCGATCGAGAAGGGGGTCAAGCAGGTGATGGAGCAGGGCGTCATCTCCGGTCATAAGGTGGTCGATGTGAAGGCGGTCGTCTACGACGGCAAGGAACACCCGGTGGACAGCAAGGATATCGCCTTCCAGATCGCCGGTCGCGAAGCCTTCAAACAGGCGGTCAAGAACGCCCGGCCCATACTGCTGGAGCCGATCTACGACATCCGCGTCAAAGTGCCGGAAGACTACATGGGCGATGTCATGGGCGACATCTCCTCCCGCCGCGGCAAGATCCAGGGCATGGAGGCGGAAGGCCGCTACCAGGTGATCAACGCCAAGGTGCCGCTGGCGGATCTCTACCGCTACTGCACCCACCTGCGTTCGATGACCCAGGGGCGCGGCCTCTTCACCCGCACCTTCTCCCACTACGAGCGGATGCCGGAGGAGGAAGCCCGCAAGGTCATCGCCGGTTACGAGAGCAAGGAGGAGGAATAGCCGGCCGGTCGTATGGTTTTGCTTAAGTCGGACTGATAGATAAACCCAAGCCGGACTGTGTCAGCTGACCTGTCCGACTTTGCCTTAGCAAGTCGATGGAACATCGACCTGCTAAGGTTTTGGAATGCTGATTAAATCAGCATTCCAATCACATGTTCCAATGCTAGGAGGGGAGTGCATGGAGCGGCTCTGGGCGCCCTGGCGCATGCAGTACATCGAACAGATCGACCAGACGCCGGAGGAGGATTGCATTTTCTGCGCCAAGCCGCAGCAGCGGGAAGACCGCGCCAACCTGCTGCTCCACCGTTCCGAGCAGGCCTACGTGCTGATGAACCTCTTTCCCTACAACAACGGCCACCTGCTGATCATCCCCTACCGTCACTGTCCCGAGTTGACGGAACTTACCGATGTGGAACTGCTGGACTGCCAGCGGCTGCTGCAGCTGAGTATGCGGGTGCTGACCGCCGCCTTACGCCCGCAGGGATTTAACGTCGGCCTCAACCAGGGGCGCTGCGCCGGCGCCGGCATCGATCAGCACCTCCACTACCACCTGGTGCCCCGCTGGTCGGGCGACACCAACTTCATGCCGGTACTGGACGAGACCAAGGTGATCTCGGAGGAGCTGGCCAAGACCTGGGACAGGTTGCGGCCGCTGTTTGAGGAGGTGGGGTAGGGGAAGTAATTCCGCAACCTTGCCTTGAGTCGAGGAAATTCGTAATTTCACCTGAGATTCGTTTCACCCGGCCTTAACCGGAGCTGACATGAATTCCAGGTTTACTCCAATAACTCCCCCCCCAGGTTCTCGGTTTGTGAACTCCAATGTAACGCACATCCTCCCTAGCGGTTCTCGCCATGTATCTTGAATTGGAAGCTGAGGCCTTAAGCTGGACGATTCTTGATTCAAGCGAAACAATACGGAATCGTCATCGAAACGGGAGGAAATAAATGCGACTTGCAACATTGAACATAGCGCTACTACTGGCTCTTGTGCTGGGATGCAATCAGGCCATAGGTGACACCATACGTGTTCCTCAAGACCAACCAACCATTGCAGCAGCTTTGGACATCGCGCGACCGGGCGACGAAATTATCATTGCTGCGGACGAAACGTCTTATTATGAACATAACCTTGTGCTTGTGGGTGGAATAGCGATTTCCAGCGAGACTGGTAATCCTCAAGACGTTGTTATTGATGCAACCAACGCCTCTGGATTCGGAAGAGTCTTTCTGGCAAACAATCTTAACGAGCTAACCACAATTTCAGGAGTTACTTTAGAAAATGGGAGAGCCCCGCTGAATCTAAATGGTGGTGGTATTATCGGCGTTAACTCAATGCTAAATCTAGAAAACTGTGTAATCGCACATTGTGAAGCGTCGATGGGTGGTGGGGTATATCTCATCAGTTCACTATTGTATAGTCACGATTGCGAGTTCAATGAAAACTCCGCTAATAAGAACGGTGGCGCGATCTGCCTTGAGAACTCTCCCTATGTAGACATCGGCTCAGATTTCTACATGAACCAGGTCGGTGAATCTCCAATACTCAATTATCCATATTCGGGAGGAGCTATCTCAGCCACCAAAACTTCTTCGGGTGATGGGGTAGTGCTGGATCTGGATGAAACCACCTTCGATTCCAATTCATCGATTCAAAACGGCGGCGCAATTAGTGGAATCTGTGATTTGATGGACTTTGAGGAGTGCTGTTTCACTGGGAACTACACCATTGCTTCAGATATCGTGATTGGTGTCAGCTGGGGAGGTGCGATACATGGTGGACGAAATGATTTCGTGGATGGCGGTCAACTGAAAGTGCGTGACTGTGTTTTCAGCAGTAACTTCATAGATAATCGCCAAGTAACCCTTTTTGAAGGTTATGGAGGCGCGATAGGTATTGAAATTCTCGCCTTGGATATCTTTGGAACTCTCTTTGAGGATAATGGGTGTGAAGAGATAGGCGGGGAGTGGTGCCAAACTGAATCAGGGGGCGCTATCTATTGTGATTTGTATTTACCTGTGGGGATTGAGCAAAACACTGTCAGCAACTGTGTCTTTTCCGGAAACGCTTCCTCCCTGATGGGAGGCGCTATGTTTTTGTTTCTCAGCGGTGATCCAGTATTGGAGATTTCAGAATGTCAGTTTGTAAGTAATGGAACTACCTGCGATCAAAACGGACCTGGATGGGGAGGAGCCATTTATTTCGACAGAGCTTATATCGCCGGTCGGCCGGATCCAACCCTAATAAGCAATTGCCTTTTCACTGACTGCAGCGCTTATGAAGGAGCTGCTATTTACTCGTACGATGAAGGCTTGGAGATTATCTCTTGCACAATAGCCGACTGCCATTCCGCCCCAGCAGGAGACGGGTATGAAGTTCTGATTAACAACAGCTTCAATCAGAATCTCGAATTCAGTATCAGTAGTACTGTTATTGCCTATGGACTGGGGTATTCCTGTGAAGTCTTGTATAACAACTATACCCCTACGATCTCAGTGCATCACTGTGATTTCTTTGGAAACCAGTATGATTGGGGCGGCAATATCGCTGGCTTCGAGGGTATTCTAGGAAATATCACCAGCGATCCACAATTCATCCAAAGATTTACACCCACTGGGGTTTTTGACTACAACGTCATGTGGAATAGTCCGTGTCTTGACGCTGGTGACGTAAGTTTGAATCTGGAGTATGACCTGACCATCTGCGACATAGGTTGGAAGACAAAGTATAGCGAGGTTAAGCTGGATCAACCTCAGTATTCGAGTCTCGATGTCGGCTGGTATTATATTGACGAGGGCAGTGTTCTCCTTGCCGCTAATGAGCTTGTGATTCCGGAGGGAACGATAATCAAGGTGGCCGAAGGAGCTAAGCTGGAATTGTACGCCGCCGGGGGCGCTCAACCCCCTTCTATAACTGTAGGTTCGCTGGACGGCCGGCGTACCGCGATCGTGGGCAAACTGAATGAAGAAGATCCAGGCACCGCCAACATGATCTTCTTTGACGGTACTATTTCAGGGCAGAGCACACCTTCGGTGACGCTTGCGGGCGTACTCTTCAACTACAACTCAAACACAGGTCTGGCTTTCAGCAACTGTGAAGTGGAAGTCGCATCACCTGAAGTTCAACTGCAGCAGTATTTTGCCGGCTGGATTTCTTTTACGAAATGCAGCGGATCATTGACCGATTTCGATTTCGCTTCTGCAGCTGAGCCGTATGTAGATGCTCTGGCCAGGGTTTCCTGCTTCAACAGCGATATACATGTAGTGGGTTGTACCTTCAGGCCGCCTACCACTGCCGATTATGAAGGCTGGTCGCTGCAGATCTTTGGTTCGAAATCACAATCCGGTATACTGCTGCAGAATAACGATTTCCTGGCCGATCCGTTGAGCGGAGAATCAGTTACTCCTTTGCTGGTAGAAAAAGCACCGGTCGTTCTTGTCAACAACGAATTTGGTAGCCTTCTGAACGACCAAGCTTTTCCAGTGACCATAATCAATCAGCATAACGCCACCCTCCATATGAAATACGATGCCCGCAATGTCCTGTATGGCAATACACCTGATCCGCTGATTTATATGGATAGAGGTGAGTTGAACCTCTATTGCGGCTACAACGATTTCAGGCAGCAGCAGGCAAATCCACCACAATGGGCTAAATTCGTCGAGGATCCCAACCCGCCTATATCGCATATCTACAATGACTGGACCCATAATTTCTGGGGGAGGGAAATCGACTGCAACACGCCTATGGATGAGGGACTAATACTGCTCAATGAACTGGTTCCAATCTGGGTGGATGGCGATTTGAATAGTCTCCCTGCCTGCGATTGGGGTTTTACAGGCTGTGATCCCTTCCCCGGTGGTGGTGGACAGGCACTGTTTGAATCAGGTCTGGCAGCCGAACAGGGAGGCGATTTCGGAAACGCGGTAACCAGTTATTCAGCTGTACTGGCCGATTTCCCGGAAAGTACTTACACCAATGAATCAGTTCTAAGAGTAAAAGCAATCGCTCTGGATACAGATTACGGTGTCAACAACTGTGAGACGCTTCAGTCTGCCCTGCTGACGCTGGCCGACAGCACTGCCATCGTGGCTCCGGAGCTGGCCACACTGGAACGGAGCGCTGCCTGGTGCATCCATGCCATGCATATCGATCCCGGTTATGCCGCGAGCGAACTGACCGCACTGCGCGATGCTGCGACTACATCTACCAGTATAAAATGCCTTGATCTGGCATTGCTGGAGATCCAGACCTATCCGCCTCCCGGAGGCCTGTACAGCGCTCCCACAGCCGAGCAACGGATTGCGTCAGCGATCTATTACATCGAAAGAGTGGAGGATGTACTGCACTACAGCAGGCCACAATTGCGCGGAGAGGAGAATCGAGGCATCAGGCGGCACCGGTCACAGAGACCACAGAAGGTAGAACTGCTTGGTTGCTATCCCAATCCGTTCAATCCCAGTACCAGAATCAACTACCGTCTGGGCCGGGCGACCGCTGTCAAAATTCAGATCTACAACCTGCGGGGACAGCTGGTGACTATCCTGCTGGATGAGCATCTGGACGCTGGATTACATCAGGCTGTTTTCCAGCCGGATGATCTGGCGGCCGGGATCTATTTCATCAGCATCCAAACACCCTCTTTCCGCCAGGTGGAGAAAGTACTGTTCGTGAAATAGCCTGAATAGCATTGACAGGGGCAGGGCTAACGTCTGCCCCTGTCCTGAACACACATGAAGAGAATCTGCATTCCGATATTCATTATGATCGCCGTTCTGCCGGGTAACGGTGAGATCCACCACGTCCCCTCCGAGTTTCCATTGATCCAGACCGCCCTGGACAGCTGTGCCTGGGACGATACAGTTCTTGTTGCACCTGGTACTTATACCGAGCTGATACTTGTGCCGGCAACCGAACTGACGCTGGCTTCCAACTACATCTTCAGCCAGGATACGACCGATATCAACGGGACCATTCTGGATGGCGAGTACCAGGGGACAATCGTTAATGTTCTCCCTACAGGCAATGGGCGTGTATTCTCATTGAACGGTTTCACGGTGAAACGCGGCCAGGGATGGTATGGCGAATTCCCCTGGCTCTACGGTGGCGGAGCAATCCACGCAAGAGACAGCGTAAATCTGGTGCTGGAGAACTGCGTTTTTACCGAGAACAGATCACCCACCTATGGAGCAGTCTTAAGTCAGGGGAGCGGAGGAAATCAGGGAAACCTAACTCTGCGCAACCTGCAGGTATTTAACAATAACCCGAATGATCCAGGTCTCTGGGTGATATATGGGTACAACTACGGGTACATGATAATTGACAGACTGCATGGACGAGGTGTTGGAGAGAATAAGAGACTACTCCATAATGGTGCCGATTCGGTCTATGTAGACGGTCTTGTACTGGAGAACTATGTAAACAATATGGTCGGAGTAATCGTCCTCAATACTCTCTACTATATGCAGCTGGAGAACATCATTCTTTCTGATAACTCCACTCGACCGTCAATGCTTGAGCTCAATGCATTGTCTGAAGGTGGCACAGTTGTTATCAGGAACCTCCATGTAAGAGACAATTCTCCCTTTAGATACATATACGTTCGAGCGGATACCATCTATGCGGATAGCCTTTTCTTCCTGCGGAACCGAGGTGGGATAAACACGGTCTGTGCCGGTTTTGTCCCTGAAGACCATGGTCAGGTCAACCACCTGGTGGTTCAGGAAAACGCGGGTGGGGTTCTCGGCTACGAACCTGGCTTATTGGGTAACATTATTACACTGCATTGCTCTATCAATGACGGACTTTTTCTCAATGATACTCTTTACCTGCACAATGACCCGGATGACCCCAACAGCAGCGCCGGCGGCAGATCGGTTCTCTATCACAGCTCGATAAGTGAAGAGACCCCTTCAGTACTGGAAAACTGCCGTTTCATCGGTAACTATCACGACGACCCTGACGACTACAGCAATCCCAATGTCAACGGAGGGACCCAGGGCAGAGTGCTCCATATCGATAATGTCGAAAACCGCGGCACGATCCTGCGTCACTGCCTTTTTGAGAACAACCGGCAGCCAAACATTGCTCCAGACAGACCCTATAACTTCGGCGGCAGCCATGGTGTCGGTTCGATTATCTTCGGGGATGGCTGCTATCAGGGATACGGCGTTCATCTGACTTTTGAAGATGTGCTGATCCGGAATAACGATGACGGGGCTATTAATATCCAGCATATCAATGATGTAAGTATGCGCAATGTGCAGATCATCGATACGCCCCGTCGCGGGATCGAGATCTATAGTGCAGACAACGTCCTTCTGGAAAACGTGCTGATCTCAGGAGTAATCGAACAGGAAAACTACTTCACCTATCCCTACGACTGGTGCTATCACGGCGCGCTTTTCATCGTTGCTACTGAAAGCGCTTTTATACGAAACTCTACCATAACCGGTTGCAACCTACCGTTTCTCATTACTCCCGGTGGGCAAAATACAGTACTGCCGGAGTTCCACAACTGCCTTATTGCCGGAAACACCTACGAATACTTGAGACGACCTGACCCGGATGGTGACGGTAATCCCGTCTACGCTGAATACTCCTACATCCAGGAAGAAGTTGAAGGGGAAAACAACATCGTAGGAAATGATCCGCAGTTCCACACAGAACTTGGCGTACCCTATCTCGATTCCGTTTCCCCCTGTATTGATGCCGGAAATCCCAACCCGATCTACAACGATCCTGAAGACCCTATCGATCACGGCTTCCCGTTGTGGCCGGCGCAGGGCACTCTGCGCAATGACATCGGTTTCACCGGCGGTCCTTGGGCGATGGTGCAGGAGTTTGAAGGAATAGCCGATCAGGATCACACACCGGTTATTCCGCAAAGGATCCAGTTATCCCAGAACTACCCCAATCCCTTCAACCCGACTACCACGATCGAGTTCACACTGCCTTCCCCACAGCAGATCCAGTTGAGTGTCTACAACATTCTGGGACAACGGGTGGCGGTTTTAGCGGAGGGTGTGTATGCGGCGGGTATGCATCGGGTGACGTTTGAAGGCACCAGGTTCCCCAGCGGCATCTACGTATACCGTTTAAGGTCGGGCGATGATATCGCATCTAGGAAAATGATGTTGGTACGGTGAGGTTTGAGGATTCTCCACCGCTATCCCGCAGCGATTCACGCGATAAGAATATTGGAAGTGCCCCCCTTTGGTGTAAATTGCTCCCTATCGTCAAAGTCCGTACCGGCAATCTGAGATTAGCTACGAGACCTCAATGCGAATCCTGATCCTGCTGCTGCTCGCCGGCTGTGCCGGTACCGTCGGCATTGAGTCGCGCGTCCCAGGTGCAGCCGACGACCCTCTAATACTCTACCGCGCCGCGCGGGTAACCGAACCCTGGCCGGAACTGGCGGAACGGCTTTCCCCGGAACTGCAGCGGGAACTGGCGCAATACGGCAGCCGCTGGTTGACCGCCGCCGACTCCGCCCGGATCGCCGATTTCCAGCGCTGGCTGGCCGGTAACTACTACCTGAGCCGGCAGCTGCCGCCGACAAAGCCGGGTCGCGCGCTGCGGAAGCGCTATCAAAGCCTGGCCGGGAACACCTGGTATCTCCGTCACATCCTGCTGGAGGATTCGGCGCGGGCGGCCTGGTTGCACCGCGCCCTCACCGCGGGTGCCTCCTTCGATTCGCTGGCGCGCCGCCACAGCCTGGATCCCGGCAGCGTCGCCCGGGGCGGAACCCTGCCGCCGACCCACCTCACCGAAACGGTCTACCCCTTCGAACAGGCACTGCTGGAGCTGGCGCCGGGCGAGTTGTCGCCACCGGTTGCAACTCCTTTCGGCTGGCATCTACTGCGACTGGATTCGCTGGAGGTATGTGATACACCGCAGGTCGGTCGGGGGGAAATCGAAGCGCATCTGCGCCGTGCGCTGCAGCAGCAGTCCCGGGAAGCGTACCTGGCGGACCTGTTTCAAACCCACCATGTGCTCATCGCCGGCATGATGGCGGCAGCTGATGCCGTGGCGGCAAGCTGGGACGCGCGGAAAGGGGACCTGGTTCAGCCTCAGCTCTGGAGGCTGGCGGAACCGGGGGAAGCCGGCCGGGAGGGCCGGCGCCGTATCACGGCCGGGCAACTGGAGGAGCTGCTGCAGGACGCGTTCCGCGGCAAGCTCCATGAAGATTATTTCGACGAAGGTTTGAAGCGGGACTTTCTGCGTCACCTCCTGGAGGAGGAGCTGCTCTACCGGACCGCGGTTGCGGCGGGTTTCTGCGACGAACCGCTGGTGTGCGCCGCTCTGGAACGGCAGCTGCTGCTGACGCAGGCCGCCGCCGCGCTCCGGCAGCTGCTGCCGGAATCGGAGTCTCCGGCCGGAGATGAATCGCCTACCGAGGTTCAAATCTGGGAATTGCTGGCGACTACATCCAGGTCCAGGGACAACCGGTCAGGGCAGCCATAAAGGTGCCGCCCATCACCAGGAAAACCACGGCGGCGAAGATCAGGCCCACCAGCGCCAGGATTCCCATGATCGTGAAATAAGTTCCCAGGTTGGTCAGCGAGCGGATGAACTCCTCGCCGTTGCCGGCGATCTGGGTCGCTTCAATCGAATTGCCCGCTTTCAGCAGCAGCACTCCCTGCCAGATCGGCAACCAGCAGATCAACAGCCCGATAATGGTGATACCGACCAGGACGCCGTAGAGGATGCTGAGAATGCCGAGGAATTTCAGCCAGCCGCGCGACTGATAGAGCGGCAATGACAGCTGTTTGACCAGTGTGTTCTCTTCCATCTGTGCCCCTTTTTATGACTTCGCGTGAATCGTTTTCCCTTCATCCCGGCGGTTGATCACCCGCCGCTCTCCCGCCGCCCTACGGAATGAACTGCTTCAACTGGTAGCTGCTGCGGAAGGAACGCGCCTGCAGGTTCAGCCAGGGTGATTCCTCCCGCACCTTGCCGCTGTCCGGCGCGAAATACATATAGGTGCGGTTGCCGCTGGCCGGATAGTAGTACTCCAGCACCTGTTGTCCCGCACCCGGCGTGACCGGCAGCGAATCGGACGGCGGCCGGAAGATCTCAAGGTCGATCCGCACCGGGTTGCCCATGGGTAGTCCGGCGGAATCGGTGACCGAAGTGAGATAACTGAACCGGAAGGGCGACGCGCCCGCGTCCAGCGGCAGCCATTCCGGGAACCAGGGATCGAAGTGAATCAGCCGGCCGCTGTTACCGGTCCTGATCGATAACATTTTGACCGTATCGCCGTCCACCGTCAGCCGTTGCCGGCTGACCTCGATATCATTGGAGGACACTGTCAGCTCCCAGCTGTGGGCGAAGGATTCCCCGGCCAGCGACACCGTAGGACCGGCCCGTTGCGCCTGCACCTGGTGCTTGGCGAGGTGTTCACCCTGGTCGTCCACCTGGGCTTCCAGATAGATCCAGGTGCGTCCTTCCGCCAGGGGATAGAACTCCGGCCCCTCCACACCACCATCCCCACAGGCGAACAGCAGGAGGGCGCCCAGCAACAGTGTTATCGTTTTTGGCATCTAAACCTCGCTCTGTTTGCGCAGCAGCGCCAACTCCGACGCCGACAGCGGTACCGCTTCACCCAGACGCCCGGCGAGCAGGAGGGTGGCGGCGTAGTGTTCCAGGAGCTCCATCCGGCGGCAGGCCTGTTCCAGGTGCGCGCCCAGGGTCAGCGTCCCGTGATTGGACAGCAGAAAGGCGCAACCGTCGGCGGGAGCTTCCCACAGCGTGGCGGCCAGCGCGTCCGATCCGGGCGGAGCCCAGGGCAACAGCTGGACCTCGCCCAATTCCGCTTCAGCTTCCGCCGTCACCCCCCGTGGCAGCGGCCGTCGTGCCAGCGCGAAAGCGGATGCAGCCGGCGGGTGCGCGTGAATCACCGCTCCGGTTTCCGGCCAGCGGCGATAGGCGGCCAGGTGCAACGCGGTTTCGGAAGAGGGAACGCCTTTGCTGGTCAACGTGCTTCCGTCGGGAGCGATCCGTCTTCCATTGGAAGAAATCCGCAGGATGTCCGCCGGTGTCAGCTCACCCTTGTCGACGCCGCTGGCGGTGATCAGGAAGTTTCCGCCCGGCAGGCGCAGGGAGATATTACCCTGGGTCGCCACCAGCAGTCTGCCGGCACGAAGCCGGCTTCCACAGGCTATCATCCGCCGGATCGGTTCGAACAAGGGCTCATCCCTCACTTATAAGTAACTTTAACGCGGTTGAAAACGGCTGGCTTTTCGCTATTCAAGTTAAGCATCTGCTATGTAGAAATGCAAACCACGGTTAACAAGTAACCGGCTACATTAGTCCCG
>CAZFEC010000022.1:30068-49165 GCA_964517435.1 uncultured Bacteroidia bacterium | reverse complement strand
GAAAAACACTTAAGAATCAAGCTGAGCTGTCCTGGGAAACCGGACCACTTCTCAATTCCCAATTGACGCCGTCGTTTTCCGAACGGTAAATTCCCAGGTCGCTGGAGGTCAGAAGCAGACTGGCGACCAGAGGCGAGGCGGCGATGCAGTAGTGGCCGTAAGCCGCCGGCAGATCGGGGGACGGAGGCAGCCAGGTTTCACCACCGTCCAGGGAACTGGTCACCTGGGAGGAGCCCGACAGATACACCCCTCCCGTCTGGAGTGGATCGAAAGCGAGTTCGGTCATGGTAAACTGCAGTGGATCGGCAATCATGGTCCAGCTGAAGCCGCCGTCCTGCGAGAGCACCAGCTCCCCCGGGGAGATATCCTGCCAGCCGCAGGCCAGGATGCGGTCCGGATTGAAGGGATCCACCTGCACATCCTTGAACACGCCACCGTCGGAATTATACACGAGCGTTTCGGTTTCCCCCCAATCTTCAGTGAGTTCCAGGTAACCTTTGAACCAGGCGTTCTGGCGTCCGGTGATGATGCGCCCCGGGTGCTGAGGGTGGTTGGTCAGCGACTGCACATGGCGACCGATCCAGTCGACATCATCCCGCGAAGTCCAGATTCCGGTCGTCAGATCGAGATATTGGAAACCCTCGCCGGTTCCCGCGAACAGCGTGTTATCGCGCAGGTGAAGCGAAGTGAGGAGTTCACCCAGGCCGGGACCCAGCGGTTCCCAGGTCAAGGGTTGCGAGACGGCGACACGGTTGGTGGCAAGAATAGCCGCGAGAACCACTGTTGGCAATGACAAGAGTCGAAGCATTTTCTTCATGGATAGCCTATCTCTCGATGTATGGTTGTAGAGTCTCCTTCAGGTTTGTGGTTATCTAGAACATAACGAACCAGTCGGTCACGTGACAGGAACACTGCGCGTCGTAGAAAGAACCATTTCGACAATCTGTCTCAATAAGCTTGACAGGCAGCAGTTTATATACTACCCTGAGGTAGTATATACAGAGATCTATGTTTAAGAACCGAGAGGAGTATAGATAATGGGTGATGAACGCCAGGAGCGCGTCGAGATAATGAAAAGACTGGTGCGCCAGTTACACGATGGAAAGGCGCCGGAGCAGGTCAAACAACAGCTGGAGACCATGCTGGCCGGTGCCGACTATGCCGATGTTTTCAGGATGGAGGTGCAGCTGATCGAAGAGGGGATACCGCAGGAGAGTATTCAGGCTCTCTGCGATACCCACACCCGGGTGCTGAAGAAACACCTGGACCAGCAGGAAACACCTCAGACCACGCCCGGTCATCCGGTGCACACCTTCGTCGAAGAGAACAAAGCGATTCAGGTTAAGATCGACTCAATCAAACGGCAGGTCGCGGAACTGGAGGGACTGGCAGAGGACGCCGATGCTTTGTCAGCCATCCGGCAGCTGCAGACCGGGCTGAACGAACTGATGGATATCGACAAACATTACCGTCGCAAAGAGAATCTGGTATTTCCCTTTTTCGAGAAGAAGAATGTACCCGGAGTCCCCGCCGTCATGTGGGGTAAGGACGACGAAGTGCGCAATCTGCTGAAGACGACCCTCGCCGGGCTGCAGGATATCGACGCGATCAGCGGCCGGGAAGCACTCGCTTTCGCTCAACTGGCGATTCTGCCGGCGGTGGAGGCGGTGGCAGAGATGATCTACAAAGAGGAGAAGGTTTTCCTGCCGACGGCGCTGGATCTACTCTCCGATGCGGAGTGGTACGAGATCTATACGCAGACAGCCGAGATCGGCTACTGCCTTATCGCGCCGGATTCTGAATGGAAACCGGCGGACATCGACACTGGACAGCTCCCCACTGCCACGATCGACGGAAAGGTTCAGCTGCCGACCGGATCCTTGACCCTCACCGAGCTCGTCGCATTGTTCAATACACTGCCCTTCGATATTACCTTCGTGGACAAGGAGGATAGCGTCCGTTTCTTCAGCGAGGGTCCCGATCGCATCTTCGAACGCACCCGCACCGTCCTGGGCCGCAAGGTGCAATACTGCCACCCTCCCTCCAGCGTTCAGACAGTCAATCGTATCCTGGCGGACTTCAAAGCGGGCGAACAGAACCAGGCACGGTTCTGGATCAAGCTGGGCGGACGCCTGGTCTACATTGTCTACTACGCCGTCCGGGACGAGGCGGGTGATTATCTCGGAACCCTGGAAGTCACCCAGGATCTGACCGAACTGCAGCAGATCGAAGGAGAACAGCGGTTGCTCAGCTACGATGACAAAGACTGAGTCTGAAGCAATCGCTCGAATTAGACCAAGGAGATTCAGGATGGATATTCAACCCGGGACAAAGCTCTTCGAAGTGTTTGCGGAACACCCGGAGATGGAAAAGCAGGTAATGGAAATGGCGCCGGTTTATCGCAACCTGCAGAATCCGGTACTGCGTCGTACCGTCGGCAGACTGGCCACACTGGAGAAAGTCGCCATGATCGGCAAGTTGGAGGTGACCACTTTCGTCAATGCTCTGCGGAAGTCAGCAGGTCAGCCGCCATTGACCGGAGATGAGCAACCGGAGGCGCCCGCATTGCCGACTTCAGCACCGGATTGGTTAAAGGGCACTCCGGAACGGGTAATCGACGGTACGGCGATGTTGAACGGCGGGGAACATCCGCTCGGTCTGGTGACCCAGCTGATGCAGGATCTCCCGGCCGGCAAACATCTTCTCCTGCAGACGAACTTCCCCCCGTTGCCCCTGGTGGAGGCGATGGAAAAGCAGGGCTATCGGGTGTTCGGCATAGAGTCCGCGCCGGGGGAGCATATGACTTATATAGGTAAGGAATGAGGTGAATACCGAGGCCGACTCCCGATCTCCGGAGATCTGGAATTCGGTATTCGCTATTCGGAATCGGAATCGGAATTCGGTTATTCGATACGAAAGCGTCAGAAAAACCCTACAGTGTACATTCGCCTTTAGTATCCCGGTTACTCGGGATGCTGAAGATCGCTCTCACTCCCCCAACACCGCCGCGATTGCGACGACATTCATGATGTCCCGGGGGACGGCACCGCGGGAGAGATCGAGGAACGGCTTGCGCAAACCCTGGATCAGCGGGCCCAGCGCTTCCGCTCCGGCCAGCCGCTGGGTGATCTTGTAGGCAATATTGCCGGCGTTGAGGTCGGGGAAGATGAAGACATTAGCCTGCCCGTCCAGCACGCCGCCCGGCGCCTTGCTGCGCGCCACCGCCGGTTCGACGGCGGCGTCGAACTGCAGTTCGCCGTCGACGGCCAGCTCCGGAAAACGCTCGCGCGTCAGTTGCAGACCGGTCCGCACTTTGTCCACCAGCGGGTGGTCGGCGCTGCCGTAGGTCGAGAAGGAGAGAAAAGCGGCGCGCGGTTCGGTCTGCGTCAGGGCACCGTGGGTGTCGCAGGCGGCGCGGCAGATGCTGGGCAACTGTTCCGCCGTCGGGTCGGGCACCACGCCGCAGTCGGAGTAGGTGTAGGCGCGCCCGTCCGGCATCACCATCAGGAAGGAACTGGAGACGATGTCGAGACCCGCTTTCATACCGAGACTGAAGAGCCCGGCCCGGATGAC
The DNA here is from genome assembly GCA_964517435.1 of uncultured Bacteroidia bacterium. Classification (GTDB taxonomy): domain Bacteria; phylum CAIWAD01; class CAIWAD01; order BS150m-G50; family BS150m-G50; genus BS150m-G50. Next base: position 45,592 of record CAZFEC010000022.1, on the reverse strand, counting down.
GTCCGGGGTGGTGTTGACCGCGCCGGCCACACCACCGTCCGCCCGGTCGGTCGCGACCATCAGGGCGGCGAAATAGAGCGGATCGAGCGTCAGCTTCCGCGCCTGTTCCAGCGTCATGCCCCGTTCGCGGCGGCGATTGAACAGGAAACGGGCCAGCTCGTCACTCCACTCGGAACGGGAGGGATCGATCAGCTCGCGCGCCGCCAGCTTCAGATCAATGCCGGCGGCCAGCTCGAGAATGCGGCTTTCGTTGCCGAGCAGCGTAAAGCGGGCTATACCTTTATCCCGGATCAGCCTGGCTGCCTCCACCGTGCGGGGGTCCTCACCCTCCGGCAGGACGATATGCTTCTGCAGGGCCGCCGCCCGCTTCTGGATCTCGGCTAGAACGCTGATGTTACGGCTCCTTTCGGCTGGTCACTCACGCAGGTCTGGGTCCGTGTCCCTTGAATTTGGCGTAGAGACGCTGAGCGACGAAATCGGGGACGAATTCATCCAGGCGGGCGTGCAGCTGCGCCAACTCCCGGACGATGCTGGCACTGAGGTAGGTGAAACTCTCGTTGGGAGTGAGGAACACCGTCTCCAACGGCTGGTAGAGTTTGCGGTTGGTGAGCGCCATTTGAAACTCGATGTCGAAGTCCGATACCATCCGGAGCCCGCGCACGATCACCCGGACCTCTTTCTCACGCGCGTACTCGCTGAGCAGACCTTCCAGTCGAAGGACCCGCACTCCATCGAGCCCTTCCACCGCTCGTTCCGCCAGCTCCACCCGCTCGGCCAGGGTGAAAAGCGTGTCTTTGCCCGACACGGCGGCGACCAGGATGTCCAGCCGATCGAAAATGGCGACTGCGCGCTTGATGATATCGAGATGCCCGAAGGTGATCGGATCGAAGGTACCGGGATAGACGGCGTTGACGCTCATGGTAAGTCCTTTCCTGGCGGAGCCCGCTGCGCCTGCTGCGCCCTGAGAGTCTACTCAGCCGTCCCCGCAGAGTCAAGCATTGTAGCAAAGAAAAAGCCCCCTCGCGGGGGCTCTGTATCGTTCAGGTTCAAACTGCGGTGCGACCGTCAGTCGAGCAGTCTCTCAGTGTTGGATTCACCCTCAATCACCCTTTGCACATACTCGTTGAGTGTCACCAGGTCTTCCATATTCAGATCGGAAAGATCGCGGATCATTTTGCGGATAATTACGATTTTGACTTCGTTCATTCGCAAAATCCGCTTGATGTCCTCGTTCTGGATCGCATCTGGTGTGATTTTGATGAAGAGGAGTGAAGAAATCAGTTCAGAGATCACCTCGATGGATTGACGATAGGGTTTGCGTCCAGCCAGCCACATGGAGACGGTGGCTTTGGACACGCCGCACATCTTGGCGACATATGCTTTCGTTATGCCAAGATTTCGAAATACGTATTTAAGATTCTCTATGAAGGTTGTTTCCATCTCAGCCATCCTTTCATTCCTACCTGTTTTCTAGTTTACGACGCTTCATTATTGATCAATAGGTCACTTCCCCGCGATATTTTTAGTTTAAAACAGGAAGTGCGACTGATTTCTTATCAGCCATTCATACTGCAATTATCAGGAGATATTGCGCCCCGTCTATAACATAGTATAGCTCCTAAACTATGTCAAGGAGAAGAAAATCCGGTTCGCATAATCATAGCGTTCATTTCGAAACCATCATGTTATTATTGAAATACCTAATTCCGTGAAATATCGGTCGCATCTTGCGAGATATGCCAGATCAGATCCATGCTCGAGATCGTGATCCATGATCCGCTCCTTGATCATACGAACATCGTGCGATTTCGCACTGCAAAGGTGAGCCGCTTTGCGGCCCGATCCGAGGGGTGACCGTTTGCAGGAGGGGAACCGCCCGTGCAGCAATAGGGCCGGCCAGCGACAACAGCGGGGATAGCGCCTGTTTTTGGTGGCTATTTGACCCGTGGCTTTGTATCCTGATGCGGTTCGTTCACCCGCGGGTATACTACAGGAGGGAAATTGTCGATCTTTAAAGCTTATGACATCCGCGGTATTGTCCCCGCCGAATTGGATGCCGAACTCACCTACAATATCGCGCGCGCCGCAGTCGACTACTTCCAGGCGCGCAGCATGGTGATCGGAACCGATGTGCGGGATTCGCGCGATATTCTGTTCAACGCCTTCACCGAGGGATTACACGACGCGGGTGTCGACGCCCTCAATATCGGAACCGTCTCCACCCCGATCCTCTACTTCACAACCGCGGCGGAGGATTACGATGCCGGCGTCATGATCACAGCTTCGCACAATCCCAAGGAATACAACGGATTCAAGTTTTGCCGCCGCAATGCCGTACCGGTACCTTCCGACGAGCTGCAGGAGATAAAAAAGCTGGCGGAGGCTGGCGGTTTCCAGCGCGACGGCGCCGGTTCTCTGACCACCCATGATCCGCTCCCCTCCTACCGGCGCCATATTTATCAGTTTGCCAATTTCAAATCGCAGCACAAAATCGTGGTGGACACGGCCAATGCCGTCTGCGGTTCCTACCTGATGGATCTCTATTCCGATCTGCCGCTGGAGATCGTGCCCCTCTATTTCGAAGTCGACAGCCAGTTCCCCAATCACGCTCCCAATCCGCTGCTGGAGGAGAATCTGGTCGACATCAAGGCGAAGGTGGTGGACAGTGGCGCCGCGCTGGGTGCCGCGCTGGATGGAGACGGCGACCGGGTGATTTTCGTCGACGAAAAGGGAGACACCGTTTCAGGCGACTTCACGACTATTCTGCTGGCACAAGCCCTCCACGAGATGGGAGAGCGGGATTTCAACATCCTGATCGACTGCCGCTCCTCCCGGGTCATGGAGGAGATCTTCAGCGAACACGGTCTCACCGCCACCCGCAGCCGGGTTGGCCATACCTTTATCAAGAAACGGATGCGCGAGAACAACTCGCTGTGCGGCGGTGAGCTCTCCGGACACTACTACTTCCGCGACAGCTATTTCACGGAAAACGCCGATATGGCGCTTTTTCTGATACTGCAGTTGATGGAACGCAAGGGCCAGACGCTGTCGGAACTGGTGGCGCCGATGAAGCGGTACGTCCAGAGCGGCGAAATCAACTTCACGGTTGAGGATGTCCCCGCCAGACTGGAGGAGATCAAAGCCCGGTTCGATGACGCCGGCCAGGAGTGGATCGATGGCTTGACCATCAACTACCGGGACTGGTGGTGCAACATCAGGCCCTCCAATACCGAACCGGTGCTGCGCCTGAACCTGGAAGCCAGGGACGACGATCTGCTGCAGGAGAAACTCACCCTCATTCAACAACTGATCCAGCCCGCAGGACCGCCCGCATAAAAAAAGCCCGCCCCTGTTGTGGGGACGGGCTTGGGATTGTCTTCAGCTAGCCGCTTAATTTCGCCTGGGTTCGACCGCTCCCGTCGAGGGAGTTTTCTGAATCGGCGGCTGCACCTGCTTCTTCTTGGGAGGAGGCGCTTCACCGGAACGCAGCGGGCTCAATTGCTCCACGGAACCAACTCTCGATTGCTGAATCGACGCCGGCGCTTTCTTGGTGACCGGTGGTTGCTGATGCTTGCCGGGCTGTTTCCCCTTCGCGGCGTCATAGGTCACCTTGAATTCATCCACCAGCGCCTTGACATAGGGATCCTCCGGATCGTTGGTCTCCATAGATTCAATGCTGACCGCCACGGAGTCGATGGTCCGGGTGCGGTCGAGGAACAGCTGCATGTGACCGACGAAGCGGCCGCGGTCACCGGAGTTGATATAGTAGCTCTCGCCAACCTGGTGTACCTTCTTCATAGGTCCGGCGACTTTGCCCCCCATCACGATATCGATACCGGCGACGGAATCGGGCAGCGCCTTGGCGTTGCGATCGTCGACATGGGCGATGCAGATGATCACATCGCACCTCTTCTGCTGCAGTTTCTCGACCATCAGGCGGGCGTTCGCGATGTAATCGGCCTGGATGGCCTGCTCCTTGCGCAACAGGGTTCCGCGCAGCTCGCCGAAGATGCCGACCTTCAGGCCGCCGATCTTCTTGATGACATATTCCTGCCAGATGTCCTCGGGACTGCGCGGGTCGATATTGGAGCCGATGACATCGAACTCGGCACGGGTGATCAATGCGTTCAGATCTTTCTTGTCGAGGGAGAGATCCAATTCGCCCAGCTGCATGACATCGTAGCCGATGTGATTCATGATATCGGTAATGAAGAGATACTTCTCGACATCCGGTTCGGTGCGCGCGTAGCTGGCGAGGTTACCGCCGTCCAACAGCAGAAAATCACCAGAGAACCTGCTGCGCAGAGTATCGATATAAACCTGTCTCCTGGCAAGACCGCCAAGTTTATGACTGTGTCAACCGCAGTCTTCCAGGAAACCCTTGGTATCGGAAGTGTATACGATGTTGAGGAGGTACTGATCCCTCTGGGAACAGCTCATCAACAGGAGTACCTGCACCAGAACGAGCAGGAACAGAGACAGTTTTCTCATTAAGTTCTCCTTCTCTCTATTTCCCTCGGGCCTGACCGGCTGCGCCTGTGCGCGCTTTCCCGGTAAGATCCTGTATATTTCATATCAGACCGGTTTTCAATATACTCCCTTGAGCGGGGATAGCCAGAAAAAACCCGGGGGGTCGCGAATCGGTTCATCGCGGCTGCCAGAGCATACAGCGAATGCCGCATGACTGCGGTCGCATGAATGCGGTCGTCATTATTATCGTCCCGCAGTTGTCGAACTTAACAGAAGCGGAAAGCGCGTCAGCATCCACCTCGCAGCATTGCAGCGAGGCGTTTGCCAATGTTCTATAAGAATGTCTGCTTGATAGTATCTCCCAGACATTGGTTACAGTATTGCTACTGGAAGGGAGGAGTTGATTCGGTCATTACTTCCCAGCAATACTATATCAGCGGGTTGAGTTTGATAAAGAGAGGGTCCGCGACTATATTGCCATTCGAATGATCTCGAGCAACCTTACTGGGGGCTGACAAATCATGAAACTGTGTACTTCCCTTTCCGAGGAGACGGTATTCATCGGCCTCTCCGCGCCTGATAAAAAGACGCTGCTGTGCGACCTGGTGGAGCGCCTGACACAAGCTTGCGGTTATCCCGATCCGCAACAACTCGTGGACATCATCCTGGAACGGGAAGCCGACATCTCCACCGGCATCGGGGCCGGGGTAGCGGTTCCCCACGCCAACCAGGCACCGGTTGAAGGCATTATGCTGGGAGCGGCCACCCTCGCTCCCCCTCTGGAGTTCGACGCCATCGACGGTCAACCGGTCGATCTGGTTTTCCTGGTGTTGACCGGCGCGGGTAAAGCGGGACTGCACTTGAAAATTCTGGCGCGCATTTCGCGCATGTCGCATAAGCAGGAATTGCTGCGTACCCTGGCCGGTGCCGCCACAGCGCGGGAGTTCCTCGACCATCTGGAGAGCTTCGAAACCAAATTCACGGATATCAGCGGGTGAAACTCCTCATCATCATCCTCAACAAGGAAGAGAACCTGGACGAGTTGCTGGAAGGCTTTCTCGAGATCGACATCCGGGGCGCCACCGTAGTGAATTCGCAGGGGATGGGGAGCATCATCACCACCGACATTCCCATCTTCGCCGGACTCAAGGATCTGCTGCAGGGCAACCGCCCCGGCAACAAGACTATCCTGACGCTGGTGGAGGAGGATCGCATTCCCATCATCATCGATCTCTTCGAAGACATCGTCGGCAAGCTGGATCAGCCGGGCAACGGCATCATCTTCACCTTGCCGGTGGACGGTATCTTCGGATTGGGTGGTAAATTCGACTCCGGACGCACCGAAGAGGAGTGACGCATGCCCGCCAACGCCGCTCAACCGGAGCTGACCCGGGCGCAATTCCAACTCTATCGTTCGCTCAAGCGCAAGCCGGAACGGTTGGCGGCCGGACTCTTCCTGGTGGAGGGGATCAAGAACCTGCGGGAACTGCTGACATCGGATTTCCAGCTCGAGGCGCTGCTCCACCTGCCGGCCCTGGAACCGGCGTCGCTCCTGCCGCACCTGCCCCCCTGCCCGCGTTTCGTTTTGCCGGCCCGGCGGCTGGATCAGCTCTGCGAAACCGTCTCTCCGGAAGGGATAGTGGCGGTGGTCAGGCTGCCGCGTGAGACGCCGGCAACCGGAAGCGACCGGCCGGCCGTCTATCTCGATGGCATCAACGATCCCGGCAACCTGGGCACCATTCTGCGCGGCGCCGACTGGTTCGGTCTGGAACCGGTGTACCTGAGCGACGATACCGCCGATCCCTACTCCGGCAAGGTGATCCGGGCCAGCATGGGATCGCTGTTTCACCTGCCGCTCCACCGGGACGACGGCTCCGGGTCACTGCTGGACGAACTGCAGCGCGCCGGCCGCCGGTTGGTCGGCCTTACGCTTACGGCCGCACAGGAGTTGCACAGCGCACAGTTGCCGCCGGCCCCGGTTCTGGTCATGGGCAGCGAGAGTCACGGTCTGCGCCCGGAAGTCGCCCGACGGCTGGATCTGGAGGTGCGGATCCCCGGCGCGGGTAGAGCGGAGTCGCTCAACGTCGCCCAGGCGTTTACCATAGCGGCTTACCAGCTGCAGGTGCTGAGCGGAGCCGCCGCGGGGAAGCGGCCATGATCCGGGGTGTCGATCTGCTGCTGGTGCTGCTGGCCGCCTTCGTCCTGGGAGCGCTGCCCGCCTGGTGGTTTGAACCGGAAGCGGTGTCCGGCTGGATACTGGGCAACCTGCTGCTGGTGGTTCCCCTGCTTATCCTGCAATGGCAGCGGCGTCCGTCGCCGTCCCACTTTTACCCCCTGCTGCGGCAACCCGCCGGTGGTTGGCCACAGTTAATCCTGTTCATACCGTTCGCCCTGCTGGGACTCGATCTGCTGGATTATACGCTGACCCGGTTGTTCCCCCCTTCGCCGGAGCTGCAGAGTCAGATCATGGCTCTGCTGCAGTTAGGTTCGCCCGGGCGCGGCGCCGCGGTGGTATTGACGGTCCTGGTGCTGGGACCGCTGAGTGAGGAGCTGCTCTTCCGCGGTTTTGTCTACCGTTACCTGTGTGATACACGCGGTGTCACCGAAGCGGTGTTGATCAGCAGTCTTCTGTTCGCGCTGTTTCATCCGGGCATCTACGCGCTGCAGGTGCTGCTGTTCGGTTTCCTGCTGGCGCTCCTGCGGTGGCGGACCGGTTCTCTCCTGCCCCCCCTGCTCCTGCATCTGCTCAACAACGGCTGGAGCCTGTTGGAAACCAACCTGGAGACGGGGCTGCTGCCGACGCGCGGTACACCGGGCTGGTGGTTGCTGACCATCCCCGGGACGCTTATCGGCGGTGGTTTGTTTTACCGGCTTTTCATCCAGGAGCAAGTCGATGAATAGCGTCCCGCCGGTACCGGTACGCATCCGGATCCAGACCGATTGCGGGCGAATTGTGATACATGCTCCGGGCGGCTTCTCGCTGCGCGGGTCCGCGGGTTTCCAGGGTGAAACCGAGGCGACGCGGCTGGAATGCAGTCTGCAGCAATCGGTGCCCGCCGCCGGCCGCCACTGGTTCAAACTGGCGCTGGCGACGAACGAGGAACATCTTGGGCGGCAACAGTCGCTGCTCGCCGCCGCCGCTATCGAGAGTCGGTTGATCCGCTACGGCGAGGATCCGGAGTTACACCCCGGCCGGGAGCAGCTGTATCTGCTGCTGGCCGCGCCCCTGGACGACAGCGAGGGTCGGGTCGCAGCCCGGATCGATTTGCAGAAGCGGCTTCCCGCCGGTTGCACTGCGGATTTCCATTCAGCCGATGATCTCCTGTTCGTGGTGGAACAACCGGCGGTCTCGCGCTGGCGCCTGCGCTGCGGGGAACTGACACACACCTCCGGCGGGATGCTGCAGATCGCGCCCCGTTCCCCCGGGGACCTCCTGCGGGTGGAGCAGGTGAGAATAGGCATCGACTTTCACTGGGATCACACCGAGGAACTGGCTTACAGCGGCACCCTCGAACTCCAGGCGGGCCACTCGGGCCGGCTGTGCCTGGTCAACGCCATCGACCTGGAGGAATACCTCGCCAGCGTGAATTCATCCGAGATGACCGCGGACAGCCCCCCGGCGCTGTTGCAGGCTCAGACGATCGCCGCCCGTTCCACGCTGCTGGCCACGCGGGGACGCCATCACTGGGGCGAGCCGTTCGACCTCTGTTCCGACGATCACTGCCAGTGTTATCACGGCGCCCTTCGCATCGCGGCCGCCTCCCGGCAGGCGGCGCAATCGACACGGGGACAGGTGCTGGTTGCCGGCGATCAGGTCGTGGACGCGCGCTACAGCAAGAGTTGCGGCGGCATCGTGGAAGCCTACCGCCATGTCTGGGAAGAGCGGGATCCGCCGGCCCTGGTCTCCTTTCCGGACGGCGATGCGAGCGTACCGTTTCCCGCCGACAGCGAGGAGAAGGCGCGCCGGCTTATCGACGGCGATTTTGTATCACACTGCAGCGTCAAGCCGGAACAGCTGCCGGCGGGGCTGCAATACGCCGGCGGGTATTCGCGCTGGGAGGTATGCTGCGAGAATCGCGAATTGACGCAGCTGGTCAACCAGGCGCTGGGCACCGACTGGGAGCGGATCGACGACCTGCAGCCGCTGGAGCGAGGCGATTCCGGACGCATCAAGCGCCTGCTGATCGTCTCCGGCCGCGAACAGCGTTGCGTCGAGGGTGAATTGACGATTCGCCGCACCCTTTCCAGCAGCCATCTCTACAGCTCGCTGTTCTACGTCGTCCGGGAGGGGGACCGTTTCCGGTTGCGGGGCGCCGGCTGGGGACACGGGGTCGGTCTCTGCCAGCTGGGAGCGACCGCTCTGGCGCTGTCCGGCAGCAGCTGCGCGGAAATACTGCGGTTTTACTATCCCGGTTCCCGTCTGGAAACGCTGCGACAACGCTGACGCTTTCCCCCACCAGCCTCATTTGCAAAGGAAAGCCTGCATTTTTCCGCAAACCCCTTAGATTGCCATTTGAACAACAATGAAACATTGCTGTTCAAAGTGGATTTGGAATGCTGCCAGGGTCAGCATTCCAATGTTGCGGACACATCACTGGGCAAAATGGATCAACGATGGAGCATAAACTGATCTACGACGACATCCTGCAGACGATCGGCAATTCGCCGCTGGTCCGTCTCTCCCGCATCAAGGGTGACCTGCCGGTGGAGCTGCTGGGCAAGCTGGAGCTGGCGAACCCCGGCGGCTCGATCAAGGACCGCATCGCCCTGAGCCTGGTGGAGGCGGCGGAACGCAGGGGAGAGTTGCAGCCGGGCGGCACAATCGTCGAGGCCACTTCCGGCAACATGGGTATCGGCCTGGCCATGGTGGCTGCGCGCAAGGGTTACCGCTGCATCATGGTCATCCCCTGGAAGATGTCCGCCGAACGGGAACAGCTCATCCGCGGGCTGGGAGGCGAAGTGGTCCGGGTTCCTACCGAAGTGCCCCTGGATCACCCCGATTCCTTTTTGAACACGGCGCGCCGGATTGTGCATGAGACGCCGGGTGCCCTGCTCGTCGATCAATTCTACAACCAGGTCAATCCGGAGACGCACTACCGGACCACCGCTCCGGAACTCTGGGAGCAGACCGGCGGGCGTATCGACGCCTTTGTGATGGGAATGGGCACCGGCGGCACCATCAGCGGCGTCGGTCGCTTTCTCAAGGAGCGCAAGCCGGAGGTCCGCATTGTCGGTGCCGAGCCGGAGGGTTCGATCCTCAAGACTTACTTCGATACCGGCGAGATGACGGAGGGGCGCATCTACATGGTGGAGGGAATCGGCGAGGACTTCCTGCCGGAAACCCTGCACCTGCAGTGGGTGGACGAGATGCGCTGGGTCTCCGATCAGGCGGCTTTCGATATGACGCTGCGCCTGGCGCGCGAAGAGGGCATCTTCTGCGGCGGCTCCTCCGGCGCCCAGCTGCAGGTGGCGCTGGAGGTCGCGGCGGAAATGCCGGCGGGGTCGACCGTCGTCACGGTCCTGGCCGATACCGGCTCCCGCTACTTCAGCAAGCTCTACAACGACGCCTGGCTGGTGGCGCGAGGCTTCAAGAGCGCCGCCGAATTAACCTGCGGCGAGCTGGTCAAGCTGACCGGCCGCCCCTTTTACACCGCCGAGGCCGCTACTCCGGTGCTGGAAGCACTGGCTCTGATGGATACGCACAACCTGGAGTTGCTGCCGGTGCTCGTGGGGGAACGGGTGACGGGGACTCTCTACCGGGAAGAGCTGCTGGGACGCTTGTTGAAGGGGGAAACACTCGCTGCGCTGACGAGCGGCGAGTTGATGCAGGGGACATTACCGGCGCTGGCGGAGGAGGCGACGCTCGCTGAGCTGCGTGAATTGCTGACGGAGGCGAGTACGGTGCTGGTGACGCGGGATGAGCGGCCGAGCGGCGTGATACATCGCCGCGAGATTTACTCTTTCCTGCCGGAGGTGAAAAGCTAGGAGCCTAGAAAGCAATACGGTTACGGCCGTTTTCCTTGGCTTCGTACAGCTTGAGGTCGGACGCCTTGACCAGCTCCTCCGGCGAATTGCATTTATCCTCATTACTGAGTTCAGCCACTCCGATCGAGATCGTCAAGAACATCGGCGTACCGGGCAGGTGGGTGAACTCGTGCCCCTCCACCAGGCGCCGGATCCGCTCGGCCGCTATACGGGCGGCGTAGAGCTTCGTCTCCGGCATCACGATCAGGAATTCCTCCCCGCCGTAACGAACCATCATGTCGGTGTCACGCAACATCTCGGTGACCACCTCCGCCATTTCCTTGAGCACGGAATCCCCCTGGGGGTGTCCGAAGTTGTCGTTGACCTGCTTGAAATGATCGATGTCGATCAGCATGACCGCCAGCTGGCGCTCGTAGCGGCGTGCCCGGGTGAACTCATGCAGCAGCGACTGTTCCATGGAACACCGGTTCAGGACACCGGTCAACGGATCGGTATTCACCAACTCCTGCAGCTTCTCATTGGCGTCCTGCAGCTGCGAAGCCAGCCGCTCCGCGCGTTCGTTCGCCTTGACCAGTTTCTGGTTCATCTGCTCGTAGCTGAGGTTCATCTGACTCAGCTTGCGGTTGGCTTCCTGCAGAATCTCCATGTAGTTGGCCTGCTGGTCCAGCTTGACGCCGAAGTAGTCGGCCGTCTTGTCCACCTGGTCGAAGACCTCGAGCAGGAATTCGTCCAGCTCCTCGTTGGAGAGACCGAAGGTGATCTCCGCCTGCAGGCGGCATTCCTTCATCATCTTCTCCAGGTCTTCGACGTAGATTACCGAGGCGCAACGACGGGCGAACAACGTGATACGCGACACGTCCTCCAGTTCGGTGCTCAGGCCCTCCGCCGCATCCATGTCGTGGTGCCAGGCGATCGGTTCGCTGAGCTTATCCGGGAAACCCCAGTTTTCCGCCAGCTGCTGGCCTATTTTACAATGATCGGTCCCGAACAGCTCCCGCTCCAAAACCGGCAGCTCCGCCTCGCCCCGCTGTTCCCGCACCACGAGTGGGACATAATCCTCCGCCGCATGCCGCACAAACATCAACATGCCGACATCGGCCAGCAGAGCCGCGATGAACGCTTCGTCCGGATTCACGATGCTCTCGCGCCGGGTGGCGATCTGACGGGCGGTGACCGCCATGAACAGGGAACGCTCCCAGAGCTTCTGTACCTGCTTGATTTCCTGGGTGTCGCTGACCAGGAGCTCCAGGACCGACATCGATAGCACCAGGTTCTTGACCGCGTCAAAGCCGAGAATGACCACCGCCTGCGCAATAGTGGCCACTTTACTGGGGATGGCGTAGTAAGCGGAGTTAACGACTTTCAGGACCTTCGTAGTCAGGGAGTTGTCGTTCTGAATGACTTCGGCCAGCTCCTTGGCGGAAGCGTTCTCCGAACGGATCAGGTCGAGAACCTTGCTGACGACCGGCGAGAGACTGGGTATCTCCGACTGGTCTTCCAGCAGTACCTGGATATCGAGGGTCTTAACAGCGTCGCTCATAGATTCTTACCAAAGTATTACCGAATACCCGTTCGCGGTAGAGTTCCAGTTTTTTTGTCGTCAGTTGCATCCGGCGCGGATGCTCGATAAACAGCAAACCGCCGGGAGCCAACCACTCTCTCCCCTCAATATCGTCCAGTAGGGATTGAAAATTTAGCATCTTATAAGGAGGATCGATCAGAATCAGATCGAAGGCTTCCCGCGGTTCCCGCTGCAGATAACGCATGACATCGCGGCGGCGGACCAGAACCTGGTCGCTGACCCCCAGTAGATCTATGTTTTTCAGGAGGATAGGCAACGCGTTGCGCCCCATTTCGACAAACTCCACGCTGCGGGCGCCCAGGCTCAACGCCTGCAATCCGAGGGCGCCGCTGCCGGCGAACAGATCCAGCACGCGCGCCCCTTCCCAGCGATCCGCCAGTATGGTCGCGAGGAATTCCCGCACTTTGGCGGTGGCGGGCCGGACGCTCAGGCCCGGAGGTACCTGTAGCGTCTTGCCCTTGAACTTACCAAAGCCGAGCCGCAACATCAGTAGTACCAGAGCAGGTTGTAGCCCGTCCCGCTGCGGAAGAGGACGATTTTCCGGGCGGCTTCCACACGCGAAGAAACGAGAAACTCCGTCAGCTCGCCGGCTGTCAGCGTTTCCTGTGCCAGGTTCTGGAAGGCAGTCTCTCCGCCAGGGCATTCGAAGCGGGTGGAATCATAGTCGCCGTCCAGCCGGCGCCAGGTCAGCCAGCCCGGGATGATGGCGGCGTAGAGGAGCGAATCGAGCGGCAGCAGCTCCACCAGTCGCCGTCCCAGCGAGTAGCTGACCGCTGGCGGTGTGCTGCCGGGAGCAGCCGGAGTGACGACAGTGGAAACGGTATCGAGCGGCAGGGTTGCCGTCGCGGGTGCATCCTCCCCCGATCCGGACGGCACCGTCAGCGATTCAGCGACCGGCATGGCTGTGCCGGCCTGCACGACAACGCTGGTGTCGGGAAGCTGGACCAATTCCGCGGCCGGCTCCCCGCCGGGTAACGACAGGCGGTAGCCGTGAAACCAGAGCCAGGTGAGGGCGGCCAGCGGCAGTGCCAATCCCACCGACCAGGCGATCAAGCGGCGCCGGGTCCGCTGCCGCCGGGGTTGCGCCAGTAACTCCGACCAGCTGTGCGCCTGCGCCGGGTCGAACAACCGGGGCTGGTCCTGTAGATCTCGATCCTGCGGATCGTGCCAGCTGAGGGCGGCCAGGTGGAACCCGAGCGGTTCGAACAACTCCCGCAGGAAGTCCAGCACCAGGGTACGCACGACCAGGATGGTCGCGCCCTCCGGTTCCGGTTGCCAGGTGAGGTGGTACAGCACCGGCCGGTCCGGCGCGTTCAGTTCCAGCTCGCGACAGAGGAGCAGTGGATTGCGCAGGAGCCGGGGCGGATGCGGCGTCTTAATGGCGAAGCTGCCCCAGTCCGGCGGGATTTCGATCATGAGGGAACCAGCGGGCCCGTCCGGCAACTGTTCGCGTAGGAACTCCCGCAGTTCGCGTCGCGCAGCGGTATCGGCCATCACCGCTCGTTCCAGCCGGAAAGGCCAGGATACGGTATACCGTGTGCCGTCATAAAAAAAGTCGAGACGGTCGCTGTGCAACACGCCTCGACATTTGAATACTCCCGGTGGCGTCATATTATTTCCCGGAAACGACCGAATCGGCCTAGGAGTCTGTCGGACTTGTGGGTTTTCAGCGAAAATTCCAGGTGGCGAGCCAGTTTGGCTCAAAAAATAAGGCGCATAGTTGAAACTATGTAACGCATTTTTTAGTCAAAATGGTTGGCACGCTGGGATTTGCAGCAAAACATTATAAGTCCGACAGGCTCCTCACTCCTCATCAGACAATACTATAACCGATGCATGGCTGGTGTCTCAAAAAGATCATATATGCGAGCATCGGCAGGCTGCTTTCCGTTACTCGTCCCAAGTCTTTACGCCGCCGTAGATGGAACCGTGCTCTTCCGGCAGATCGACACCGAAAATGCGGTCCAGCAGCGAGCGCTCAGTGAGGGCGCTTTCCGGAATCGGCGCGTAAACCGCCTGTCCCACCGTATCCTGTTTGGCAACGGCGAAACTGGTGGTGGCCCGCATGCGCGAGAGCGTGGCGTGTATCGCCTCATCTTCCAGCAGCTTCAGGTAGAGGTTGCGCATGTCGGGCGTCAGCATCAGCGGAAAGACCGTTTCGCTCACATTGACATATTCCTTGAAATGCGTCAGCGAATCGGCGCGGAAGGTGAGAGTGTTGGCGGTGGTGAGTTGATTCTCGTAGGTCTGGCTGGAACCGCGCCGCTGTGCTCGCGGCAGCTCCGCCAGCTCGGCCATTGCCTCGCGCATCTCGCCTTCGATGATGTTGACGATGGAGTCGCGCGGCAGTTCGTAGTCGGGATTCTCCAGCTCTTCCCGCAGCCGCGTGGCCAGGTCGGTAACCAGCTCGGTGTACTGCTCTTTCAGGTCGTTCTTGAAGAGATCCAGGAACAACAGGGTGGTTTTCTCATCGACCAGGAGCGAGGTATCCAGCGGCTCCGCTTCGAGCAGGAAGTCTATCCGTCCATCGTAGGTGAGTTTCAGGAGGTTGAATAACTCGAATTCTTCGTGGTAGAGCGGCGTGTTGGTGATCTCATCGATCGGATTAGCGAAGATGTAGTTCACGATCGGCATGAGGATGGTATCGCCGTGCGCAACCGTCACGCTCGTGAATTCGAGCGGCGTGGAAGCCCACCAGGCTGTCTCCGCCAGACCGCCGACCCGGTGCAGCATGCGGATGGAATCGGCGGACACCAGCCGCAGGGTGTCGGTGCCGATCCCCACGTAGAGCGGTTTGGGTTCGATAACGATGTCGACCTGGTTGGGTGTCGACTGGATGATGCGCAGGGTGTCGCCGTGAAAACGATCCTCAAAATCGATCAACAACGAATCGCGGGTCCCCTCCATCCCCAGGTCGACCTGTTTGCGTTCCCAGAGCACCGGCATCGGCATCACCCGCAGCGAATCATAGCGGATATGCGCGATCATGCTGTCAAGGTTCTCAGTGAAATAGCGATGGAAGAAATAATGCTGAAAGGACATCTTGGAAATATCCTCCAGCTTGGACCGGATCATGTCGCGGTTGGCGGCCTGCTCCTTCCATTGCTGTTGCGGATACCGCACGGTGAAAACCAGCAGCAGCGCCAGGAGCACGATCAGGGCGCGGTAGAGGTAGGATTTCCAGCGGGTCGGTTTTTTATCAGCCATTGTTTCCCCAGCTAAAGTGTTGATTATCCCTCACGGCGATTGACGGGTGCTGTCACGCACTGCCGGCAGCACCACAACCTGCTGTCGCAGCTTCGCCAGGCTGCGGGCGCCGATACCCCGCACCTGCAGCAGATCGTCGACGGTCTTGAAAGGCCCCCGGCGTTGCCGGTACTCGACGATCCGTCGGGCCAGTACCGGTCCGATCCCCGGCAGGCTCTCCAGTTCGACTGCATTCGCGACATTGAGATCGAGCGGTTTACCGGTGACCGGCGTACCGGTG
>CAZFEC010000022.1:0-29968 GCA_964517435.1 uncultured Bacteroidia bacterium | reverse complement strand
GACTGCATTCGCGACATTGAGATCGAGCGGTTTACCGGTGACCGGCGTACCGGTGACCGGCGTACCGGTGGCCGGCGTACCGGAGGCCGGCGTACCGGAGACCGGCGAACCGGAGACCGGCGAACCGGCGGTAAGCGTATCGGAGCCGCTGTTTGAGCCGGCGGATGCGCTCTCTGTTTCCAGTTCCGCCGTCAAGGCGCCGGCGCGGGCCAGGAACACCCGGTCCAGGCTGTCCAGCGGTGCGACCATCGCCTGCAGGCGGTAGTAATGAACCAGCCGCAGAGCGGCTCCCAGCAGAAAAGTCGCCAGGATGAACAGGAAAGCCCGTTTTTCCTGCGGCGTAAAGACCAGTTTCAGCATGTCGCCCTGTCCGCGTTACCTGGCTCCCCGGAAGCGTCCGGGTGCGGGCTCGGCAGGACAGACCGCGACCGTCGCCGTATTGATGACGGTAAACGGGAGCGGTGAAGTGTCGACGGTACTAATGAAAGCGCCTCAGGCGCGTCAAATTCGCCTGAAAATTAGGCGGAGACCGCCTAACAATCAATTGAAAAAGGCTTTTTTCATCTTGCGGATAAAGCCCTTTTCGTCTCTCTCGGGCGGTTGGAACTCCCCCGACTTCCGCAACTCCTCCAGCAGGCTGCGCGCCTTGGCGGTCAGTTTGTCCGGCGTAAACAACTGGATGTAGACCAGCTGGTCACCGCCACTGTAGCCGTCGTGGGCGGGAATCCCTTTCCCACGCATTTTCAACATCTTACCGCTCTGGATGCCGGCGGGAATCCGCAGCTTGGATTTCCCCATCAAGGTCGGCACCACGATATCGCCACCCAACGCGGCGGTGGGAATATCCAGCTGCAGGAAGTAGATGATATCGTTGCCGCGGCGTTCGAAGTAGGGATGCTCCTTCTCCTCGAAGACGACGATGATATCGCCGCGATTGCCGCCGCGGGGACCGTTACTGCCCTGCCCGCGCAGCCGCATGTAGTTGCCGCTGGAGACGCCGGCCGGGACCTTGATGCGGAGGGTCTCCTCGACCGGGTGGAGGCCGCTGCCGCCGCAGGCGCCGCACTTATCGCGGATGACCTGGCCCTCGCCGCCGCAGGCGGGACAGACGGCGATGTTCTCAAACATACCGAACAGGGAGCGGGATACCTGCTTGACCCGCCCCGCGCCGCGGCAGGTGGTGCAGGTGGTGCTGCTGGAGCCCGGTTTAGCGCCGCTGCCGTCGCAGGTTGCGCAGTGCCGGCGCAGTTTCAGTTTGACGGTTTTCTCGACGCCGGTGGCGATCTCCTCCAGTGTCAACACCAGCTTGATCTGGATATCCTTACCGCGCGCGGGACCCTGCTGTCGCGCCTCGCTGCGGTCGCCGAAGATGTCGCCGAAACCCTGGTTCATGAACATCCGCAACGCATCGGAAAGGTCGAAACCCATTCCGTTGAAACCGCCGAAGCCTCCGCCCGGCCCACCACCACTGAACGGCTGCGCGGTACCATAGCGGTCGTAGTTCTGGCGCTTCTCCTGGTTGTTCAGCACCGAAAAGGCTTCACCGATCTCCTTGAACTTCTCCTCCGCTTCCTTGTCGCCCTTGTTGCGGTCGGGATGATACTTCATCGCCAGTTTGCGATAGGCCTTTTTGATGTCGTCGGCCGACGAGTCCCGTTCTATTCCCAGTATTTCGTAATAATCACGATCGCTCATTATTCATCCTTGTTGATGACTACACGGGAGTGGCGCAGGATCCGGTTCTTGAGGCGATAGCCTTTCTGCTGTTCCACCAGGATGACACCCGGCTCCCGCTCGGCATCCTCCATGACGGCCAGCACCTCATGCAGCTGTGGATCGAACGGCTCTCCCTCGGCCGGGATAATCTCCACGCCTTCCTTGCGGAGCGTGTCCAACAGCTTCTTGTGAATGAGGATCAACCCTTCATGCAGGGCGGCGACGGTAGCCTGTTCCGAATTCAGTTTCTCCAGCTGCTCCATATCGTCGAGCACCGGCAGCAGCTTCTCGATCAGGTGGCCGGCCGCCGACTCCAGCAGGGAAAGCTGCTCACGCGCGGTGCGCTTGCGGTAGTTATCGAATTCGGCGATTTTCCGCAGCAGGCGATCGTTAAGATCGGCGACCTGCGCCTCCAGCTCCGCGGTCCGGTCTGTCGCATCCGGCGCCGGGGCGGTCGTGGTCTCCCGCTCCGCTACGACAGAGGTGTCGCTGGCCGAGGCCGTCTCGGGAGCCTCCGCCTGCTGCTCTTCCACTTTGGTCTCGGTGGCCGGGGTTTTGGTTTTCTCTTTACTCTTGGTCTTGGGTTTGGACTTGGCCATCTAATCTATTCCTTCTTTCAATTGAACTTCAGGGAAACCGGTGCCGGTCGGCGCCGGGGCGAACTGCACCCCCTGTTTTAGCGCGCCAGCCGCTCGTTGATGCGCTGTGCCGTGTAATTAACCAGTGCCAGGATATGGCTGTAGTTCATCCGCCGGGGACCGATGATCCCCAGTGTGCCGCGCAGGTCACCGACGCTGTAGTTGGCGGAAATGATACTGCACTGACTGATCCGCTGGCCGGTGATCTCCTCGCCGATGGTGATCGGGCGCTGCAGCTGCAGATGCTCGTTGAGTATGTGCACAACCATCTGCTTGTCTTCCATCAGCTCGATGATGGACTGGAACTGATCGCTCTGCGAGAATTCCGGTTGCTCGAGTATGTTGCGGGCGCCTTCGACGACGACGTCATCCGCGTCCGAGGTGGGTTGAAACACCCGGTGCGCCGCCTCGATGAACACCCGCGCTACATGGACCGGCAGGTCCGGAACATTTTGCAGACGTTCGACGATGGTGGCATCGATTTCACGCAGGGTCAGACCGGCCAGGCGCTGGTTGAGCGCGCGCGTGATACGGTCCAGCTGCTTGGGTTGCAGGCTGATACCGATCTCCAGCGTGATTGTACGGGCGATTCCCGATTTGAGCGCGATCACCACCAGCACCTTGTCACCGCCGAGGGGTACCAGATCCAGCCGCTCCAGCCGTCCCTCGGCAAACCGGGGGGCCAGACCGACGCCGAGCTGATGGGAGAGATCCCCCAACAGCCGCACCGTTGCCCGCAGGATGCTGTTCAGGTCGGTATCCATCGACTCCACCTGCTCGTCGATGCGCTGGCGATCCGGAGTCGGCAGCCGCTCCATGTCCATCAGGAAATCCACATAGAAGCGGTAGCCGAGGTCGGTCGGCACACGACCGGCGGAAGTGTGCGGCTGGACGAGGCAGCCTTTATCCTCGAGATCGGCCATCACATTCCGCACGGTGGCGGCACTCAGCGGCAGGTGGTAGAACTTGGCCAACGCCCGCGATCCGACCGGGTTGGCGGTCAGGATATAATAATGGATCACCGCCTGCAGGATCTGTTTCTCCCGTTCGTTCAACGGTTCGTTATACATCTGCTTGAGGCGATTCGGTTCCAGCGACATCGTGCATCTGGGTTTAACTTCAGGGACTGATTCCTTTCGCGGTTTGCACCTGCGTACAAACGGCGAACAGAGAAATTACAGCTTTGCCGCAGCCGTTGTCAAGCCTCGCGGCTCTAGAGGCGAAATCCGCCGGGAAAAGGCCGACCGGACGAGAGGGGCGGGAGACTTCCCTGAAATTCAGGATGCGGGGGAAGAAGGTATCTGTCAGCGCCGGAGGAATTGCTTGCTTTAAGATGAGTCTCATGTTAGGATTTATGGTTTTCGACCATACGCGCAGTCCGCAGGTCGAGACAGAACACGCAAATATCGCATAGAAATAGTGGAATGCTGACATGACAGCATTCCAAATACCATTTTGAACTGCCAATGTCAATTGCAGTTCAAATGGCAGAATGAGGGCAGCATGAAGCGCACATTCCAGCCTTCCAACCGGAAAAAGGTCAATAAACACGGGTTCCGCCACCGCATGAGTACGGCTGAAGGCCGCCAGATCCTGGCCGCCCGCCGCAGGAAAGGCCGGAAGCGCCTGACGGTCAGCGATGCGTGAAAACTCTCTGGGAGCGGGGGAGCGGCTTAAACAGTCGACCCGCATCAGAGAGGTCTTCCAACGTGGCCGACGCCTGTCCGGCAAACTGGTGAATCTCTTCTGGCTACCTTCCGACCGGCGTCGTATGGCCGTCACCATCTCGCGCAAAAGCGGCAATGCCGTCCACCGAAATCGACAGAAGCGACTGCTGCGTGAAGCTTACCGCACTAACAAGAACCTGTTCCCCGAAAATACCGACCTGGTTTTCCATGTCAAGAATCAAGCTGAACCGGCCGGCTTCGCGCAGTACCGGGAGGATATCCGACAACTCGCGGCCAGACTGGAGCGTTCCGCAAAAAAGCGGAGCGGCGGACCGAACTCCCCTGCCTAACCTGGCGGCGAGTGCGCTGATCCGGTTTTATCAACTGGTCATCTCCCCCCTGCTGGGCGGCAGTTGCCGCTACTATCCTTCCTGTTCCGAATATGCGCGGGAATCGTTCCGGCGCTATCCGTTCTTGAGAGCTTTCGGGCGCAGTGCCTGGCGCATCCTGCGCTGCAATCCCTTCTCCAGGGGAGGCGTCGATCTCCCCTGAGCACGGATTGTTGATCTGAGATGAGTCCCGGATACGGCGGCAGAGCCGCCTTAATTCAGAAATCAGGTGAGTGAGACCGTCATGAAAAAAGAGACTATCCTAGCCGTCGTACTGATTGGATTGATTTTCCTGCTCATGCAGAGCGATTGGTATCGACAGCGGGCCTTCCCCGAACTGAACCATGTCGATACCACCGCCTCGGCGCCGGCGAGTGAACAGCCGGCACCGGCAGGTTCACCGGCGGTGCCAGCCGTGGAGGAGACGGTGACGGTCACGGGCGGGGAGGAGCTGCGGGCGGCTCCGCTGCCTACCGGAGGTCTGTTCCCCGTCAGCGATGCGGCTGAGAGCACGGTCGAGGTGTTCACCGATCTCTACACCGCGCGTCTCAGCACCCGCGGCGCCACCATCACTTACTTCGGTCTGACCCAGCACAAATCCTGGACCGGCGAAGAGGTGGTGCTGCTCGATGGCGTGAAACCGAACCTCAATCCGGTTTTCACGGTGGAAGGGGGACGCTTCGATCCCGCCGCCTACGTTTTCACGAGTGATACCTACTCGGTCGACCTGCGGGGGCGTAACGATTCACGCTGGGTGACCTTCACCCTTGAGGACCCGGAGAGCGGCCGGCGGGTCAGCAAGAGTTTTCTCTTCCGCTCCGATTCCTATTATATCGAAACGGCGCTGGATGTCTCCGGTTTCGGCAACAGTTTCCTCTACGGCACCTACAACCTGAACTGGTCCTCCCCCCTGATGATCACCGAACCGGACACTTCCCAGGAAACCTACTACTCCGAAGCGATGGCCCTGATGGGCGGCCGCAACCTGGACGAATTCTCCATCAAGAAGGGCCCGCACACCAGCCGCAAGAGCATCGGCAATGTGGATTGGATCGCCCAGCGCAACAAGTACTTTGAGGCGGCGGTAGTGCCACTGTCGCGCAAGGGCAAGGAGGTCTACTATACCGGCAGCCTGGTCAAGGCCAACGGCCACGAGATCCGCTCCTACACCCTCGATCTGAACCTGGGTATGCCCGATCCCAACCGGGTCAGCGATTCGCTGCTGGTTTACCTGGGGCCGCTGAATCACCGCCTGTTGAAGGAACCGGGGGTGGGACTGGAAAAGACGGTGATGACGAAGGCCTCCATGGGCCCGATGAAGTTCATGTGGCCGGTGATCAAACCGTTCGCCGATTTCGCCCTCTGGGTGTTCCGCCTGCTGAACCAGGTAATCGGCAATTACGGCATTATCATCATCGTCTTCGCGTTCCTGGTGAAGATTATCGTCTGGCCGCTGACGCACAAGAGCTATCAGTCGATGAAGGAGATGCAACGGATTCAGCCGCTGCTCAAGGAGTTGAAGGCCAAGTACAAGAACGATCCGCGCAAGGTGCAGCAGGAGACGATGAACATCTACAAGGAGCACGGCGTCAATCCGTTTGGCAGCTGTCTGCCCACCCTGCTGCAGATGCCGCTGCTGTTCGCGCTCTTCATCGTCTTCCGGGCGGCTTTCGAGCTGCGCGGCGCCTCCTTCTTCTGGCCGATGACCGACCTTTCCCAGCCGGATATTCTCTTCTACCTGCCGTTCGCGATTCCGCTCTACGGCGGGCACGTGGCGCTGCTGCCGATCCTGATGGGAATCACCACTTTCTTCCAGACCAAGATGACCGCCAGCGATCCCAACCAGAAGATGATGCTCTGGTTCATGCCGATCTTCCTGGTGCTCCTCTTCAATAACTTCCCCTCCGGGCTGACGCTGTACTACACCCTCTTCAATCTGCTCTCGATCTTCCAGCAACGCTGGGCGCATCCGCCCGCCAAGGCGCTGGCGGCGGAGAAGGAGGTGCGCAAGAGTCCGCCCCCGCAGAAGAAGAAACGGCGGTAAGGTAGCGGGAAAGCTCAGGCGACGAAGATCAGCAGGCGCAGCACCTCGAAGTAATCGGTGGTGTGAAAGCGCAGGGTGTGAGGATCAATCAGTTCCGCGCCGGGATAGAACGACTGCTTGTAGGCTTCCTGCTGCGTCCGGTAGCGGATTTCAACCAGGAACTCATCCGGCAACGTGATCTTCAGGCTGTCCCGGTCGGCTGCCAGCGCCCGCTCCACCCCTTCGCGAATCCGTTCCCGGGCCAGCTCCGGGTGCAGGCTTATCGTCGAATCCCCCATTCCCTCCTGCACCGCGACCGTCGTCAGGCCCGGCTGCAGCTGTTCCGCTTCCTCGCAGATACCCCGGTCACCGGCGAGAAACATCACCGGTACCTCGTGCAGCGCCGCCGCCAGCACGTAGAGGTGATACTCTCCCACCGCCCGGCCGTTCAGGCGCAACTCCGCCAGCCTGGGAACCAGTGTATGAGCCAGCGGGCTGCCGCCGCTCCCGGCCCGGGAGTGATAGCCGATCATCAGGACACCGTGATACGAAGCGTCGAGTTCCTGCACCATCAGCAGGGGGTGTTCGCTCCAGCCCCGGATCAGGCGGGCCGGCCGGGGCAGCTCTGCAGCGCTGATGTTGCGCCCGGTGTCATGAGCATCGTTGACCAGCAGCTCGGTGGCGCCGGCCGCCAGCGCTCCCTCGCAGGCCGCAACCACCTCCCGGGTCAGCTGCTCACAGGCAGCCTGCGAGTCGCTTTTGCTCAGCTCGGTTTCATCCCAGTGAGTCACGCCGGTAACACCTTCGATATCAGCGCTGACGTAGATCTTCATGTGATACAAACTCCCGTGTTGTCGGTTTCGGTGTTGCGAGCCCGGTCGGTTGCCCTCGGGATTAGCGGATCAGGGTTAAACGGTGTTGCAGAAGCTCGCCGCCAATATTTCCCGTCAGGATGTACATACCACAGGCGGCGGGTAATCCCTGGTCGGTGCAACCATTCCAGAACAGGCTGTTCTCGCCCTGCCCCGCCGTCCCGTGATACAGATCGGCCATCCGCCTGCCCAGCAGGTCGTAGAGTGTAAGCGTCACATTGCCCGCTTCCGGCATCCGCCAGGTGATGGTAGTGCCGTTGCCGAACGGATTGGGGTAGTTGCCCAGAACGAGCGGCGCAGGTTGTTCGGCATCCGGCTCCCCGGCGGCGAAGTTCTCCAGCAGACTCACCGGCCCCAGCACCGGCAACACCACCAGCGCGTCGTCGGGAACCTGCCACCAGTCGCCGCCGCTGGTGTCGGCGGGAAGGGTGGTGACAGCGTGATACAGAACGGAACCACCGGCGCCGGTACCGGTCTGACACCAGAGCTGCGGCGGTTCGCTGGTGGAACCGGAGGGTCCGGTACCGCGATAGGCGTAGATGTCGGCGCCGTCGAAGAGCAGGAAATTGCGGTCGCCGCTGTAGAGACGGATCGCGTTCAGCGCCAGCTGCAGACCGGCGACGAGGTCGCCGTCACAGTCGGCGATGTTCACCAGCAGCCAGAAGAACAACAGCTCGGAATCGACCACCCGCTCCCAGCCTTCCGGCGTGGTCCAATCATCCTCCGACCAGGTCTGCGGGGGATGCTCCGTCAGCCAATCATCGCCGATCAAGCCGCGCAGCAGCTCCTTGCTGACCGTGCCGTTGTGGATAAAGGCCAGGTCGGTGCCGGAACGCTGCTCCACGAAGGGGTGGGGGTCGGGAATATCCGCCGCCCCCGCTGAAGCGGAACGGGTATGTCCGATCGCCAGCTGGACCTGCTGTTCGAGATCGGTCGCCATTACGGCTGCGACCGAATCGAAATAGCTGCTGGTGTAGGCGGCTCCCACAGCCCGCCAGGTCTGTTCCGGCGGCAGCTCCCCCGGGTGCTGGGCGCTGTAGAAGGCCAGGCTCCAGCCGGAGTCGTTGCACCAGGGCCAGTTGGGGCCGGAACCGCCCTGCAACTGCAGGTGTTCCAGCTGCGCAGCCACCGCCTCGCCGCTCTGCGGTTCGTCGCCAATCGTGGTGTCGCCGACCGGATTAAATCCCCAGAGGGTGCACGCGGGCAGGATTCTCGCCACCACCAACAGCCACAGCAGCACCACCCCCGTCACGCGGGCCGGCGTCATCCTCCCTGCGTCAACGAAACTGTGCGTGTTGTCTGTGACCGGCTTCATTTGCTCCGCCTACTCCAGGATTTCATCCACCATTGCCGCGACATGCCGTCCCAACGCCGGCGAAGAGGTGACGCCCGGAGACTCGATGCCGATCAGGTTGATCAGGCCGGGCAGGCCCCGGTCGCTCTCGTGCCGGACGATGAAGTCCTGCAGCGGCTCCCCCGGCTTCTGCACCTTGGGGTGAATGCCGGCGGTATCCGGTTGCAGATCCTCCGGTTCCAGCCAGGGTAGAAACGGCTTGGCGGCGTGATACATTGTATCACGTTCAGTCTCGTCCACCTCGTAATCGATAGCGTCCACCCAGGTGTCGTGCGGTCCCAGCCGCATGCCGCCGGCGGTGTCGGGACAGGTGTGGATGCCGACTGAACCGGGCCGGGGCGGCACCGGATAGATGAGCCGGCGGGTCAAGCCCTCCTTGCCCCGTCCGACGCGAAAGTAGATACCCTTGCAGTAGTTGATGCGATAGCCGGCGGCGTCCTGGTCGATGCCGGCCGTCGCGGCCAGGTTGCCCGACTCCAGGCCGGCGCTGTTGACCAGCACGCGGGTGGCGAAGGCGTACTCCTCGCCGGAGACGTCGCGCACTCCCACCCGCCAGCCGTCGTGCAGCCGTTCCAGCGTTCCGACCTCCACATTGTAGACCGGTTCCACTCCCCCCTGCCTGGCGGCGGTCTCGTAGAACTGCATCAGCCGGTGCGTATCGACGATGCCGGAAGTCGGGCAGAGCAGCGCCGCCCGGGCGTTGATCTCCGGTTCCAGCTGCCGCACCCGCCGGCCGCCGATCAGCTCGAGCCGTTCAGCGCCGTTGCCGGCTCCCAGCTCCAGCAGCCCCGGCAGCTGCTCCTCCTCCGCCGCGGTTACAGCCACGATCAGTTTACCGCAATTCAGGCAGGGTATCCGGTGGCGTTCGCACAGCTCGTAGAGCAGACGGTTGCCTTCGATGCAGAAGCGTCCCTTGAGCGATCCGGGCGGATAGTAAATGCCGGCGTGTATCACTTCGCTGTTGCGACTGCTGGTCTCGCGGCCGAATGCGGGATGGCGCTCCAGCAGCAGCACCCGGCGGCCGGACCGGGCGGACTGCCAGGCGGTGGCCAGGCCGATCAAGCCGGCGCCGACGATCGTGAGGTCAACTTGTTCCATACAGGCTCCGTGAGGGAAAAAGGGAGCGCGTCGCCTAACGGCGAAGTCGTCAGGCGACCAGGAAGAGTGGTTTGTCCGCATGCTTGATCAACCAGGTGCTCATATCGCCCAGGCTGAAATGGAGCAGCCCCCGCCGGGAGTGCGTCCCCGCCACCACTTCGTCCACTTCCGCCAGGAACTTCTGGGAGACAGCGTCGATCGCGCTGCGGGAGGTCCATTCCTGCTGGATCTCGGCAAACGCATGCGCCCGCAGCAATTCCTCCGCGCGGTCCAGGTAGTGTTTGCCCGTTTCCCAGTCCATGTCCGCTGCCAGCAGCACGACATGGATATCGCCAGGATCCATCATCTGGGCGAAACGCTGCAACGCCCGGGCGGCGGGCAGACTGCCATTGTAGGCGATCAGCACCCGGCGCTTTCCCTTGACCGGCTGCCAACCCGCCGGGAAAGCGTAAATGGGCGTGGCGGTGTGATCGAGCACCTTCTCCAGCGAGTCGCCCGGGCGGTCGCTGGTCTCGAAGTGGAAGTGGGTCTCCAGACCAAGGCACATAAGGTCATAATGCTGGGAGCAGTTCAGGATCAGTTCGCTTGGTACGCCCTGGTACTCCGCTTCGCGGTGGCGGACCTCCGCCTGCTCGCAGCGCACTTTGAACTGCTCGAGCAGTTCGGTGATCCGGTTCTGCGCATCCAGTTCCTGGGCGTCCTTCATCGATTCGGCGAAGTGCGCGGCACCGGGAGGAACCGGTCCGATCGACTTGCGTATACCGGGGAGATCCAGCACGACCATGCCTGTCAGTTCCGCATCGTACTTTTGCGCCATGGCGATGGCGTTGATGGTCGCCGCGGCAGAGAAGGGAGACGGATCGAGGGGAACGAGAATGCGCTTGATCATGTATCACCTCAAGGTTTAAGACTCTCCGGATCGCGTGTCGCGTCTACCCAACAATGAAGAACACGAGCCGCTTAGCGGCAAGGTTTTCCGTTGCCGGCGGGAGGGCGCGGACCGGGGTCGCGGCCGTCCAGCAGCGCCGCGGCCAGCTCTCCCTGCTGCAATTGCCGCAGACGCTGCCGCAGCCAGCGGCGCTGTTCATGCCGATACCAGAAGAAGTAGCGCTGCTGGTTGCGTTTCTCCGGTAGCGTCCGCGCGATCGCCACCGGTGCCAGTGTCTCCGGATGCAGCCCGGAATAGAAGCTGACGGTGGCCAGTGTCAACGGCGTGGGGGTGAAATCCTGCACCTGTTCCGGGCGGTAGCCCAGACGCCTGGTCGCCAGCGCCAGCCGGGCCATGTCGGTTTCGCTGCAGCCGGGCAGGCTGGAGATGAAGTAGGGAATCAGCTGGAGATGCAGATCCTCCTGCGCGACCAGCCGGTCGAACAGCCGCTTGAAGGCGAGGAAGTAGCGGAAGGGAGGTTTGCGGACCAGCTGCAGCACCTGATCCTCCGTGTGTTCCGGCGCCACCTTCAGCCGGCCGGAGACATGGTGGCGCAGGACCTCCGTGAAATAGGCGCGCGCGGATTCGTCCCGGAGTGCGCCCTTTCCGTCCAACAGCAGATCGTAACGGATGCCGCTGGAGACCGCCGCCTGCTTGACTGCGGGGTGCCGCCGCACCTCCCGGTATACCTCGAGCAGCGGCCCGTGGTCCAGGTTCAGCTGGGCGCATACCCGCGGCGCCAGGCAGGAGGGCCGCTCGCAACGCTCGCAGACCGCCCGGTCGCGCCCTTCCAGGCGGTACATGTTGGCGGCGGGTCCACCCAGGTCGCTGATGTGGCCCTTGAAGCCGGGCATCCGCACCACCTGTTCCAGCTCGCGCAGGATCGAGGCGCGGGAGCGGCTGCTGATGAATTTCCCCTGGTGAGCGGCGATGGTACAGAAACTGCAGCCGCCGAAACAGCCGCGATGCAGCGTCAGGGAGTGCGCGATCATCTTCCAGGCCGGTATCTCGCCCCGGCGGCGGTAGCGGGGGTGCGGTAATCGCGTGTAGGGAAGATCGTAGATCGCGTCCAGCTCCGCCCGGCTCGGCGGGGGGGCGGGCGGATTTACCACCACCGTCCCGCCGGGTGTGGCCTGCGTCAGACGCCGCGCCCGGTAACGGTTCAGCTCCCGCTCCAACCGGGCGAAGTTGGCGGCGTAGGTCCGCCGGCTGGCCAGACAATCGTCATGACTCGCCAGTTCCAGTGTGTCCCAGCGCCGGTTGCGCGGCAGCGGCTCTTCCGGTGGCAGGAGATAGGCCGCCTGCGGCAGCGTGCGCAGCGAACTGAAGGGCACCCCCCGCTGGAGCAGCCTCAACAGCAGCTTCAACGGCGCCTCCGCCATGCCGTAGAGGAGCAGATCGGCGCCGGTCTCACAGAGAATGGAGGGCCGCAGTCGGTCGGACCAGTAGTCGTAGTGAGTGACCCGGCGCAGTGACGCCTCGATGCCGCCCAGCACCACCGGCACTTCCGGGTAGATTTCCTTCAGGATGCGGGTGTAAACGGTGGCGGCGTAGTCGGGACGAAAGCCGGCCGCGCCGCCGGGAGTGTAGGCGTCGTCGGAGCGGAGGCGCCGCGCGGCGGTGTAGTGATTGACCATGGAATCGAGGTTGCCCGCGGTGACGCCGAAAAAGAGGCGCGGCGCTCCGAAGCGGCGGAAGTCGCGGTAGTCGTCGCGCCAGTTGGGCTGGGGGACGACGCCGACCCGCAGTCCGCAGGCCTCGATCACGCGGGCGATGATGGCCACGCCGAAAGCGGGATGATCAACATAGGCGTCGCCGCTGACCAGGACGACGTCGAGCTGTTCCCAGCCCCGCAGTGCCAGCTCCCGCCGGGTGGTGGGCAGCCAGCGTTCGGGGGCGAGTCGTTCACCTGCTGCGGGGCTCATCCGCATCCCCCCTCACGCTGATCGATTTGTCGTCACTCTCGCTACTTGACCAGCAGCAGCTTGCGCTGGTCGAAGCTGCGTCCATCCACCCGCAGGTTCACCAGGTAGACACCTGTCGCCAGGTCGACAGCGTCGAAGGTATGGTAGTGGTGCCCCGTCGGCAGCCGGCCGGCGTCGATAGTTGCCACGCGCCGCCCCAGCAGGTCGTGAACCAGCAGCCGGACGGCACCGCCGCCCCGGAGGTAGTATTCGATCCGGGTGGCGCTGTTGAAGGGGTTGGGATAGACCGCCGTCAGCCGCGTCTCCTCCGGCAGTAGCGGAGACCGGTGTGATACATTCTGCTCTTCGTCGTAACCGAGCAGGGTCAGATCATCGAGGAACCAGCCCTCTTCACCGCCGCCGTTATCGGAACCGAACCGGAACCGGAAGCGTACGGTCTGCTCCCCGTATTCCTCGAGGTCGAAACAATCCTCCCGCCAGTCGAACTGCCCGGAGAAGCAGGGAGTGCCGCCCGGAAAGGGATGCGTGGCGGGATTGCCGCCGCCCGACTCCCAGCGGAAGGCCTTGTTGTAGCCTGCGAGCGGGAAGAGTTGCGCCCAGCTGACGCCGTCATCCACCGAGACGTAAACCACGCCGCCGTCATACGCGGAATCGGGATAGGTGCTGGAGATTTCCGCCGCCATGCGGTGCTGGAAGCAGAGCCGGGAATAGGGCAGCAGTTCCAGCGGGGGTGTGATCAGGCGGGAATCCTGATGGTTGGCATAGGAACCTCCCAGATCATCGCCGCAGTGCCAGCTGTAGTCGGGGCTGTTGAAGTCGAGCTGGCTGATGTACCACTGGCCTTCCCAGCCGGGGGCGTTTTCCACCAGCCAGTCCGGCTCTGTTGCCTCAACCGGAGCGGTGTAGTAGACAGTACGCTCGCCGCCGCTGAGCGGTACCGGCAGATCCCAGCTTTGATCCGCCACGGTGATTTCCAGGCTCAGCTCGACATCGAAAACCGGCGGGGCGGCGGCAGCCACCACGATCGCATAGGGTGTCTCGTTGCCGAAAATATCACCCGGTTCAAAATCGGGATAATCCCCGGTCGGCTGTGTAACCGTCAGCCAGTCGAATTCACTGGTCAACTGGGCGCTGACCTGCGCACAGGCCTCGGTGCAGAGGTCCTCCAGTAATACATCGAGAGTTGCCGTCTCACCCGGTTCGATGATGCCGTCGCCGTCGGTTTCAGTCAGAACATTCACTTCCGAGACCGCCAGCGGCGGGGAGTCGAGGTACTGCTCGATAATCGCGTGGATCTGTTCGCCGACGCCGTCACTCCAGCCGACCCAGTTGCCCAGTACCACGCCGCAGTCATCGAGCAGAGTGGTGTGCGGGATGTAACCTACACCCCAACTGTTGATCAGGTCGCCGCAGCCGGCCAGGATCGGGAATTCGGGATTGAACTGGTCCCAGAAGTCATTGAGGTCGTTCGGGTCGGCGTTGTCGGTATCGATGTGCACCAGCGCAAAGTGTTCGTGGGGATAAACCGCCCAGAAATCTGTCTGCAGATGAGGAAACTCCTCAACGCAGCCGCCTCACCAGGTCGCCCCGAAGTTAAGCAGCACTACCTTGCCGCGCTGCTCGTAAAGGTTCCAGCTGTTGCCGTAGGTGTCGTCGCAGGTGAAATCCGGCGGGGTTTCGCCGACGGCGTATTCAGCCTGCAGAGGCAGCATCGTCACTAACAGGAACAGAAGACTTGCGGTTATGCGGTGCATATGCCCTCCAGTATCGTTTTCACTTCGTTTACCAGATGCCGCAAAATAGTGCATTCAATCATAAAAAGGTAGCCTGGTCTTTGCCCGGTCCGGGATGCAAACCCGAACGCGGCAGCCGTTCCGGTGTGATTCCGGTCACTCCGAAAAATCGCCAATCTGCTTACATTTACTTGAGTTCCTGCCGATTGAACAGTTAATTGGGGACCTATACCATCCCCCACTACCGCTTGTTCATGCCGGATATTGTACAAATAGACACAGAGTCTGCCTGATATACCGGGGTACTCGCGCCCATTGAAGGTTCGATTAGAAGGATAGTTCACATCTGATCTGTTTTCTATTGGCAGGATTTTTGCGATTTACAGTTATGATATACCGCCCAATTTGAGGAGAAAGGGTGCGGCGCGTGGATTGACACCGCCGGCTCCGAACACCATTGAGGAGAACAATGAAAATCACACGGATTGCATTAATGCTTCTGTTGCTGGGTGCCGTCGCCCAGGCAGCTCCCGTTTCGCTGTCGACCGCGACCAGCGTTGCGCTTAACTGGTACGCATACACGGCGCCGGCGGGAAACGACCCGGCCGCGATCACCATCAAACAGACTGAGACGATCGATGCTGAGGGAATGGTCGATTACTACCTGTTTACTTTCACGCCGACCGGCTTCGTGATCGTTTCCGGCAATGACGCCACCGTTCCGATCATCGGCTATTCCCACGTATCCCCGATCAAAACGGAACTGACGAACCCGACGGTGCGCGCTTACTTCGCGAATATTCAGGCACAGATGCGGTGGGTCCGCGACGAGCAGATCGATAACAGCGCCACGCTGCCACTCTGGCGCGAGATCCTCGACGGCACCCTGCCGCCGTTCGAGCGGGATCGCGATGTCTCGCCGCTCCTCTCCACCACCTGGGATCAGGGCTGCAACTATAACAACGATTGCCCGACTGACGGCGGCGGTCCCTGCGGACATGTCTGGGCCGGTTGCGTAGCCACCGCGATGGGTCAGGTGATGAAGTACTGGGCCGCTCCGGCTGAGGGAGTCGGATCGCACGGCTACACCCACCCCGACTACGGCTACCAGTACGCCAACTTCGGAGCTACCACCTACAACTGGGCCAGCATGCCCAACGGCTACGGTGAGGCCGATATCCAGGAGCTGTTGTATCACTGCGGTGTGGCGGTCAACATGGATTACGGTCCCGACGGCTCCGGCGCCTATGTCGGCTGGGGACCCAACAGTGCCCTGCACGCCTTTGAAACCTACTTCGACTACAATTCCTCCGCCAGCTTCGTCGAGAAAGATTACTACTCCACCACCACCTGGGAAAACATGATGAGAAGCCAGCTGAACAACGGCCGGCCGATGGTTTACCGCGGCCACGGCGGCGGCGGCGGACACGCCTGGGTGATGGACGGCTACCAGGGCACGAACTACTTCCACATGAACTGGGGCTGGTCCGGCTGGGCCAACGGATATTACTATCTGAACGATCTGACACCGGGCTCCTACAGCTTCACCAGCGATCAGGGCGCGATCATCAACCTCTATCCGAACCAGGCCAACACCGCCCCCGTGGTCAGCGACATTCCCACCCAGCATCTGCTGGAAGGCGATCCATTCACGCCCATCAATCTGGATGACTATGTGGAGGACGCGGAATCCCCCGACGACCAGATCACCTGGACCTATTCCGGCAATGTCGAGCTGAGCGTCAGCATCGTGGACCGTGTCGCCACCGTCACTCCGCCCGACGAGAACTGGAACGGTACCGAGTTGATCACCTTCCGGGCCACCGATCCGGGCGGGCTCTGGGACGAGGATGGTGCCTACTTCTGGCTGGATCCAGTCAACGATCCGCCTTTCCTGGATGATATCCCCAACCAATACCTGATGGAGGGGGACAGCTTCGCCCAGATCAACCTGGATGATTATGTCGAGGACGACGAGACGCCGGACGAGAGCATCATCTGGAGTTACTACGGCAATGTTGAACTGCTGGTGGACATCACCGACCGGGTGGCCACGATCACCGCGCCCGACCCCGACTGGTACGGGCTGGAGACGATTACTTTCGTGGCCGAGGACTGGTGGGCGCTGACCAGCGAGGATGCCGCCACCTTCTGGCTGCAGGAAGTCAACGATGCGCCGGTAGTGGATGACATCCCCGACCAGACCATCAACGAAGGGGAAAGTTTCGTCGACATTCCGCTCGATGATTATGTCGCCGATGTCGACAACCCCGAC
Organism: uncultured Bacteroidia bacterium; assembly: GCA_964517435.1. GTDB lineage: Bacteria > CAIWAD01 > CAIWAD01 > BS150m-G50 > BS150m-G50 > BS150m-G50. The sequence continues at coordinate 13,350 of CAZFEC010000022.1, read as the reverse complement.
GAACAGATCACCTGGCTGACTTCCGGCGAGGTTGACATCAGCGTCTACATCGATCCCGCCACGCGTATCGCCACGATCACCTATCCCGGCGGCTGGACCGGCAGCGAAACCATTACCTTCACCGCCTGGGACTGGGGCAGCCTCTACGATGAGGATGACGCCACCTTCACCGTGCTGCCCGGCGGCGTCAACGATCCGCCGGTGGTCAGTGATATTCCCGATCAGGAGATCTATCAGGGTGAGAGCTTCGCCCAGATCGCTCTGGACGCCTATGTCGAGGACGACAATACGCCGGACGAACTGATCGCCTGGACCTACAGCGGCGACACCGATCTGACGGTCAGCATCGTCGATCAGGTCGCGACGATCACGCCGCCGGACGGTCTCTGGACCGGCAGCGAAACCATCACTTTCCGCGCTACCGACGAAGGAGATCTCTGGGATGAGGATCCGGCAACCTTCACGGTGCTGGCGACGCCGAACCCGGTGAACGATCTTGTGATCACGGTGGTCGGCAACGATGTGCTGCTGGAATGGAGCGCGGTCACCGGTGCCAGCGCCTACAGCATCTACCGCCTGGCCGATCCCTACGATCCGGTGGGGATCCTCGTGGATACAACCACCGGGATATCCTACACGATCGCGGGCGAGCTGCCCGGTTTGACGGAGGGATTCTACTTCGTGCGGGTGGTTTACTAAGCTGAATGCCGCTTATATCGAGATCTATAGCAGAGGGGGCCAATTCGGCCCCCTTTTATTATCGATGCCGAGGTCTGTTTCCGAGTGAGTGTATGCTCTGTATTCGGTATCGGAGATCGGTACTCGGATTTGGATTATAGGTATACCGGCATACCAAACTCTCGACTCCCGATCCCGAGGTCGAATTCCGAAAGTATGCATTTGTTCGGTATTCGGTATCGGCATCGGGACTCGGCATCGCCATTAGAAAAGGGAGTGGAACCAACGCGTCCGGTAGTACAGTAGATGTCGCTTGATCGATACAGCACCATTTCCGGACAGACGTTAACTCCACTCCCCAGCTGAATTGACAATCCCTTTCGCGCTCTATTTCACCAATATCATCTTGCGGGAAAGCGTACAGGCACCCGCCTTGAGCTGATAGAAGTAGACACCGCTGGGCAGTTCGTCGCCGGTAAAGCCGACCTCGAACCTGCCGGCGGGATGATGGCCGTCGACCAGCGTTTTCAGCCGCACTCCCAGCGTATTGTGGATGGTGAGCTTCACCCGGGCGGGCGCAGCGAGGCTGTAGGCGATCACCGTCGTCGCGTTGAAGGGATTGGGACGGTTCTGCGCCAGTTCGATCGCGACGGGCAGCGGCGGCGATTCGGCAACGGTTTCGAAAATGGTCGTGCTCACCGCACTGTCCCAGTTGATCGGATTGCTGTTCGAAAGACGGAAATCGAGCGAACCGCCGCTGGTGTAGAAGCGCACGATCGCGTCATGCTGGCCGTTGCCGGTTACGCAATTCCAGGTGTAGGTGTACTCGGCGTGCCGATAAGGCGGGATCGCGTCGCCGAGGTTGCCGTTGAGCTGCGTGATCTGGATATCCGGCAGGTCGTTGTTATAGAACACAACGATGGAATCCAGCTCCACCGTCATCCGGCCCTCATTCAGAACCCGCATGAAGTCGACGATCTGATGCTCGCCCTGCTCCAGCTGATCCCATTCCCAGAAGGTGTCCGTCAGCTGCGTGGCGTGGGCGAGGGCGTCCCAGGGATCACCACAGGGCACATCCTCCACCGGCACCTGCAGATACCAGACCGGATTTTCGGTCCAGACCCCCTCCTGTTGCGGCATACCGCCCGCGTCGAGATCCTCGATCAGAAACAGTTGCAGTTTGCTGTTGTGCACGGTTTCCGCCAGCGAAGCCCACGCTTCCGAGGCGCATTCGCCCGGCACGCAGACCGGCGTGCAGGACTCGGTGATATTGAGTGCGGGGCCCCAGCTCATACCGTAGTCGCAGGAGGCGCGGACCTTGAGTTCGGCGTTGGAATAACCGGTCGCGGAGGTGTCGGAGTGGCTGGTGAAGTCGCGCCACATGCAGTAGAGGGTGTTGTCCATCGGGTCGATCGCCAGCGAGGGCCGGTCGACCAGCGAGCCCCAGGCACCGGGATCCCCTTCGAAAAAGCCGGCGTGATCGTCGGGCGTCTCGTTCTTCTCGCCCACATAGCCGGCGACATGGCTGAATTCGATCTGCCTGTCGATGGCAGAGACCAGGGCGTGCCAGATCTGGCCGCTCCGGCTCCAGCGTTCGAAGTAGGACTCCGTGATTACCTCCCCGTCCACTTCAACATACTCCTCCCAGTAGGGACGGGTGGTGTAGGCCACATGCAGATTGCCGTCGCTGTCGAAAACCGCGTCGATATCGCAGTAGGCGTAGACGCAGCCCGGCAGCGGGTGCTCCGTCGCCTGCGCCTCGAACAGATCGGTGATATTGATCTCCTCAACCTGCTCCCAGTCGGTGAAGTCGCCGTCTGCGGAGATGAAAGCCCAGACATCGTTGTTCATCTGAGAGAAGATCAATCCATCGTCATCGGGATGGATCTCGAGGTGATCGTGCGTCAGCAGTGCCACGCTGCCGTCGAATTCCGAGGTCACCGGCAACGCCGTAATCCCGCTGTTCGCGGTCGGCAGTGCGATCCAGCCGGGAGTCTCCCAGCTGGCGAAATCGCAGGTGGCGTCATAACAGACACCACCGGCATGGGTGGCGATGAGATGTGCCTTGTTCGAAATGTCGATCGCCACATGCGGCCAGATCGGTGCGCCCGCACCGTCGGGGTGTTCCAGAAAACCGAAAGCATTCCAGCAGGGACCGGCATCCACGGCCAGAGTTGAGCGGAAAACATTGTAGAGTGGCCCGTGAAAGGCGATGACGGCGGCAAGCTGATAGTCCTCCGCGCTGCCGTCCAGCGCATCTATGGTAGTGTACCCCGCACCGAAGTCGCTCACGGGCCAGGCACCGCCGACTTCACCATTCTGAAAACAGCAGTAGAAGATCCTGCGGTTCATACCGTTCGTTTCCGCTCCCATCCAGGCGAAATGCACGGTGCCGTCGTCGCCGATCACGATCTGCTTGCCTACGGTGGAGTTGTGCTGGTAGTCGTACCAGGTGCTGCCCAGTTCCCAGTGGTTGTAGAGGTAGGGCCAACGATTGCCGCCGAACGCGATTCCAGCGCCGGGCAGGTCGCCGGCGGGTCCGCTGATTGTCTCCGCGCGGTTCGTCTGAACCTGCGATTCAGATGGAACCAGCGGTTCAGACAGAGCCGTCGATAGCGGGAGAGTCGCCATCAGCAACAGGAGAGCCGCGCTGAGGATAAGCTCTTTACGCATGATGCGCTCCTTTCTACCCAAAGGTTTGGGGTGCGGATTCAGGTGAGCCGCCCCAGTCTGAGTAGCGCCGCACGCAGCGTGAGATGATGCTGTTCTAAGGGACAAGGATCGGTGTGAAGCTGCCGGTAGGACCCTGCCCTGCTTGCCAGTGACATCGAGGCCGGTACAGGCGAAAGTGATGGTCGGTCATGGCCTGCGCATGCCGCTGGAGATGGAGAAAGCAATTTCCATGCCAGCGGGAAAAACCAGACTATACCTTGTATTTGGTTATTGTAAACCAGTCTTCAGGCAGGGTTGACAGCGGTGTGTCTGAAAATGTTAACATCGCCGCACAGGTCAGTTGCGGCTCACTCCCTCGAGATTGTCCAACAGGTCGGCGAGATAATAATCGAGATCGCGCCGCCGCGTGCGCAGCAATTCGGATGTGGGGCGGGCGAGCAGGCCGACCGGCATATCGCGCTCGTCGATCCGCAGCGGTACCAGTTTCTCTTCCCCCTCGGCTTTGACCTTCTTGAGCAGCCATTCCCGTTTGCCGCTTTCGAGGTTACCGATCTGGGCCTTAAGCCAGCGGCTGCTGTAAAGGTTGAGCATCGATTCCGGCCGGCGTGAAATCGTACCGTTCCGGTTGGCGCAGAGGCCGAGGAAGAGCCAGGAGCGGTCGCCGAAATGATGACGGTACTTGTAGTGGTGATCGATGACCTTGATCTTGACCGCTTCGAAAATGTTGAGGATGTGAGGTTGGATGGCCTCCTCGCTGTGGAAGCGGAAAGCCTGTTCCCCGCGTATCAATTCCAGCCTCTTGACGATCTGCCGCCACCCCAGCTGACCGATACGGTGGATCACGCTCAGCGGCGTGTCGAAGGAGAGCCGTTCACCGATCTTTTCCGCGACAGTATTCAGCAGCAGTTCAACCGGCACGACCATCAGAAACGCGGCCACGATGCAACTGATGAAGCCGATCACCAGGGGGGAAAGTTCCCCGGCGAAGATGGCGATGCAGAGCAGATTCAGCCAGTGCAGCAGGAGGGCGGCGGCGACGAAACGCGCCAGCAGGGAGACGAGGAAGGGGAGTTTAGCCCGCCAGACGGCGACGAAAACCGCCAGACCGTCGTTGCGGTACGGTCCGATCTGGATCGCCATGTTTATCAGATAGGAGAGCAGTAGGCAAATGATAATCTGATAAAGCATGAAGACCTGCACTTCGAGAAGATCGGTTTGAGTTCGTCAGATATTCGCTTCGTAGGCCTGGAATTCCCCGCTGCGATCACCCTGGTCCGCCGCCGGGCGCACCAGTTTGCGCTCCAGGAGCACTTCCAGCGCCGTGTTGAGTGCGGAGACCCCGTACCCGGTGCTCAGGGAGGCCTGCGACATACACTGAGCACCCCGTTTGAGGATAACCTTGAACAGCGTTTTCTGAACCTTGATCGGATCTATCCGTTGTGAATCCACGCTGAGGCTCCGGTACTACGCTTGTGGCGGCGCATCTATTCAATTGTGGAATGCTGACTAAGGCAGCATTCCAAATACCATCTGGAACTGACAATGTCAATTGCAGTTCAAATGGCAATAGTATGAACAGAATATGAAGGCATGTCGGCTTGCCACCCCTAAAGCGAATCCTGCGGATTCGTACGCGATGGCAACCTTCAACGTCTTCTATTGTATTAATACCATTTTCTGCGATATGACACAAGTTGTAGATTCAAGCCGATAGATATAGACCCCGCTTGGGCTCAACCTGCGGTTGAGCTCAGCAGTTTCGCTACGCGAAACTGCAACGTCTCCTAACGAAGCAGTAACAGCTTGCGCGAAACCGCAAAGTTGTCTGAGGATAACCTATACAAGTACGTACCGCTTGGGAGCTCTCCTGCGTCAAACGTGATCCGATGCGCTCCCGCCGCGTGCATCCCCTCCGCCAGCAGCGCCACCCGCTCCCCCAGCAGGTTGAACACCTCCAGCCGGATCGTGAGCGGTGAAGCCAGGGTGAACTCGATCGTGGTGGCGGGATTGAACGGATTGGGATAGTTCCGGGCCAGGGTGAAACGGGCCGGAGGTGCGGGTGCAGGCGCCACGCTTTCCCACCAGATGAAACTCTGCGCCGTCTCCAGGTCGAGCGGATTGCGGTTGGAGAGGCGGAAATCGACGCTGCCGCCGCTGGTGTGGAAGCGGATGACGGCGTCATGCTGATCGTCGCCGATAACGGCGTTCCAGACATACTGGTAGACCGCGCTCTGATAGGAGGAGATCGCCTCCCCCAGGTTGCCGTTCAGCTGCTCGATAACGACATTCGGGATCTCCTGATGATAGAGGATCTCGATCGACTGCAGCTGGACGGTTTCCCGCCCCTCGTTCAGCAGATGCATGAAGTCGGTGATTTCGTAATCGCCGTCGGAATATCCGCCCCACTCCCAGAAGGTGTCGGTCAGGCGCGTGGTGAGAGGGCCCTGGTCCCAGGGATCAGTGCAGGGGACATCCGCCACAGGCACCCGCAGGTACCAGACCGGGTTCTCGGTCCAGTCCCCTTCCTCCTGGGTAACGGCGCCGGCGTCCAGGTCCTCGACGAACTCGAGATGCAAATAGTCGTCGTAGACGATTTCCGCCAGGGTGCCCCACGCCTCGGACGCGCAGTTACCCGCCTCGCAGTCCGGTGTGCAGGAGTTGGTGATGTTGAGCGCTTCGCCCCAGCTGATGCCCAGGTCGCAGGAAGCACGGATCCAGAGATCGGCGTTGGAGAGCCCCAGCACGGAGGTGTCGGGCAGATTGGTGAAATTGCGCCACATGCAGTAGAGGGTGTTGTCGGCCGGATCGATGGCCAGCGAGGGGCGGTCGCTCAGGGAGCCCCAGCCGCCCGGGTCGCCCTCGAAGTAGCTGGCCAGCGCCGGATCGGAGTCGTTGTTCGTCCCGACATAGCCGGCGACATGGCTGAACGTGATCGCTTCATCCGTCGCGGCGATCATGGCGTGCCAGATCTGACCAGCCTCCGACCAGCGTTCGAAGCCCTCCTCTTCGTCGCCCACGCCATCCACCAGCGTGTAGTCGGCCCAGTAGGGGCGCGTCGTGTAGACCACATGCAGGTTGCCGTCGCTGTCGAAGACCCCGTCCATGTCGCAGTAGGCGTAAACATGCCCCGGCAGCGGGTGCTGGGTGGTCTCGGCGTCGAGCAGGTCGGTGAGATTGATACTGCTGACCGCCTCCCAGTTTGTGAAGTCGCCATCCTCGGCGATGTGCACCCAGAGGTCGTTGATCGTCTGCGAGAAGATGAGGCCCTCGTCGTCCGGGTGCACCGGGATGTAGTTGTGCGACAACCAGGCGACCCGGTTGTCGAACTCGGAGGTCACCGGCATGGCGGAGATGCCGAAGTTGAGGGTGGGCAGGTCGATCCAATCGGGGGTTTCCCAGGTATCGAAATCGACGGTGGCATCGTAGCAGGAAACCTGATCGAACATGCGGGTGGCGATGAAGTGCACCTTGTTGTCGATATCGATGGCCAGGTGGGGACAGATCGGCGGATCCTCGCCGGAGGGATGGTTGACCGGGAGCAGCGACAGCCAGCAGGAGCCCCAGTCGGGGGAGAGGGCGGTGCCGATGGTCATGCCGCCACCCTGATGGAAGGCCACCACGACGGCGTTCGGATAGAGGGCGTCGCCGTCCAGCACATCCAGCGTGCAGTAGCCGGAACGCGCCTCGTTGTCCGCCAGCACCGGGCCGTAGACATCGCCGTCCTGCCAGCAGCCGTAGACCACATGGCGGGTGGTGGCGCCGTAGTCGTCGCCCCGCGTCCAGGCGACATGGACGGTGCCGTTGTCGCTCACCGCGATCTGTTTGCACTGGCTGGCGTTGTGCTGGTAGTCGTACCAGGTGAAACCCATCACCCAGCTGTCGTAGTCGTACTCCCAGCGGGCCTGGCTGAAGGCGGCCTGAGCCCTCGGCAGCGGCGTGTCGGGCCCGATCGAGGGTAATGCGGCTGTTTCCAGGGTGCGGGATTGGGCAATCGGCAAAGTCGGCGGTACGACAATACCTTCACCCGCCTCACTCGCGCACCAGCAGATCAGCAGCGTCAATGTGATCGTAAAGTGATTTTTCATCGGTCTCTCCTCCCTCGGTTCTGTTTGCCTGCAGTATTGTACGATAGTGAGGTGATGGGGACAATAGAATGTGGTGGAGGTGGTGTCGCTTTTCGAAACATGTTTAAGACAAAGCCAATCCTGCTCTCATCTACGTCATTCCCGCCCTTCTTCTACGTCATTCCCACCCTTCTTCTACGTCATTCCCGCGCAGGCGGGAATCCAGTGCCCTCAATAAGCATTTTGACAAATCAATTGCTCACTCCCGTAACAGCAGATCGCTCACTAGTTGCAAATTGTGATCTGGAGATAGTGTTCTGGTTTACTTGCAGCCAAGATGTTTCACATGCACTTCTGTAGTATGAATGCGTATGGATTCCCGCCTGCGCGGGAATGACGTATAGGATATAGGAATGACGTTGAGGATTTATGAATCATAGCCGGACCTGTAGATCATGCCAGCGATTAGACCATTGGTCTGATCTAGCCAAGGCTTCTGAAGCCGTTTCAGAAACGGTTTCAGAAGCCTCTCTCCTATTTCGTCAGCACCATTCTCCGCGAGAGCTCTTCTGTGCCTGAGGATAGACGATAAACGTAGATGCCACTCGACAGACCGCTTCCATCGAACATCACTCGATGGGTCCCGGGGGCATGCACTCCGTCCGCCAGCAGCGCCACCCGCTCTCCCAGCAGGTTGAAAACCTCCAGCCGTACAGATTGCGGCACCGCGAGTTCGAATTCGATCGTGGTGGAAGGATTGAACGGGTTGGGGTAGTTCTGCGACAGGCTGATACGTTCGGGGACCTCGGGCTGCTCATCCACACCGGCTACCATATACAACCAGACATCCACTGTTTCCCAGTCAATCGGATTGCGATTCGACAAACGGAAGTCGACGCTGCCGCCGTTGGTGTTGAACCGGACGATGGCGTCATGCCTGTCGTCGGCGATGACGGCATCCCAGCTGCAGCGGTAAATACCGACCTGGTAAGGCTCGATAACATCGCCCAGATTGCCGTTGACTTGCTCGATGCTGATCAGCGGCAAGTACTCGTTGTATAGCACCTCGATCGAGTGGAGGTCCAGCTCCTCCCGTCCCTCGTTCAGCAGGTGCATCTCATCCACGATTTCGTAGCTGCCGTCCGCCAATACATCCCAGTTCCAGAAGGTGTCGGTCAGGCGGGTGGGATGAGCCGCCGCGTCCCACGGCTCGCCGCAGGGTACCACTGCCTCCGGCACCTGCATGTAGATGACCGGATTGTCGGTCCAGCCCCCTTCGCCGCAGGGTGCGGCGCCGGCGTCCATGTCCTCCAGAAACTCGATACTCAGTAGACCGTTTCGGGTCTCCTCAGCCAGCGAACCCCACGCCTCGGAGCGACAGTTGCCGCTGGTGCAGCCGGGGGTCTGCGAATCGGTGATGTTGACCGCCGGACCCCAGCTCAAGCCGTTGTCGCAGGAGGAGCGCACCCAGAGGTCGGCGTTGGAAAAACCGGCCGCGGAAGTGTCGGCCAGATCCACGAAGCTGCGCCACATGCAATAAAGCGTACCCGTCTCCGTGTTGATCGCCAGGGAGGGACGGTCGGTCAACGATCCCATATCGCCGGGATCGCCCTCGTAGAAGCCGGCAAAGTCAGGATTATCATCGTTGTTCTCCCCGACATAGCCGGCGACATGGCTGTAATCCAGCACCTCCCCGTCGGGATCGACGACCGCGTGCCAGATCTGGCCGGTATGGGCGCTGCGCCAGGGAGTGTCCAGCGTATCGCCGTCGAGGGTAGTGTATTCGAGCCAGTAGGGCTGGGTGGTGTAGACCACATGCAGGTTGCCGGTGACGTCGAAAACGCCATCGAGATCCGAATGGGCGTAGACATGCCCCGGCAGCGGGTGCCAGGTCGCCTCCGCATCGAACAGATCGGTGACGTTGACAACGACCACTTCATCCCATTCGGTGAAATCGCCATCTTCGGAGAGGAAGGCCCAGACATCGTTGGTGAAGAAATCCATCGGCATCGGCGGCGCGTCGATATTCAGGTAATCGTGCGCCAGCAGCGCTACTCGCCCGTCATATTCGGACGAGACCGGTACCGCGGAGACCGCCATGCTGGAGACCGGCAGCTCGATCCAGCCGGGCGCATCCCAGGTTGCGAAGTCGTCCGTGGCATCGTAGTACACACCGTTATCCACCGGGCGGGTAGAAAGGATGTGCACCTTGTCGTTGTAGTCGATAACCATGTGCGGGTAGACCGGTTGATCATCGTACCATTCATCTACTGCAGGATGATTGAAGGGGAGAAAGGCGTGCCAGCCGGGGGCGTAATCGGGAGCCAGAGCTGTAACGTCAGTCCCGCATGCCGGTTGCTGAAAGGCGATCGCGGGCGCCTGGGGGTATATAGCGTTGACACTTAAAGCGTCGATGGTTCCGTAAGCGGACCAGCCGGTGTTGTCGACAGAAGAGCAAAAGGAAGGATATCCGTTACACCAATAAGCATACGTAACGTGACTTTCGAGGGGATCGAGTTCCAGAACTGCTGACCAGCAGATGTGCGCCATGAAACTGCCTCAACCGGGACCAAACTGTATCCGCTTCCCGTTTGAACCTATACTCTGAAGATCCTGCCAGGTTGTACTGATTTCCCAGTAGTCAAAATCATAAGGCTGCCGAGCGTGACCGAAGGAGATGTTTCCGGATGACAACGGATCGCTCATATCCGCGACCGGATGTGCTCGCGCTGCCAGAGCGCACGGTTCGGTTGCCAGCTGGCCTGCCGGGATCCCGGCGGCGTAAAGCGGCGCTTGCAGAGTGCTCGTCCCTGAAAGTATAAGGGCTATCAAAATGGTGAAAATGATCGCTTTGCGCATCTGTACTTCCCCCTGTTGTACCAATGCCCCTGGACAATGTCCGTTTGAGTACACCAGCAGGGCATTGGTCTATAGTATTGCTATTAAAAACTTGGCGATGATTCGGTCGTTATTTCCTCAGCAATACTATAAGGTTATCACAAACCTGGAGCGTCACTGGTGTGTCTAAAGGATTAAAGCAATATTCATGCCAGCGCGAAATGTTGTCAAAAGGAGGCGCAGAATGGCTTGATGCGAACATATTGTTGCGTCTAGGTTCTGGATTTGTCTGGGGAAGCTAACAAAGAGATTCCTCCCCCAACTCCCGCCGCACCTGCCGAAAGCGGGCACGCAGCCAGGTAAAGGCGGTGGTGGCGGAGACGCAGATCGAAGTCACCATTGCGTACCAGACCCACTCCAGCGGTTTGTCCAGTACCTGCGTGAAGATCCAGGCCAGCGGCGCGCTGACCAGCGCCACCCGGATCGAGGTGATCACCAGCATCGGCGCGCCCCGCCCCAGCCCCTGCAGGATGCGGCCGGAGCTCATGCCGATCGAAATCAGCGGGAACACCCAGACGATCGTGCGGATGTAGGTAACCGCCACCCGTTGAATCTCCGGATCCGGGGTGAAGATAGGAAAGATGTAGGGAGCCAGCAGCCAGAACAGTACCCCGCAGCTGACGCCGATAATGACCGCCGTGCCGATGCCGTACCGCACAATGTCGCGGATGAGGTCGAGACGGCGGGCGCCATAGAACATGCCGACCAGCGTCACCAGCGACATGGCGATGGAGATGACCGGCAGGAAGTAGATCTGGTCCAGGCGGATCGCCACCTGGTAGCCGGCGACCGCGGCGGGGGAGAAGCGGATCAGTATAAAGTTGAACAGACCGCCGCCGAATGACATGATCACCATCGAGATCGATGCCGGCAGCCCGATGCGCAGGATCTCGCGCAGGATGCGCCATTGGAACCGGAACACCGCCGGCCGCAGCCGCAACTGCAGACGCCGCCGCACGAATACCATGTAGACGAATACCAGCGCCACCAGCAGCTGGCTGATGAGGGTAGCCCAGGCGGCGCCCCGGATGCCCCAGCCGCAGCCGAAAATCAGGATCGGATCGAGAATGATGTTGAGAATAGTGCCGCCGCTCTGGATGATGACCGGCAAACGGGTGTCCCCTTCCCCGTTGTACATGGCGCGGAACATCACGCCGGAGGAGGAGAAGATGAAACCGGCGGCGATGATCCGGAAGTAGCTGCCGGACTGCCCCAGCAGTTCCGGCGTCACCCCGATCAGGGTCAGCAGCGGTTCGGACCAGGTCAGCCCGGCGGCGGTGAAGAAGCCGCCCAGCAGCACCCCCATCAACAGGCCGTGCTCGGCGGCGTTTTCGGCGTCCTCGATGTTGCCGGCGCCGATGGAACGGGCGATGACGGAGGTCAGACCGGAGCCGAGTCCGAAGGTGATCCCCAGCACGAAGAAGACGAGCGGGAAGTTGAAGGAGAGCGCCGCAATCGCCTCCGACGAGATCCGTCCGACGAAGATCATGTCGGCGATACCGTAGACCGTCTGCACCAGCATGCCGTAGAGCACCGGCAGCGCCAGGGTCCAGAGCGCGCGGTGCGGGTTGGCTTTGAAGGCTTCGAGGCGTTGGTTGTTGCGGTCTTGCAAGCGGTATCCGGATTCAGTTTGCGGTGGCGTTGACGCTGAGGCAGGGGCTGGATCTCATCTCAGCGCAGATAAGATAACAGCCCGGGGGAAATATCCGAGGAAAGAGGCGAGATGGAGTCCGGACAGCTGCCGGATCAGCCTGCGGGAGGAGAGGGCGCATCCTCTGCCGCAATGATGAACGGCGCGAACTTCTGATCCGCTTTAAGGATGTGCTCCAGTAACCACTCCTTCATGAAATCTAGTACCACGGCTGCGTCAAGTTCACCCTTCAGCAGCTGATCTCGAAACCTCGCGACCTTCAGCTTGAAGGCGAGGTGATCTGCTCTATGCGCGGTTAGCTGTGGATACTTGACCGCCGCCATGACCTGTTCTTCATCCTCGAAATGGATCAGGGAATATCGTTCCAGCATGCGCAGCAGATTCTGCAACTGTTCTCGATCAACACCCAGTTCAATCGCGCCGTGCAGGTCGTTAAGCAGATCAAACAGACGCCGGTGCTGTCGATCCAGAACCAGCGATCCGACACTGTAGCTGTCTTTCCAGATCATATATTCAGAATCAGGCATTAGTATTCTCCGCTTCGAGATGCCGTCACACCAGCTGTAAATTACTCCTGTGATCAGATCCGGTCGTCACCGGTTCCAACTGATTCTTCGTCGCGGCCTAGCTGCCTTTCCGACCTGTCGTGCTCTTCGATAAGCGGCGCGAACTTCAGATCCATGAACAGGATGTGATCGATCAGCCACTCTTTCAAGAAAACCAGCACATCCCTCGGGAACAGCAGCTCCTTCTGCAGCTGGTGCTGGAACTCCATCAGTTTCCGTTTGAAGAAAAGGTGTGCCTCCCGCTGCTGCGGGAGTCCCGGGCAATCGAATTCTTCCAGTGTGCGTTCCTCATCCTTGAAATGGGTTATTGAATACTGCTCGAGCATGCGCAACACACCCTGCAGCTGCTCCTGACCTACTTTTTGCTGCATTGCTTCGTAGAGATCATTGATCAGCTCGAACAGCCGCTTGTGTTGGGCGTCGAGCCGGGGTGACTTGACGCTGAATTCATCCTTCCAGACCATGAAGACTGTTTTCAGCATTCTCACTCCTTCCGCTTAATCTTCAGTTAGAATTCCAGCATTAAAAAAGCCGGTGCAACGGTTTCAGCAGTCCTCCTGCTATTTGCATGGATAGAACTTGTCCACGCAGTCTGGGCAGCAGCCATGGCTGGAGAGCGCTTCCGGTATGTCGATGATGATGGGTTTGTCGGTTGTTGTTTTCATTCTATCTCCTGCAATCAGCCCTTTTGTGAAATTCGGATATAATAATGAATACTATTACTGGTGTTTAAAGTATTGCACCTGTATTTCTATTCATCGTCAGATTGTAACGCTTCAGTCGGAATAGGAGTTTTCCTCAAAAAAAGTTAGTAATAACT
>CAZFEC010000021.1:0-49643 GCA_964517435.1 uncultured Bacteroidia bacterium | reverse complement strand
CCCCTTCTGAACCGTATCGCCAGCCACTCCCCCTCCTCCTCGCTCTCCAGCTCGATCAGCGGCAGAGCGGCGGTCAACTTCCGCAGTTTATCCGCCTCCTCCGCCAGGACGCCGCTGAGCCACAGTTCGCCCCCGGACAGCGTCAGACGGGACAGCTCCTCGAGATTCTCCTCCAGCTCGTGAAACAGCATGTTGGCCAGCACCCGTTCGAAGCGGTAGCTCGCGTCCAGCTGGAACGGCCGCAGCTCCCGGAACCAGGTTTCATGCGAGACGGAATTCAGTCTGGCGTTTTCGCGGGCGTTCTCCACCGCTTCCGGTTCGATGTCGATACCAAGGGCGAAGGCGGCATTCCGCTTGATAGCCGCGATGGCGAGGATCCCGCTGCCGCAGCCGGCATCTAGCAGGTTGCAGCCGGAGGGGGGCATGCGGTCGAGCCAGGTCAGCAGCAGCCGGGTGGTCGGGTGGGTGCCGGTGCCGAACGCCATGCGGGGATGGATCGCCAGCGGCGTCATGCCGGCGGCCGGGCCCGGTTCTATCCAGGGAGGATGCACGATGAAACCGCCGGCCACCGTCGGCTGCCAGCTCTCCTGCCAGCTCCGGTTCCAGTTTTCCGGCGGCAGCTCCTCCATGCGCAGGGCGTATTCGAGCTTGATCCGGTTGAGCTCTTCATATTCCTGGAGATAGACCGGGAGCTGCTTCTGGAAGCTTTCCACAGTCGTGAGGTTGTCGAAGTAGAGGTTCAGCCCGGTCTCGGTTTCTTCCAACCCGGTCGCACCGTGCTCGAAAGCGAGATTGGCCACGTTTTCACGCGGCTCAGGAGGAATATCGATGGTTAGACAGTGGTACATGGTTACCTAGAAACCGCGAATGGTTGAGAAAACAAACGATACCGAGTTCCGATTCCGATACCGAGGTTGTTTCGGGATTCGGAATCGGGATCGAAGACTTATCGACTCCCGATAGCGATCCCGATACCGAATGTGTCTCCTGATTCTTTATCTTCCCACGATGTTCATATTCACATTCAGCCGCAGCTCGTTGAAGCTGACCCGGCCGGAGGGATCGCGATTGTCCAGACGCTGGCCGAATTCGTACTCGAGCCCGCCGGTGACGTTCGAGGTAAAGTTGTAGCGCGTCTCCAGCTTCACGGTCCAGTTGCGGTTGAAGTTCTCGCTGGACCACTCCGGCACGCCGTTGAAAGAGCTGCGGTTGGAGGCGTTGGAGCGGGTGTAGGTCAGGGTGAAATTGAGATCGTTACCTAAAGCGGCATTCCGGACGAACGGAACCTTGAAAGGCAGTTTGGTTCCCTTGGTCAGACGGTAGGTGGTGGCGATGCTGAGATCGCGCGTATTGCTGTACTCGGCGTCGCGATACTCGCCCGGTTCCTTGAGACCGAAACTCATCCGCCGGTTGTAGTTGACCGTCGAGGTGAGACGCCCTTTCCAGGTGATGTTGAGACCGAGCAGCGGCGAGAACTCGCGGGTGTACTCCAGCTGATCCAGCGCCAGGTAGTCACCGAAATCGCGGAACACCTTGCGCAGCGAACCGTTGTAGTTGTGACTGAGGGTGACCGACTGGCAGACGTTCGAGACCCAGGGCAGGTCCTCCAGGTGACTCCAGCGTACCTGGTAGTCCGGCAGATCGAAGAAAGGCAGCTGGTCGTTGGTCCCGACCTCATCCTTCAATTGATAGAACGGCAACCCGGTCCAGGTTTCCTGACGGCTTTCGCTCTCACCCCAGCCGCGACTCATATCGACGTCGTACTGGAAGTCGATATCGACATTCCGGGTGATCTGCATCTGCGTGGTTACGCCGTAGTTCCGGGTAAGCGAAGCGGCGGGACTGAAGATGTAGCCCGATTCCGAACTCAGCTGCTCCCGCCCCGGGCCGGGATTGGAAATCAGACCGTACTGGTAAAGCGGTGAGGCGTGGCGGTAGGGAGATCCGATCGGTTCGTCGTAGAGATCATAGCCGGGATCGCTCTGCGTGCGCGCCAGACTGGTGGAAAGCCGGAGATCGCCCAGCTTGCCGAGCACCGCGTAGGCGCCCTTCCGAACGCTCAGGAAAGACTTGCCGATCCGCTCCCCCAGCGAGATTTCGACCCCGGTACTGTCGCGGTCCGCCGGTTCCGGCGCTTGATCCCGATCCTGATCCTGATCCCGTCCATTCCCGTCCGACGGTTGCCCCGGCCGTTGCGTCTGGCCGCGGCCACCGCGACGGCCGCTGCTGGAGCGGCTGGTTTTGGGAACCTGCAACAGCCAGGCGAAGATATCCTGCGGTTTGACGGTACCGTTGGCGGTGAGCGTATTCTGACTCCCCAGATCGACACCCTTGCGGGGATCGGCCAGGGTACGGTTCCAGGAATAGCTGGTGCTGTAGGTGACGTCGGGGCGCAGCCATTCCAGGTAGTTGGGCTGGTAGCTGAGCGACGCCGCCTGCGAGATCGACTTGTCCTGCGCGAAGAGGTTGGTGGCGGCTTCTTCGTACTGATAGGTGGTGCTGTCCGCCGGATCGTAGAGGTCGCGCAGGCGGAAATAGAGGTTGGTCTGGTAGCTGCGGTTCCAGGTGAAACCGAGCGACTGGAACGGGGCCAGCGCGTATTCCCAGCGCCGCGCCATGGTGTAGGTGCGGCTTTCGCTGGTGGTGTTGTTGCGGTTGTACTTCAGGTTCTCATACCAGTTGGTGCTGACGCCCCCCACCAGCCGGGTCGGGAAATAGCGCAGCCGTACATTCTGCAGCCGGTTCAACAACGGCATGCCGCTGGTCCAGCCGAACAGCGGCAGACTGTGCTGCCAGGTGGGCGTCTCGTTGTAAGCGATCGATATCGACTCGCTGCGCGTGGTATCGGCCGCTACCTGGTCGTTACTGGCGTAGGTTTGCGAGACGTCGTAGGAAAGCGACAACTTGTCGAGCGTGTGCGCCAGCCAGGGATTTTCCGACCCGGTCTTGGAGAAGCTGATCGAACCGTTGAGGGTGTGGCGGCGGTTCAGGATCTCTTCGGGAGGATCATCCGGTACCCGCCGGTCGTCGCCGGGGAAGTACTTGGGTGAAGACACGGTGTGGTTGCTGCTGAGTGCGAGAGGCACCCGGGTCCGCCAGGGACGCGGCAGAAACTTGTCCAGATGCACGGTACTGTTCACTACCTGCGTCGTGGAATTGTCGCCGGTACCCACCCGCTGTTCGACGGTGTGGAACTCGGAATCCCGCTTTTCCATGCGGCCGTAGAGCGTCATGAAGTCGGAGAGGCGCACATTCACCGCCACCCGCTGCGCCTGGCCGACCTCCCGCTTCACTTCCGACACCCGCAGCTCGTTGTAGTAGACCGATTCGTTGGAAGGAAGGGGGCCATGGTTGGTCACGCCGAGGTAGAGGAAGCTGACGTCGTTCAGCGAAGGATTCCCTTTGACGGTCACGTAGCCGCCGTCGGTGAGTTGCTCCGGCTTCTCCGGCCGCGGCTGGTTCTTGGTGGAACGCTGGAACTCCTCCAGGCCGGTGATCTCCTCGAAGACGATGTCCATATCGTTGTAACTCCAGCTGGCGGTGAGGAAGCGCCGGTACTCGTAGTAGTCCTGCTCGGTGGAGGCGATCCGCAGATGCATCTCCAGCAGTGAATCAACGAAAACCACTTCCCGCTCCTCGGTGCCGCCGCGAATGAACATCTTCAACCGGTTGTAGTCGGTCAGCCGCATCCGCTCACCCAGGATCTTGTAGATCCAGAAGGTGGAATCGGATGGCAGTTCAGACAGCTCCATCACCAGCGACTGCTCTTTCTGGTAGGCGCCGGTGATGGCATCCCGGTGGCCCAGCACGCCGGCCGGTGGTTCATAGTCCCCGTTCTCGTGGGTGTTGATGACGGCGATATTCCCGTATTCCAGCGTGTCGCCGGTGGCAGTGACCGGGTAGATCTCCCGCCACTCATTCCCGACCAGCATGAAACTGGCCACCTGCAGGAAGACCGGTTGCTGGAAGTTCTCGAACCAGATCCGCACGCCCCGGATATTCTGGAAGGTCGGGTTGTTCCAGGCGACTTCGTAGTCCTTGAGTGGGATGCGATAGAGCGCCCAGCCGTAGGAGTTTTCGGAGACGAGATATCGCGACCAGGGAGAAGCGGGATCGGTGGAGAGCGTGTAGCTGAAGTATTTGTCGATGGTGTCCAGCACACCGTTGTTGTTGCGGTCCTCTTTGTCGGGCAGGTAGGTCGCAGCGTCGGCACCGTTGTTTTCCAGCCCTTTGAACCAGCGGCCGTCGCTCTCGTCACGGAACTGCCAATCGTCGCGCGACCAGGGTTCCAGCGCCTCCTTGCGATTGTTGACGTTGATGTCCCAGTAGTCGTAGAACTCCCCGAATTCCGCCACCATCTGCAGCGAATCACCCGACCAGCGGGCCAGTTCCGTGGTACCGGGCCAGGGTGGGTCCGCACCTATCTGCCCGTCGATACCGATATCCTCACCCTCGTCCAGAATACCGTTGCCGATGTTGACCAGGGCCGGATCTATCTCGTCCTCAGTATCCAGCTCCCCGTTGGGAATGACATCCTCCGATATCTCACCCAGGTCGATATGGATCATGCCGCTGCGATCGCCGGCGACATTGACCATCAGCTCGATGTACTTGGTGTTACTCTGATCCGGGTTGGCACCGCGGAAATCGTGGTAGAAACCACCCCAGCTGCCCGCTTCCGGTATCTCCTGACCGTTCATTCCGGTTGTGTACACCAGCGGGTAGAAGTCGAGACGCAGGATCTGCAGATCGTCGTTCTGCAGGTTGCCGGAATCGTACTCCTCCCAGATCTCCGATTTGGGAACCCGTAACCGGGGTGTATAGGCGGTCAGAACTCCCCTTTCGCCGGTCAGGGTATGGGCTGGGGTCGACGAGATGAACCAGGCGCCGGATCGCATCCCGAGGTCCTGCTCCCGCTTCACCGACTCGAAATCGTCCAGGTAGGCGACACCGTTGTGATCACCGGTGGCCGGATTATTGAGCGGATTCGGATTGGGAATTACGCGGGCGATTTCCCCTTCGATGCTGATCTCCGATTCCGCCTCCGCTTCCACCAGCGGGATGGCGTCCACCATCCGGGTCAGGAAGCGGGGATGGAAGTCCAGCGAACCGTTGAGATCGAGCACCAGGTTGCGCATCGGTTCGTTACCGATCCGGACTTTGTCCTCCTGGATCTGCTGGTTGAGGTAGAGTACGGTGGCGCCGATGAAAGAGTCCTCACCTATGTTGTACTGCCCCCGCAGACCCATGATGGTCTTCTTCTCGATCGAGATCATCTCATGGTTCTGGTAGGTGATCTCCAGGTTGGCCCCGGGATTGTCAGCCTCAGCGGTCAGAATAGTCACGATACCGGCGACGTAGTCGATCGTATAGTCGGTGTCGCGCTGCAGTTTGCGGCCGTTGAGTTTGACCGTTTCCGATCCCTCGATCACATTCCAGCCCAGGTCGTAGACCTTGCTGAGAGTCAGTACGCTGGTCTCCATATAGTAGCGCTGGCTCAGCCGCTGGAAGTCGTTATGGGTGGAGGGAATGTTGTAGATCTGGTCGAGAGTATCCGCTTCGTTGAAACCGGTCTCCAGCGTGGAATCCGCCACGAAAACCACCGCGTCCTCCTGGCCGAACGGCTCCAGCGCCGGGAAAGTGATGATACCGGTTTCGGTATTGATCCAGCGTTCGTCGATCTTGTCGTCGGGCGTCATCTGCCCGCTGCTGTTCTCATTGTCGAGGTGGAAGATCTGGATGTAGGGAGTGCCGCCCTGGTGGTCGGGATCGGAGGTGCCGGTGGTGTAGCGCCGGATGGAGAAATTGAGATCGTCGATACTCTTGCCGGCGGTCGCGACCTGGTACTTGTTGCGCAACATCAGGTCCCAGTGAGGTGCTTCCGGGTCCTCGTGGGAATCGCGCAGCAGATAGAGGGCGTCTTCACCGTAAACCTCCGGCGGCGGGAACTGCTCGTTCCGCTTATTCTTGAAGGTCACCGCCAGGATGTCGTTGGGACGCAGGTAGCTGTTGACCAGGATGTAGCCCAGATCGTCGTTACGCTGGTATTCGTTGCTGCTCATGCGGCGCATCGGCTGACCGGTGTAGGCCGTCTCTTCCTCACCCTCTCTGTAGATATCCTTGATCTCATCGCCGCTGGCGGAGGAAACATACAGCTCGACGAAGTCGACCCGGTCGTCGATGCTGACCTGGTGCACCCAATTGTCGGTATACACGGGAAAATCCGTCCGGTAGCCGTGACTCAGGAAAAAGTAGCGGTCGGCGATGAAGTGGGTGGGAAAGATCTGGCTCTTCTGCTCCGACTGGCCGCCGGTGAAGGTCTGGGACTGGTTCTCGCCGTGTTCGACGCTCATGATGGCGGTCAGGTTGAGCGGACCGAACTGGGTGACGGTCTTGAGGCCGAAGAGGCCGGAGTTCTTGCCGGAGAAGGTAACGAAATCGGCGCCGGGCAGGGAGAGGCTGACATTACCAGCTGAGATCGATTTGATGATTTCGTCCTCGGTGCCGGTATAGGTCAGACGCAGCGAGTTCTGCCAGTCGAAGGTGTTGTCGGTGTCCTGGTCGATATTGATATCCACCTTTTGTCCGATCTTGCCCACGATAGTGAACCGCTGCTGCATGTCCATGTTGAAGTTGGTGTTGTCGGCCTGGTTCGAATAGGAATCCTGACGCTCACGTCTTTCGGTCCGGAAGCCGCCGGTGATGTTGATGTTACCGGTAGCGTCCAGCCCGATGCGGCCGTCGCCGAAGAACTTGCGGAAGGTCTTATTGCGCACTTTGAAGGGGATGTCGATCTTCAGCGCGCCTCCCCCCTGCTGCCGGACCAGGTTCTTGGTGCGCAGCATCTCGTGACGCAGCTGCTGTACGGCATTGTGCAGCAGCAGCTGATTGTAGTACGCCGCCGGCGTGAAGAAAAGCGCGTACTGGAAAGTGCTGTCCTGGTCGAGATACTCAAGCCGCACCAGGCTGTCGCTGACGCTGGTACGGATGATCAGCAGCTGTGGTTCGACGGCGGTCAGCCGCGGTTGCAGCTGGAGCGACTCCCAGCTGGCGGTCTGGAACGGGGCGCGGGAGGTGGGACCGGGAGCGCCGTTATAGCTGAACTCCGCCGCCTGACTGTTCGGAATCCCGCTCAGCCAGCCCAGCAGCAGCAGGAGTATGAAAAAGGGCCGGCGGCAGCTGGTGACGGCACCGCCGGGTTGCAACCGCGGCCGCGGGTGCCGTGGCTGCAGCGCATCGCCGGGAGCGATCTGCGAAGCTGATGTGATAGCGGTTGTGCGTTCAGGAAGATTTTTTCGCATCAGCTCTCTTCAGATCTCGCTTGGTATGAGGGGACTTCTTCTGGCCGCGACCGGGGCTGCGCGGCCGGTACACTACCTGCGGACTGCCGGTAGCGGGCAGGGCGATTCGCATCATATCGCAGGCCAGGACGGTGCCGGGACGCTCCTCAGTCGCCTGG
Source organism: uncultured Bacteroidia bacterium (assembly GCA_964517435.1). GTDB lineage: Bacteria > CAIWAD01 > CAIWAD01 > BS150m-G50 > BS150m-G50 > BS150m-G50. The sequence continues at coordinate 42,184 of CAZFEC010000021.1, read as the reverse complement.
GTGAGCAGCAGCTCGCTCCGGTTGAGGTAGCGTGAGCTGATATGGGTCAGCACCAGGAGGCCGACCTCCGCTTCCCTGGCCACCCGGATCGCGTCACTGACGGTGGAGTGCTGAGTGCGCTGCGCGTTTTTGCTGTCGTGGTTGTCATAGGTGCTCTCATGGATGAGCAGATCGGCACCGACGGCCAGTTTTACCGAGGCGGGGGTGAAAGCGGAGTCGGTGATGTAGGTGATTTTACGGCCCGGCAACGGCGGCGCAACCAGCTCGGAACTCCGCACGAGGCGGCCGTCCGCCAGCGTGACATCCTCTCCCTCCTTCAGCCGGCGGCGCTCCGGGCCCTCCGGTACGCCCAGCTCGGCGGCACGCTCCGCGTCGAAACGCCCGGGTCGCTGTTTCTCCACCAGCGAGTAGGCGATGGTATAGATGCGGTGTTTCACCCGGACCGCGTCGATCCTGTACTCAGCCGTCTGCAGGACGGTTTCCGGTTTCGAACCAACCTCGAGTTCCACTATCTTCAGCTGGTAAGCGAAGTCGGTCTCGGAGATCCGCTTCATGAAGCGGATATATTTGGCCAGGCCGGGCGGTCCGTAAAGCTCCAGCGGATCTTCCCGCTTGTTGAGCTGGAAGGAGGTCAGCAGACCGATCAGTCCGTAGAAATGGTCACCATGCAGGTGGGTGATGAAGATCTTCCTGATCCGGGAACGGCGCAGGGGGCTGCGCAGGATCTGCTGTTGCGTCGCTTCGCCGCAGTCGAACAGGAGCACTTCCCGTTCCCGTTTACAGGCCAGCGCGGCTACATTTCGCTCGTAGGTGGGAGTAGCTGATCCGGTCCCCAAGAATACGACTTCCATAGAGATACGATTCAATTCAGATTAATGAGGGCGATTCCTGAAAACAGCTTCAAAAGGTGCTACGGCTTGCCTCCTGTCAATTCGATCGGCTGCCTCAAGTTCGCAGCATGCACGGGGTGCAGAGCGACAATTGCGAGAACCGGAATAACTTTTAATTAAGCCAAAATGGAGGTGATTGCAAAAGAAATCGCGGAGGTAGCAGCGGAGGTGAGAGCGGTAGCTAACAGCCGGGAGCTGCTGTGGTGGAATTAAATTCCAGGGTAAACTGGAGACAAAAAAAGGCAAATGCGGGGTTGCATTTGCCTTCGGAAAGTGTACGAAAGACGATTCAACAATATTAGGGAGTGTAATATAGAAGCGTTCAGCTTTCTAACATGCAAAGAATGTGCCAGTTTTCATAGTTTTCTAATTAGCGTAATTACAATAACATAAATAATCATATTAGAAACCATTATCAGTCCAATGTGGTCATATAAACCACACTTTCTGAGAACCGCTTCAGAATGTTCACATTTCTTAACTATATAACGCATTTCCTTGCTTCTCCGGGGTTTAGCGACGAGATGGTTTTATCAACCATTATTGCTCATATAAACCATGGGCGATCGCTTCTTTGTTCAATAAAACAGCAAAGTGACATAATCGCATGATTTTTAAATACTTGTCATAACCCTATCCGCTCTGCTGTGTGCAAACTCTATCAGGTCGCCGCTGAAGGCAGCCTGTGCGGTGATTGCTGAGAGCACTGTTGCAGTTAAGAATGACGCCCCCGCCCCGGCAGGAAAGGCTTGTGGATCTTACCGCCGGCGATTATGTTACGAAAAACCTGGAGGAGATCATGCAGTTGAGACTCACATGTGCCACTCTGCTCTGTTTAACGATAGCGGTCTGCGCTCAGGAACCGCCGGCGCCACCGGCCGGCGAACCCGCCGCGTCAGGAATGCAGTTGAGTGTGGGTGTGGGAGCAGTAACCATGGACGGTGAAACCTACCAGCAGATATCACTGCGTCCCGACATCCCGCTCGGTAAATTCGGTCTGGGACTCGACCTCACCCTCTACTTCAATTCGGAGGGGGGAATCCGCACCAAGGAGAACTTCCGGCTGATCGATGTGCTGGATTACATCCACTATATCCGTTATGGCTACCCTGGTGATAATGTCTATCTGAAGGCCGGCGCCCTGGATGATGTCACCATCGGTTACGGCATCCTGATGAATCATTACGCCAACTCCGTGGAGTATCCCGCCATCAAGCGGCTGGGCGCCAACTGGGAGCTGACCTTCGCGGATTTCAAGGTGGAGGGTATGTTCAACAGCTTCCGGGAGCTGGTGGAGCCGGGTCTCCTGGCGGTGCGCGTCAGCCGGCCTTTCTGGCAACGCCTGGAAGTCGGTGCCACCCTGGTCGCGGACGGCAACCAGTATGCCGACATGGCGGACAGCGATGACGACGAAGTGCCGGATGAGCTGGACCGCTTTCCCGGCAGCAACGACGCCGATATCCTGGACTGGCTTACCGATCTCTATCTCAACGACCAGACCATCTATGACGGCCTGCGGGAACAATACCCGGAGTGGCCGGCCGATCCCACCACCGCCACACCGGATTACGCTCCCGATGCAGACGCTCTGGCAGGCATCGCGCTCGACTTAGGCTACCCGCTGCTGCCCAACCTGAAACTCTATGCGCAGGGTGCTCATTTTCTCGGGTACGGCAGCGGCATCGCGGCGCCGGGATTGCGCTGGCAGCCGCTGCAGCAGCTGCGGCTCGGAATGGAGTACCGCTACTACACCGACGAATTTATTCCGGGTTACTTCGACCGGACTTACGAACTGACCCGCTATACGGTCATCGAGGTAGACGGTAACGATACCCTGCAGACCCGGGAAGCAGGCGTGCTGGCCGTCGCTAAAGCCGCCCAGGGAGTGTACGCCGATCTCACTTTCCAGCTGTTCAACCTGCTGCAGGGTCATGTCGCCTATTCCAGCATGCATCCGCTGGATGAAGGGAACCACACCAATTCACTGTACGGCACCGCCGGTCTCAACCTGACCCGCCTGCCCAAACTGAAGGAGCTGTCCGCCTACTATTACCAGGCGAATGTGCGTACGCTCTTCCGTCTGGAAGTCGATTCGCTCCCGATCTGGGGCTACCGGATCGGATACGAAGTCGCCAACGGCGTCAACCTGCGGCTCGACTACCGTTACACCTACCAGGACCTGAACGGCGACGGCGAGATCTCCGGCAGCGACGAACAGGACAGGACATTCCTGATCGAGACCTATTTCTCGCTGCGTTGAGACATGGGGCCACGGGCACCCTCTACCCTTCCGTCACTCCGATGTGAAGCCGTGAGGTGAGCGGGGCCGTGGTTTTTCTTGTATTCGAAACAGTGCCGCTGTAGAATGATGGGCATTCCCGGGCGATTAGCTCAGCTGGTTAGAGCGCATGCCCCACACGCATGAGGCCGCAGGTTCGAATCCCGCATCGCCCATTCTTTTTTTATAGTTTGAGTACATCACCCAGACTGAACCTTGCGTAAGAAGATTCCCTTCACCAACCTCCGCAAATCATTCCGGCAATTCGTAAATCTCCTTAAAATCCAGGACCAATCGTTCGTACTGGTCACCGCGGTGCTGATCGGCATCGCCGGCGGTTACGCCGCGGTGGGGATTCAATTCGCCATCAAGGAATTCCAGCTGCTGTTCTGGCAGCATGAGTATTCGCTCGATTACATCCGCACCCTGCCCTGGTGGTGGAAGGTGGCGGCGCCCGCCGCCGGCGGTCTCATCGTCGGTCTCATCATCCAGTTCGTGGCGAAGGAAGCCAAAGGGCACGGCGTGCCGGAGGTGATGGAAGCGATCCTGTTGCGCAACGGACGCATCCGGCCGCGGGTGGTCATCGCCAAGCTGTTCGGTTCGGCGATCTACATCGCTTCCGGCGGCTCGGTGGGCCGGGAGGGACCGGTGATCCAGATCGGCTCGGCGATCGGTTCCACCGCCGGGCAACTGCTGGGGGTCAACAGCAACCGGATGCGCACCTTCGTTGCCTGCGGCGCCGCGGCCGGTATCGCCGCCGCTTTCAATGCGCCGGTGGCGGGCGCACTTTTCGCAATCGAGATCCTGCTGGGCGATATCGCCGTCATGCAGTTCAGCCCGATCGTCGTCTCCTCGGTATCGGCCACGGTGGTCTCCCGTTTCTACCTCGGCGATTTCCCCGCCTTTTCCGTGCCGCACTACGAGATGATCAGCGCCTGGGAGTTGTGCCTCTATGTCGGTCTGGGTCTGATCTGCGGTCTGGTGGCGACCGCTTTCATCAAAGTACTTTACGCTTCCGAGGAGTTCTTCGACCGGATCAAACTGCCCGACACGGCCAAAGGTGTCACCGGCGGCATCCTGATCGGTCTGATCGGCATCATGGTGCCACAGATCTTCGGAGTCGGCTATGACAGCATCGACGCGGCGCTCAACAGCAACCTCCTGTGGAAGCTGGCGTTGCTGCTGGTGGCGATGAAAATCGTCGCGACCTCGATTTCACTCGGCTCCGGCGGCTCGGGTGGCATCTTCGCGCCCTCGCTGTTCCTGGGAGCCGCCACCGGGGCGTTTTTCGGCGGAATCGCGCACCACTTCTTCCCCACCATCACGGCCAACCCGGGTGCTTACGCCCTGGTCGGCATGGGTGGCGTCGTCGCCGCCGCCACGCAGGGGCCGATCACCGCGATCCTGATCATCTTCGAGATGACCAACGACTACAAGACCATTCTGCCGCTCATGCTGACCTGCATCATCGCGACCATCATCGCGCTGCGGCTGAACCGGCATTCGATCTACACGCTCAAGCTGTTCCGGCGCGGAATCGACCTGCAGAAAGGGCGCGAGATCAATGTACTGAAGTCGATCACGGTCGAGGATGTCTATCACAAGAGCATCGAGCGGGTGGAGGAATCAGCCCCCTTCCCCATCGTCGTCGGCAAACTCTACAACAGCCAGCACACCTGCCTGCATGTGGTCAACCGGGAGGGACGGCTGTCCGGTGTGATCTCGATGAATGAGATCCGCCAGACGCTGGGCGATTACAACGAGCTCAAGAACCTGTTGATCGCCGCGGATGTCAAGAACGAGAGCGTGGTGTCGACGCAACCGGATGAGAAGCTGGACGTGGTGATGAAAACGTTCGGACGCTATCACCTGGACGAGATGCCGGTAGTGACACCGGCGGGAGAGATCCTCGGCACCATCCAGAAAACCGATGTCATTCAGACCTACAACCGATTGATCTCCCTCAAGGACATCTCCAACGAGATCAGCACCGGGATTGTGCATCCCAAGCGCAAAGAGGCGGTGCATGTGGTGGATGATTATTTCGTCAAGGAGGTTGAGGTGCCGGAACAGTTCCTGGGACGCACGATCGGGGAGCTGGACATCCGTAACGCCTACGGATTGGATATCCTCCTGATCATCCCGGCCGCGGCGCCGCAGTCAATCCAGCCCAGCTACCATTACGAGTTCGCCCCCGGCGACCAGCTGCTGTTATTCGGCGAACAAAAGAATCTCCAGAGGTTTGAATAACTGCTCCCGGTTCGTTTTTGTTCGGCGATCAAAAGCATCTGCAGAGGTTGAATTGCTATTCCCGGTTCGCTTTTGTTCGGCGATTAAAAGCATCTGCAGAGGTTCGAATAGAACCCCCACTCTTCAGAACCAGTACTTACGCCCCTGCACGTAGATCGCATCGAATTCCTGGTCGGTCATCGTCAGGTAGATGATCCCCTCGGCGATGCCGATGATAGCAGGGATCCAGGCGAGGAGGAAGATCGTCAGCACCGTCACCAGCAACATGATGAGACCTTCACGGGTGTAGCCGAGGAAGAATTTGTGGATTCCGAACATCCCCAGCAGGATGGCCAGCAGCCCGGCCACCAGCTTGCGGTTGGTGTGTCCCGGCTGCACCAGTGCCGCGCCGCACTTGACGCAGAGCACCTGGCCCGGTTGGGTCTGGGCGCCGCAGTTGCTGCAAAAAGCGGTGCCGAGGATGGGACGGCAGCCGCACTTGGGACAGGCCCAGGCGTTCGGATCGACGGTCTCACCGCAGTTTCGACAGTGCATCGCAACTCCCTTTCTGTTTATCCGTCTCCCACTCTGGTGACTTTGAAACCGGCGTTTTCAATCGCGGTGGTGACGACGCCGGTCTCGAAACCGCGCCCGGCGATGTCGGCCCTGCCCGCCTGCAGATCTATGCTCACCCGCTCGACGCCAGCGCAGCTCTGAGCCGCGCTCCGGACGCTGGCCACGCAGTGTTCACAATTCATACCGGCCACCTGCAGCTGCAGCGTATCCAAGGTGGCATCCGCCGCGGTCTCGACCTCCGGTTTCATCTCATTCTGCCCGCGCCGCAACCAGCCGTTGAACAGCACCAGCAGCAGCAGGACGGCGGCGACGGTTTCCAGCCAGCCGGGCAGCATCCCGTGGACATGCCCGCGGGCGGAAACTTCGATACCGCTGAAGAGGGCGTCGAAGAGCAGCCCGGTCAGGAAGGCGCCCAGTGCCACCGTCGCCAGAAAAACCAAAGTGGTACGCCGGCCGAGGAATTTCCAGACGGTCGTGATGGCGGCGGCATTGGTGGCGGGGCCGGTGATCAGAAAGGCGAGCGCCGCGCCGGGGGAGACACCCTTGGCCATCAGCATCAACGCCACCGGCACCGAAGCGGTGGCGCAGACATAAACCGGAATGCCTGCCGCCATCATCACCAGGATGGCGACCACCCCGGTACCGAGATAGGGCGCAAAGAAATCGTCCGGCAACGCCAGTGACAGCACCGCCGCGATCAGAAGTCCCAACAGCAGTGCGCCGCCGATATCGCGCGGCAGGGTTACCAGTCCGTGCCGCAAGCCGCCCCAGAAGCGGCTCTGCCCGGACGGTGTCGTGCAGCAATCATCGTGGCATTCAGCGGCGGGAGCAGTATCCGTTTTCTCTTCGAAGAGGGTCGCCAGCATGCCGCCCGCCAGGCCAGTGACCAGGGCGGCCAGCGGTCGGAAGACCGCGAACACTGGTCCCAGCAGACTCCAGGTGACCATGATACTGTCTACGCCGGTCTGGGGTGTCGACAACAGGAAGGAGGTGGTGGCGCCGCGGCTGGCACCGTGCTGTCGCAGTGAGGCGCCGAGCGGAATCACGCCGCAGGAGCAGATCGGGAGGGGAATACCGAGGAGCGCCGCCTTGAACACCGGTCCGAAACCGCGTCCACCCAGCTTGTTTTCGACCACTTCGCGCGGGATCAGAAAGGAGAGCAGACCCGCCACCAGGAAACCGAACAGGAGCCAGGGGGCCATCTCCCGCAGCAACCACCAGAATTCCAGCAGCAGGTCGGTGAAGATCGATAGCAACATATTACCTCATACCAGGGGAGATGAAGCGGGCGCCACACCGGGCGAATCGCTCCGCATCCCCTGGCGCTGCGGGCTGGTCGCTTATCTCAGTCCAATTCAGGAGCGGATCCGAAAGCCGGATCCCCTACTTGTCTGTCTTTATGACTTTGCGGATGACTTTCTTCTTGAGGCCTTCCACCTCGTCACCTTCGATCTGGATAGTGATGACTTCGCCTTCTTCGCCTTCTTCCAGTTCCTCACCACCGATCGTGACGATGATCAGGCTGTCGCCGTCGGCGATGGCTTCGACATCTATCTCGAAGTTATCACACGGCATGTGGTGCATCCACTTCATGTCGCTGCAGGGGAATTCATCGTCTTCACCGAATCCGCAGGGACACTCACCGCAGGAAAGAATGATCAGCGCCCAGACGGCGACGACCAGCAGCAGGTACTTCCAGATGATATCCAGAATGTCTTTGGCGTTCATTATTGCCCTCCATGTCAAAAAGTATAGCGACCAAAGGAGCAGGTATATCGACAATACCCGTTCAATTAATCGACATTACCGCTGTCGCACAAGGAGAAACGGGATGACTCCTGACAAACCGGTTTCAACATCTCCAAAAAGGGTCCTGATTCACACCGGCAACAACCTGAGTGATGTCACCACACCCTTTGCTAAAGTCTGAGAAAATTACTACCCGTTAATGTTAAAGAGACCCATACTTCGAATCCTCTTCGGCGGAAGTCGAACTGAAGTGCCCATTGATACCGATGTTTCATATTCAATGAATAGTCCACAAGCTTGGAGGACAACGTGAAGAGAACTACACCGCTGATTCTGTTGGTTTCGCTGTTATTCGCGGCTACCGCGGGAGCGAGTCAATTGCTGCCGGACGACCAGTCCCGCTACCTGGATCAACCTGGCTTCTTGGGACATGTCGCCGATGAGTTTATCCTGGTCTTGAAGGATCAGGTAGAGGTAAATCACTGGCAGGATGCGCTCGCACCGGTGGCGCTGGATCACCTGCCCGGCTTCAGCAACCTGGCCGGTCAGTTCACGGTCGATCGGCTGCGTCCGCAATTCATGGGCGCGGATCGCGGTCTGCAGGCGGAGACACCCACCAAGCGTACGCTGGCGCGCCACTACAAAGTCAGCTTCCAGAATGGACCGCTCGAGGAAGCGATGGCAGCCTATGCCGCCAACCCGCTGGTGGAGCGGGTGGAGCCGATCGGAGTACATACGGTCTACGCCACTCCCAACGATCCCAATTATCCCGGCTCATCCGGCCAGTGGCATTACTGGGACACCTATGGTATCGATGCCGACCTCGCCTGGGACACTGAAACCGGCTCCCCCGCCGTTCTGGTGGGTGTGCTGGACACCGGCGTCAAGTACGATCACGGTGATCTGGGCGGCAGCAATCCCCCCGGTCCCAATGACAACTCCACCAACGGCAACATCTGGGTCAATGCTCAGGAAGTGCCGGGTAACGACACCGACGATGACGGTAATGGTTATACTGACGACCTGATCGGCTGGGACTTCGTCGATCGCACCGACTGGTACGTCTACACCTGTGTCGACCTGGACTGTGGCGGCGCTGACAATGATCCCTTCGACGGCAACGGACACGGTACCCACGTTTCCGGTACGATTTCCGCTCTGACCAACAACGGTTACGCGGTCGCCGGCGTGGCGGGCGGCTGGAACGGCGGTGGCGTCAAGGTGGTGCCCTGCCGTATCGGTTACACCATCAACTACTACGGCCAGGAGCTGGGTGTAGTCATCATGGATTATGTCGCCGAGGCAATGTACTACATGGCTGACCTGAAGATCCGGGGCGACAATGTCGCCGCCGTCAACTGCTCCTTCGGAAGCTCCAACTCCGGTGGACTGTCCTCCGCGGCCACCTACCTGGTCGCGCAGGACGTGATGATCATCGTTGCGGCCGGTAACAGCAGTTCATCTTCCCCCAGTTACCTTGGGTTCCGCTCCGACTGCATGGATGTGGCGGCGACCGCCTCCAACGGTTACGGCGCTTCCTTCACGAACTACGGTTCCTGGGTGGAACTGGCCGCGCCGGGTGTCGATGTGCTCAGCACCGCAATGGATCCCGACAATCCCACCGTCGATTACATCGCTGCCTACGACGGCACTTCGATGGCCTGCCCGCACGTGGTCGGCGTAGCAGCGCTGCTGGAAGCCTAACAGCCCAGCCTCACCGCGCAGGAGAAGTGGGACCTGATGGTAAACACCACCACCCCCTACAACGGTTCACTGGATCTGGGCAGCGGTATCCTGAACGCGAAGAACGCGCTGGATGCGGTTAATCCCGAACTGCCGCCGGTGGCTGAGTTCAGCGGCGCCCCGCTCTCGGGAGACGCACCGTTGCAGGTACAGTTCACCGATCTTACCAGCAACGCGCCGACCAGCTGGTACTGGGACTTCGGTGACAGCGGCACTTCCACCGCTCAGCATCCCAACCACACCTACACCGCCGCGGGAGTTTACACGGTCACCTTGACGGCGACCAATGCCTACGGTACGGATGACGAGATCAAGACCGATTACATCACGGTGACCGCCAATCCGCCGGTGGCCGACTTCAGCGCCGACCCGACCTCCGGTACCGAACCGCTGACGGTTCAATTCACGGACCTCTCCAGCGGCGCTCCCACGCAGTGGTCCTGGGATTTCGGGGACAGCGGCACTTCCACGGCACAGCATCCCAGCCACACCTACAATGCCGCAGGCAGCTACACCGTGACGCTGACGGCTACCAACGCCCATGGCTACGATGAGGAAATCAAGGTCGACTACATCACCGTAACGGAGCAAGGACACTCGGTCTACGCCTTCGCGCTCTCGGATATTCCGGCGCTGGGTGTAGTCAATGGCAGCTACCTGAATACCGCCGCCAACGACGATATCTATGAAGCCATCACCGAGGTGGCTTACTCCGGTCATCCCCGTAAGACCTACAGCATCCTGGAGCACAGCTGGAATTTCAATGTGACCGGTTCCAGCCCGATCACCTGTTACCTGATGGCATACCGGCCGGATAACTCCGATGGCGACGACTTCCTGTTCGAGTATTCAACCGATAACAGCGTTTTCTACAGCCTGTTCACCGTCAACAGTACCACCGAACAGCTGTATACCGCCTCTCTGCCCGCCTCCGCCACCGGCGAGATCTGGGTAAGGGTGACCGACACCAACCATACCTGGCGTAAGACCTCGAACGACACGATCTACATCGATTATCTGATGATCGAATCCACGGTATCCGCCGCACCGCCGGTAGCCGACTTCTCCGCTGAACCGACCAACGGTTACGCCCCGCTGCCAGTACAGTTCACCGATCTTTCCTCCAACGCTCCCTTCAGCTGGGACTGGAGTTTCGGCGACGGTGGCACCTCCACAGCGCAGCATCCTAACTACACCTACGACCTTCCCGGCACCTACACGGTGACGCTGACCGCCACCAACGCCTACGGGAATGGCGTCGAAACCAAGACGGACTACATTACAGTAACCGAGTTCCAGGGCCAGGGAATGCATGTCGCCGATATGGTGGTCACGCGCCGCGTAACCGGACCCCATGTCCGAGGTCGTTGCGTAGTCACTATTGTTGATGACGGCGCCACCCCGGTCGCCAACGCCACCGTCTATGCTACCGCCACCGGACCGGTGGGAGGAGACTTGGACGGAGTGACCGGCAGCGACGGTACAGTTACCCTGGAAACTAACAAGATCCGCAATCCCAGCGGGGAATGGTGTTTCGAGGTCACGAACGTCACCCATGCCACCAATACCTACATGCCGGGTGACAACGTGGTGACTGTGTCCTGCGAGAGCGATCGTATGAATGGTGCAGGCGGCGACGCGGCCGACACCATTCCGCTGGAATTCAACCTGGAGCAGAATTATCCCAATCCGTTCAATCCGGTTACGGAAATCGCCTTCACCCTGCCGGAAGCCGGTTTCACAAAACTGGAAATCTATAACGCCATGGGCGTCAATGTCGCCTCGCTGGTCTCAAGCCAGATGTCAGCGGGCAGGCATGTCGTAGCCTGGAATGCGTCCAGTTATGCTACAGGTGTCTACCTCTACCGCCTCACGGCCAATGGCCGGAGTGCCACCCGCAAGCTGATGCTGATCAAATAGCAGCCAGCGGCGATCGATTCTTCTGTGGAAACCGGCGTTGTCCTCGCGACGGCGCCGGTTTTCTCTCGCTCGTTTCGCCCCCCTGCTCTGCACGACTTTTGCTGGATAAAGCACCCGTGATGGCTATATTTCAGCAATACGCACTCCAGGTTGTGGCATCACAGCTGCAACTTCAGACAGCAAGCGAGGTAAGGACATCATGAGTATTCCTCTAATCTCCATCGAACAGGTTTACCGGACCCTGGCCGAACGGGTGGCTGCGGGTCGCACGGCTGCCGGCCGGCCGCTCACTTACACCGAGAAAGTACTGCTGGCGCATGCCGCCGATTTGAACCTGGCGCAGGCGGAGCGCGGCGAGAGTTATGTCGACTTCGCGCCGGACCGCGTCGCCATGCAGGATGCCACCGCGCAGATGGCGTTGCTGCAGTTCATTCAGGCCGGCCGAGAGCAGGTGGCAGTGCCGGCTTCAGTACACTGCGACCACCTGATCCAGGCGCGGCAGGGCGCGTCGGCCGATCTGCAGGAAGCGGGTATCACCAACGCCGAGGTCTACAAGTTTCTCGCTGCGGTTGCCGCCAGGTACGGCATCGAATTCTGGGTGCCGGGTGCCGGTATCATCCATCAGATTGTGCTGGAGAACTACGCTTTCCCCGGCGGCATGATGATCGGTACCGACTCCCACACGGTAAACGCCGGCGGTCTGGGCATGGTGGCGGTGGGGGTCGGCGGCGCCGATGCGGTGGATGTACTGGTCGGCATGCCCTGGGAACTCAAGCTGCCCCGCCTGATCGGCATCAAGCTGACCGGCTGTTTGAGCGGCTGGACCTCGGCCAAGGATGTCATCCTCAAGCTGGCCGGACTGCTGACGGTAAAGGGTGGCACCGGCTGTATCGTCGAGTACTTCGGCGAGGGGGCGGATGCCATCTCCTGCACCGGCAAAGCCACTATCTGTAACATGGGTGCCGAGATCGGCGCCACCACCTCGATCTTCCCGTTCGACGCCAAGATGGCCGCCTATCTAGGCGCTACCGGGCGGGGTGAGCTCGCCGCTGCCGCCGAAGCGGTCGCCGAACATCTGCGGGCGGATGACGAGGTTTACGAGCAGCCTGAACAATACTACGACCAGGTAATCGAGCTGGATCTGTCGCTGCTGGAACCTTACATCAACGGCCCCTTCTCACCCGATGTGGCAACACCACTCTCGCAGTTGAAGAGCAAGGTAGCCGAGCAGGGGTGGCCGGTCGAACTCTCGGCCTCCCTGATCGGCTCCTGTACCAACTCCTCCTACGAGGATATCTCCCGCTCCGCTTCCATCATCGAAGCGGCACAGGCGGCGGAGGTGAAGCTGGCCTCCGAGTTCTACATCACTCCCGGTTCGGAACAGGTCAAGAACACGATCGAGCGGGATGGTTTCACCGGAATCTTCGAACGCGCCGGCGGTATGATGCTGGCCAACGCCTGCGGTCCCTGCATCGGGCAGTGGGCGCGTGCCGGCGCCGACGAGCAGCAGCCCAATTCGATCATGATCTCCTTCAACCGCAACTTCGCCAAGCGGAACGACGGCAACCCCTACACCCACAGTTTCGTCGTCTCGCCGGAGATCGCCACCGTCTTCGCGCTGGCGGGACGGCTCGATTTCAATCCCCTTACCGATACGCTGACCAACAGCGCGGGGGAGCCGGTGCAGCTGCCGGAGCCGCAGGGGGCGGAGCTGCCGCCATTGGGCTTCATCGTGGGCGACCGCGGAGTCGTGCTGCCGCCGATGAACGGCGAGGCGGTGGAGATCCCGGTCAGTGAGGACTCGGAACGGCTGCAGCTGCTGACGCCTTTTGAAGAGTGGGACGGCGACGACCTCACCGATCTCAAAGTGCTGATCAAAGTGAAGGGCAAGTGCACCACCGATCACATCTCGATGGCCGGACCCTGGCTCAAGTACCGGGGGCACCTCGAGAATATCTCCGGCAACCTGCTGATCGGCGCCACCAACTCCTTCAACGACAGCATCGACTCGATCCTCAACCAGCTGACCGGCGAGTATCAGCCGGTGCCGGAGGTGGCCCGCGCCTACAGGGCGGCCGGTGTCGACACGCTGATCGTGGGGGATGAGAACTACGGTGAGGGCTCCTCGCGGGAACACGCCGCCATGGAGCCGCGTTTTCTTAACGTGCGGGTGGTGCTGGTCCGCTCCTTCGCGCGCATTCACGAGACCAACCTCAAGAAGCAGGGCATGCTGGCGGTCAGTTTCGCCGATCCGGCCGATTACGGGAAGATCCTGGAGGATGATGTCTGCGCGATCGAGGGACTGCGGGAGTTCGCACCCGGAAGCCGGCTGGAACTGGTGTTGCGGCACAGCGAAGGCGGGCAGGACCGGATTGAACTCAAGCACACCTACAGCCAGAACCAGATCGCCTGGTTCCAGGCCGGGTCCGCGCTGAACCACATACGTAATCTCAACCGGGGGGTGTGAAAGCTATCGCCCTAGCTGCGCCACCACGAAATAGTACCACTCGGTGGTGCCGCTGACCGGTTCCTGGTAGGTGGTGGCGGTCTGGATCGAAATCAATTCCGCTTCGCTGGTGTCGGCATAGGCGGTCGCCTGGCGATAGACCTCGTAGGCAACAGCCTCCGGCAGCGGCGGCCAGTAGAGATGAACCTGCCCCGCCTGCAGCTGGATCGATACCTCCGTCATCGGCAGCGACGGCGGTTCGTTTAACAGGACCGCCAGGTCGCGGGGGTTGTTGGTGTAGTTCGTCGTCGTCAGCAGGTCCAGCGCACCGTCCCCGTTCAGGTCCGCCGTCTCCACATCGAACCCGCTCCGGTTGCCACCCGGATCGCCCACCGCCAGCGGTTGGGAGAAGGAATCACACTCCGTATAGCGATAGACATAGGCGATCTGGTCGAGGGGATCGTTCAGGCTTAGAGTCGCCACGATCACCTCCGCGACCATCGCGCCGGGAGGATCATAGGCCGGTTCCGCAATCAGATCTGCGGTGGTGATCATGCCAAAAGTGGTCTCCAGTTCATGTATCACTGGAACCTGGAATTCCGGCATCTGCCCGCCGCTGAGCATCACCAGAACCAGATTATAGGCGAACGCCATGGTGGAAACCAGGTCCGGCGCGCCGTCGCCGTTGATATCGCCCAGGGCGATGTTTTCGAAACGAAAACCGGGGCAGGTGATAGTGTCGATGATGGTAAGAGTCGCCGGATCCATGATCAACAGGTGTCCACACCAGGTATACCAGTCGTAACCGCCGATCAGAATGTGGGCCGGCTCTTCCGGCGGCAGCAGCGCCATGTGCATCGGGAAGAAACCATGCGGTCCGATGTACTGCCAGTATCCGGTATACTCCCCCCCACCCTCGTTGATGAACCAGACGAAGATACCGGCGTTGTTGATCTGAGTGGCCTGGGTAGCGATGACGACATCAAGGTCGTCGTCACCATCCAGATCGATCAACTCTGAGCGATTAACCGCGTAGGTGGAGGGGAAGAAGGCGTCGGTGGGGAAGCCCCCCTGCCCGTCTCCGTACAGCACCAGCAGCCCGCGCTCCGATTCATGGGAAGAGTCATTGGAGATCAGCAGGTCGAGGTGGCCGTCGCCGTTGGCGTCATCCGCCACGGCGTGGTTGGAGATCGCCCCGGGGGGTGGAACCGGAACCGTATACTGCAAATCGAAGGTGCCGTCTCCTCCGTTCAGATAGACATCCATGTGGACGGGGTGATAGAGAACCACCAGGTCAGGAAAGCCGTCGGCGTTGAGATCGGGGGTGCCGATAAACCGCGTCTGGCCGGTGTTGACCGGATACTCCGTCTGGGCGCTGAAGACCACCTGGCTGGGATCGGTGCAGGGGTCGCGGTCCGGCCGTGTGGAAACGGACGGGGAAACGTTTTGACGATGCCCGTAGCCGGCTCCGCACCTGGTGACCACCTGGTCGCCGTCCCAGCGATAGCACGCCTCGGTCAGCGAGGTCTGGTCTCCATCGGCTGCTGTGGATCGGAGTGGCCAACTGATTGCTGCCAAGAGGACTATCGTGATGCAGATGCGGTAGATCATAGGTGTCGAATATCGATTCGCAATTCGGGTCTCGGTGTTAAGCTGATTGAAGGTAAGACTGGTGAACTTGATTTGCAACTTCAGAAAGCAATAGGGTCGGACCTGCGCATGGTATTGTGAATTGAAGAGATAGTGTTGAATACGCGCTGGTTCACTCACTTAGACACAGATTTCTTACCTGAAAAACGGTGGTCGGTGAACTTTTTCTAAGTCTCGGCATCAAATAGGTTAGGATTCACTGCTCGCAGATCATTGTGCGGGACTTGGATTCGACTTTTCTCGTGACCTAGCGTTTTTTTAAGCAGGAGGTAGACATGCCACGAGCATATCGACACTATGTTCCAGGCCAGATATGGCATATCACTCACCGCTGCCACGATAAGAAGCTGCTGTTGAAATTCAAGTGTGATCGAAGGAACTGGATTTGGTGGTTGTATCAGGCAAGGAAGCGCTTGGGCTTACAGGTGCTCAACTACATGATTACTTCAAACCATATTCACCTACTAGTTGCGGACGATAAACCTGGTGTGATTTCAAGATCAATGCAATTAGTTGCTGGCCAGACAGCTCAAGCTTATAACCGCCGCCATCAGCGAAAAGGTGCATTCTGGGAGGACAGATATCATGCAACCTCTGTGGGAAGCGACAAACATTTAGTGAGATGTCTGATATACATTGATCTAAATATGGTTCGAGCAGGAGTAGTGCAGCATCCATCCCAGTGGGATTATTGTGGATATGCAGAAATTCAGCAATCCCCTGATCGATGGAGGATAGTGAATAAAGACAGGTTGACACAGCTGTTGGGATTCACCTCAGAAGAGGAAATGCAGGTCTCTTATCGCGGATGGATTGCGGATGAGCTTCGAAATGGTCAGTTAAAACGCGAAGCCTTTTGGACGGAGAGCATTGCCTTTGGATCGAAGGAGCATGTCCTACGGTTTAAGAGCATTCAGGGATTCAGCTACTATAACCGGGAATTAGAAGTTTCAGCTGTACAAGATGGTTGGTTGCTAAAAGAGAATGTGGGGCGCTACGATTCTTTTTCTCACTGAAAAAGGGGCCTCTAAGGGCTGAAAAGCGCTTATTCTTCTACATATCTCATTAATTAACACTAACATACTAAGGTCCGACCCTGGTTTTTCGGCTAGAGTTGCGCCTTGGCGTTAGCGACAAAGCTATCCAGCGTCATCCCGTCGGCGGCGGGAAACCGGACCGTGACCGCGCCGGCACTGCTGGTGAGGGGACGATCGGCGTCGATACCGGGCACCCGCAGCTGACCGATCCGCTCCTGCAGCGACGCCAGCAGTTGCAGTGCTTCGGATTCGCCGGTGCCGGGGCGGATCAGCGCGAAGGTGCTGCTGGCCAGCCGGAAAACCTGGCCGGATTCTCCCTGGAGCAGTCCCGCCACGCTCTGGATCACATCGTCGCCATGCTGGAAGCCGAATTCATCGTTGATCCGCTTGAGACCGTCGATCCTGAGCATCAGCAGCGCCAGCTCGCCGCCATCCCTTTCTCCGGCGGACCAGGCCACGGCGACATCACGGTCGAAAACCTCGCGGTTCGCCAGCCCGGAGAGGAGGTCCACCTGGCCATGCGTTTTGAGCAGGTCGATCAACCTTTTGACCCGGAGCGCCACCCGCACCCGCGCCTGCAGCTCCAGTCCTTCGAACGGTTTGGTCACGTAGTCGGATCCGCCGCTGTCGAGCGCCCGCGCCAGCTGCACCGTGCCCTCCAGGCCGGTGAGAAAGATGATCGGTATGTCGCGCGTCGTATCCACCTCTTTCAACTGCCGCGCCACCTGAATGCCGTCCAGATCCGGCATGTCGATATCGAGCAGGATGACATCCGGTTTGTATTCGAGCGCCAGTTTCAATCCCTGCCGGCCGTTCAGAGCGTGCCTGATTTCATCCGCCACACCTTCCAGATTATAGTCGAGCAGCTGGTGGATGCCTTCATCATCGTCGATCGCGAGGAGAACCGTGCGGTTCTGTGGTAAGTGTTCAGTCATTGATCTCCGCCTCCGTAAACGAAACCGCCGCCAGTGTAGTGAGCAGTTCCTCGAATTGCTCCTCTATCTCTTCAAGTCCGCCCCCTTCGCGCAGTGGCTGCTCGCAGTTTCTGGCCTGTTCCGTGATCACCGGAAAACCATAACTGCTGCCGCTGCCCTTCAGACGATGGGTGAGCGTGCGCACCTCTTCGAGGTCGTTGGCCGCCATCGCATCCCGCAGGGCGGCGATCATAGCCGGAATTCCCGCCAGGAACTGCTGCAGCAGCGGCGCGAACTTTGCGTCGTCATGTTTGGTGGACAGAATGCGTCCGGTCGTGGTGGCATCCGGCGGGCTGCTGACAGCCGGTGTAACATCCTCGACCGTTCCCGCCGCCGGACGGGAAACGGGAGCAGACGGGAGATGCTTCCGCAGCGCGCTGTAGAACTCAGCCTGGATAATCGGCTTGGTCAGATAATCGGAACAACCGGCTTCCATCGTTTTGTGGCGGTCATCCGACATCGCATGAGCGGTCAGGGCGATGATCGGGATCGTCATACCATGCTTACGCAACCTGGCGGTCGCCTCGTAACCGTCCATTACCGGCATGCGCATGTCCATCAGCACCAGATCGAAGGGAGAACCGCTCGCAGCCGCTGCCAGGACCGCTTCCACTCCCAGCGCTCCGTTCTCGACCAGCTCCACCGCGGCACCGGTCTCCTCCAGGAAGTACCTGATGATGCGCTGATTGTCAACACCATCCTCGACCACCAGCAGACGGCGGCCCGTGAAATCCGGCAGGGCAGGTTCCTGACCCGATTGCGGTCGCGTCGCATCCGCGACCGGACCAGGTGCCAACGTCCCGCGCCGCTCCAACTCCCGCAACGGCAACCGCAGCAGGAAGGAGCTGCCCCGGCCGGGAGTCGAATCCGCCGTCAGCTCGCCTCCCAGTCCTTCCGCCAGACGGCGTGCGATATCCAGACCAAGACCGGTACCACCGTATTCACGTAGTGTGTTGTCGTGCACCTGCGTGAAGGATTGGAACATCTTCTCGAGCTGCTCCGGTTCGATACCGATGCCGCTGTCTATAACCTCCAGGCAGAGCTCGTACATACCCCCCGGGAGATCCCGCCCCCTCGCCGTCAGCGTCACGGAACCGGTGTCGGTGAACTTGACGGCATTGCTCAACAGGTTGAGCAGGATCTGACGCAGGCGGGGACCGTCAGATTCGATCTCCAGGGGCACCGGTGTACCGACCTGACAGTCGAAGCGCAGTCCCTTCTGCTCTGCCCGCAAACACATCATCGCATCCACTTCCCCCAGCAGACCGTCGAGTCGGCAGAATTCCCGGTTTAAGACCAATTGACCCGCCTCGATCTTCGAGAGATCGAGGATGTCGTTGACGAGAACCATCAGCTGTCTGGCGTTATGACTGATCAGCTCGGACCATTCCGCCTGCTCCGCCACGGACAAACCGGGCCGGTTCATCAGATCGGAGTAACCGACGATCGCGGTAATCGGGGTCCGGATTTCGTGACTCATATTGGCCAGGAACATACTCTTGGCGGCGTTGGCGGCTTCGGCTTCCTGCGTCAGTTGCTGCGCCTGTTCGATTGAGAGTTCCAGTTTCCGGTTGGATTCGGCCAACGCTCCCTGTGCTTCCTTCTGTTGCGAGATATCCACAAAGGCTTCCAGCAGCACCTCTTCACCATCGAGCTCAATCGGCAGGGCAGTTTTCACGCAAGGGATCTTCTCCTGATTGGGACCGATCAGTATCCATTCACAGCTGTCGACTTCCTCTCCCAGATCCCAAACCGGACATTTATCTCGCTGCGTGGGACAGAGTACTTCATGGCAGCGTTTTCCCAGCAGCTCCTCCCGGGTACGCTTCAGAATCCTCAGGGCAGCATCGTTGACACTGATGATTTTCCGGTTCTTCCTGATGATAGCCACACCGAAAGGCATCGCCTCCAGGATCCGTTCGGTATTGTCCAAGGCTTCCTGCAGCGAACTTCTCGCCCGTCGCCTCTCCTGCATAATCGCGCTGATCCGACGGATAATCAGGGCGGAGAGGACCAGCCCGAACAGCGCCACCAGAGCGGAGAGTGCGTACCGCACGATCATCACGGTCCGCAGCGTTTGCCGATGCTTCTGCGTCCGGCGTTCAATTTCGAGGGAACTGGTGTAATAAATCTTGTTGGCGCTCTCACGGGAACTCTGCAGCATGGCGCCGATCTGCTTCATCAGCTGGGAATCGAGGCCAATCCGGGGAACGGCACCACCGGACTCAAAGTTCGCCCGCACCTCCTCACCGAGACACCGGATCAATCTCTCCAACTCCCGCATCCGGGGAGTCAGGTTCAGCACTTCGATGACATAACCCGATCTCGCGTAGGGTGGATAGAACTGCAGGGACTGCTTGATCTCATCCACATCCGGGAAATTAACCGGCACGGTGTATTCGAACTCGCCGCCCTGCTGCAGCACTTTGAGCACGCCCCGGATCTCGGTGATGGAGTGACCGATGTTCAGCTCCGGCACGGGGATCTCACCCGGCTCCTCGGCCAGAGAGAGATGAATCACCTCCAGCTCGATATGCTGGAGATCGTGGAGAATCACTTCGGCCAGGGAGCGCCGCGATTGCTGGTTAGCCAGCACGCCGTCCAGATTCCGGGTGGTGATGCGGCTGATCTCGGTAGCGATCATGATCGTTCCCAGTGCGAGCAGGAAGCTCACTACCAGCCAGATGATGCGTCGGTTTATCGGTTCCCGCAGAGATTTAAGCATGGCTGTTCCCGGTTTACCAGCGGTTTCTGATACTTTTGTTATCGTCAGATAATGATGCTGATTATACGAGATCCTGGTGCGTGGAGCGAGCCTGTACCTTACGGAAAGGAATGAGATTTTGCCGTAGTAATGCGGAGTTAATCCACTCCGGTATCAGAGGGGATCGGAGGTGAGAGGAGTAGGCGGACGCCGGTAACTGCGGCGGTAATCCAGGCGGCATTCGTTTCAGGGCAGTCTGCCCACCGGCAGGATGTAGAGCGGCGTAGTCTCCGGCGGCAACTGGAGCAGTCTGGTCACCTCCTCCTCGTAGAAGGCGCCGATGGTGACGGTGCCGAGATTCAGCGCGGTCGCCTGCAGGCAGATGTTCTGCGCGGCGTGACCGCTTTCCTGGTGCACATACTGGATACCGCGGTCACTGTATTTCCCGGTGGTACGCTGGTAGACGGCCGCGATGACGATATCGATTGCGCCGCAGCTGATCGCCCGCTGCCCCAGCGCGGCTTCGGCCAATGCGTTCCGCTGGTCCCCCGCCGCCAGGTTGATCAGCTCATGTTCCTGCGACTCATAGCGGTAGACGCCGGCGGGCAGGTTCGTGACATCGCCGGCGATGAGGTACAGCTCCAGAGGGTAGAGAGCACCGGCCGAGGGCGCGGTACGGCCGCCCCACTCCGCCGTGAGACCCTGGGCGGCCCACAACAGCTGGGAGACTTCCGCCAGCGTCAGCGGTTCCTCGGAATAGTCCCGGTGGGAGCGACGTCCGGCCAGGCACTCTTCCAGGGAGACATCGCTGTTGAGCATCGGTTCGACAAGCTTCATACGCACCTCCTCCCCTGCACAATCTACGGCTACCGGCAGCAGAAACAGCATCAACAGAATCACCCTCATGGCTCACCTCCTTTTTAAGAGTTTCAGACAGAAGATAGTTATTTCCCGTCCGCCCGGCAAGCCGGTGTCGTAAGTCGATCCAAGTCAAAAAGGGCGCCACACGTGCGCCCTCCTGGATAGCATCGGGATTCGCGACTTGAGTTACTTCAACAGCACCATTTTGCGGTTCAGCTGCTGCTCCTCCGTCTTCAGGATGTAGAAATAGAGGCCGCTGGCCAGATCCCTGCCGTCGAAGGTTACGGTATAACGGCCGGCTTCCTGCCGCGCATTCACCAGGCTGCATACGCGACGACCGAGGAGATCGAAGACTTCCAGTTCCACCCAGGCTGCCCGGTTCAGGGTGTAGTCAAGAGTTGTTAACGAATTGAAGGGATTGGGATAGCAGGACAGTCCGCAGGTGAGCGGTTCGACGTCCGTCCCCGCTACCGGCTGCAGGGGGTCCCATTCCAGAGCGCCCATGTCGGGAGCGGCACCGTAGTATTCAGCCGGCGACAGGTCCAGCAACACTTCGCCGTCATGCTCCAGAAAGGCGACGCCGGCATCGATACAGGGTGAACCGTCCAGGAGCGAGTAGTTGCCGCCGGCCGCATCGGCGAAGAGGGGATTGACATCCACATTGCCCTCGCCGGTCCAGCCACCCACCACATTGCTGTAGAAGACATTCACCTCGCCGGAGTAGATCATGATCTGCAGGAGCTCATTGTCACGGATGATGGAATTGATGATGTCGATTTCGGAAGCCAGGCAGGTGATTCCGCCGCAGTTGCCACCGCTGTTATCCACTACGTTCACATTGTACAACAACGGCGCGGCATTAATGCAGAACAGCCCACTCCCGCTGCCGCTGGCGTAATTGCCGTAGAGAACCAGGTTGTGGAGCAGTGGCGTGGCCCCGCTGCAATAGATCCCGCCGCCGGTGGGTGCCGACCCGCCCGTGATCGTCAAACCACAGAGAATCGAGGCCGCCGTCTCGTTGGTGTTGATAAGCACCACCGAACCACTCTGACCGCCGTCGACCACGGTCTCCCGGATATAAGCGGGATCACAGGTGATCAGGAAGAGCGAAGCCACCGTTGTCGGTTTGCCCAGAAAATCCAGTTGCTCCGGGTAAGTGCCTGGATGGACCAGAACGGTATCTTCGCCGATCGCCAGGTTGAGGGCGTGTTGAATCGTACGCAGCGGATTCGTCTCGGAACCGTCGCCCGTTTCATCCGAACCGTCTACACTCACATGCAGTGTTGACGGGGCCGCCTGCGCCCGGCTGTTCTCGCAGGCGCCCAGATCAGGAGACGACCCGGCCGGAGCCGGACGCACAGCTCCATCCAGATCGCTGTGGCTCTGAAAAGCGGAGCTGCCGGCACCGAGGCAGGGACTGAAATTCATCAGATGGTAGTCGGCGCCTTCCGGATCCACGAACCGGGGGATCAGCTCCAGGTTGCCCTCCCCTTCCCAACCGCCCTGGATGTCGGAGTAGGTGATCTCAACTATACCGTTATTTTCGAAAACCGCAGGCGATGTGTTATCCCAGATCAGAGCATTAATGATGGACGCACCGGAACTTCCTTCGACACACAAGGCTCCACCACTCTCTGCACTATTGTTGACGAAAGTACAGTGCTCCGCTTCCAGGATTGTGGAATTGAGCAACGCGATCCCTCCGCCGTAACCGGCGCTGTTGGCGTGAATCAGCAGATTGAAGATCTTCAGATTGCAATCACTCCCGAAGATCGCGCCGCCGCCTGTCGCTTCACCTCCGGTCAAAATCAATCGATTCAGTCTGACTTCATTGTCACCCCCGCTGATGGCAACCACGCTGCCGGCTCCGCCACCGTCGATCACTGGTGCCGCCTCGCCGCCGGCGCCGGAGAGAGTCACGCCCAGGTTGCTCAAGCTCAGGTTCTCTTCGTAACTGCCCGGATGGATCAGTATTAGATAACCGGTGGCCGCGGCATCGATGCCCTCCTGAATGGTGTTGAAGGGATGCGCCGGTGAGCCGTCTTCTACTCCCTCGTTGGAGATATCCACGTGCAGAATCGTGGAAAGCGGTGATCCGCTTCCCTGTTCAAGGGTGAACCATTGATCTACGGTTCCGCCGAGAGACTGGAAATCCCAGTACTCGGTAGTGCCGTCCAGCCAGCGCACTTCGATCTGGTGGAACTCCACCTGCTCACCCAATCCGAAATGCAGGGGATGCATATGCATCGATTCGTCGGAGGTGGTGGATTCCACCTGACGGACACCGGAAACGGCGCCATCCGGGAAATAGACACGCGCCTGCGCACCCAGTGCGGTCAGGCCGCAGCTGGTCCCGTTGCCCGCGAGGCTGAGAACAAGCCAGTGGTTATCCTCCTCCGCCAGGTCGTTGCGAAAGAGATAGTTGCCGGTCTGGCCCTGGGCGTAAGTGTAGAAGCAGATGTCCAGGTCGCCGTCACGGTCGTAATCAGCGTGGGCCATACCGCCGATGTCATTGAACTCCTGGTTCCAGTTGAAACCCAGTTCCTGGGATACTTCGCTGAAGGACCCGGGGTCAACCGGTGCCTCGTTCCGGTAGAGATAATCCACAAAACCCTGGTCGCCGTACCACTGGGTCAGGAAGAGGTCGGGATCGCCGTCGTTGTCGTAATCGGTCCAGGAGGTGTTGTGCCACTGTTTTTCCGCACCGGTGGTGGGCAGGCCGGAACCCTCGGTCTCATTGGTGAAGGTTCCGTCCCGGTTGTTGATGTACAGCGCCGCCCAGCCGTGAATGTTGCCGACACAGAGATCAAACCAGCCGTCGCTGTTCCAATCGCCGAAGGCGGCGCCGCTGGCCAGCCCGATTCCGTAGCGGCCGTGCGGTTCGATCTGCACATCGGCTTCCTCGGCGTAGTCGGTGAACAGGCCGCTGCCGTCGTTTTGCCAGAGCATGTTGTACCAGGACTCGGAGTAGGAGATGCCGTAATTGGGAACGAAGATGTCGATGTCGAAATCGTTGTCGTAGTCGCAGGCGTTGCAGCCGCGGGCGGGCCGGCGATAGAAAGTATCCGCCAACTGCGGCAGGCGGGTCTCGGTGACATCCTGCCAGCTGCCCTCTCCATCCAATTCGAAATAGCGATCGGTTCCGATCGCGTAGGGTTCCCAGTTGCCGAACATGGACAGGTAGATTTCATAATCGCCATCTGCATCGCCGTCCAGGAAGAGCGGTTGACCGGCGCGGACATAGAGGGGAAAAGTGTAGATGATTTCACCGGCGAACAGATATTCGGGAGGTCCCAGGTTCTCGAAATAGTAGCAATAGGCGTCGGCCCCGGTCGTGGTGATGTTGTGGGAGGCCAGTACGAAGTCGAGGTCGCCGTCGCTGTCGGCATCGGCGAAGGCGGCCCGGTGCTGTCCGGCCCAGGTGATGACGCCGGAGATATCGGCGGGATCCCGAAGGGTGAAAGTGCCATCGCTGTTGTTGAGATAGAAGTAACAGGGGCTGAGAAACAGGTCCGGCCAACCGTCGCCGTTGAGATCAGGCCAGGAAACGCTATGGGCGCCCGCCAGTTCACCGGGGGCACAGTCGAAGGCCTCCTGAGTTACATCGACAAAACCCGCCCGCAGGAGTGCCGGCAACGCCAACAGCAATATCCATACGCGCATGATTCCCCCCTCTCCCATTTCTGGTGGTCTGCATGAAAATAGAGAACCGCAGCGCGTCAGGCAAGCCTGGGGCGTCAGGCAAGCCTGGGGCGTCAGGCAAGCCTGTGCCGTAACTCCAATCCCTGAGGCATAAGAAGGGACGCCCGCGATGCCCTCTCGCCCTGGTTAATGGTGAAAGGTGCCGGGATGGGCGCGGTTGTCAACCGGGCGGTAATTCCTATGGATATGCCGGCGCGGATTCTATCTTGATGACGAACCCGGTTGTGCTTGAGAACAGCAGGCTTCACCTGGATTGACAAGCAGAAGAGGAAACAGCATGATTATCGTCCTGCGCAAGGAAGCCACCCCTGAAGATGTCGACGGCATCATGGCGATGATCGCAGCTGAGGGATTGAAGCCGCTGCACCTGCCCGGTACGGAGAAGGTGGTGTTGGGCGCCCTGGGCGATGAGCGCAAACTGGCTGGACTGCACCTGCAGAATCTTCCCTGCGTGGAAAGAGTGGTGCCGATCCTGACTCCGTACAAGCTCGCCAGCCGTGAGTTCCAGCCGGCCGACAGCCAGGTGCCGGTGGGCGCCGAAACTATCGGTGCACCGAACTTCACGGTAATCGCCGGCCCCTGCGCGGTTGAGAACGAGGAGCAGATCATGACCGCCGCGCGGTTCATCAGCGGTCAGGGCATCAAGTTCCTGCGGGGCGGCGCCTTTAAGCCCCGCTCTTCGCCTTACTCCTTCCAGGGTTTGGGGATCGAAGGTTTGAAGCTGCTGGCCGCCGCCGGAAGGGAATACAACCTGCACATCGTCACTGAGGTAATGACCGCGGACGAAGCAGAGGTGGTGGCACAACATGCCCAGATCCTGCAGATCGGCGCCCGCAACATGCAGAACACGCGGCTGCTGGCGGCGGTGGCGGCGACCGGTAAACCGGTGCTGCTCAAACGAGGGATGACCGCCACTCTCAATGAGCTGCTGATGAGCGCTGAGTATCTGCTGGATAAAGGCAATCGGGATGTCATCCTCTGTGAGCGGGGAATCCGCACCTTCGAACCGGCTTACCGCAACACGCTGGATCTGACGGCGGTTCCGGTGTTGAAACAGAAGACGCACCTGCCGCTGATCGTCGATCCCTCGCACGCCGCCGGTTGCCGTGATTTGGTCCCGCCGCTGGCGAAGGCGGCATTGGCGTGCGGCGCCGACGGCATCATCGTGGAAGCACACCCCGACCCGGTGCAGGCGCTTTCCGACGGCAGACAATCGCTCTTCCTGGAGCAGCTGGCCGCGCTGATGGAGCAGCTGCGCACTCTGGCGCGGGTGGAAAACAGAACCATACCGGCGGCGGAACAGCGACCGTAAAGGAACGATATGTGCGAACTGGAAGTTCAGGGTCAAACCGGTCGCTCCCGGATTCTCGTCGGCGAACAGCTGCAGAACCTGTCGCGTTACCTGCCCGACACCCGCGCGGTAATCATCACCGATACCAATGTGAGACGGCTCTACGGCGACCGCTTCCCGCCGCTGCCGGTGATCGAAATCGGCCTGGGAGAGAGGATTAAGACGCTGGCCACCGTCGAGCGGGTCTACGCCGAGATGCAGGCGTGCGAGCTCGATCGCTCCTCCTTTGTCGTAGGAATCGGGGGGGGTATCGTGCTCGATGTGGCCGGGTTCGCCGCCTCCACCTTCATGCGGGGATTGTCCTTCGGTTTCGTCGCTTCAACGCTGCTGGCGCAGGTCGACGCCAGCCTGGGCGGCAAGAACGGAGTCAATTTCCAGGGTCTCAAAAACATGATCGGGGTGTTCAACCAGCCCGCCTTCGTGATCTGTGATACAGCGATGTTGAGCACGCTGCCGGAACGGGACTTCGGTTGCGGTTGCGCGGAGATCATCAAACACGCGGCCATCCGCAGTCCTGGGCTCTTCGCACGCCTGGAGGAGCAGGCTGAGAGCCTGCTGGCCGGCGACCGTGAATTGCTGGTAGAAGTGATCCAGCAATCACTCCGGATCAAGGCGGCGGTGGTCGGTGCGGACGAAAGGGAGCGGGGGCTGCGGAAGATCCTCAACTTCGGACACACCTTCGCGCATGCGATCGAAACCGAGCACGGGCTGCCGCACGGCGAAGCGGTGGCGGTCGGGATGAACATCGCCGCCGGTATCTCGGTGGCTCGCGGCCGGCTGGACCAGGCGACGCGGGAACGGCTGGAGTCGCTTTGCGTCCGGTTCCGGCTGCCCACTGCGCTTCAACTCGACTACCGGCAGCTGACGGCGACCTTGCGGAATGATAAGAAGAAAGCCGGGAGCCGCCTGGACTTCATATTGCTGAAAGGAATCGGCGAACCGGAAATCGTTCCCCTGGAGCTGTCGGAACTGGAAGAGCTATGGGAAGCTCTGCGAGATGAGTGAGTACCGCCGGTTTGCCGTCTGCGGGAAACCGATATTGCACAGCCGCAGTCCCGGTCTCTTCAACGCCTGTTTCCAGGCGGTGGGGCTCAGAGCCGGCTACACACGGCTGGCGGCGGATTCAGGCGCGGAAGCACTTGAGCTCTACCGCCGGCTGAATCTGCAGGGGATGAATGTTACGGCGCCCTTCAAGAGCGAGTTGTGTGAGCTGATGGATGAACTCGCTACCGACGCCGCCGTCTGCGGTGCGGTCAACACCGTCATCAGCGATGAGGGACGGCTGTACGGCTACAATACCGACCAACCCGGCGTGATACACGCCCTGCGGGAGCGCGGTTTCGATCCGGCGGGGAAGGAGTGCCTGGTGCTGGGAGCGGGCGGGGCCGGACGGGCCGCCACACGCGGTCTGCTGCAGGCCGATGCAACCGTCACCCTTGTCAACCGCACCTTCAGCCGCGCCGAGTCTGTGGCAACTCGCCTCGGTTGCCGGGCTGAACCGTGGAGCGCCCTGCCGGCGCGTCTGCAGCAGGCGCAACTCTTGCTCTCCACGCTGCCGGCCGGCGTCGACGCTATCAAGGCGGAATGGTTGCATACCGGATTGACGGTTTTCGAAGCCCCCTACCCCGCCACCCCTCTGCTGCGGGAGGCCCGCGCCCGCGGTTGCACCGTGTTGTCCGGCGAGGAGTGGCTGCTCGCCCAAGCCGTTCACGGCGCCCGGCTGCTGCTCGGGGAGACGGTTGATCACCACAACCTGGCACAAGCGCGAGCGGAACCGAAGCCGACTGTAATCGCTCTGCTCGGTTTCATGGGGGCGGGGAAGACAAGTATCGGCCGGGCGCTGGCGCAAGAGCTGAACTGCCCGTTCTGCGACCTGGATAATGAGATCGAACAGCGGGCGGGCGCTGCGATTCCCGCGCTTTTCCGCGAGCTGGGAGAAGCGGCCTTCCGCCGTCTGGAAAGTGACGCTCTGCTGGAGGCCGTCGAGAACGGGTCGCGTATCATCGCCTGCGGCGGGGGTATCCTCACTATCCCGGACAACCGGGAGCTGCTGGCGGAGCACTGCCTGAGGATCTGGCTGGCGGCTTCGCTCGAGAGCTGTCTGGCGCGAATCGACCTGGAGTCGCGCCCGCTGCTGGCGGGACCGGCGCCTGAGATTACGGCAGCGCGCCTCTGGGCCGCCCGTGAGCAGGTCTATTTTGAAAATGCCGACTTGATCATAAACGCAGACAATGACATCCAACAGGTTGCCGGTAAACTCGCAGATGAAATCGGTCGTACCTTCCCCTATCAGCGGTAGCATTGACGCCCCTCCCTCGAAGAGCGTCATGCAGCGGGCGCTGGCGGCTTCTCTCCTGGCAGAAGGAGAAAGCACCATCCTCAATTCCTCCTATTGCGATGATCCCGCCCACAGCGACGATGTCCGGGTGGCGATCGAGCTGATCCGCAACCTGGGCGCGACGGTGGAGGCGGATCAGGGGAAGGTGAGGGTACGGGGCGGCTTCAGTCCGCGTGGCAGCGTCCTTGATTGCGGGGAAGCCGGTTTGAGCCTGCGCATGTTCGCCCCCATCGCCGCGCTCGGGGACCGGCCGCTCACCCTCCAGGCGCGCGGTTCACTGGCCCGCCGGCCGCTGCGGATGCTGGAAGCACCACTGGCGGGACTGGGTGTCCAATGCACCACCGCGAACGGACTGGCGCCGGTCAGGGTGCGGGGACCGCTGCGGGGCGGCCGCGTGGAAGTGGACGGATCGATCAGCTCACAGCTGATCACCGGTCTGTTGATGGCGCTGCCACGGGTGGAACCTGATTCCGAGCTGGTGGTGCATAACCTCAAGAGCAAGCCCTACGTTCAACTGACTATCGATCTGCTGGCCGAGTTCGGAGTGACGATACACCATGATGATTTCACCCGCTTCCGGATCCCGGGTGGCCAGAGTTACCGGAGCCGGGAGCTTATCATCCCGGGCGACTGGAGCGGCGCCGCTTTCCCGCTGGTGGCGGGCGCCCTGGCCGGCAGGGTTCAGCTGGCGGGACTCGCCTGGCCCACCAACCAGGCGGATGGCAGAATCATCGAGGCGCTCCGGGCCAGCGGGGCGCTGGTGGCTCTGGAGGATGACCAGGTGTCCGTCCAGGCTGACCGGCGCGAAGCTTTCACCTTCGACGCGACGGAATGCCCCGACCTCTTCCCGCCACTTGTCGCCCTGGCCTGCCATTGCCGGGGACGCAGCGTCATAACCGGCGCCGGACGTCTCCACCACAAGGAGAGCGACCGGGCCCGGGTGCTGCAGCGGGAATTCGGCAAACTGGGTGCCGCGATCGAACTGGCGGATGATGAAATGGTGATCGAGGGGAAAGGTTTGCACGGTGGCACGGTGAACCCCCACGGCGATCACCGTGTCGCCATGGCGGCGGCGACAGCGGCCCTGGCCGCGAAGGATCCGGTCGCTATCACCGATCCGGACTGCGTGAATAAATCCTATCCCGCGTTTTTTTCCGATCTGTCAGCTTTGGGAGGAATCATCCATGAATAGCTTCGGACGGGTTTTCAGATTGAGCATCTACGGTGAATCGCACGGACCGACAGTGGGCATCCTGCTGGACGGCGTTCCACCCGGTCTCTCCCTGGCAGCGGCTGATTTCGAGGAGGATCTTGAACGCCGGCGCAGCGGCTGGACCGGTACGACCGCACGCCGCGAACCGGACCTGCCTCAATTCCGGAGCGGCATCTACCAGGGCAAAACCACCGGTGCTCCGCTCCTGATCGAGTTTCCGAACAGCGACCTCCGTTCCGGGGACTACGC
This sequence comes from uncultured Bacteroidia bacterium, assembly GCA_964517435.1. Lineage (GTDB taxonomy): Bacteria > CAIWAD01 > CAIWAD01 > BS150m-G50 > BS150m-G50 > BS150m-G50. The sequence goes on along the minus strand of CAZFEC010000021.1, from coordinate 12,274 downwards.
CGCACTTCGGGATACTCCCCGGCCGGGTCACGCTGATTTCACCGCCGCGGTGAAATATGGCCGCCACAATGATCCCCGGGGCGGCGGGCATTTCTCCGGTCGGTTGACCGTCGGCCTGGTGGCGGCCGGCGTGGTGGCCAAGAAGCTGATCCAGCCGGTGCGGGTAGAGGCTGAGCTGCTCGAGGTGGGCGGGGAAAAGGACTGGGAGGCGGTGCTGGCCCAGGCGGTGCGGGACGGTGACTCCCTGGGAGGTGTCATCGGCTGCCGGGTCGAAGGATTGTCGGTCGGACTCGGACAACCCTTTTTCGATTCGGTGGAATCGTTGATCAGCCATCTGGTGTTCAGCATTCCGGGCGTCAGAGGTATCGAATTCGGGAGCGGTTTCGCCGCGACGCGGATGCGCGGGAGCGAGCACAACGACGAGTTGATCTCGACCGATGGACGCACCGCCACCAATCACGCCGGCGGTATCAACGGCGGCATCACCAACGGGAACCCGCTCGAATTCAAGGTAGCGGTCAAGCCCACTCCCAGCATCACGCATCCCCAGCGGACCGTGAACCTGCGTTCCGGTGAAAGCGTGGACCTTAAGATCGCGGGCCGTCACGACAGCTGCATCGCCCTGCGGGTACCGGTGGTGGTGGAAGCCGCCGTCGCGGTAGTGCTGGCGGACCTGCTCATCCTGCTGCTGAGAAATGCGGAAGCCGGCGCGAAGCGATTCGATCGCGAGGATCACTGAAGGTCACAGTCCAGCCAACTACTCAATCTGCATCATAAACAAAGAGGGCGCCGTCTGGCGCCCTCTCTAGTTGTGCAATCACCGAAACACAAGTTCGGAAGCTATTTCAGCAGCATCATCTTGCGGGTTATCTGCTGATCCTTTGTCTGCAGAGTATAGAAATAGAGACCGCTGGTCAGCGAGGAAGCATCGAATTCCACGCTGTGATAGCCGGCAATTAGCTCACCGTCGATCAGCTTCGCCACTTCCCGTCCGGCCAGATCGTACACTCGCAGGCTTACCTTGTCGCTTTTCGCCAGACTGAAATCGATAGTGGTCGTCGGGTTGAACGGATTAGGATAGTTCTGATCCAGCTGGGTCCGCGTGGGAATATCGATATCGGTCTCGATGCATTCATCGATCTCCACCGGGTGGTCCTCCACTTCACCATCGAGGCCGAGAACGGCGCAGGGAGGCAGCGGCATGAAGCTGTTAATCCGGAAGCGGGCGAAAGTTACCCCCGGGAAGGCATCCGGCGGCACGATGACCGGCGGTGCGTTGACACCGGTAGTGTAGACGCCGGGTGCGAAAAAACCTGCGACAACGTATTCAACAGGTAGATCTCCCCAGATACCATTGGCGTTGAAGTCAATCCAGCCGTCGACGAAAGCGGGTGCGTTGTTGACTTCAAAGACGATCGCGGCCGGTTGGCCCTGGCATAGCAGCGGGATCAACACGCCGTCCTCATCGTCTGGATCGGTGCCGGCATTGTCGTCGCCCAGCGCCAGCGGATCCGGCTGACCGTTCGGTTCGGCATCAGGATCATCGGTGGGATCGGCGATACCGAGGAAAGGAGAACCCGGCATGATGATATGGGCGGCTCCGCCACTGACGGCAAGCGTGCAGTAAGGCGGATCGGGCGCATCGCCCCAATCGAAGAGGGGCTCTTCCTGACAGATCACTGCAACATAATCCTCCACTTCACCATCGGGAGCAAAGCCGGTGGGGCTGCAGACAGCGTCCACATCCGTGCTGATCCGGAAACGGGCGTAGGTGTTGGTCACCTCCGTCTCCGGTACGGCGAAGGTCAGGATCTGAATACCGGAGAAGCCATCGGCGACAGTGGTGGTGGCACCCTCATCGGCTTCAAACACACCGTTGCCGTTGAAATCGACCCAGCCGCAAAGCCGGGCGGTCTGGCCGGAATTGTTCGTGACCGATACCTCGATATCCGCTTGCGTACCCGGCTCCAGACAATCCAGCTGCGTCGGATCCACACCGTCTTCGTCATCGAGATTAACGGGATCGTCGCCATTGGCGTCGATGTCAGGTTGTCCGTCGGCTTCGGCATCGATGCATTCACCGAGCCGCAGGTTCTCGAAGAAGATGATGTGACGGGGTCCGTCATCACCCAGGAGGGTGTTGTAGTCGCCAGGTCCGGTGCCCTCCCCTTGATCAGGCACATCGCCGAAGTCCATCTCCACAACGCCCTCACCGCACTTCATCGGCAGCAGGTCGCCATAATCCCAATCCTGCAGGTGCAAGACGAATGGATCCTCACTGTAGAAGCGCCAGGTCTGGTTCTCATCGGAGTCCCCGCCGATCGGCGACTGGCCGTATGCCCAGGGAATCGCTCCCTCACTCGGCAGCTCCGCCATGATTGAAGCCCGTGCCGTCAGCTCGATAACATGGCTGCCGGCGATGGGCGTAACGTTACCGTTCTTCCAGCGTTGGATCTGCACGCTGACGGTTTCCTCGGTCGGGTTGACCAGGAAGACATTGTCGGTATTGCTCGGTTTGAAGTTACCCCAGAACCACTCCCGCTTCGGAGTAGACGGCAGGTCGATCTGCTCGAAGTAGGAAACATGCGCATGGAAGCCGGCGTCAGCGGATAAACGGCGCCAGTGGGTACGGGGATCGTTACCGGAAGCATCCTCCATTCCCGGAGGCCGGGGCAGCTCTGCTGTGCCGTGCGCCGGGATGGTGGTATTCGTCGTGTAGGCATTCTGGTTATAATGCACGGCATCAACATACTCGTACCACTGCTCCGTCACCGTGATCGAGAAGTTGTTGGGATTGGTCACGCGAGCAGCGCTCTGCTGCTGTCCGGATGTCTTGGCATCCGTCCAGATGTACTCCGAGGGATTGCAGTCGGTAGTGAAAGGTATGAAGAGCCCGGATACAACATCATGGGTCTTCCAGGGGGGTGTTTCGCTCGGATCGTAATCCTGACCTAACTGGGTGTACACACTTACATGTATCGGCTGTGTGCTGCTAAGATGCACGCCAATGTTGTAGTTTGAGTCGGGATCGCTGCCGGGATTGCTGTTGAGATCGTACTTGGGATAGACCGTGATGGTGTTCCCCGCAGGTACGAATAGACTATTGGTACTGATCGTAGTGCCGTCGCTCTTATAGAGTACGATGTCCACACTGGCTTCGATATCATCCGGATTGTAGATGAAGAAGTAATCCGCCTTATCCTCGTCCCCGTCGTAGTTCCACATGCCCCACCAGGTGTCGGTCAGAGCGTCCTGGGTCCAGATGGCGGAGTAGCCACTGCCGGCGTGACGCTGTTCGTCTGTATATCCCAGCACCTCGAACTGTTTCTCAGCGGTACAGGTCATACCGTAGGCTGCATCCTCGTCAGGTGTCGAATGCCCGCTGGCGCTTGTACTGACGACAGGTAGATTCCAACCGTTGGCATCCGAATCCCCCGGCTCGATCGCGTAGGTTTCAAATCCCGCCAGGGTAACGGTTTTGGTGTCCCACAATATACCATCGGATTCATAGATGTTGATTGTGATCACATTCTGCGTTCCTTCAGCGTTGATGAAGGTGAGCGCCTGGTCCGTCGTCGTCTGTTCCCAGGCGAATACCCGGCGATGCTGTTGCGCCGAGGCAACACTCGCCAGTGAGACAAACATACCGACCATCGTCGCCGTGATGAGCACGCGTTTGAATAGTTTGAAATGAGTTGGTATTGCTCTCATGATCCGTGTCCTTTCCATATATCAAATGGTCTGTTGTAATCCCTGGATCCGGGTAGAGATACACGATCGCTGCAAAACAGCTTTCGAAATCGATATCTGTTCGGGAACTTCCGCATGACGCAGTCCCATTCTGGTTTGCATTGCTGTCCACTTCCTCATGGCACAATAGTATGACGCGTGCAGTCGGTTACGGCCTGCAACATCAATCATTATCGACGCGGGGAATTCGTAGAATCGCCGTAGACCGAAATAACTTCTATTAGAAAAGTGGAGAGACAATAACTGGCGGGGAGCAGGATTACTGGAGATTCAGAGGCAGGGCCATCTTGTCTGTCTCACCAGCTTAAGCTGTGTACTAGATATCAGGTATTTAGTATTCAGCCGCGAAATAGTATAAGGGCATTAGTATTTCTCGCATCTCAACATTAACACAAATTTGCCTCATTGTCAAGATATTATTCACCTCTTTAGTAATTAGTTTAAATTGCGATTTTAATTCCATGCCCAGCCTACCGGCGATATATATGTTTTTTCGAATATACCGGGAGCAGATATACCGATGCTCGCTAAGATTGTCCGTTTGAATACATCATCCAGGCATCGGTATATATTGCTACCGAAAGTGTGGGATCGATTCGGCCATTATTTCCTAGCAATACTATTGAGCTTTTGCAGCCAGCACGGAAAAAATAGAAAGCCCCGATCGCTCGGGGCTTTCTCAGTTCAATATCATCAGTTCCAAATGACCGCGAATAGCGATTACTTGACCAGAATCATCTTCTTGGTGTCGACAAACTCACCGGCTCGCAGGGTGTAGAAGTAGACACCGCTGGGCAGACTGGCGGCGTTGAACTGGACGGAATAGTGGCCGGCGGCTATCTGGGCCTTGACCAGCGTCATCACCTGCACACCGATCAGGTTGTAAACCGACAGGTTGACCGACTCCGGCTGCACCAGGCTATATTCGATGGTGGTGGTCGGGTTGAAGGGATTCGGGTAGTTCTGGCTCAGTTCGTAACTCGCCGGGACCTCAACCTCGGTGAGCACATCATGGTAGTCCATTTGCAGGTTGAAATTGCCCGTATGACCGCCATAACCATCGACGATGATGTAATAGGTCTCGCCGGCAAGCAATTCAACTTCGAGTAGTTCACTGACATAAGGTTGACTAAAACCCAGGGACGAGCAGGCATCATCATTGCAGGCTATCACAACACCGTTGGCATCATAGATGTACAACTTGGTATCGTAGTCGGTAAGGCACTCCTCGTCATCCTGGCAGAGGGTGATGTCGAAAAAGGAGTCGATCTGTGGTGTGAATTCGAACTCGCGATCTTCGGAGATGGAACCGGAGTAAGGACATTCCTCCTCGAAGTCATCACCACCACCGACAGTATTGCCGCAATGCTGGAATGGCAGAGCAGGAATCAGGATTGGATCGGCGGGTGGCGCCCAGGGGCCGCCCATAGCAATGTCGAGTTCATAGTTGCCTTCGGTACTGTAGCCCTCAATGCAGACCTTGTAGGTACCGGGCGACAGCGTCTGGGAAATAGTGGACTCCAGACCGCTATAATCCTCGCAGGCGTCGTCGTTGAAGGCAATATCCGTCACGCAGTCATCTTCCAGCAACCAGATGTAGGTGTCGTAATCGGTGCCGGGCTGGCAGGTCGTGATGATCACCATACACGAAACGTCGACTACGATAGAATAAAGGACATCCGCATTCGAGCGACCAAAGGTATCGGTCATGCCGACAGTACTTCCGGCATCATGATAAGGCAGGGTGACATCCGTCGCGTCCCCGCAGTAGTCGGCCGGGCTGGCCAGAGTCAGCGAGGTAAGTAGACCAGCGGTCAGAAATGTGAGTAGAATCTTTTTCATGAGTAATCCCTATTGTGCAATGTGAATCAGGAAAAATTAGATTAAGAAATGTATGTGAACTATAGTTAACTATCGTTTATTATTAGCTGTGACAGGTGGTCTATAATTGAAAATACGCAAAAGGCGCCAGAGATAGAGGGGATCCAACTGCTGCGTTCTATACAGTATGTGTATGTTTTCTATAATATTAGTGATGATGTGAACCGGATATTTCCAGAAATATCATTGCACATTTCTCGACGGCGAAACAAACTCTTACTATCATGCGATTCATAATGATATTCTCGTTTGCAGGTTTCAGCACAGGTAGTGCAACAGACAGCGCCTCCTGATGTTCAGGAATTGTACAACCAGGGTTGATTGGATGCAGGCAACTTATATCTGCTTGCCGGGCGCTGTGCGAAACCAGGATTATGGTTATGCTCACACCAATGTCCGTTTTCAATAGGCGTAGCGGGCATAACTCAAAAGTATTTCCCGAAAGGTTATTAACTACCAGGACAGTTTAACTGGGAAATACTATATGCGCGTCTGTCGTCGTACATGACAAAGCGATCGCCGGTCGACACCGTCGGCGAGTCACAGTTTACTTCGGAGAATCTTCGGCAGGTCGCGTGGCAGGTTGACCTTATTGAGAATGGTCAGTATCTTTTTAAGGATATGTGCCAAATGCTGGAAAACCGATCGATTAATCCTCTCTACATTGCTGATGTAATCACCCGGTCTGATTCTCCCGGCGGGGAGTGGACGATTGCGCAGTCCTGATCGATCAGTGTCGTGAACTGAGGTCGCGGCGGTACAGCAGATCAAATGAAATTTATAGTAATTCGCAGTAACTGTCAGGAGTTGTACATGAAGTCTCATTCCTTCTTCAGCTACGTCACGGCCTGTCTGGCCACTGCCGGCCTCGCTTTCGGGGCTGCGCCAAACACACAGCTGACCACCCTGATCAGCGCCGATCACGATCACTGCCAGGTGAGGGTGGCTCTGCCGGACGCTGGTCTGGAAACTATCGACACTCCGGAAGGCACCTTCCACCAGATCAGCCAGGAGGGGATGTTCCCCGTCTCGCAGACCGGCGATCCCGCGCTGCAGGCGCTGGCCTGGACGCTGGAAATCCCGGCCACGGCGGGTGTTCAGTATGAACTGCAATACGAAACTACACTCTACGAAGATGTCAACCTGCTGCCGGAGCTGATCGACGCGACCGGCGCTGAAGATGGCCAGTCCGATCTGGTCTGGGCGGAAGACAGTTTCTTCCCGGCCGGGATCATCACCGTTTCGGAGCCGGCGATTATGCGCAATCACCGCCTGGTGCAGATTGCCTTGACGCCGTACCAGTACAACCCGGTCAGCCGGCAGCTGCTGGTGTATCACAGTATCGAAATCAGCTTCAGCTTTGAAGGGGAGAATCCGGTCAACCAGCTCGACCGCGAGCTGCCCCGGTCAGCGACATTCGAGCAAATGCTCGCCGCCAATGTAATGAACTATGAAGCGATGAATCAGAGTGAGCGCATCTATGACGAGAACCTGGGACTGGGTCCGGTGCTCTACATCTATAATTCCTCCGCCCAGAGCTACCTGGAACCGCTGCTGGACTGGAAAAGGGAAAAGGGACAGGTGGTCTACACTGCGACGCAGGCGGACCTGACACTCACCAGTTCCACTTCGATCGACAACTACATCGAGAACGCCTACAACAACTGGGATAACCCGCCGGTATTCGCCACGCTGGTGGGTGATCCCTCCAGCTGCACCTTCGGCACGGTCGCCGCGTCCAACAGCTACGGCGATCACGGTTATTCACAGCAGGAGGGCAATGACATCCTGGGTGATGTTCTCATCGGACGGATGTCGGTCGGCAGCGCCGGCCAGCTCGAGGTAGTGGTAGGCAAACAGCTGAGCTATGAAAAGAATCCCTACATTATCGATTCCAGCTGGTTGAGCAGCGCGCACCTGATCGGAGACAACTCCTATGGAACCGGTATGTCCGTGGTCTATACCAACGAGAACATCAGGTATAAGATGATCAGCGCCGGCATGGGCAGTATCACCACCTGCTACAATCATGAGGGGTGCAACGAAGTCAATTCGATAATCAACGCTTTCAACGAGGGTATCCTCTATTTCAACTATCGCGGCTGGCTGGGGATGAGCGGCTGGAGTTCCCATTCGGCCAATGAGCTTTCCAATGACGAAATGCTGCCCTTTGTCGTCACCATCACCTGCAGTACCGGGAACTATGTCAACGGCACTTCGATCACTGAGGATTTCTACTTCTCCGGCAGCACCAGCCTGTATAAGGGCGCCGTCGCCGCCATCGGCACCGCCACTTCCAGTACGCATACCCGCTATAACAATGTGGTTGATGTAGGAATCTTCGGCGGCATTTTTGATCAGTACCTGTTCACCGCCGGCGAGTCGCTCTTTCAGGGCAAGTTCGAGCTCTGGCAGGCTTATGGGGATGTCGCCTCCGGCAGTGTCACCAGCTACTCCTATTGGAACAACCTGATCGGTGACGCCAGTCTGGAACTGCGCACGAAGACTCCCCGTTCGATGGTGATAACTCATGACGCTACGCTCACCGGCGGTGCCAGCAGCTTCCCGGTGCAGGTCTACAAGGATAGCGCACCGCTAGCGGGAGCGCTCGTCTGTCTCTACCAGTCCGGCACCCAGGTCAAGCTGCTCACGGACGCCAACGGCGACGCTGTGCTGCCGCTGGCGGGGCAGTTCACCAGCGGTACGGCGGTGTTGACCGTGACCAAGCGGGACCTCTATCCCTACAGCACGAATGTCAGCATCACTTCGCAGTCGCTCTACGTGGATGTCGACGGCGGCACCCTGGATGACGACAACTCCGGCGGCAGCTCCGGCAACAACGACGGCCGGCTCAACCCGGACGAGACGATCGAGCTTATTCTCGACCTGACCAACCTGGGCACCGGCAGCACCGCCACCAGCGTTGCGGCCACCCTCGGCAGCACCGATCCCCGCGTGACCATCATGCAGGACTATTCGACTTTCGCGAACATCGCGCCCGGCGCGACGGTCGGTTCAAACTCGCTCTATGTCTTCTCGGTAGCGGCTGCGGTCGATGCCGATCTGCCGCAGACGGTGCAATTCGATGTCGCCGTCTCAACCGCCGGCGGTGATTTCGACGGCACACTGCTGGTCGATCTGATTGAGCCGATCCTCGCTGTTCAATTGCTCGAGACCGACCCCGCCGGCGATGATCAGATCAGTCAGGGGGAAACCGGTGAGGTCTATTTCGAACTACGGAACTGGGGCGGCGTCGCCAGCGGCACCCTGACCGCCACCCTGACTTCCGGCGATCCGCAGGTGACCATCGTCGACGGCAGCGCCTCCTTCGGCAGTATTGCGATCGGTGGTACCGGTCAGAACAGCTCCGCCTTCCTGGTGCGTCCCGACGGCAACATTTTCAACGGCCACCCGGTACCGCTGAGCCTGTCGCTGTTGAACGCCGACGGTGTTATCATGAGCGTGGAATCGGAATTCAATGTCGGACCGGTAAGCCAGACCGATCCGCTGGGACCGGTCGATGGCTATTACTGTTTCGATTCCGGCGATATCAACTACAGTCAGCGTCCGATCTACGACTGGGTTGAGATCTCCAGCACCGGTACCGTTATCCCGCTCACCGATAATGGTGACGAAAACGATGATTCCTATATGCTCACCCTGCCGTTCAATTTCTTCTATCACGGCGTGAGTTATAACTACATCACCGTCTGCTCCAACGGCTGGCTGGCGATGGGTGCGCAGGTGGATCAGGTAAACTACCGTAATTACCCCATTCCCACCGCCATCGGTCCTTCGGCCATGATCGCACCTTTCTGGGATGATCTGCGGGTGAACACCTCCGGGACGGCCCGCCGGGTGTACTACCAGCATGACTCCGTCAACCACCGCTACATCATCGAGTGGTACCAGGTGCTGCAGGTGGGACCGGGCAGTCCACTGGAAACCTTCCAGGTGATCCTCTACGATCAGGATTACCTGCCGACCACCAACGGCGACATCCTGTTCCAGTACCATACCATCACGAACAATACCAACTCCAGCAGTACCGACAACGATTACGCCACGGTCGGCATCGAGAATCGCACCCAGACCAGTGGCATCCAGTACAGCTACTGGAACATGTATCCCGACGGCGCCCTGCCCTTGCAGAACGGCCTGGCGATTCTCTTCACGGAGGATCCCGGCGTCTTCTCCTTCGATGACCTGACACCACCGGTGATCACGCACACCCACCAGCCGGTACTGGAGGGGAGCGGTCCCTTCACCCTGGAAGCGGATATCGTCGATGCCTCCGGAGTCGAAACCGCCTCGCTGTTCTGGAGTCTGAACGGCGTCAATTTCACCGAGGATGTCATGACGCAGGTGCTCGGAGACACCTGGGCGGGCGAAATTCCCTCCCAGCCGTTGGGTACAACCGTCTGGTACTACTTCTGGGCGCGCGACGACTCCGACAATCACAACGAGGCCACCAGCGCCACCTACTCCTTTATCAACGGCAACTGGGAGGTCTACTTCACGCATGATGTCGAGAACGGTGAGGAGGGGTGGACGCATGAGGCTGCCGACGGCTGGAGCGACCAGTGGCACATCAGCACCGAGGACAGCTACAGTCCCACGCACAGCTGGAAGTGCGGCGACACCGGAACCGGCACCTACATCGAATTCCTGGACGCCCGTCTGGTATCGCCGGTGATCTCAATCCAGCCTTCCTCGCAGCTGAGCTTCCAGCACCGGATCCAGGGGGAAGTCTCCGGTGTCTATCCCGACTCGGCCTACGATGGCGGCGTCCTGGAGATTTCCAACGACGGCGGCGGTAACTGGGTGCAGCTGACGCCGGCCACCGGCTACAATAAAGCCTTCCGCGGCTATTCCGGCGGCGTGCCCTGCACGCATCCCTTCGCGGGTGGCACCCCCTGCTGGTCCGGGGAGTTCGGCTGGACGGAGGCGCAGGTCGATCTGAGCGCCTGGGCGGATCAGGATGTGCAATTCCGTTTCCGCTTCGGATCCGACCAGGCCTCCGGTCTGGAAGGCTGGTATGTGGACGACATCACCGTCTACGGATTGAACTTCGGGGAGCCGGAGCCGCTGGTGATCCAGATCTCCTACAGTTCCCCCTACGTGACCGTGTCCTGGGACGCCGTGCCGCAGGCGGTCACTTACCGCGTCTACCGGAGCAGCGATCCCTACGACAGCTTCATACTGGTGCAGGAGAGCACCATGACCAGTTATACGACAATGCCGGGCGCGGAACCGCAGTTCTTCAAGGTTACTTGGGTTAATTAGAGACGTTTTATAAACAGCCTTATGGGACAGAACAGCCAAGTAACCAGTTACTCTGGGTTAATTAGAGACCTTTGTAAACAGCCCAATAGGACAGAACAGCCAAGTAACCAGTTACTCTGGGTTAATTGATCCGCTTCTGATGAAGCATAGTATACATGAGGGGTGATCCCGCCGGGTCGGGGTCACCCCTCTTTACTCCGTCTCCCTGCCTTCGCATTCCAGGGGCTTCTCATCCGCCCTTAGGGCCTAATCAGCGTCACTTCCCGGTGCCGCGATCTTAAAGTGATGCGATGCACACCGCACCGGTTCCGTCGAAGCCGTCACCTGGAAGAACTGATTCCCGCCCATGAACGGTGTACTCCAATTGGTATCGGCGCAGATAGCCTGCGGGGCTCCCCAATCCGCCGGATATGCCTCATCGGCCATGAAGATCAGATACGAACTGGCGCTCGGCACCGCCTCCCAGGTCAGGTTCACTTGACCCGCGTCTACGGTGATGGCCAGATTCTGCGGGGGCGTCAGCTGAATACTCCTGCCGATGATGAACTGACTGAATTCGGTCAGACCGGTGAATGTCACCATATCTGCCGCCGCGTCGACAGAGTCGGCGGCGGTCAGGAAGGACCAGTCACCATCCGAGTTGCTGGCCCGGGTGTAGAGTTCGATCCGGTCTGGATCGGCTTCATCTTCTCCGGTTAAGTCCTCATCTAGAATAAATGTCAGATTCGCATTAAACGTACCGGTGCCAAAGCGATCCACAACCCAATATTGCGAATCGAAAACCGTTTCCGGTTCAGTTGGAATGCTGTTTGACAGAGTATCGATTCGACTGACTGTAATCTCCGCAGAACCAGCTGAATTGAAATACATCAATAGGCCCGTATCTGCGAAATCTACTGTTCCGGTTGTTTCTATTTGAGAATCTGCAGGTCCACTGCCAAACGGAATGGTCGAATCTATCCAGTCTTCTTCTGTCGTATTGTGAAGCGTTCCGTGATTTCCGGAAATCAGATCATTCACTACCGTCCCGGTTCCCTCATTGAATTGCCAGTAACTGACCAATCCGGCCTCATCACCTTCTAGAGGAAGATACATGCTTTCCCGTATCTCTACAGGTGTTCGGACAGTACTCCAAAAACGAACTTCATCGATTATGGCATACAAATGCTCGGTTGAGCCATCTTTCGATCCGACCAGCTTATCGCTGGTATTATCAATAAAGTCGAAGGGAGTTTCAGAAATAAGATTCTGTTCTTCACCATTTACATAGATCTTATGATTTCCTGCTCCAGATCCCGATCTGGTATATACTCATTCTTGAAAAGAATTTCGTTTAACCCGACAGATAGACTTGATG
>CAZFEC010000020.1:49991-52205 GCA_964517435.1 uncultured Bacteroidia bacterium | reverse complement strand
TGTTGGGCAGTCTTACTTGATCAACAGCATTTTCCTGCTTATCGATGATTCGGCCGTTTCGAGCTGGTACACATAAACACCGCTGGCCAATCCATGTCCATCGAAAACGACTTCATGCGAACCAGCTTGCTTAAAACCATCAACAAGGAACAGAGTCAGTCGTCCGGCAAGGTCGTAAACGCGCAGAGTCACCTTCTGCGCTCGTGGGAGGATGTACCGTATTTCTGTCACCGGATTAAATGGATTGGGGTAGTTCTGGGAAAGGGTGATTTCGTTTGGATAAACATAATCCGGATCATCAACACCAAGCGGATCAAATTCCCAGGCGCCCATGTCTGGTGCAACACCCACATATTCATCAGGACTCAGATTCACTAACGTGTCACCTTCCCATACAAAAAGGGCTGTACCAATATCGATGCAGAGTGATGATTCTGAGAGGTGATAATTCCCATTTGCTGCATCGACGAACAAGGGATCCGTATCGATATTGCCATCACCTTCCCAACCACCCTGGATGTCGGAAAATGCAATGACCGGATTATCACAATAGATTTCATCCGGTGAGTTGTTCCACAGTATACTGTTTACCACTATCAGGTCGGTATCGACACAAAAAACACCACCCCCGCCCCAGCTGCATGTTGTTGTGTTCCCACTGATCGTCACATTAATAAGGATCAGATTAGAGTAACTGCTACAGACCCCACCTCCACCCCAACTACTTCCAGTATCAGAATTGTTTGTGATCGTCACATTCGTTAGAATCGGATTGGAAACCCAGCAGCTAAAACCACTGCCATAATTACCTGTGATCGTCACATTTCTAAGACACGGGCTAGAACGCCTACAGTTAATCCCACACCAGCGACCATTTTGAATTGTGATATTGTCGATCAATGTCCTGGTGATATCATAAAGCTCAATAACCTCCGCGGTGCTGTCTGCGTCCAGGATGGTTTCACTTTCACCGCTACCCGATAGATTGACATAGTTACTCCACCTGATCGGAAAGGTCTCTCCATTGGTAGAAGATGAATAGCTGCCGGCAGCCAGATGAATTGTACGGATATTTGTACTATCGACGGAGATCACTTCCAGCGCGCGTCGGATAGTTCTAAATGGTGTTTCGGGTGATGTGCCCGGATTGGAATCATCGCCATCTACAGCTACGTAGACATCTGCCTCAATCAGATTGTCATTAATGCTATGAAGAATGTCAAAGTTAAACTGATCAATGGGAGTTGCATAATAGTCTGTAGCTGTTATCACTGTGAATGTATCTACAAAGACATCTGCTATTGAACCATATTCATAGTAAATATCAATGCCGAAGCCTCTATCGCCTGATGTTGTATTGGAATAGATGTTACAACGGTTCTCGGAAGAATAGACCGGATCAGAGCCGTAGCAATAAATCCCGCCGCCGCGATTATAAGCCATGTTATTACTGATTGTCACACATGACAGATTTGGGTTGGAGTTACTGTAACATTTAATACCACCACCTTCATCTGCCGAATTTCCAGTAATAATCACATTCGAAAGAATCGGGCTGGACACAAAGCAGTAAAGCCCACCACCGTCATCTGCCGAGTTTCCATTGATAATCACGTTAGAAAGAATAGGGCTTTGATGGGCGCAATACATTCCACCCCCATCCAGTGCAGAATTTCCAGTGATCGTAACGCTTGTAATAACCGGGTTGGAGTGACTACAACTAATCCCACCTCCGCCGCCATAAACTGATGCTGTATTACCTGAGATCGTCACATTCGAGATAAGCGGATCGGAATAGACGCAATAAATCCCGCCGCCTCTCTCCGCCGAATTCCCAGTGATTACTACATTTGAAATAACTGGACTCGATTCGTTGCAGTAGATTCCACCACCCCAAGCGAATGGAGCATCACCGTGTGCATACCCATTTTGAATGGTGAATCCTACAATCAGTGTGGTTGTATCAATTATTCCGTTCAAATAATCTTCGAAGCGGATAACGCTGCTTAGAGAATCCCCATCAATTATACAATTCTCGCTACCGCTTCCGATTAGTCTAATCCCATTGATTACTGGCCAGATGATGTTCTCAAAATATGTCCCGGGAGCAACCAGCACCGTATCTCCTTCAACGGCAAAGTTCAAACCATCTTGAATGGTTGGTAAGTCGTCAGGTACATGAATTGTTGTCGCCAAGGACACAGTGGAGAGCAG
>CAZFEC010000020.1:42971-49891 GCA_964517435.1 uncultured Bacteroidia bacterium | reverse complement strand
AACGGCTATCGCAAATGAAGACCACTGTTACGATACCATATCAGCATGTCTTCCATCCTGGATGTTGAAACAACGTCCACATCGCCATCCCCATCGAGATCTGCAGCACATAGGGATAAGATGTTTGTCGCCTTATCAGAGATCATTTGCGGGGGATTAAAACCTCCGCTCTCAATCTTGTTCTCAAACCATTCGATTGTACCGTAGAGGTTAGAGGCTGAAACGACATCCTCTTTCCCATCACCATCTATGTCAGCCGCGAGAACATCAACGGCCATCAATACCCGTTCTGAGATTATCCGTTGATCACTGAAATCTCCCGCACTATCGGTATTCTCGTACCAGGCGATCTTGTTATCGAGTGAAGAAGCTGACAGAAGATCAATATCGGCATCCCCATCCAGGTCAGATGCAAAGACGGTAAAAGCATATTCTGCGCTGGAATTTACAACAGCAGGAAGCCCAAATGTTCCTTTACCATCTGTGTTTGAACACCAGGCGATCTGGTTGTCCTTTGACGCGGCATATGCAACATCCAAGTCCTTATCTCCGTCGAAATCGGCAGCAATAACGGAATGACCACCTGTTATCGTATCAGTGATCAGGCGCTGAGGACCGAACCCACCCAAGCCGTCTGTGTTTTCGTACCACGCTATCTTTGCATTATCCCATGAGGCTGATAGGATATCGTCATCATTGTCACCGTCAAGATCAGCAGCATAAACTGAGTACACACCCTCAGCCAGGTCAGTGATAACACGCTCTTTGGAATACTTCCCAGAAACACCCAGGTATTCATACCAGGCGATTCTTCCAGACTCATTTGACGCGGATACCACATCCAAATCCCCATCACCATCAAGGTCAGCTGCAATCGCATCCGATGCTTTACCGATGCTCGATGCGATTGTGTTTGCTGGGCCGAAGTTGCCAGCTCCATCAGTGTTCTCAAACCACGATATTGTACCTTGATCCCAGAACGCCGCCAGCAAATCCAGATCCCCATCACTATCAAGATCAGCAGCGAAAGCTGAGTAGGGACCATCTGAGGTGTTATCGATTACAATTACCTGATCGAAGAAGACGTCTTGACTTGAAGCTCTGCAGGTCAGTACCGAGAGAAGTAGAAACAGGGTTACGGTTGTTTGATACTTCATGGTTTGACCTCCTGTTCGTTTCAAGCGTCCGTTCAACTTATTATTCTACAGCTCCTTCCCAATCCCCGCTTTCTGGCAAATCTATCCGTATCAACCTGTAGTTTGCCGAAGCGAATTCCCTCGGAGCATAAATCCGGAGTGCGAATCGAACTCTTTTACAGTTCCGTAATAGCGCAGCTGTTTTCCGTTTATACTGGTCACCTTCAGCCCGAACAAGTTCAGAACCCAGGCCCGACCCATCATCATACAATATCTATCTATCCAACATCCCCCTGCCCAAGGCGGGTGTCATAACCGTCTTCTCCCCTTCGCCCAATATAAAGCCCACTCACGATAATGCCAAGGCGTAAACATCAACGCACGTGCGCCAAATGCGACGTGATACATTCCGAACATGTAGGGGCGGGTCGCATTCGCACGGATGATTTTGCAACTGCCCGATAAATTGTGCGCCGCTGATCAAATGCCGGCGGGTGACCCGTCCTCGTTTGACATATCCGTGACAATAAAAAAGGGCGGGTTTAAAACCCGCCCCTACAGTGTTTCAATATCGTATCCCGGTTCAGAAAGCAATTACATAAACAACGTCCGCACCCGTTCCGTATCCACCACAACGGGGTACTTCTCGTACAGCATTTCCATCAGCGCCGTCTGCGCCGCGGCGCGCTGCTGCTGCTCGACGGTCGACCGAACGGCGGGTTCCGCCTCCTCGAAGGTCTGCGCCCGCGCCTCCGTCTTCTTCAACAGCTTGATTACGCTGTGCTTGCTGCCAACCACGATCGGGCCGGCTATCTCCCCCACCTCCAGGGTGAAGGCCGCCTTGCCCATGTCGCCGTAGCGGCCGGGCGGGAAGGGAGGCAGGATGCCATCGTTATCCTTTGCCGAGCTGCGTTCGGTGTACTTCTTGGCCAGGCGGGCGAAGTTCTCACCGCCCTGGGCGCGTACCGCCAGGTCCTTAGCCAACTGCTGGTCGGCGACGAAGATCTCCTGCACTTCCACCGTCGGCTTGGTCATGAACTCCTCCGCGTGCTGGTTGAAGTAGGCGCGCAGCGTTTCGTCGGAGAGATCCACCTTGTCGTCGATTTCCATGCTGGTCAGCCGGCGGTCCAGCTCCATTCCCATGGCGAGCTCCGCCCGCTCGATCACCTCCGGGTCCGCGAGCAGGCCCTGCTGCTTCGCCCTTTCACCCAGCAGCACCGGAATCGCAGCGCCGTCAATCAGATCCTCCAGGGCTTCCCGGTTGGGGAAATCCGCGCCGGCGCGCGGATTCTCGTTGACCTTGGCCTCCAGGTCGCGCACCGTGAAATTCTCCGCCGTTGTGGTGCAGATCACCCAGTCCATCACCGTGGAATCCAGGCCGGTAAAGGGATTGGCGCCCCGGTCGGTACTGTTGATCAGCGTCAGCACCGTGTCGATCCTGTTGGTGAAGACCAGCTGGAACTCCTCGCGCATGCCCGTGAAATAGGTCTCGACCATTTCCCTGGTTTTGTCGCGCCCCCGTTGCATGATCATCCGCTCGATATCTTTCTCCATGTCTTTCAGCGGCGGCAGCTGCTTCTCGCGCGTGTCTTCCACCTTGATGATGTGGATCCCGAACTGCGTCTCCAGCGGCTCGCTGATTTCACCCGGCTTCATCCGCCAGGCCCGCTGCTGAAATTCCTCGACCATGCGACCCCAGCCGAACCAGTCCAGGCTGCCGCCGCGCTCCTTGCCGCCCGGCTCTTCGGTATGCTCAGCGGCCAGCACGGCAAAGTCGCCGCCGCCCACTACCAGCTGATGGATCTCTTCCGCCCGGAGGCGCACCTCGGCCGAATCCTCGGCGGTAGCGTCAGCAGGCCACTTGAGGAGGATATGCGATCCCTTCACTTCCTTCTGATCGTTCTCATAGTATTCCGCAATTTGCGCTTCGCCGGCGATGCGCTCCAGGATCTCAACCCGGTAGAGACGGTTGATCGCCTCCGCCTCGAGGAATTCCTGTTCCTTATCCTGCATTTCCGGCTCTTCGCGCAGGCCGCGGGCAGCCGCTTCCTGCTTTTTCATCCGGGAGACAATCATGTTCTCCAGGACCTGGAGACGGGCTTCCAGGGTCTGCTTGCGGGCTTGCGCGGGTATTTGATAGGCGCGCAGCAGGTCGTCCTGCAGGGTTTCGGCCGATATCGACTCCGAGCCGACCGTCGCCACGTCGCCGCCGGACGGACCGCCGCAGGAGGCGAGCAGCACGACCAGCCCCATCATCGACATAGTCAGTAGAAGTGTGTGGATGCGTTTCATAATCCGCTCCTCTTTCTATAGTTGTTTGCTTTTGTATTCAGACGGTATCCGCAGCGTTTTGTTCCCGGACTGACGGGAAGCCGGCGGGACGATCCGTTCGACTCCCAGGGGAGACCGCGCCTGCAGAGAAGTGTACATTTTATGATTCTGAGCCGGTTTTGTCGAGGAAATACTCGTCTAGCTGGATTTCTCGACCGGGCGAGAGACCTGCGCCGGGATCGAGGCGAGGAAATCGATGGTCTGCCGG
Organism: uncultured Bacteroidia bacterium; assembly: GCA_964517435.1. Classification (GTDB taxonomy): domain Bacteria; phylum CAIWAD01; class CAIWAD01; order BS150m-G50; family BS150m-G50; genus BS150m-G50. Next base: position 46,216 of record CAZFEC010000020.1, on the reverse strand, counting down.
CAGCGCTCCAACCAGCCTGCTGCGGGCAGCGGCAGCGACAACACCGGCGGCATGGCATTGCTCAGCTGGTAGTTCACGCTGTGGTCGAGTTCGCTCAGGCGTTGCATCCATCCCCGCAGCGCGTCGTTGTCAGCGGGCAGCGGGAAGGAACAGCCGCGGTTCTCGACCGCAACCTGCTCGATACCGAGCCGGTGCGCCAGCAATCTGATGTTGAAACTGAGCACCAGCAGTTCCGCCTCTACCGGCAGCGGTCCGAAGCGGTCGCGCAGCTCCAGGCGATATGCTTCCAGACGCTCGCCGGAACGGATCTCGTTGAGCTGACGATAGAGGTTGATCCGTTCGGTGGGATCGCTGATGTAATCGCCGGGGAAAAACGCGTCGCGCGGCAGCTGCACGGTGGCGGTCAGCTCCTGGCGCGTCGGCCCCGCCTCACCCTTCAGCTCGGCAACCGCCTCCGCCAGGATGCAGTTGTACATCTCGTAACCCATCGTGGTCAGAAAACCGGACTGCGCCTTGCCCAGCAGATTGCCGGCGCCTCGGATCTCCAGGTCGCGCCGGGCGATCTCGAAGCCGGCGCCCAGGTCGGAAAACTCCTCGATCGTATCCAGCCGCTTCAGCGCCGTGCGGTTGAGGCTGTGGCGAGGCGGGATCAGGAACACGGCATAGGCCTGGCGATGCGACCGCCCGATGCGGCCGCGCAGCTGGTAGAGCTGTGAGAGCCCCTGGCGGTCGGCGCGGTTGACGATCAGCGTGTTGACGTTCGGGATATCGAGACCGTTTTCGATGATCATGGTGCTGACCAGAACATCGTATTCCCGGTTCATGAAGCCCAGCATGACCGAATCCAGCTCGCTGCCCTTCATCTGGCCGTGGCCGACCGCGACCCGCAGGTCCGGCAGCAGACGTTCCAGCATATGCTTGATGGAGAAGATGGATTGCACCCGGTTGTGCACGAAATAAACCTGGCCGCCGCGACTGATCTCCTGCTGGATCGCGTCGACGATCAGCTGTTTGTTGAAGACCGATACCGTGGTTTCGATCGGCAGGCGGTTGACCGGCGGCGTGTTGATGTTGGAGAGATCGCGCGCGCCCATGAGCGCCATGTGCAGCGTGCGGGGGATCGGCGTCGCGGTCATGGTCAGGCAGTCAATCTGGGTGGCGAGCTGCTTGATCTTCTCTTTATGCATGACGCCGAAACGCTGCTCCTCGTCTACAACCAGCAGGCCCAGGTTCTTGAATACCACATCCTTGGAGAGCAGCCGGTGCGTGCCGACGATGATGTCGACCTCCCCCGCTTTCAGACGACGCAGGACATTGCTCTGTTCGGCTTTGCTGCGGAACCGGGAGAGCACTTCGATCTTAAGCGGGAAAGGACGGATCCGCTCCTGGAAGGTGCGGTAATGCTGCTGCGCCAGAATGGTCGTCGGCACCAGCACCGCCACCTGGCGCGCGTTCATCACCGCTTTGAAAGCGGCGCGGATGGCCACTTCCGTCTTACCGTAGCCGACATCGCCGCAGATCAGGCGATCCATCGGCGCGCTAGTCTCCATGTCCTCCTTGACCTGCACGATCGCGTCCAGCTGATCGTCGGTCTCGTCGAACTCGAAAGCGGCCTCCATCTCCTTCTGCCAGACGGTGTCCGGATCGAAACCGACCCCCTGCACCAGCTTACGGCGGGCGTAGAGGTCGATCAGCTCCTGCGCGATCTCCTGGATCCTGGCCTTGGTGCGTTTGCGGGTACGGTCCCACTCCGGCGAACCCAGCTTGTGCACCTTGGGCACGGCGCCCTCCGGTCCGGAGTACTTGGTGATCTCGTCCAGGTTCTCGACCGGCACGTAGAGCGTGTCTCCCTCGGCGTACTTGATGCGGATCACCTCCCGCTCGTGCTGGAGCACCCTGATGCGGGTGACGCCGCTGAAGACGCCGATGCCGTGGTTGATGTGGACGATATGATCGCCCGGCTCCAGTCGCCGCAGCTCGGAACGGTTGAACCCGCCCTTCCTGAAACGGCTCACCAGGCGGCGCGGTTTGCGGCGGTCGAAGATCTCGTGATCGGTGAAGACGGCGAGCCTGAGGTCGTCCAGGACGAAACCGTGCTGCAGTGAGCCGATTGAGAAGCGGGTCGTGGCGAGATCGATTCCCTCGCTCTCCAGGATGTCCTCCAGCCGTTCCTGTTGCCCGTTGTTGTCGCAGAGCAGGTGGAGGCTGTAGCCCTCGCCGTGGAGCCGCCTTAGCTGCGCAGCCAGATCTCCCACCCGGTTGAGGTAGCCCGGGATCGGATGCGAATGGAAACGGCGCTGCGGGGTGGCGGCCGGCGTGCCCTTGTGCAGCACGAATTCAGGGTAGGAAGTTATCTTATCGATGATGGAATCGAGGTCGTGATAGATCTCCGGATCGAACCAGCGCGGGTTCGGTGGAAAGACCGCGCTCCGCTCCGGCCGGACGATCGTGACCGCCGGCGGCAGGAAATCGAAGAGCGAGGTAGTCTGCTCCGTCTCCTCCTGCTCCGGCAGCAGCATGATGGTGACCTCTTCCACCTCGGCGAGCGACAGCTGGGTGTCGGGGGCGAAGGTGCGCAGCGAAACCACACGATCCTCGTCCAGCTCCAGCCGCACCGGCTCCGGCAGACCGTAGGAGTAGATGTCGACGATGCCGCCCCGGACAGCGAACTCCCCGATATCGGCGATGAACTCCACTCGTTGATAGTGGCTGTCGGTCAGTTGGCTCAGCAGGTGCTCGCGCGGCAGTTCGGCGCCCTGCTCTATCTTCAGTAGCCCCTCCGCGAAGGTGGAGGGCAACAGAATCTTCTGAGCAAAGTGCTGTAGCGGACCCAGCAGCACCAGGCGCTGTCCCTCCTGCAGCGCCTTGATGATCTCCAGCAGCAGGCTGTGCTTTTCGCGGCGGCGGAATTCGGAATCGATCCGCCCGGCATGCGGGTCCGGCAGCAGGAAAACGGAAGCGGCCAGACCGTGCAGGAAGAGATCGTCCCGGATCAGCTCCGCCTCCTCCAGGTCGGGCGTCAGGTAGAGGACGCAGTTCTCCCGCTCCAGCAGCGACATCGCCAGGTGGGAGGACATGGAGCCGGTCATGCCGCCGTAGTGCATCTCCCCGGCGGGCGCCGCCAGGTCCGGAGCGTAAAGCTCGGACAGCTGTTGATGGATATCGCGCAACGCGCGACTACTTATTGATAACTTCATGTTCAAGGTGATTACCTGGAGTCGCCTTCGCGCGACTAGCAATTGATA
>CAZFEC010000020.1:0-42871 GCA_964517435.1 uncultured Bacteroidia bacterium | reverse complement strand
GCGACTAGCAATTGATAACTTCATGTTCGGTACGATTACTCGGAGTCGCAAATCGCGCGACTACTTATTGATAAATCCATGTTCAATTCGATTGCCTGAAGTCGCAAATCGGGCGACTAGCAATTGATAATTTCATGTTCGGTACGATTACTCGGAGTCGCAAATCGGGCGACTACTAATTGATAACTTCATGTTCAAGGTGATTACCTGGAGTCGCCTTCGCGCGACTACTAATCGATAACTTCATGTTTCAATGACTACTCGGAGTCGCAAATCGGGCGACTACTAATTGATAACTTCATGTTCAAGGTGATTACCTGGAGTCGCCTTCGCGCGACTACTAATCGATAACTTCATGTTTCAATGACTACTCGGAGTCGCAAATCGGGCGACTACTAATTGATAATTTCATGTTCGGTACGATTACTCGGAGTCGCCTTCGCGCGACTAGCAATCGATAGCTGCATGGTCTATGTGATTTCTCCCCCCTACCTGGGATTACGCAACGGCATCAGCCGGGCCGGCTGGCGGCTGTGCGACAGCCAGGACATTGCCATCCAGATCAGCGTAGTAGGCCACCTCATCACCCCAGGGGCGCTGAGCTCTCCCTGACAATTCCCGCGCTCCCAATGTTTTTAGAAGCCGTATCGTTTCCCTCAGGTCGGTCACATGGATGTAGAATTCGGTGCCGGAAATAGCGCTTTTTGCGAGTGTCTCCGGCAGCTGGTTCGTATTGCTGCCAAAAGCCTCGCGCTGGTAGAGCATGAGTTCGTGGCCGTTTGGCAATTCGAGCTTCACCGCCACCGGTACTTCAAGGGTGACCGTCCACCCGAATGCTTCCTGGTAGAAGCGGGCCGAGTGTTTCAGGTCAGCTACCGCCAGGACCGTCATGATCAAACGTGGTTTCCGAATGGTACCGTCAGATTTGGTGTTGTCTGATGTCATAACCTTTTCCGATTGTTGCGAATCAACAGTAGACCGACTAAGCAATTCAAACTCGCGGGCGATCTAGCACTATCCTGGGGAACAAGTCCTTGGTCGCCAAAAAGCGATGGTGTGTATTCGCATATGTACGATGGAGGTGAGCAGTTCTCTCCCGGAGCTCCACCGCAAGGTATGAAAAAAAGAGTCCAGCCCCAGTCGGGGCAATTTACTGCTAGCTTGGGGCGAAGGCCCAGGTAACAGGATATTAAAACTTCAGGTCCGCCGTTGACTAACGGGGCGCAACACAGCTGTGGAACGTTGATCCTACACCGGTTACATCACCTGAAGCGCTATTAGAATCCACGTTAAACCGAACAAATGCAAATGATTCGGCTCTGAAAACCATGAAGAGCAGACTCTGACCGATGACCAAGCCGGACCGTCTTGGATTGCTGGTCAATGCCCATGCCCCGTCAGGGGGCGACTTAATCCTAGCCTGGGGCGTCAGCCCCGGGTAATCGGCCACCAACATATCAACCCTGCCTCATTTCAATTACGGTTAATCCGCCCCCCGCCGACACAAACTGACATAATCCACGTCATATAGTATTTCCCAAAAAGAGTTACCGCCAGTGATCGGCACTTCGAAGAAATCTATAACCGATTCATGGCAGACAGTTTTCAAGAGACGATTCTTTGCAAGAATCGGCATAATGGCATTACGAAAGGTCGTCCACACATGGAATACTCAGCGCAAACAGCGACCTTTCCGGCCCTACCCCAATCTGATCCACAGGGATCAAGCCCAAACGCTGGAACTCCGTCACCTCGCTGTCCGGTTTGAATAGCAGAAGACGTCCGCTATCCGCGAGTAATTGTTTCCCGATCTGAAATAAAAGTTCGGTATCTCCAAAATGACGCGCAGTGATAAAGTCCTGGGCTTCGGTTTGCAGCTCCGCTACCCTGCCACAAATTACGGATACCTGCGATAAGCGCAACTCCTGCGACACCTGTTTGAGAAAGCTGCATTTCTTCTGAATCGAATCAGTGAGCTGCAGCTGGAGATCCGGCCGCACGATAGCCAGCACGATCCCGGGAAATCCGCCACCGGATCCGAGATCAACACCTTGGCTACCCACCGGAAGCATTCCGGTGTCGGCACAGGCAAGACTGGGCAGCAGCAGCTCTTCGAGTAGACGTGCGTCGGCTTGCCGAGACACCAGGTTGACGACCCGGTTCCATTGCCGCAGGCGCTCCAGATAGAAATCCAAGGGCTCCTTGAATCGCGAATAAAGCTCTCTCCGATCAGCTTCGGTACGCGCGTTCAATGCTTCAGTCATGGATCGTAACTTGGTTGATGATTTGTCAGACGACCGGAATTCCCTCAGCCCCGCTTCGTGCAGGACGACTTTTTTCTAGGCTGGGGATGCGATTGCAAAACAATCGTAAACCCCAGGTCTGAGGAATCAAAACGAATTAGCGATGAGATCTCCAATGTTCCACGTGGAACATCAAGCTGTTGTGCTCATTTTTTTCAGATGTATCAGCAATACCGCCAAATCAGCAGGAGTAACTCCTGAGATACGAGAGGCCTGCCCCAGCGAAATTGGACGCATACGTTTGAGCTTCTCACGGCTCTCGTTACTGATCGACTGAACGGAATCGTAATCGAAATCCGACGGCAGCGGCAGATTCTCGTTTTGACGGAATTGCTCTGCCTGGCGTCGTTGCCGCTGGATATAGCCCTCATATTTGATGTTGATCTCAGCCTGGCGCAAGACCTCGATATCGGCTGTATTCCCGACTTTATCATCAAGCGACAGCGACCCAACAACCTGGCCAATCTCGATCTCTGGACGTTTGACCAGCTGAGCCAGAGTTGGATAGCCATCCTCAGGTTGATTGATTCCGAGTTCCTCATGAAGCAGGCGGTTTGAACGACTGGTGCGGAGGGAGCCTTCCAGCCGAGCAACAGCTGCGCTTATCTCTTCGAAGCGTGCCCAGCGTTCGTCATCGATAAGTCCGATCTTGCAGCCATATTGCATCAGCCGCTCATCCGCGTTGTCCTGGCGCAGCAGAAGCCGGAATTCCGACCGGGAGGTGAACATGCGGTAAGGCTCCAGGGTGCCGCGGGTGACCAGGTCGTCGATCAGGACACCGATGTATGCTTCGTCTCGCCTGAGTATGAAATCCGGCTGACCACACTGTTTGCGAACTGCGTTTATTGCCGCCATGAATCCCTGAACCGCCGCTTCCTCATAGCCGGAAGTCCCGTTGATTTGACCCGCAAAGTACAGGTTTTCAATACGATGGGTTTCCAGGGTGTGCTTGATCTGGTGCGGCGGGAAGAAATCGTATTCGATAGCATATCCCCATTTGACGATCTCCGCCTGTTCCAGACCAGGAATCGTCTGCAGTGCGGCCAGCTGCACATCTTCCGGTAGCGAGGTGGAGAAGCCATTGACATATGTCTCCGGAGACTTCAGTCCCTCCGGTTCCAGGAAGATCTGATGGCCATCCCGATCGGCAAAGCGTACGATCTTATCTTCTATCGAGGGGCAATAACGCGGTCCTACCGACTCGATCAGACCGGTATAGAGAGGAGAGCGATCAAGGCCCTGTCGTAACTGCTCGTGAGTTGCCTGGTGAGTGTAGGTCAGATGGCATACGACCTGCGGCAGCTGTATCAGGTTTTCGTAATAACGAAACGGGACCGGCTCCTCGTCGCCGCGCTGCTCATCACATCTCTCGAAATCCACGCTTTCGGTCAGGATACGGGGCGGTGTCCCGGTTTTAAGCCGACCCGGTTCAAAACCGATCTCGACCAGCTGTTCCGTCAGACCTGTAGCTGGGGCTTCACCCAGGCGACCGGCAGGTGTCGATTTCAATCCCGTGTAAATACAACCGTTAAGAAAAGTGCCGGCGGTGAGGATAACGGATCCGGCAGGCATCTCGTTGCCGCTGCCGTCAATCACTCCCACTGCCCGATCACCTTCAATGAGCAGCGATTTGGCCATCCCTTCGCGCAGGGTGAGGTTCGGTTCGCGCTGCAGCAGCTGAATGAAGTAGTCGGAATAGCGCTGCTTGTCAACCTGCGCGCGCGGCGACCAGACCGCTGGACCTTTGCTGCGGTTCAGCATCTTGAACTGAATACCGCAGGTGTCGGCGGCGCGCGCCATCTCGCCACCCAGCACATCCAGCTCGCGCACGAGGTGACCTTTGGCCAGACCGCCAATGGCGGGATTGCAGGACATCTGCGCGATGGTGGAGATCTGCATCGTCAGGAGCAGGGTGTTCCTGCCCAGACGCGCAGCGGCCAGCGCCGCTTCGACGCCGGCGTGACCGGCTCCGATGATGATGATATCGTAGCTTTCTCTTTCCAGCTTCATTTTCAGGTTCAGCCTGCGACATTCAGCCAACACTTACAGGTCACAACAGAGCAGGGTGCGGGTTGTCTATCTGGGGCATTTCAAGCCGCTAAAGGGTTAACCAGACAAACACAGATTTTAGTATACACAAAGACCGCATTGCGATAGTGGTGTATAGTTAATTACTTGTCAACAGGATTTTCGTCAACTTCTTGAGAGCTGCCACCGGCAGCATCTGAAGTCACGGGCTCCGTCGAATCACGACTGATGACAGATGCGAGGAACTTCTGGTTTACATAATTCTGGCGGTTGTAGTCGATATCCAGTTTGGCACGCTCCTGCTCAACCAGATTGCCTACCTTCTGCATCAATTGCTTCACGCCGTTCTGCGTCGCGGCCGAAATCAGGAAATCGTATTCCATTTCAGGGAGTTTCACCGACCAGTCGTCCTGAAGCAGATTCGCATCCCCATCGACGCTCCCGCTGTCAGTGTCAGAGGTGGCAGCATGACTGGGTTGCTGCGGCGCGGAGGTGATGAGATCGCTCTTATTCAGCACCGCCAGCGAGGGTTTGCGCAACAGTTCCCTGTCGTGCGAGCTGAGTTCGCTTCTCAGCAGCGCTAAGGTGGCAGCTGGATCCCTGTCGCTGACATCGATCAGGTACAGCAGCAGCGACGTGCGCTCGATATGCCGCAGAAAATAGTGTCCCAGCCCCTTTCCCTCGTGCGCGCCCTCGATCAAACCCGGAATATCCGCCATGACGAAGTTCTTATAGGGAGCATATTCCACAATCCCCAGCTGTGGTTGCAGGGTCGTGAAGGGATAATCTGCCACCTTGGGACGGGCGGCACTGACGCTGGCGAGCAGCGTCGACTTTCCGGCGTTCGGCAATCCCACCAGGCCCACATCAGCCATGCTCTTCAGTTCCAGAATGATCGAGAGCGAGCTGCCGGGGATGCCCGGCTGGGCGTAACGCGGCGCCCGGTTGGTCGGCGTAGCAAAATGCACATTCCCCCTGCCACCTATGCCACCGGGAAGCAGCACTGTCTCCACTCCCGGTGCCACCAGGTCGAGCAGCAGGGTGCCGGTGGCAGCATCCTTGACCACGGTACCCAGCGGCACCCGGATCACAACCGGATTGCCGCTTTTGCCGGAACAGCGATTGCTGCGGCCGGGATTGCCGTCCTTGGCGGCATATTTACGGACATACTTGAAGTCCTGCAAGGTGTTCAGGCTGGGGTCCGCCTTGAAAACGACGTCGCCGCCACGTCCGCCATCACCACCGTCCGGTCCACCTTTGGGCACAAACTTAGCGCGGTGAAACGAGGTCGAACCCGGTCCGCCGTTACCTGATTTCACATGTATCTTTGCGTAGTCAATAAACATGTCAGTTGCTTTGAGCTGATAGGGTGTGTGACTATTTCTCTTTCATCGATACGGCAGCGGATCCTTTTTACCGGCGGCCGCGAAACCGCGCAGGCGCAGAAGGCAGGAATCGCACTCTCCGCACGCTAACTCATCATCGTAGTAGCAGGACCAGGTCGCATGAAGCGGAGCGCCGATCTCGAAGCCCAGCTTTACGATCTCTCCCTTGTTCATATGCAGCAGCGGCGCTGACAGCGTGATGGCATCCGCAGCGGCGGTTCCCACGATCACCGCCTGCTGGAAGGCGTCCAGAAATGTCTCACGACAGTCGGGATACCCGGAGCTATCCTCCTCGACGATGCCGATGAAAACCTGTGCCGCGCCGATCGCCTCCGCATAGCTGACACCCGCCGCCAGCAGGTTCGCGTTGCGGAAGGGGACATAGGTGGCCGGCACCTCCCGCCATTCAAGGTCACCCGGCTCCCGCGGCGAGGCGGCAGCGGTCAGGTTGGAACCGCCGAAAGCGGCGATATGCGCCAGATCGATACAGCGCAGATCGGCCTTGAGCGCGGCTGCCACCTCAATGGCGGCGCAGGCTTCCCTGGCGGCGGTGCGTTGGCCGTAACCGGCGTGGAGGCAGAACAACTCATGCGACTGTACCGCCAGAGCAGCTGCGACACAGCTATCCAGTCCGCCGGAAAGCAGGACCACGGCACGAGTATTGCGATGGCTTTCGGTTGAGATGCTCATACTCCCCGCTGTTCTTCGCCCCAGATCAGTTTATGCAACTGCAGCCCCAGCCGCACCGGCAGGCCGGAAGCGGTGATTCTCTCCGCCATGACGGCAGGGGACAGCTGCCGCCAGGCGGGTTGCAGGATAACGTGACAAACAGCTGTAAGGTCGTGTCGCCGGATGAATTCGAGTGACCAGTCGATGTCCGCCTCCTCTACGCAGATGAATTTCACCTGATCGCCAGCCCGCAGCTGTGCGAGATTGCCGGCCAGGAAGCTGTCCGCCTCACCGGAACCGGGAGTTTTGATGTCCAGGCTGCGAACCACCGCCGCCGGCACCGGTGTCAGATTGTACGACCCGTTTGTCTCCAGTGTCACCCGGTAGCCGGTCGTCAGCAGCTCCACCAGCAGTGAAAGCACTCCCGGTTGACGCAGCGGCTCCCCTCCGGTGACGATCACTTCGCCGCAATCCCACTTCCGCAGCTGCGCCAGAATTTCGGAGACGGTCATCTCCCGACCGGCCTCCTCCTCCCGCGCCCAGGCTGTATCACAATAACTGCAGCGCAGATTGCATCCCGCCAGACGTACGAAAAGTGTCGGCATTCCTGTCGACACGCCTTCACCCTGCAGGGAGTGAAAGATCTCAGCTACCCGCAGGTGTTCGGAGTTATTCAAAATCGGCTCCGAAGCTGTGATACATTCCCACCGGAAGCGGTTCCGGCAGCGCTTCCTGAAGTGTCAGCGAGAGCACTCACCGGGAAAACCCGGGCGGCGGATATTTCTAGAGGTGCTTCAGCACCTGTTCCATGATCGGGATCACTTCCGCCGGCTTTTTGAAGCCGACGAACCGATCGATTTCGCTGCCGTCGGGCGCGAGGAAAATTACGGTCGGCATGCCGAAGATGCCGTAGCGCTCACGCATCTCCTTTTCCCAGTCCCCCCGCGCGGTGAAATCCATCTTCAGCGGCAACATCCTTTCCGACAGATCCACGATGGTCGGATCGTTCCAGGTGTACTCGTCCAGCTCCTTGCAGGCCACGCACCAGTCGGCATAGAAATCCATCACCACGGGCAAACCCCGGTCGGAAGCCCGGGTCAGGATATCATCAGGATTGTTGACGCTCCACTCCACCTCCGCGACGGTGGTAGCAGAGGCCGTGGTGCCACTCGCCAGGACGGGCAGGCCGACCGGCCAGGTTTTGAACAGCCCGCCGGCCGTGAAGTAAATGCCCGCCAGCAGCAGGATCAGCCCGCCGGCCTTGTACAGCTTGTCGACAAAGCCGGAGTCCTCCCGTAACGGCGTAAAAGCGCCCAGGTAGACCGCGATGATCGTAATCCAGATGCCGACCATCAACAGCAGCACCGGACCGGGGATGTAGAGGCGCACGAAGAAAATCGCCATCGACACCATGATGACGCCGAAGAAGTTCTTGATGGTGTCCATCCAGTAGCCCGCCTGCGGCAGCGAGTTGAGCGCGCCCGCGAAGGTGCCGATCACCAGGAACAGCATACCCATGCCGAGCGCGTAAAAGAGCATCATGAAGAAGCCCAGCAGCAGGTTGCCGGTCGTAGCGATGTAGAGCAGCAGCACGCCGATGATCGGCCCCACACAGGGCGCGGCGATGAAACCGGTGATCCCGCCCATGATGATGGCCCCCAGCGGGCCCGCCTTGGCGCCCGACTGCATCTTCGCCAGCCAGGAGCTGGGCAGCTGAATTTCATAGGCACCGAACATCGACGCGGCCAGGGCCAGGAAAATACCTGCGATCACGAACTGCACCGTCGCGGATTGACCCAGCGCACCGAAGGTGCTGCCGCCGGCGGCAGCGATCATCCCCAGGATCGAGTAGACCAACGCCAGGCCGATCACGAAGAAGAGCGACAAGTAGAAGCCGGAGAACTTCGATTTCCCGCTGTGCGCGCCGATGTAGGCGATGGTCACCGGAATCACCGGGTAGACGCAGGGCGTGAAGCTGGAGAGCAATCCGCCCAGGAAGATGATCAGAAAAGCAAGGAGCAGGTTGCCACCCAACGCCTTCTGAAGCTGGTCTTCGAGGCTCTCCTCGCCGGTTGTAACAAACCAGGCCGATTCCACGGGCTGCGCCAGATTGGGATCGTCGGTGCGGGCGAGCTGGAACGGCAGGTTCTTCTCGACCGGCATATAACAGGTGAGGTCGCCGATTTCGGAGCAGACCTGATAACCGGCGCGGAGCGACCAATCGAAGTCGGCAGGTTGCTCCTCGCTCAGCCGGAAGCGGAGGTAAACCGGGACGATACCCCGGTAGACCCGCTCCTTATCCTTATCAATGACGCCCGCCGGGAAAGTGATGTCGGTGACTTCGATGGACGCGATCGTGTCGAATTCGACGTAGAAAAGCCCGTTCTCCACATCGGTGATATGGTAGTTCTCCGGCACGTGATACAAAATCACCGCTTCGCCCGTCATCCCGGGCGTATAGGCGGAGTGCGAATAGCGCACTTCGACCGGGACCGCTTTTTCCGGATCGAAATCCTGCGCCAGGGCGGTCAGAGCGCCGAGTAGCACCGCGATCAACGCCAGCAGCGGCACTGGCGGCCGTTGCTTCCGGAAGGGACTGGTGAAAAGCATATCTGTTCCTCTACTGAAGTAGATTTGTATCACACTTAAAACGGTATCCGTTCAGTCGTCGGAACGGTTAAGTTTCCGACCGAAAAATATGACATCACGTCGCTTCAAACGCAACCGCTGTCGGCAGCGAACGAAAAAACAAACACACCTTACCGCAGGAGCAGCAACGCTTCCTGCACAGCTGTTTCCAGCTGCGGATCGCGCTCCTCCCGTACGGCGTCAGGTCCCAGCTCCACGATCACATGCGGCCGGCAACCGTTGTTTTCCAGGTTGAGACCGGCGTCGATCGTGTACCAGCCCCGGAAGGGTTGGCGGACGTAGGTCCCGTCTTCGAGCGAGAAACCGTCGGTGGAAATCACACCGCCGAAGGTGGGCTGCCCCACCACCCGCGCCCGATCGAGCGTCTTGACGGCGTGGGTGAAGATCTCCGCGTTGCTGAAAGAATGCTCGTTGCAGATGACGACCACCGGCTTGTGCCAGTAATAAAAGGGTATCCGCCCCTGCGGATAGCCCGGTTCGCCGTCCCGGCCGATGGTGTAGGCGTGCGGCTGATAGTTGAGCATGGTCAGCAGGTAGTCGGTGGTGTAGCCGCCGCCGTTGTCGCGCACGTCGATGATGAGCGCCTCGCAGTCCCGGGTCCGGGCGAACAGCTCCCGTTCGAAGTGAGTCGTGCTGCGCCAGTTCATACCGGAGATGTGCACGTACGCCACGCGGCCGTCGCCCGCCTGTTCAACCAGGTGACGGTTGTCATCCACCCAGCGCCGGTAGGCGAGCCTGTTGATCTGCCGGGTGGAGCAGGGCGTGAGGTTGAGTACCAGCTCCTCCCCCTCCCGCCGGACCAGCAGCGCCGTCGGCTCTTCTTCCCGACCGATGAGGAGGGATTGCAGCGGCAGGCCATCACACAGACGCACATGCTCGATCTCGAGCAGGATGTCCCCGGGCAGTAGGCCCGCCTCGCCCAGGTCGGCGGGGCCGTGCGGCATTACTTCACTTACTCGTCGGCCGTCGCCGCGCCGAACCGGTATGCAGGTCACGCCCAGGAAAGAAGCGGCGTCACCGTCGATGTGCAGCTGCCCGCCGGTGACGTTCTGATGCGAGCTGTTCAACTCCCCCAGCATCATTTTGGTGATGGTGTTGAAATCCGCGTCCAGTACCTGCGCCGCCGCCAGATCGTGATACTTGTGATACATCCGCTCCCAGTCGACGCCGTGATAGTCGGAATCGTAGAACCAGTCGCGCGTCCGCTGCCAGAGCGTCTGGAACTTGTACGACTGCAGGGCGAGTTGATCGATACGCTGTTCACCGCGGAATCGCACCGTTTCACTTTTGCCACCGTCGACGCCGACCTGTTTGATTCTGCCCCCGTCCCGGAAATAGATACGGTTGCCTTTTTCGAGCCACTGCAGACCGGACAGATGCTTGCCGCTCGCGATCTCCTTCTCCTCCTCGCCGTTCCACTCGGCGCGATAGAGGTGATCGCGATGATCGCGCCGCAGCAGGTAGGCGATCTGGCGGTTGTCGGGTGAAATCAACACCTGCCTGACACGACCGGAAGGATGATCCAGACGTATCACACGATCGAAAAGACCTTCCGGGTCGATGCGCAACGCGGAGGCGGTGGAATCCCCGTCCAGCCGGTCCTCGATATCCTCCTCCTGCATCTGCCAGATTTTCCGGGTCAGGGTCGCCCGCAGCACGGTAGTGTAATCGCGCGCATCGTTGATCCAGAACACCCAGAAGCCGTTGCTCGAGATACAGCCGTTGAAATCGTTTTTAGGATGATTGGAGATATTAACCCGGGTGCCTTCTTCGGTGTCGATGAGAAAGACATCCTGGTTGAACTCGTTGTCCTCGCTCTGGAAAAGCAGCCAGCGGCTGTCGTCGTACCAGGCGAGGTGGCGCGGCTGATAACCCCGCGTCAGTTCGGTAGTGCGATTCCGCTCCAGGTCGCGCAGGAGGATCCGGTTGAGACCGCAGGTAAGGGCGAGCCGCCGCCCGTCGGGCGCAAGGGCGAATTCGTACACCACCTGGTCCAGATTGGTCACCTGAACAAAGGTGTGATGATAATCCTCCGCCAGGGTGAGCGCGGTGTCGGAGTGGGTCAGCGCCCAGACACCGGTCAGCCCGCCGCGATTCGAAAGGAAGAAGAGCGTATCACCGCCGACCGAAAAATGCGGACGGCTATTGTGCCAGTTATCATCCGTCAGCTGGCGGGTGCGTTCATCCTCCCGCCGCGTCAGGAACAGGTCTCCCCGCACCGCGGCGACAATCCACTTCTGATCGGGACTGACGCAAAAGGAGCCGGCCTTGCCGTCCACCGGTTCGCGTGTAATCGTATTGAAGGCGGGAGGTGCTACCAGCAGCGGCTCCAGTTTTTGTATCACGCCGGTGGCGATGTCATACAGGTGCAGCTGTCCGAGGACGGTAAAAACGATGCGGGTCCGTTCCCGGTTCAGGCGGGGGAAGAGTACGCCGTCCTCCTCGAAATGAGTCAGCTGCTCCTGAACGCCACCGGCCAGATTGTAGCGGTAGAGATTGCGGGTGGAATCCTCATCGGAGACGAAATAGATCTGCTTTCCATCGGCGCTGAACATCCCCCAGTTTTCATTCCAGTCGCTGTCGGTCAGCTGCTGGAAGCGGCCGCTGCCGATGTGATACACGACGAGGTCGTTGTTGCCGCTGCCGCGGTAGTTCTTGCGCGTCCAGCGAATGTCGCCCCTGGTGTAGACGATCCGCTCACCGTCAGGCGCGAGGTCGGCCGAACCGCAGATGTCAGCGATGATCAACTCCGCCTCGCCACCACCGGCCGGCCAGCGATAAAGCCGGTAACGGCGCGGGAAGACGCCGCCGGCCTTTTCCGTAGCGTAGAGCCGGTCACCATCCCAGAAACAGAGGTGTTTGCGGGTGTCGGTCCAGGTCAGGCGGCGGGTCCGGTTGTCGGTCAACGACAGTACGGCCAGCTCGTTATCGCCATACCGGTCCGTGACGAAGGCCAGTTGATCGCCGGCCGGTGACATCAGGGCTTCCAGCTCCAGGTTGAGGTGCGACGTCAGTCGTTCCGCCCGCTGAGCGTCAGGCGGCAGGTGCCAGACATCACCTTGCGCGGTGAAGGTGATGCCCCCTTCCGGCGTGAAAGCGGGATACTGAATGAAAGCGGCTGAAACCAGCAGGGGGAAGTAGAGCGACAGCAGGAATATGTAACGGCGCATGAGCAGGCCTCGTTCAGTGTGACACAAATTCCCCGGACGGGTGAATCTGCCTGATGATGATTCTCCGGATTGGACAACATAAAGAGAAGAAGGCTGCCAGACCATAGAATTTGGCGCGGAGTTGAGGGGTGCCGCGATGAGAGCGACGAAATCGTTGATAGTAACCGGTGTGACGACGGCAAAATCTACGAAAGCAGCGGCGGACGAATCAGCCTATTATGTTGAAAATCTGCAAGATAGGACCTGCTAAAAAAATTGGCACGCCTGTTGCATCAACAGAAAGTGAAAGCGAATTGAAAGTTTGAACTGATTTCGACACATTAAGCTAAAGCGGCGAACAGCGCCGAGGAGGAAACGAT
Organism: uncultured Bacteroidia bacterium; assembly: GCA_964517435.1. Taxonomy (GTDB): domain Bacteria; phylum CAIWAD01; class CAIWAD01; order BS150m-G50; family BS150m-G50; genus BS150m-G50. The sequence continues at coordinate 30,308 of CAZFEC010000020.1, read as the reverse complement.
GAAAAAGACAACCCTGATCCTGAGCACCCTGTTGCTGACGGGCACGCTGGCCCTGGCCGGACCTTTCGGCAAAGGCGGCTGCGGAAACCATTCGGAGTCGCATGGCCCGCACGGTAATCCGGACATGATCCTGCACCTGCTGGATAACGAGGAGCTGAATCTGGATGAAGGCCAGCAGGATAAGATCATGCAAATGATCGAGGCGGACGCGCTCTGGGATATCGATCACCGCGCCCGGCTGGAGAAGCTGGAACTCAAGATGCAGATGGAGAGAACCGCTGAGGAGCCGGACCTGGCCGTTATGGAAAAGACCATCGACCTGCTGGCGGATGAACGCGCCGCCGGGATGAAACGCCATATGCGGACCCGGAATGAAATCCGGGAGCTGCTCACCGAAAAGCAGCGGGAGGTGCTGCGTAAGTTGACGCACAAGCGTCATCGTAAGCAGGAGCGACAGCACCCGGGCGGGCATCATCCGAGCGAGTTCCGCGGTAGATAACCGCTGCCGACAGAACACCCCAGACCGCTAAGGGACCGGCGTCAGTACGCCTACCCTTGGCGGCTTTTCCTCTCTCGGGGAATAGCTCGTGTGGATTTGCTGGAGGGTCACGACCGTTATAGCCGCTAAATCCCCAGCCAGAGGATAACGATCGCCGCCGTCAGCCAGAGCAGTACGCCGGCCAGCAGCGGCCGGTCGCGGTAGAGCAGCTCGACCGGTGAGTCGACGCTCTCCTGGCTGCGCGTGATGAAGAGGTAACGGAAGACGGTGTAGAGCACGACCGGAATAGTGACCACGAACCAGTCGCTGTCGATCCGCAGGTAAGTATACAGCACGTACAGCACCAGCAGCATCGGCGCCAGCACCAGTTCCAGGTCGCGCAGGAAGGGAAGGGTGTAGACGCCGGGGCTCCTGCCGCCGCTGTTCCCCGCCAGTTGCAGCGCCATCTCCCGCTTGGTGACAACAATCAGCAGGGTGAGGAAATAGGTCGCGGTTACCAGCCAGGGTGAGATGTAGATCCCCAGGGGCCAGGCGCCGGCCACTTCCCGCAGGACAAAACCGGTGGAAACCAGCAGCAGGTCCAGAAACGGAATCCGCTTCAACCAGCGGCTGTAGAGCAGGTTCAGAACGGCATAGCTCGCCAGCACCGCTCCCAGGCGCCAATCGACCCACCAACCCGTCACCTGAGTCACGGCCAGCAGCAATACCCCCAGCCAGAGCGCCGTGCCGGTCCGCACCCGTCCGGCAGCCAGTGGGCGCTTCCGCTTCAACGGGTGAAGACGATCCTCCTCCAGGTCGAGCAGATCGTTGAAGATGTAGATGGCACCGGCCGTGATACAAAAGAGGAGGAAAACGCTTCCCAGCGGCAGCAGCTCGTCGGGGTGGTCGAAACGGCGGGCGAAAAGCCAGGGAACGAAGACGAAGAGATTCTTGACGAAATGACCGGGTCGGAGCATTCGCAGCAGATCGGTCGGTCGGCTCATGGTTTTCCCGGCTGTTTGCTTTTACGAAAGCTGACGGATATCATAATGCTACGGCAGCGAAGGTTAGAAAACAACCGGGGAAACCATGCTCAATTACATCTGGATGGGACTGATGGCGGTCGCGGTGCTGGTGGGTGTGTTCACCGGGCGGCTGCCGGAGGTCACGGAGGCGGCCTTCGAGATGGCCGCGCTGGGTGTCACCATCGCCCTGAACCTGATCGGCATCATGGCGCTCTGGCTGGGGATGATGCGCCTGGCGGAGCAGGCGGGCGTGATACGCTGGCTGGCCTGGCTGATCCGGCCGGTCATGAAGCGGCTCTTTCCGGAAATTCCGAGCGATCATCCCGCTATCGGATCCATGCTGATGAACATCAGCGCCAGCTGGCTGGGACTGGGCAACGCCGCCACGCCGCTGGGCCTGAAAGCGATGGAGGAGCTGCAGGAACTGAACCCGACCAAGTCGACGGCGAGCAACGCGCAGGTGCTCTTCCTCGCGATCAACACCGCCAGTATCACGCTGGTGCCGACGACGATTATCGCGGTGCGGATCGCGGCGGGTTCGGCGGCACCCCTGGAGATCATCGGCACCACCATCTTTGCTTCCGGTTGTGCGACGGTGGTGGCGATCATCGTCGCCAAGCTCTATCAGCGGCTGCCCTGGTTCCGTGGCAATGCGAATCCCGCGCCGGAACCGGCGACAGCAACGAACGCCGGCGGGGAGGAGGTGAACGATGGAACTGCTTAAAACCATCGTACAGGCGCTTTCCGAATACGCCATTCCGCTGTTCTTCCTGCTGGTGCCGATTCTGGCCATCGTCAAGAAGGTAAAAGTCTACGAGGAGTTCGTCGAGGGCGCCAAGGACGGTTTCAAGGTCGCCATCCGCATCATTCCCTACCTGGTGGCCATCCTGGTCGCGATCGGCATGTTCCGCGCTTCCGGCGCTCTGGAATTACTGACCGGCTGGCTGGCCCCGCTGACCGACCGCATCGGGATGCCGGCGGAAACGCTCCCGGCGGCGCTGATGCGGCCGCTCTCCGGCAGCGGCACGCTGGGCCTGGTCACCGAGTTGCTTAACCAGCACGGCCCCGACTCCTTCATCGGCCGCTTCGCCTCCACCATCTACGGTTCGACGGAGACTACCTTCTATGTCCTGGCGGTTTATTTCGGTTCGGTGGGCATCAAACGCACCCGGCACGCAATAGCGGCCGGACTCACCGCCGACCTGGCCGGCATCCTGGCGGCGTTGTTCATCTGTCATCTGGTGTTTGGGTAGATTCTCCGAATCGCGGATGCGAGTTTACTCCCAGAACTCTTCGCAGAAGGTGGGATGCCGCGGATATAAACCAGGATTTCCGCAAAATCGGAAATTCCCCTGAAGCAGCTGATATCAATGCCGTGCGAAAAGTTTGCGGTAGTCCTTGAACTGCTTCAGCAGCTCCTCGTGCTTCCCCTCGCGCAGAATGGCTCCCTGCTCCAGCCAGATCACCCGGTCGGAAATCCGCGCCGTCGCTTCGCGGTGAGTGGCGACCAGCACGGTGGTCCCCGGCAGCAGCTTCTCCAGCCGCTGCCAGAAGATACTCTCCGTGGCGGCATCCAGCGAGGCGGTGACGTCGTCCAGTACCAGGAACGGGGGCTTGCCGGCAATCGCCCGCGCCAGCGCTACCCGTGCCCGCTGACCGCCGGAAAGACCGACGCCTCCCTGATGTATTTCTTTGCTTAACGGAAACTCGTCCAGCGCCATCGCGGTGTAGAGCGCCCGTTCGGCGTCGGCGCGGCTGATCCCTTCCCGGTCGAGCGTGACATTGGTCAGCACCGAGCCGGTGAACAGCAGTGACTCCTGCGGCACGAACCCGACCAGGCCGGCGCGGGTATTCGCGCTGCAGTCCATCACCGGTATCTCACCCAGCTGAACCGTACCCGTCATGGGCGGGAGCATACCCGCCGCCAGGTGGAGCAGCGTGGATTTGCCACAGCCGACCGGTCCCACCAGCGCCACCGTTTCGCCGGGACGCACGTTCAGCGACACTCCGTCGACCGCGCGCAGCGCCTGCTTCTGCCCGTGAAAATCGAAACTGACATTCTCCAGCGTCAACGACGGCTGTTCCGGGCGGTCGTGCCGCCGACCGTGCCGCAGCGGCTCGCCATCCTCCAGCTCCACCAGCCGGTCCACCGAAGCCTCCGCCAGCTTGGTCGATACGAAGAACCAGCTGAGGGTCCAGATCGTCTCCGCCAGTCCCGAGAGATAGGCGTAGAAGGCGTAGAAATCGCCCAGCGTCAACCACTCCCGCATCACAAACCAGCCACCGACGAAAATGACGATGAGTACTCCGACCTGGTTCAGGAAATTGCTCAGGTTCTCCAGCACCGAGCGCAGGAACACGACCTTCTCCTCGGCGACCACCCGCCGCTTCAGCGCTTTCTTGAGCAGGAGATACTGCGCCTGCTCCGCCGCGTAGCCGATGACGATGCGAATGCCGCTGAAGGCCGATTCCAGCACGTCGACCGTATGGCTGGTCGCCCGTTGCCGCTCGCTGTAGGCTTTCTCCTGCACATGCTCGGTTCGCGCCATCACCCAGACGATGAACGGCAGCGGCAGCACCGCCAGCAGCGTCAGCTGCCAGTTCAGGGTCAGCATCAAACCGACGGAGAACAGCAGTGTGAAACCGGCTTCGATCGGCCGCATCACGCCGGAACAGGCGTACCAGGATATCTTCAGCTCGGCGTCGAGGTCGTCGGTCAGCCGCGTGATGAGATCACCGGAGCGGAAACGATTGAAGAATTTGTGATCGTAGCCCAGGATGCGGCTGAAGAGGTTCAGCCGAATGTCCATCGACAGCATCGTGTTCTGCAGGTAGCGCAAAGCCGGTAACAGCCACTGTGATATCTCCCGCACCAGTCCCACTCCGAGAATGGCCAGTACCCAGAAACGGGCGGAGGCGGGATCGGGATCGACCTCGAGCGCGTCGATCACGAACTTGAAGACGAAGGGATAGAGGGTGCGCGTTGCGATGCCGATCAGCGTGATCATCACCACCAGCGACAGCCCGCGGGCGCGGTGTTTCCAGTAGGGCAGGAACCAGGCGAATACTTTTCTCATGCGCTCACGCCTCCGCCTGTCCGTTAAACTGCGTGATGACGCCGTCCTGGGTGACCACCATCTCGTAATACTGTCTGCCCAGCTGCATCAGTTCGCTGTGGGTGCCGTCCTCGACGATCTCTCCTTCGCTGATGACCAGGATCCGGTCCGCGTGCTGGATGGTCGAGAGCCGGTGAGCGACGACGAAGCCGGTGCGGCTTTCCAACAGAGCGTTCAAAGCCAGTTGTATCCGCCGCTCAGTACCCGGGTCCACGGAGGAAGTGGCTTCATCCAGCACCAGGATGACAGGATCAACCGCCAGCGCCCGCGCGAAGGCCAGCAGCTGGCGTTGACCGTAGGAGAGGTCCTTGCCCCGCTCCGCCAGGATGCTCTCATAGCCCTCGGAGCGGTTCTTGAGCACGGCGTCCATGCCGACCAGCTGCGCCGCCTGTTCCACTGCTTTGCCGGTCACATCGGCCCGGAAGGCGCTCAGGTTGTCCCGGACCGAAGCCGGGAAGAGGTAGAGGTCCTGCAGGACCAGCCCGAACAACTGGCGATAGGCGACGGTGTCGAACTCACGGATGTCGATGCCGTTCAGCAGAATGCGGCCGGAGTCGGGATCGCGCAGGCGGCAGAGCAGGCTGGTGATGGTGGTCTTGCCGCCGCCGGTCGGTCCCACCAGCGCCAGAGTGGACCCGGCCGCCACCTCGAAGGAGACCGAACGCAGGACCGGTTGATCGGGGACGTAGGAGAAGGTCACATCCTCGAATGTGATACGTTCGACGCGGTCGGGCAGGGGACGCGACCGCCTGGGTTCCGGCACCGTAGGTTCCATGTCGAGCGCGGCGAAAATGCGGTCGGCGGCGCCGCCGGCGCGCTGAACCTCGGCCAGCTGGTCGGAGAGCATGATGATGGGCCAGTAAATCTGCGCGATGTACTGCGCGAACAGCACCAGTGAGCCTACCGTCAGCGTACCGTCCGCCACCCAGCCGGCGCCCAGCCAAAGCGCCACTATCGTCACCAGCACTTCCAGGAACGAGAGACCCCGGAAGATGCCGTATTCGCGGAAAGCCAGCCGGATCGAAAACACGGCATAGTTGCGATTGCGTTCCAGCAGGCGCTGGCGGGCCCAACGCAGGCGGTTGAACAGCTGCAGCAGCGGCACGGAGGGAATGAACTCCGCCACACTGCTTGAGACTTCGGCGTAGCGCACCCGCTCCTCGCGGAAGTAGGGGCGCAGGTATTTGAACAGCAGGAAGGTGCCGAGGACGATCAGCGGCAGGATCGCCGCCGCGATCAGGAACAGACGCACATCGATCAGCGCCAGCACCACCAGCGCGCCGATCAACATGCCGCCCGACATCAGCAGGCGCTGCATCATGACGGAGGTCAGTGAGATCAGGCGCTGCGTGTCCGATTCGATGCGGCTGACCAGGCGTCCCACCGGCTGCTGCTCCAGGTAGGGCAGACCGAGCGACAGGAGGTGTCCGAACACCTCCAGCTTGATGTCGTTGACGGCGCCGACTCCCGCCTTCTGGAGCAGCCAGGAGGAGAAGAATCCGGTTACCGACGATACGCCCATGATCGCCAGGAACAACAGGCCGGAGCGTCCCAGGTCGCTGAAGCGGCCGGAGGGGATGTCGTGATCGATGATGTGGCGCAGGATGATCGGTTGGATCAGCACCAGGACAACGCCGGCGAGCGCCAGGAAAAATGAAGTGATGAAAATGCGCTTGTAGGGGCGGATGTAGGGCAGGACCCGGCGCAGCATCTCCCGCGTCGGCAGGCTGGTGGATTCATCGCTGAAATCGTCCGGGTAATCGTTCCACCACATCGTCGGTTGGGCTCCTCATTCTGGAAGCTAGCAATATAGTATTTCCCAGCTGAAATGCTCCGGTGGTTCAGAACTCTCTGAGCAATACTATAAAGTAATACCCGCTATTCATTTGGGAAGGGGGCATCTTGTGCGGGCATTACTCAAACGCCTGGGTGGGTCAGATGCAAGGCGGGTATGTGATACAACGCCGGCGGCTATGCCAGTGGCGGGGTTCCCCATTTCTTCAGGCGATCGCGGATGTTCTTCTCGGTGATGCCGAGTGCGCGGGCGGCTTTACTCTTGTTGCCTCCTGCTTTCTCCAGCGCGGCGAAGATGAGCCGCTTTTCGACGGCGGTGACAATCGCGGGCAGATTGTCACCCTCCAGTTCCGGCAGCTCGCCGCTGCGGCTGGCACGCAGGTTGAGCGGCAGGTCGGCGCTCTGTATCACGCCCTCGCGGCAGAGTACTACCGCCCGCTCGACGGCGTTCTCCAGTTCCCGCACATTGCCGGGATAATCGTGCTTCAGCATCAGGTCCATCGCTTCCCGCGAGAGGGTGACCTCCCCCTTGCTATTGAGCTGCGAGTAGATGTTGATGAAGTGCTCGACCAGTGACGGGATGTCCGATTTGCGCCTGCGCAGCGGCGGCAGAGGTATCGCGATAACATTGAGTCGATAGTAGAGATCCTCCCGGAAGAGCTTCTCCTCGACCATCTTCGCCAGATCGCGGTGGGTGGCGGCGATGAACCTCAGGTTCAACTGGATCGTCTGCGTGCCGCCGACCCGCGTGATACAATTCTCCTGCAGCGCCCGCAGTAGCTTGACCTGGACCGGCAGCGGGATGTCGCCCACTTCGTCGATGAAGAGCGTACCTCCGTCGGCCTGCTCCAGCAAACCGACCCGCCGCGCTCCCGCTCCGGTGAAAGCACCTTTCTCGTGGCCGAACAGCTCGCTCTCGATCAGGTTTTCCGGGATGGCGGCGACGTTGACCGGTACGAAGGGGCCTTCCTGCTGGGTGGACAGTCCATGCACCAGGCGTGCGATCTGCTCTTTGCCGCTGCCCGATTCGCCCAGGATGAGCAGGGTGGCGCGTGAAGGCGCCGCCCGGTAGACGAGGTTGAGCACTTCCTGCATTTCGCCGGAGTCGGCGATCAGACCGCCCGGCGACCGGCGGGTCTGCAACGCTTTCTTGAGGACACGGTTCTCACGTAACAGCTGTTGGCGTTCCAGTCGGTCGCGCAGCGTGAGTTCCAGCTCCTCCAGGTCCACCGGTTTGGTGAGGTAGTGGGCGGCGCCGTTCTTCATCGCCTCGACGGCGGTCTCCACCGAACCATAGGCGGTGATCAACACAAAGGCGATCTCCGGCTGCAGCTCGCGCAGCTGTCTCAGCAGATCGAGGCCGCTCATTTCCGGCATGCGCAAGTCGGAAATCGCCAGGTCGACGGTATGCTGCCGCACCAGCTCGAGCGCCTCCCTGCCGCCGGTGGCGGCCAAGACTTCGTAACCGCGTTTACGTAGAAACCCGGCTAATGTATCACGTTGATTCTGCTCGTCGTCAACGATGAGGATGGTGTGATCACTCATTGGTCAGATCCTGTTGTTTGGGAAGATCGACGCTGAAAACGGTACCGGCACCCGGCTCCGATTCGACCCGGATCGTACCGCCGTGTTCGCTGACGATCTGGTGGGTCACCGCCAGCCCGATCCCGGACCCCTCCGGCCGGGTGGTGAAGTAGAGGTTGAAAATCCGCTCCCGGTCTTCCGGCGGGATGCCGCACCCGTCGTCGGCGACCGTGATGTGCACGTGATCCCTGGTTTGTGATACAGATACGGTCACCTTTCCTCCGGTGTCGACCGCCTGAAGGGTGTTACCCAGCAGATTGTGTATCACCTGACTCAACCGGTCGAGATCGAAGCGGAATACCGGCGCGTCCTCCAGGTTGAGTTCCAGGGTGCAGCCGGCGGTTGCGAAACCGGGTTGGAGAGCGGCGGCGGTCTGCGTGATACATTCCGCCAGGGAATTGAGTTCCAGGCGCAGGGGCGCAGGCCGGGCGAAGCGCAGAAAGTCGGTGACAATCCGGTTGATACGGTCGGCCTCCTCCTGCATGGCACGGGTAAGCTGCAGGTATTCCTGATTCCCTTCCGGCGCGAACTCCAGCCGCAGACGCTGGCTGACCATGCGAATAGAGTTGAGCGGGTTGCGAATTTCATGGGCCACCCCGCTGGCCAATTCCCCCATAGCCTGCAACCGGTTGACGACCTGCTTCTCCTGCTCGAGCCGGGCCACCTCGGCGCGGATGCTTTCGTACTCGCGCTGCAGGGAACGGTAGTTACTGTAGACAAGGAAATAGTAGAGCAGCAGGAATCCGATCAGCAGGAAGAACGCGGAACGAATGAGCAGCGAGCGGGTGAAGATGCCATGGCTGATCTGCAGCTGGTCGCTGGTGAAGCCGACCCGCAACAGACCCTGCTCGAGCGAAGGGTTGTGCAGTGGTACCGTGACATCCAGAATCTTCCGCGTGTTTCCCTGTCGGTCCTCCAATCTGATGTAAGCCGCCTGCTCGCCCGGCTGTGGCGGTAACTGTGCCAGCTCCGGGAAGTCACGCGAGATGCTTTCCAGCAGTTTGTTGCCGTCGTACAGGCCCACCCAGGCGACATTGGAACGATGTGAGATCCGCTCCATCAAACCGGCGATACCCGCTTTCTGGCGCTGCTGCTGTACATGCCTGAAATCGACGCTCAGCAGGAAGGCGCCGCCCCGGCTGCGATGGTAGGCCAGCAGAAAACGTTTGCCGCGGCGAAAATGGGGCTTACCCAGCCCGAGCACTTCCATCTGGCGTTTACCCTCCAGTACCGGCTTCAGTTCCGGCGGCAGTTGGCTGTGTGGCGGCCGCTGGTCCGGCGGTTGGAAGCCGGGCGGATGTTCCCGGCGGGGAGGGCCGTGGCCATGCCGTTCCGGCGGCGGCCCGCCAGGTGGAAAGATCCAGCGCCCGGCAGCAGAGATGATCGCCACGCGGATTTCGCTGCTGTCCGGGATCAGTTCCGCCAGCAATTGAGGCGTCAATTCCTGATTGCGCTCCACCTGGTCGAGCAGGCGCGCCTGGTCCAGCAGCCGATGCGTCAGCTGCTCCTCCCAATCCCGTGAAGCCTGCATGATCCGCTCGCCGCCCAGGCTGACCAGGCGTGATACCTGTAGTGCCTCTTCCTGCAGCAGCCGTGTCAGCTGCTGCTTATAAGAATGGTATTCCCAGGAACCGAACAGCACCAGCAGCGAAGTCAGCAGCAGCGCCAGAGCGATGAATACGCGCGGTTGCGGGGTGGAAAAACGGCGGGGAAGGGAGGTTACTGTTTGGCTCATCTTCTTTCCGTTGCAGCGATCTGTTAACGACGGGCAATGAACTTCAGGCAATAATCGCGCCGGAAAACGAGGTGTGACGGCTCAAGTTGCAGACTTTGATTTCTGTACGTAACCTGTTGATATGACGGAAAATAGTTTTGACAAGCCGCGATATCAATCCAACCATCGTAAGTGGCGCTGCGAGAATGTAATTGCTGGAGTTCGGAAATGGTCGAATAATCGACGAAATGGTCGAGAATAGGCAAGTTCGGGGTCGGACCTGGTATAGTATTTGTATTTTAAGAAATTATGACGAGAAAACGGCCGAAATGGACGCTTAGACCGCACTTTTTCAAGCGAAAAACGCGGATCTTGTTTGAGCGAAAAGTAGTGTTTTTCAGGCAAAAAAACAGCCGTCTAAGGCGATATTTCAGTGGAAATCGCAGCTTAATACTTTGATAAACAAGAACTATGCAAGGTCCGACCCCAGAAAAGGAAAAGAAAATAAGAAAGCGGCAACGAACTCGCATTCGCTGCCGCCGGTTGTCACAAGATGTTGTGTCGTCGGTTACTGCACGCGGTAGAACTCGATCCGCCGGTTCTGCGCCCGGCCATCCTCGGTCTCGTTGTCAGCAACCGGATCAGCGGGGCCGTACCCGACCGCCGTTACCCGCTCCGGCGCGATACCGTTGTTAAGCAGATAGTTGCGAACCGTCTCAGCCCGCATCAGGGAGAAGCGCTCGTTGGCCGCGTCGGAACCGCGATTGTCGGTGTAGCCGCGGATCTCCACGACGATCTTCTCTTTGTCGACCAGCGTCCGCACCACCTTGTCCAGGATCTCCAGCGAATTCGCGGTCAAATCCGCGCTGCCGTACTCGAAGTGGACACCCTCCAACACAATGGCCGCGCCCTTCTCGACCGCGATCTCCGGCCGTGTGTCGGGGCAGCCGTCGGCATCTTCGTATTCGTTGAAGGTTTCAGCCGCGTTGGGGCACTCGTCGTTCACATCGAGGATACCGTCACCGTCATTGTCCGGATCGGGCGCACCGTCATCGTCCTGGAAGCCGTCGAAGTCCTCCGGGGCGTTGGGCGCGGCATCGTTCACATCGAGGATACCGTCACCGTCATTGTCCGGATCGGGGACGCCGTCGCTGTCCTCGAAGCCGTCGAGGTCCTCCGGCGTGTTGGGATCGCCATCGACCACATCCGGTACGCCGTCATTGTCATTATCCGGATCGGGGGCGCCGTCCTCATCCTGGTAATCGTCGAAATCCTCCGGATGGAGCGGAGCGGCATCACGGCTGTTTGGAATGCCGTCCCCGTCGGTATCACCGGCGACACCGACATGCCAGTTGATACCGGCGGTGTAGGTGACGAAGTTGTCGTTGGTATCCTCCGCGATCGCGTCAATGTCGTCGGTCAGGCACAGGTGATAGAGCGCCTCCACCTGGAAGGAGAAGGCTTCGGTGAAGAAGTTGCTGAAACCGATACCGAACGGAATCGCGAAAGCCGAGGTCTTATAATCGCCGGGAAGATCGGTGCCGGAGTCATCGTAGTCCTTCGGCTGGAACATGATGTATTCGAAACCGAGGGTCAGGTAGGGGTTGTAAGCCATGTCCGGCAGGAAACGGTACTTCACCATCGGCGCCACCATATTGACGGTGCTCTGAAAAGCGCCGCCCTCGCTGCAGCCCTTGAGGATGAACATGCCGGCCGCCAGTTCGACAGCGATGTCGTCGGTAACCCAGTAGCCGCCCGTCAACGCGCCACCGTAGTTATACTCGGCATTAGTGATGTCGCCCATGTACCTGGCCGGTCCCCCTTTGACGCCGAAATAGGGCTTCATCGCCAAGTCGGCAGCGCCGGCGAGTCCCGTTGCCAGCAACAGCGCCACAACTGCTGTCATTCTCCTTTTCATAGTGCCTCCATTGGTAGGTGTTCGTCTTCAATAATATTCAGTCCGTCGTGATGCTACCAACGAGCGAAAATTCGGGAAGAGTCGCAAAGCAATTTCCCATCCCCGTCCCCGGTTCCGGATTCGGCGGCACCGACCTCATAAAATCGTATAATACGACTCAAAAGTGACATCTTAGTGAACAGTTCATTATGTTGCGCATGAGAAACCGATTTCATAACCGATGCCGGCAGCGAGCAGGATGACCGGATCATCACCAAAACACGATCGCCAATATCTCATAATAGATATAGACAAAACCTGGTTCAAATTATCTATCGGCCATGTAATGGCATACGGCACAGGAGGAGTCTGCTGCTGATGCGATCAATGCTCATCGCCCTCTGCCTGACCTGCGTACCACTCGTCGTCGGCGCCACCGTCATCAACATCCCTGACGATCAACCGACGATTCAAGCCGGTATCGATCTGGCGGTCGATGGGGATACGGTGCTGGTGCAGCCGGGGGTCTTCCCGGAGAACATCGATTTCCACGGCCGCGACATCCTCGTCGGCTCGCTTTTCGCGACGCTGGGCGACACCGCCTTCATCAGCCAGACCGTCATCGACGGCGGCGTCAACAGTTCGGTGGTCACTTTTCGGAACGGCGAGACACAGGCGGCGCGGCTCTGCGGCTTCACACTCCGCAATGGCGCGGGTGACGTCGAAAACAGCGGCGGCGGCATCCTCTGCGTCGATTCCTCGCCCCGGCTCTCCAACCTGGTCGTCACTCAGAACAGCGCGGCCTACGGCGCCGGTATCTACTGTTCAAACGCAGCCCCGGTCATCGACCAAACCGTCATCTCCGGCAATCACTACTCCCACGCGAGCTACGGTTGGGGCGTCTATTGCACCGCGGCCTCCGCGCCGGTAATCGACCGGGCCATCATCACCGACAACAGCGGCGGCGCCATTCGCTGTTCGCAATCCTCGGTGCAGGTGTCGAACAGCGCCTTTCGCGGCAACTCCGGCGAATACTCCTGTCTACTGTACAGCGGCAGCTACGTGGATATAACCAACACGATCATCTGGGACGATTGTCCCAGCCCGATCTACCTCGACGGCCCCAATACCGCAGCCACTGCTACTTACTCCGATCTCCAGGGCGGCTGGCCGGGCGAAGGTAATATCTGCGCCAATCCCCTCTACTGCGATACCGGTTTCCTCAGCCTGGCGCTGGCGGAAAACTCCCCCTGCCTCGGCAGCGGCAGCGACGGGTGTAACATGGGCGGACTGGAGGTGGGTTGTGCAGCCTATGAAGTCTACGCGGGACCGGTCTGGCATGTTGATACGACCGGATCGGACCTGAACGGGGATGGATCGGCGGAGAATCCCTTCGCGACCATTCAGCGGGGAGTGATCGCGGCCGGCGGTGCGGGCGATACCGTGCTGGTGCAGCCGGGCGTCTACCAGGAGAGCGTCAACTACTATGGCCGCAACTGCCTGGTCGGATCTCTCTTTACCCTGACCGGCGACACCGCCCACATCAGCCAGACCGTCATCGACGGGAGCGATCAATTCCGGGGTGTGATCCTCGATCAGAGAGAGGACAGCTCGGCGGTACTGTGTGGTTTCAGCGTCATCAACAGCCTTACCAGCGGCATTTACTGTCGCGACAGCTCGCCGCGACTGGAATACCTCATCGTGCGGGACAACGGCTCCGGCGACTCCTGGGATGAGGGTGCCGGCATCGACATCAGCGGCGGAGCACCGGTTCTGCAGAACCTGTTCATCCGCAACAATCAAAGCGGCTACACCGGCGGCGGCGTATTCTGCGAGAACGCCATGTTGAAGGCCTTGAACCTGATCGTGGTTGAAAACAGCTCCTTTGGTTGAGGCGGCGGATTCTACTTCAGAGGCTCTGAAGTCACACTGACCAACACCATCATCCACGGCAACCAAACCAACTGCGGCGCCGGCATCTATTTTGAATTCGACAACCACGTCGAGCTGATGAATGTCGTGATAAGCGCCAATCACGCGGAGGCGGGCGGGGGCGGCTTTTCCACTTTCGGTTCCCCCATCGGCAGCATCACCAACGCCATTATCTGGGACAACTATCCCGATTCCTATTATCCAGACGCTCCCGACTCCCTGTGGGTGTCGTTCTCCGATATTCACGGCAGCTGGGAAGGCAACGGTACGGGCAATATCAACGCGGACCCGCTCTTCTGCGCAACCGAACCGCCCTGGTTGCACACCCTGGCTCTCAATTCCCCCTGTCTCGGCAGCGGTATCGAAGGCGGCAACATGGGAGGGCTCGAGATCGGTTGCGACTCCCTCTTCAACTACGCGGGACCAGTCTGGCATGTCGCCCTCACCGGTTCCGACAGCACCGGTAACGGCTCCAGCGCCGCGCCCTTTCGCACCATTCAGTATGCGATCAGCCAGACCAACCAGCAGGATACGGTCCTGGTCCAGCCGGGCCTCTACCAGGAGAACATCAACCTGCTGGGGCGGAGCGCGGTGGTCGGATCGCTCTACCTGACCAGCGATGATGCGGATTACATCGGCCAGACCGTGATCGAGGGCGGCGGCGAAGATGTGGTGGTAACGCTGAACAGCCAGGAGGACTCCAGCACCGTCCTGTGTGGCTTTACCCTGCAGGGCGGGCAGGGCGACGATGGGGGCGGCATCTACTGCTCCGGCAGCAGCCCGACCCTGCGCGGCCTGGTGATCAGGGGCAACTACGCTCATAAAGGGGGCGGCCTCTACGTCGGTCTTTCCTCCATTCCCTTCCTCGCCGGCGTCACGATCACCGGCAACGAAGCTCAGGAAGGGGGCGGCCTCTACCAGCGCTACCCGGTCTGCTTCGATTCACTCAACCGCTGCAGCATCTATCACAACCACGGGATGTTCGGGCAGGATATCGCGCGCTACAGCGCCTGGCCCTGCACCCTCTATGTCGACACCTTCACGGTGCTGCAACCGACCGAATACTACATCCAGAATCTGGAAGGCCTCTTCTGCAACATACAGCACGGCCTGGTGGAGCAGTATGCCAGCGATCTCTGGGTGGATCCCGACGGCGATGACTCCAACAGCGGCACCACGCCGCAGGATCCGCTGCGCTCGATCACCCGCGCGCTGCAGACCGTGCTGGTGGACCCGGACCATCCCCGCGCCATCCGTCTCGGCGCCGGCGACTACAGCGTCTCCACGACCGGAGAGCTGCTTCCGCTCAACGTGATCAGCCACATCTCGCTGATCGGAAGCGCGCGCGACAGCACCCGCCTGGACGGCGAAGACCAACACCAGGTGCTGGCGCTGATGCGGACCGAAGCGGTCGTGGTGGAGAGCCTCACCGTGACCCGGGGCTGGGGGGTGGACGGCGGCGGCGTCTACACCTACTACTCCGAGGCGCGCTTTGCCAACGTGGCGCTGCGCCACAACTTCGCCGACGATGACGGTGGCGGCGTCTACGCCTACGGTTACAGCTACCCCGCCGACCTGCGATTCAGCGATGTCATCTTCGCCGGGAACGGGGCGAATTGGCGAGGTGGCGGTCTCGCGACGCGGGGCGGTACCGAAATCCGCAACTGCATCTTCTACGGCAATGAGGGCGGCGAAGGAGGCGCGATCAGCGGCGGCTGCGATATCCTCAATACGACCGTGTGGGGCAACAGCGCCATCGACGGCGGCGGTTTGTACACCGATGGCGACGATATCGAAATCGTGAATTCGATTTTCTGGGACAACGAACCGCAGCAGGTGGAATTCAACTGGGCGGGAAATCTGACCGATCTCGCCGTCGCCTACACCGATCTGGAAGGGGGCCCGGGCGGGATCACCACCAACGGCCACGGTACGGTGTTCTGGCTGGAGGGGAACCTGAACGCCTTCCCCTGCTTCGTCAATCCGCAGGAGGGGGATTTCAACCTGACTTATCCCTCCCCCTGCATCGACGCCGGCAGCGATTTCTTCGTCTGGAACAGCGACACCCTGATCAACCTGGCGCCGGAGGAATACTGCGGCGAGGCGCCGGATATGGGTGCGCTGGAATACGATCCCCAGGCGGTGCCGGCCGCTCCGCAGCTGCCGCGCGAGTTCTCCCTGTCGCAGAACTACCCCAACCCCTTCAACCCGACCACGACGATCCGGTTCGCGCTGCCGCGGCCGGAGCGGGTGACCCTCGCCGTCTATAACCTGCTGGGACAGCGGGTGGAGGTGCTGGTGGATGAAATGCGGCAGGCGGGGTGGTACTCAGTGCAATTCGATGCGACGCGACACGCCAGCGGGTTGTATTTCTACAGAATGAGCGCCGGGGATTTTGTGGAAACCAGGAAGATGATGATTGTGAAGTGAGGACGATTTGCAAATAGTTATGAAATACGTGATACAATCTCATCGACAGGTCAGGAGGATAATGTGAGATGTTTTCTCATGTATGCTGTCGCGCTTCTGCTGGGAACGGTTTGGGGCGTTCTCGATAGCGAAGCCCGGGAATCACAGAAGGAAGATCGCTTAACCACTCCCGCTGGTATCACACCTGCAGCTCCCGTCCAGACTGAGGCTGCGACAATCCAACCGCCGGAGCGGAGCGACAGGCCGAACCTGCGCCAGGGCGGCGACACCATTGAAGAAGCGGTTCCCGTCGCTCTCGGGGACACTCTGTTCGGGACCACGGTCGGCTACAACGACGACTACGATATCAACTGACCGTACGAGGGATCGACTTCCCCGGATGTGGTCTACATCTTCAATCCCACCGAGTACGGCACCTACACTTTCGACCTGTGCGAGTCAACCTACGACACCAAGATCTGGGTCTGGAACCCCCTCCTGGAGCTGATGGGCTGCAACGACGATTTCTGCGAGGATTCGCAGGGCCACCCCTATCTCTCTTATCTCGAGATAACGGACCTCCCGGCCGGTGTCTACTACATCATCATCGACGGTTACGGCGGTGAGGAGGGGGATTACCGGCTGATTGTGGGAGGAGGGGGATCGTTTGATTATTCCTCGTGCCAGCCCCCAAGCGAACCATGTGATTCCTGGACAGCGGGGACCTCGCATAACAATTTCGATGATGCAGACCACTACCGGGCGGAGCGGTTCGGTGAGGCCGGGCAGATCTACGGCTTTCAGTTCTGGGGACTAAGCCTGTACTACGATAACGGCTGGGATCACTGCGCCGTGTTCCCAATGGATTTCGAAATAGCTTTCTACGAAGAGGAAGGTCTGGGTGTGCCTGGCGAACTGGTCTACAGCGAGGAGACGAGCCTTACCGGCGTTTCCACCGGTGTCGAGTATGCGGGCTACCTTTTGTATGAATTCCACTTTGACCTGGATAGCCCGGTAAATCTGGTCGACGGCTGGCTGGGAATTCAGAGTTACGGTGCCGCTCCGGCCTGCTGGTTTTTGTGGTTGAGCTCCAATGAAGGAGATGAACACTCCTACTATGAACAAGCAGGAGAACCCGTATATTTCGACTACGATCTTTCCTACTGCCTCAACTTGATTGAGTCCGTAGCCGAAACCGGCCTCCCGAATACCTACTCTCTCTCCCAGAACTACCCCAACCCCTTCAACCCGACCACGACGATTGAATTCACATTGCCGCGGCCGGAGCGGGTGACCCTCGCTGTCTACAACCTGCTGGGGGAGCGGGTGGAGGAATTGGTGGATGAGGTGCGTGCGGCGGGCTGCTACGCCGTGCAGTTCGACGCGACTGGTCTGGTCAGTGGGCTTTATTTCTACAGGATGCGCGCCGGGGAATTTGTGGAGACCCGAAAAATGATGCTGGTTCGCTAGAAGACGTAGAAGTTTCACATATTCGACTCGAATCAGCGAAAACTTGCATCTACGTTCATTCGCTTGTGACGCGTAGCGTCGCAAGAGTGAAACTTCCAAGGTTGCCGCCGAAGGTGGCAAGCCGTTTTGCGTAGCGAAACTGCTGAGGTCAATCTGACCGCAGGGAAGATTGAGCCAAACTTCAGAGCGTGCCACCAAAAGTGGCTTAGCCGATCGAAGATCAGCCGAAGATTGATGGTGGTGAAGTAGCTGTCAAACGGCGCGTTTTCTTGCTCAGGGAGGCTGGAGATGTGATACGGATTTCGATTCCGACTCCCGATCCCGATTCCGAACATCAGACACCCATCGCCTGTCTTCTATCCCTTACTTCCCCACCAACCGCTGCAATTCCCGGATGGTAACATCGTTGCGCTCGTCCCGCACAAGGGGGGAGTAGATCCGCTCGAAGCGGATGAGGCTGTCGTCGAACTCGGTTACCAGCAGCTCCTCGTGATCGAGCGCGGCGCGCGCCTGCTCATGACCGTTCGGTTGCCAGACTCCCGATCCTCCCCAGAAGCCGACCCCGTCATCGAATCCCACTCGGTTGGCGAACACAACGAACGAAGACTGCACCTTGGCGTGGAACTTCATCAACGATTCCCACACCCAGGTGTTGTTGGAAACCGGTTGATCGCTGACTCCACGAATCGGGCTGTTGGCGGGCGCCAGCATCAGGGTGGCGCCGTCCTGCGCCAGGATCAGCGGACCGGTTGCGTGCCACCAGTCGTTGCAAACCAGCATGCCTACCCGTCCGAACTTGGTGTCAAAAGCGCGGACATGCCGCCCCGGCGAGAAGAAGCGCCGCTCCTCGAACATGCCGTAGGTTGGCAGGTAGATCTTGCGATGGACATGGAGGATGCGACCGTCCTCGATGTAGGCCTGGCTGTTGTAGAACTGGAAATCCTCCGCCAGTTCGACAAAACCGACCGCCAGCGAGATCTTCCAGGACAGCTCCAGCAGCGGCTGCCAGAAGGGGTCGTCCGGCTTCATCGCGACTTCGTAGACCTGGTCGCGCAGCCAGTAGCCGGTCAGCGACAGTTCTGGAAACAGGATCAGCGACGCCTCCTGCTCAATGGCGCGCTGGATGTAGTCGAAGTGGGTTTCGAGGTTGGCCGGGAGGTTGCCCAGCTTGGGGTTGATCTGCCCGACGGCGATTTTGAATTTCATACCGCGATCCTGGTTTTTTGGCGGGCGGGTTGAAGCCTGCCCCTGCAAAGATGTTGATGGGGAAATCCGGTCGAAAGGTGCCGGAAATCACCATAGGTTAATCAAATGCGCGGCATTGTCAAGGTTAGGGAGGGGTAGAGAAGGTTTACTTCACGTCATTCCCGCGAAGGCGCAGGCTGGCTGGATGTTCCCGGCCAGCCTCGCTGACCGGGCTATCATGTGCGACGCCGCTGCTAAAGCGAAACCACTCTACTCACGTCATTCCCGCGCAGGCGGGAATCCAGAGCTCTCAATAATGGAATCATACAAATCCAACCACTCAGGATTTCTACTCTCGATGAGACGCAGTTTCCACGCGCGTTTCCATTTCGTGATCTGCTTCTCTCTGGTTATCGCTGAAATCATATCCTGATGCTCTTCTAGATACACCAGTCGATGGACACGATAGCGTCTGCAGAACCCATCAACCAGATTGTTTCTGTGCTCCCAAACCCGTTTGAGCAAGTCGCTGGTTACGCCTATGTATAGCGTTCCGTTTCGTTTGCTGGCCATGATGTACACACATGGTACTTTCATTGTTGAAGATTCCTGGATTCCCGCCTGCGCGGGAATGACGTAAAAAGGAAACGGGAATGACGTAGAAAGGAAGCAGGAACGAGTTGAAATGAGGCGAATGTCTCTCCGCACCTGCGCCGGTCACACTGTTTGTTAATTGGTGAGGGCGTTGCCACGACCTGCGGTCGTGAGCGCACGGCTATCCGGGCAGCTCATTGGTGGTGGGGTGCGTATAGTCGGGGCAGGTCATTCGAGCGCTGCCAGCCTAGGAGCCTACTGCAATGTTTGTCCGCCGCCACACCCACAGATTGCAGATGCGGATCAGTTGGTTAGAGCGTTGCCACGACCTGCGGTCGTGGGCGCATAACCATCCGGGCAGTTCCTTGTTGGCGGGTTGCGTAAGGTGGGTGCGGGGCATTCGAGCGCTGTCAAGCCTGGAACAGGCGAAAATGTCTCTCCGCACCTGCGCCGCGCTACACAAGTTTAATTTGTCAGCGCGTTTGTTGGCGCAGGTACCCGCCCCCCCCGGGCGATGAAGATGCTGCTGGAGAGATTGCGGACCGTCATGACGGGCGCCTTGCCGAGCAGTCCGCCGTAGTCGACGAACTCCCCCTCGCTCTTACCGGGCGCCGGGATGATACGCACCGCCGTGGTCTTGTTGTTGATCATGCCGATTGCCATCTCGTCGGCGATGATGCCGGCGATCGTGGTTGACGGCGTGTCGCCCGGCACGGCGACCATGTCCAGCCCTACCGAGCAGACGCAGGTCATCGCTTCCAGCTTCTCCAGCGAGAGGTCGCCACGCTCGGCCGCCTTGATCATGGCGTCGTCTTCCGACACCGGGATGAAGGCGCCGGAGAGCCCGCCCACGTAGCCGGAAGCCATCATGCCGCCCTTCTTGACGGCGTCGTTGAGCAGCGCCAGCGCGGCGGTGGTGCCGTGCGCGCCGACCGATTCCAGTCCCATCGCCTCCAGGATCGCGCCGACACTGTCGCCAACCACCGGAGTCGGAGCCAGCGAGATGTCGACGATGCCGAACTTGATATTCTCCTCCCGCGCCACCTGGCGGCCGATCAGCTCGCCCACCCGGGTAATTTTGAACGCCATCCGCTTGACGGCGTCGGCCAGTTCCCCGAAGTCCGCCGTCTCCGGCAGCTCCTGGATGGCATTGAGCACGACGCCCGGTCCCGAGACGCCGACGTTGATGGTGGTCGCTCCCTCGGTGACGCCGTGGAAAGCGCCGGCCACAAAGGGGTTATCCTCCGGCACGTTGCAGAACACCACCAGCTTGGCGCAGCCGATTCCGTCGCGATCGGCGGTGCGGCGGGCGGTGTCCACGATCACCTCCCCCATCAGCCGCACCGCATCCATGTTGATACCCGCTTTGGTGGTGCCGAGGTTGACCGAGGCGCAGATCCGTTCCGTCGCGGCCATGGTCGCCGGGATCGACTCGATCAGGTTGCTCTCGCCCGGCGTCATTCCCTTCTGCACCAGCGCCGAGTAACCGGCGAGGAAATCGACGCCCACCTCGCCCGCCGCCTTATCCAGCACTTCACCCAGCTCGGTGAACTGCTCCGCGGCCAGCCGCTCCCCGACGATGGAGAGCGGGGTGATCGAGATGCGCTTGTTGGCGATGCTGATGCCGTAGCGGTCTTCGATCCGCTCAGCGGTGGCGACATGGTTACGGGCGACGGAAGTGATCTTATCGTAGAGGCGGCGCTTCATCGTCGCGAAGTCGTCGCTGTAGATATCGCGCAGGGAGATGCCGAGAGTGACGGTGCGGATGTCGAGGTGCTCCACCTCCGTCATACGGATGGTTTCGAGGATCTCTTCAATTTTCCAGGACATCGCTAGATCCGGTGCATGGTAGTGAAGACATCTTCATGCTGCGCCAGGATGCGCACACCCAGTTGGTTGCCGACGCCGGCCAGCTCCTCTTTGATCGTGCCGAGCGAAGCGTCCGCCGGCATCTCAACGATCATGATCATGGCGAAGTAGTCCTGCATCAGCTTCTGCGAGATGTCCTCCAGGTTGCAGTTGTGGCGCGCCAGCGCCTGGGTCAATTCGGCGATGATGCCGACCCGGTTCTTGCCGAAAGCGGTGACGATGATACGGTTGCTGGTGCCGGCCTGGGGAAGGTGGTATTTGTCGGACGCCAGCTCGATCACTTCCGCGGTGGAGCCGTCGCCGTTTTTCAAACGCGCGACCGCCTCATTCACCAGCCGCTTGACATTCTCCTCAGTCGCCCGCGGCCCCAGCTCCTCAATCGCGCGCCGGGTCAGCTCACGCAGTGTGCCTTCATCGACAGCCATTTACGCTTCTCCTCCCGGCTTCGCTTTGCGCTGCAGCTTGTCGGCCATTTCCGTCGCTGTCGTCTCCACCTGCGTGCCGCGGTATTCCGGAGTCGTCTCCAGCGAGTCGACAATACCGACCACCGCCGCTTCGATGGAGCAATCTTCGTCTCCCACCGCGACACGAGCCGCCCGTCCGTAGGCGCAGAGCACGATCTCCCCCACGCCGGCGCCGATCCGGTCCGCCACCACCACCACGTCGGTATTGGGGTCCTTCTTCAGATTGATCGGGTGGATGATCAGGAAACGCAGGCTTTGCAGATTGTCCACCTTTTTGGTGGACCAGACCGTACCGACAACTTTTCCGAGAAACATGGGGATATCCTCACTTGGTCACATCGCTGCACCGGCTGCAGCTGCGGCTTGGTCCCGCTCGCCGGCGCGCTGCCGCGGTCTCTTATTTAATCGAATTATCCCGCGGGAAGCAACCTGAATCGCGCCAGGGGTGGTGCAAGGCCTTGAAACCGATCCACAGACGAGTAACACGCGCCACATCGCTCAAACTGCTGGAGATTGAAGAACGGCGGGCGTAAACTATCTGCCTGTCCTGTCACCGGAATCAATCAACAAGGGAGATAATCATGGCGGCGAGGGATTTCATCGAATCACGCGCGGATATGGAGCAGATCCTGCAGGAGGAAACCGTCGGCTACCTGGGATTGTCGCTGAAGGACGAGCCCTATGTGCTGCCGCTGAACTACGCCTACCAGGATGGCGTAATTTTGTTCCACTGTGCCCTGGCCGGCCGGAAGCTGGACTATCTGCGCGCCAATCCGCGGATCTGTTTCACGGTGGCGCGGCAGTCAGCGCCGGTCAAGCGGCACGAGGAAGGCGATCCCTGCACCCGCGATCGTTCTTACGAACATGATAGTTTGAGTGATCAGCGGGCGCAGGGGCGGAGAGACATTCCTGTCGGCTCTGTAAATGATAGCGCTCGATTACCCTGCCACGGCCACAATATCAGCGTTATCTGCTATGGGCGCGCCCGCATTGTGGAGGAGCTGGATGAACGGCACGAACTGCTGAACCGCTTCCTGCGCAGTTTCACTCCCGACGCCGAGAGTATCTCCCGGGAGGATACCGGGAAATGCGCCGCTGTCGAGATCACCGTCGACCTCATGACCGGCCGCCGCGAGCAGGAAGGAGAGGTTTGTTTCTTCAGGCAGAAGTTTGATGAATAAATCCTCTCGCCAAGATCGCAAAGGACGCAAAGAACGCAAGTAAGATGTTTAGTTATGTAGTAGCGTTTTATTGGTTAAGAGACGGAAGGTGAGATTATTTCGTTTTCACCTGTGTGCAAAACAGCGAGAACTACCCACACTCAACAACAGTTCTCTTTATCTGCGCTCTTGGCGCTCTTTGCGAGAGAATCTTCGGCCAGAAAATCGAAATCGTATTGAACGGACCCCATGAACCTCCCCGATTTCATCAAACATAACCAGATCGAGTGCTTCCTCGATTTCGACGGCACCATCACCGAGGTCGACACCCTGGTACTGCTGCTGGACCGCTTTGCGCCGCCCTCCTGGTGGGATATCGAGAACGAGGTACTGGCGGACCGGTATAACGAACAGGATTCGCTGCAGGCGGAGATGGATCTACTCCGGGTGACCTGGCCCGAAGCCAGGGAATTCCTGTTACGGGAGGCGCGGCTGCGGGCTGGTTTCCCGGAACTGCTGGCCTGGCTGCGCGAACGCGAGATCCCGGTGACGGTTCTCTCCGGCGGTTTCCGGCCCATCATCGAGATCGTCTTCGCGCGGGAGGGGATCGAACTGCCGGTCTGCGCCAACGATATCGAAATCGAGGGAGAGCACTGGCGGGTGGTTCCCGCACCCCATCCCAGAATCCGGGACCGTTGTAACCACTGCAAAACCTGGCACCTGGAACAGGCGCGCCAACGCGGACACAAAACCATCTATTTCGGCGACGGCACTACCGACCGCTGCGCGGCGGAGGCCGCCGACCTCCTCTTCGCCCGCGACTACCTGGCGGGCTGGTGCGAGCGGCAAGGTGTTCCGTATTATCCGTTTGAGGACTTTGTCGAAGTGATAGGGAAGCTTGAATAGAAGCATCTCGCGCAAAGCGCGAGGTTCTTAGTTCTTCTTTACCTTTCGTAACGCTGACGCGTCGCAAAAGGCGAATAGACGTAGCCCCGCATGCCAATGGCTCCTCATTCGAATACCCTTTCACCTATTCCCCCTCAATGCGATATTACCGGCGACCGGTAAAACATGAAGGAAGTGTAAACAAAAGCGGCGGAGTTGACGTGCGGCTCGAGATCGGCGACGAGGCGATTCGCAATTATCGTGAGTCGGATCTGCAACAACTGGTGCAGCAGGCCGACGATCGCGCCGTCTGGATTAATCTCACCGACGGCTTTCCCCACCCCTACACCGAGCAGAACGGACGCGAGTGGATCGCCCATGCGACCAGTCAGGATCCGCAGACCAATTTCGCCATCGTCGACAGTGACGACGCCGTGATCGGCGGCATCGGCCTGGAGATAGGGCGCGACATCTATCGCGTCAGCGCGGAAATCGGCTACTGGCTGGGGCAGACGCACTGGGGCAGCGGTATCGCGACCCGCGCCCTGAGCGCGCTGACCGGCTGGGCGTTCGGCAACCTGCAGCTGGAGCGACTGCAGGCCGGCGTCTTCGAAAATAACCCCGCCTCCGCCCGGGTGCTGGAGAAAGCCGGCTACCGACTGGAGGGACGGATGAGCCGCAAAGTGATCAAGGATGGAGTGGTTCAGGATTTACTCCTGTATGCCATCACGCGTATCAATTATGGAATACCGACTAAAGCAGCATTCCAAATGCCACTTGGAACTGACAATGTAGATTGCAGTTCAAATGGCAATAACCTGGAGGAAAACCGATGATTGCCTGTTGTGGAATCGATTGCGGACAGTGTCCCGCCCTGCACGCCACCCTGGCCGATGACGATGCGAAGCGGGCGGAAACCGCGGCACAATGGTCACAGGAGTTCGGCGCCGACATCAAACCGGAGCAGGTCAACTGCACCGGCTGCAATGCCGAGGGCGTCAAATTCATCCACTGCACCACCGGCTGCAAAATCCGCCCCTGCTGCCTGGAGCGCGGCTACACCACCTGCGCGGAGTGCGACGAGTTCGCCTGCGCCACGCTGGAAGAGTTCTTCGGCATGGTGCCGGGTATTCGGGAAAACCTGGAGAAGTTGCGAGGCTAGTGCTTTCAGCCGGGCCTTTCACTGAGGTAGGGCAGGATTATCAGGATGTGATTTATCAAGTTGCATCGATGAATTGGTCCGCTCGCTATCTAAGGCGCTGTTTTTCAAGCATTACGCGGGGTCGGACCTGGTTATCATGATGTAATTCTTGAAGATGCGCCTAGAAATCGGCTCAAAAGGAGCCTTAGACGCTGTTTTTCAAGCAAAAAAGTTACGGTTTGGCCCTGAAGCGAGAGAACGATGAGACATCTTTTCCACCGCTTGCCAAGCGGATGTCTACTCGGTGGTTTCTGCCTGACGATCTGCCTGTTGACCGCCTGCGGTCCCAGCGCTGCCGACCTGACAATCACCTCGCCTGACGGGATGATCACCGCCTCCATCAACCTGGCAGAGGGCGTTCCCCGCTACAGCGTCTCCCATAACGGCACCCCGGTCATCCTGCCCTCGCGCATCGGCTTCACCTTTCGCGAGCAACCTCCCCTCAACCACGACCTGGCGGTTAAATCGGTACAGCGCGATATCGAAGACAAAACCTGGCAGCAACCCTGGGGCGAGCAGCGCGTCATCAGAGACGCGTACCAGGGTCTGATCCTGACGCTGGTCGAACGGACCCCTCCGGGACGCCACTTCCAGCTGGAGCTGCGCGCCTATGACGACGGCGTCGCTTTCCGTTGCGAACTGCCGGAGCAGGAGCAGCTGGGCGATTTCCTGATCATGGACGAGGAGACGGAGTTCGTCCTGGCGGGCGACCACACCGCCTGGTGGATCCCCGCCTTCTGGTGGAACCGCTACGAGTATCTCTACAGCGAAACCGGCCTGGCTGAGGTTGACACCGTCCACACGCCGTTCACTCTGCGCCGCAGCGACGGTCTGCACCTGAGCATCCACGAGGCGGCTCTGACCGATTACGCCTCCATGACGCTGCTGCACGGCGGCGGCGACACTCTGCAGTGCGAACTGGTCCCCTGGTCCGACGGGGTCAAGGTGCGGGGGCGCACACCGCACCGCACTCCCTGGCGCACCCTAACCATCACGCACGATGCAGCCGGCCTGATCACTTCCACCCTGATCCTCAATCTCAACGAACCCAACCGACTGCCGGACGCGGACTGGATCCGTCCCGGCAAGTACGTCGGCATCTGGTGGGGGATGCATACCGGCGAGTACACCTGGGGTTCCGGCGACAAACACGGCGCCACCACGGCGCGGGCCAAGAGCTATATCGACTTCGCGGCTGACCACGGCTTCCATGGTGTGCTGGTCGAGGGCTGGAATCCCGGCTGGGACGGCGACTGGATCAAAAACGGCGAACTGTTCGACTTCACGCGGGCGCACACCGATTTCGACCTGGAAGCGGTGTGTGACTACGCGACGGAGCGGGGAGTCGAGCTGATCGGGCATCACGAGACCGGCGCGGCGGTGACTTCCTATGAAAGACAGCTGGAAGAAGCGTTCGATCTCTATAACCGGGTGGGAGTGAGCGCCATCAAAACCGGCTATGTCGGCCACGGTCGGAATATCAAACGGCCGCTGCCGGACGGCGGCGTCGGCCTGGAATGGCATCACGGCCAGTACATGGTGCGGCACTTCCGCCAGGTGGTGGAGGCGGCGGCGCGGCACCGGATCAGGCTGGATGTGCACGAGCCGATCAAACCGACCGGCATCCGCCGCACCTGGCCCAACATGATGACCCGGGAGGGCGCGCGCGGCCAGGAGTTCAACGCCTGGGGCGGCTGGAGTGACGCCGGCACCAATCCGCCGGAGCACACGACGATACTGCCGTTCACCCGGCTGCTGGGCGGTCCGATGGATTTCACGCCCGGCATCTTCGACCTGCTGCTGGAGGGCCGGGAAGCGGGTTCCAACCGGGTCAACACGACCATCGCCAAGCAGCTGGCGCTGTACGTCGTCCTCTACAGCCCGCTCCAGATGGCCGCCGATCTGCCGGAGCACTACGAGGGTCATCCCGCCTTCCGCTTCATCGAGGAGGTGCCGGTGGACTGGGACACCACCCTGGTGCCGCACGCCAGTATCGGCGATTATGTGACGGTTGTGCGCGGTGATCGCGACAGCGATGACTGGTACCTCGGCAGCATCACCGACGAGCAGGAGCGCCTGCTGTCGCTATCTCTCGACTGGTTGGAGCCGGACCGCGCCTACCTGGCGGAAATCTACGCCGACGGGCCGGACGCCGACTGGGAGACGAATCCGTTCCCGCTGGATATCCAACGCCGGGAGGTGCGACGTGATACAAAGCTGGAGCTGAGGCTGGCTCCCGGCGGCGGGCAGGCGATTCACTTCCGCGCGCTGAACTAAAACCGCTCTTTTTACTGAAAAACCGGTCCGTTAGTGGCGATATTTAGTAAGGTATCCTGGCCCGGCTCATTACTGTGGAAAGGAGTCGCTATGATTACCTTCTGCACCTACTGTTCACACGAAAAAGATCCCTCTCCGCAAGCCCTGCCCGCCGAAAGACGCTACCGCAGCCGCCGCATCCAGCGTGTACAGAAATCCGCCCGCCTGCTGGGTTGCGATTTTCTCATCTTCTCCGGCCGCTACGGACTGCTGCCGCCCGGCCAGCCGATCGAGAACTACGACTACCTGCTGCAACCGGCGGAGGTAGAGAACCTGGCACAGCGCGTGGCCAGGCAGTTGGCGGAACTGGAGGTGAAGCGGCTGCTGTTCTGCACCCGGGGTATCGTGGCCGACCCGCACCTGCAACCATATCACGATTGTATCACGACGGCCTGCTACAAAGCCGGCGTCGAGCTGATTCAACTGGCACTCCCGGAGGACTACGATGACTGATGCCGCTCCCCCGACCATCCGGCGCCTGCAGCCGGGAGATGAGAAGATCTTCCGGCAGATCCTGGAGGAGATCAAGACGACTCCCGATCCGCCACCCGCGCCTCTCCCCGACGCTTCCCTGACCACGCTCCTGCTGCGGGAAGATGTGTACCTGCTGGCCGCCCTGAGTGGAGAACGGGCGCTGGGCTACCTGCTGGCTTATCGCCTGCCCCGGCTGGATCGCGATTGCGAGATGGTCTGCCTCTACGAGCTGGAGGTGCGTCCGGATTGCCGCCGTCAGGGCGTCGGCTCCGGCATGGTTCGGAAGATGATGGCGATCTGCCGCGACGAGCGGGTATACAAGATGTGGGTCGATGCGGAGGTGTCCAACAAAGCCGCCATAGGGCTCTACAGCGCTACCGGCTTCAACCCGAAAGGGGGCGCCGCCGCCCTCGAGTTCACCTGGACCCGGAGCAGCTGCGAGGAGGAAGAGACGCGGGAGCCCACCGTTCCCGATTTCTAGAGGTCTGTCGGCCTGCATGGTCAAGCGATCGGCTGACCCTGGACGAAATGATAGGAGGTAATGATGAAGCTCAATGTATTGGCTTTCGGAATGACTACCGGTTTACTTCTCGGTTTCGGATTGCTGTTCATCACCTGGTGGATCATGCTGTTTGAAGGTGCCGCCGGCGACACCACTCTGGTCGGCAGGATCTACCTGGGATACCGGATCAGCTTGGGAGGCAGCTTCTTTGGCTTGATCTGGGGGCTGGTCGATGGATTCGTCGGCGGGGTGATTTTCGCCTGGCTCTACAATCTCATCCACGGTTGGCTCGGTGGAGAGAAACAGTAAAAACTGATCTGGTGACAGCGCCTGGATCCGGTCACCGCACATCCCGGTCCACCTTTCAGCGTTCCGGCTCGGACAACCGCCAGATCAGCGCGCGTCCCGGTCCCGGTACCCGCTCGAGACCCTCCGCTTCCAGGCGGCGTGTCCAGTTGGGGCAGGGCTGGCAATAAGGCAATCGCAGCTGCGTCTTGAGTTCCTTCCAGGTCAGGCCCTCGGGATGCCGTCTCAATGTCGCCAGGATCTGATCGCGAAAATCAGTAAAACGCATACCTGATGTATCCCTATGCTGGAGGTTGCTGCGCCCCGATCCGCAGAGGCGGGGTAACGCATCTTCATTCCCCGATGATCTTGACCAGCACCCGCTTGCGATGCGTCCAATCCGCGTCTATCTGACAAGCCGCATCTTGTGGATCAGTGTATAGCCGCCGCCTGACAGCGTGTAGAAGTACTCACCTGTTGGATGACCGAGCATGTCGATGCACGAAGAGTGGTTTCCCGGTTCGACAACATCCTCTACTACGATCAGAACTTCCTCCCACTCTTCGCTATAGACAGCCAGGGTTATAAACATCTCAATAGCGATCTGATAATCGACTATCGTGGTCGGATAGAATGGGTTGGGGTAATTTTGGGATATCTCAAACGGTACAGGGTCTCCCTCCTGCAGCCGCTCGCCGTCATGCAGTCCGCTGACAATCACCCCTTTGTCATCGCAGGCTGTGAACATCAGCAAGAGGATCAACCAGAATGGGGGCGAACCAAGAAAACTCTTCATGACAACCTCCAGGACAGTCGCATGTCGAAATGCCAGCAGGGAACCAGCGAGGCATTGTAACGTGATACATTGATGCTGCCGAATTTAAAGAGCAAGCCAGCGCCCCAGACTGGATATGAATTCCGTGGGCCATATGTGTCCAACACATAACCGCCTCGAAAAATCAGTGTCTGCATCCATCGCAACTCCGTTCCGGTCCGTATGTAATCCAGCAGCGAGGATTCCACCAGCTGTTTCTCCAGGTCGGTGACAAGTCGCAACTGCAACCAATTAGAGGTCACCGGACACCAGGCGGCGCCGATAAGGAGCAGGGAAGGAGGCGGATCGGCATACTCTTCATTTCCGAAGGTGATTGTCGTGCCCAGGTTGAGTAGCGACAGACCGATGGATAAGCCGGGAGGATCGTAAGCAGGACCGGTTGATCGTAGAAGGGGAGGAAGCTCTTGCGGCGATAGTATCAGGCTGGCCTCCGTAAAGAGGTCACTCTTGAAGAATCCCAGGTCAAATAGCAGTTTTCTGACACTGGAAGGAACCACATCGGCCCACACAATGAAATCATCAGATGCCACCTCATGGTGCATAAGACCAGCCGCAAGTCCGCAGGCAACACCTCCCATGATCTCCTGTGCGTAAGCAATCTTGAAATGTCCACTGAAAAGATAATCGTCACCGTCGTTGCCTAGATAATTGCCACCTTCAGATGTATGCATCTGCCCCCCGCGCCAGATCAGGTTAGCGGAGCACCCCAATACCGACTTCTCGTCCAACCGGTAGACAATCCCGCCGTACGACTGGACGATGTTCTCGAAAAAGGGCAGCGGTTTGACATAGGAGCCGGCGATATCCACGCCCCCGGTCTCGGTCAGCAGGGCGGGATTGTAGTAGAGCGAAAACGCGCTGTTGTAGGTCGCCACCCCGCTGCCGCCCAGCGCGGTAGCCGTCGCCGAGGGGCGCCAGAGCAGAAAGCGGGCGCAGCCGTTGAGAGCAATCGCGTCGGCAGCGACTCCTGTCAACAGGATTACGAAGAGCAGATACTTGAACCTGAAGAGCATACCCCCCCCTTTTTTCTTAAGAATGAGTCAGGCAAACAACGTAAAAACCGGCCCTATTTCACCAGCAGACAACTCCCGGCGGCGATTTCACTTCCGTCCAGCAGCA
>CAZFEC010000019.1:0-52519 GCA_964517435.1 uncultured Bacteroidia bacterium | reverse complement strand
CGGGGGTCTGCGCCGAAAAGCGGCCGTAGTAGATGTCCGGCATGTAGTCGGTGCCGACCGTAGTCACATAATGCAGATCGGTGATATGTCCGGTAGGGGGGGCAGTACCAGTAAAAACGGGCACATCACCGGTGTCGCCCACGAACAGCACATAGCTGGGGGCGGGATCTTCCGGCGTGGAAGCGTCCCAGATCCCCTGGATCCAGTTCGCGATCTCGGTGGTGGAGAAACCGAAGTCCGTACCGATGTAGCCGGCGATCACATTGTAACCCTGCTTGACCTTCCACTCGATGAAAGGCTGCAGCTGCGCTTCGAACATCGGGTCGGAGACGATCAAGTACTTGATCGGGTAGCGGGTCAGATCGTCGCGTGTATCCAGCGGACGGTAATTGAACAGCTGACTCGCATAGATCGATTCGAAGGGACGGGAGAAGGTGCGGGCGCGTAGCTCCGCGGTCGCGTCAAGGTCGGCACCCGTGAAGGTTATCTCCACTTCCAGATGGCTGTAGACACGCAGCTGGCCGGTGGCGGGAGCGTACTGTACCGGCGCCAGTTCGACGACGAACAGGCGTTGTCCGCGTAGCATACCCAGCTCTTCGACGGTCACCAGCGGCTGCCGCTCGAAGCCGGCGGACTGATAGGCCGCCGCGTTGTATTCAAAGGGTACATCCTCCGGTGACTGGCTCTTGGAGAGGGAAGGCTGGGCCGGCAGGATGGGATGGGCGATGCCCCAGTCGCTGAGATTGAAGGTCTCAACCCAGCTGTCGTTTACATGGGCAGTCACTTCCGCACCAAGCGGCACGGCGATGATCTCTCGCTTGACCGGCAGTTCCGGTTCACCGAGAAAATGGGTGTGACTGAACTCATCCGCCAGCAGGCGTGTGAAGCGGCCGGCGGGAGTGTCGACGTTGATGCCGTCGATCGCGGACAGCTCACAGGTCAGGCTGAGCCCTTGGTCGCTGTTGCCAGTCAAAACCAGACTGTTGGCGGCAGGTGCCAGCTCGATGCCGGCGAAACCTGACAGCGTCATTCCCAATAACAGTGTTAAAACCGAGATGAACCTGAAGCGAAGCATGGATTCTCCTTATTTGCGCAAAGCGTCGCCTTCGCAATTGCGTCGCGATTATAGCGCGAATGGCGATGTCTCGCACGATGGTTAGGCAGTGATATTTGTAAAAAACTGGTTGAGCGAAATCCAAATTACCGTATATGAAGAACGTTGACAACAGTGGAGGACAACTCAGGTCTGTTGCCAATCGGGACATTCGGATCATTATTAATTGTGCAAAAATTATACCGTTACGCCTCCCTCAAAGCGCATTGGAGAGGTCTACCGGCAGCACCGGGAACCGGTTCGTGGTTCCTCAGGTTTCTCAGTCTCGTATCCAGTTGAAAGATAAAGAGATAATCGAGAAAGAACGGTTATCAATAACTGTGACCGGGGGCGAGGGCGGAGGGCGCTGAATCCGGTCGCTGCATCGTATAGGGATAGTGTCGTCAATATATAGCTGTAAAATTAGCTCTTATGTTCAGTTTCTTGACACTGTGGAATAGGATGGAATCGCTTGAAGAAACGATTTATTCCTCACTCCTGATTTCCGCGCCCAGCGCGTTCAGACGCACATCGATCCTCTCATAGCCACGATCGATCTGGCCGCTGTTGTTGATCACGGTTTCACCCTCCGCCAGCAGGCCGGCGATGATCAGTGCCATCCCGGCCCGGATATCGGGGGAGCTGAGCCGGCGCCCGTAGAGACGGGAGGGGCCCATCACCAGCACCCGGTGCGGATCGCAGAGCAGCAGGCGGGCGCCCATGCTGATCAGGGAATCGACCCAGAAGAGACGCGATTCGAACATCCAGGCCTGGAACAGTACCGGCCCGGCTACCTGCGTGGCCAGCACGATGGCGATACTGGAGAGATCGGGCGGGAAGCCTGGCCAGGGCGCCTCATGCAGACGCGGCAGTTGACCGTCCGCCTCCATCCTGACTTCGAGCTGCTGATTGCCGGGGACCAGGATGCGGTGTCCGGCGGTCATGAACTGCACCCCCAGCGTGGCAAAGGCCTGCTGGATCATACCGTAGTTGGCCGGGTCGATATTGTTGATTACCAGGTCGCTGCGGGTGGCGGCGGCCAGCGCAATCAGGCTGCCCACCTCTATGTGATCTTCGGCGATGGTGTGCTCCCCGCCGCCGAGTTGCTCCCGCCCTTCGATGACCAGGCGGTTGGTACCGATGCCTTCAATCCCGGCACCGAGCATCTGCAGGAACCGCGCCAGCTGGACTACATGGGGTTCGCTGGCGGCGTTGAAGATCGTGGTGGTGCCGCGGGCGACCGCACCCAGCATGAGGGCGTTCTCGGTGGCCATGACGCTGGCTTCGTCCAGGTGGATGGTAGTGCCGGCGTGCGGCCGGTCAAGGCTGATCCGGAGCGTCTCCGCTTCCGGGGTAATAACGGCGCCGAATGCCTCGAATACCTGCAGGTGGGTGTCGATGCGCCGCCGGCCGATCTTGTCTCCCCCCGGTTGCGGCAGGTAGAAACAGCCCTGCCGGAAGAGCAGAGCCGGCGCCAGCAGCAGGGAGGCGCGGATGCGGCTGGCCAGCTCGCCGTCCGGTTTGCTGTCCAGCTCGCCGGGTACGTTGATCCGGACGCTGTGCCCGTCGAGGGTTACCTGGGCGCCCAGCTGCCGGAGCAGCTCCAGCAGCACCTCCACATCACCGATCAGCGGCAGGTTATGCAGGGTGACGGACTCGGAAGCGAGCAGAGCGGCGCTGATCACCGGCAGCGCTTCGTTCTTGTTGCCCTGCGGTGTATACTCGCCGCTCAGCTGGCGTGGCCCCTGGATAAGGAGTCTCATCAGTTCCCCGGTTGGAATCACAGTCGACACCAAAATAGGAGCCGGACGCGAGAATACGAACAAAAAAACCGGCGGGCGAACCCGCCGGTCCAACGCCCTGAAGGAGCGCAGATAAAAAAACCGGCGGGCGAACTCGCCGGTCCAACGCCCCGAAAGAGCGCAGATAAAAAAACCGGCGGGCGAACCCGCCGGTAAACACTTACCACTCCCGGAAGGAGTGAAGCTGAATCGTCAATCACGGTACACCCGTTGAGACGATTTCAGATACCTGGCAGCGAATGAACGCTGCGCAAGGGAAAAGGGAATCCGGCGTGAAGCCGGACTCCCAGGTTTAGACTAATTCTGTACGGCAACCACAATGTAGAAGTAGCTGCTACCGGCCACTCCGACATCCACATACTCGGAAGCCGCAAGACCTGCAACCAGCAGGTTGCCCACATCAGGCGTGAAGTAGGGATCGGTCGAACGGTAGACGGTGTAGGTATCGGCACCTTCGCAGTCGTTCCAGTCGAGGGCGATGTCACCAGCTGAATAGCTGATGGTAAGCTCGACCTCGCAGTACACGAAGCAAGGTCCACCCCAGCAACCTTCCACGACAAAGCTGAGGTCGCCGCCCCAGTCTTCGATCACGAACTCACGAACGGCGTCATCATAGCCATAGTAGGAGTGGGAAATCCACCACGGCTCGCCACTGAGACCGACAATGCCACAGGGACCCTGCACACCGATCCAGAAATCGGTGGTGCGACCCTGCAGTTCCGGTATGTCACCGATGAAGAAGTGGTCGTAGGTCGGATAGGTGACATTAACCGAACCGTCGAATTCGGCGATCAGGCTGCCCAGGTGGTCGTCGTCGATACCGGCATCGTAGATCTCGATATTGAGCGGGTCACCCGGGAACATACCATAGAGCAGACAGGTGAACCATTTGGCATTGAAGGGGAATCCGAGATCCTGGTCGACACGAATGAACGCCCAGTCGGCAGCATCCAGCGTCCAGGCGGTGGAAATGTCATCGTCATAGATGAACAGACCGAGACCGTCTTCATAGACATAGAAGTCGTAGGTCAGGGTGTCATTCTCAGTAAGAGCATCGCCCGGCAGTGAAGTCCAGGCGGTGAAGGTATAGACACCTTCGCCGGCGCGTGGTTCGAAGGGAGAGTTGGTTCCGTAATAGCGTACTTTGCTCTGGGGACCAACATCCGTGAAAGGCGACAGCACGATGGGTGCCTGCACCTCGATAGCGTCTTTTTCCACCTTGTACCAGCAAGGTACGTTGAACTGCTCATTCAGACCGTAATTGCTCAGCTCCACGCCGACGTTGCGCACCAGATTTTCGCTGCGGGGGGAATCCATCCAGATCCGGCTGATACCGCAATCGTCGCCCGGCGCGTCATACTCGTCGATCCTGACGTCGTCGATGAAGAGACCGGTGCCATCACCACCGTCGCTGTTTTCATCGGTGGTAACGCTGACGGCGACACGTATGGTCTGTCCCGCATAGTCAGTCAGCTCAAGGGTACCGTTGAAGATAGCGTTGTTATCCATCAGACCCCAGGTCACGGCGCCGAGAGTATCGTAGTTGAATCCCTGACGCGCGTAGTCGTAGCAGAGATCTTCCCAGGTCGCACCGCCATTGGTGCTGATATGCACATGGAAGTAGTCCTCCAGGAAGCCGTCGTCATTGCCATCGGAGTCGGGCATATCGCACCAGGTCCAGAGGGAGAGGTAAATCGACACATTGCTGCCCAGCGTCACCGACGGCGAAGCGCAATAGGGATTGATGTTGTTGATATCATCACAGTTGAAGCTGTGGGTGGCGCTGTGAGACTGGGTATCAGTGTAAACCCAGTAGTCGCTGCCGGTAAGGTATCCGGAGACCGGCTCACCGGGAACGGAAGCAACATCACCGTCGATAGACATGAAGACAGTTCTGGTCGGATCCTGCAGCACGACATCATCGATCAACAAACCGATCAGGTCGGTATCATCGTTGAAATCATAAGCCGGGTCGGCGCAGGAGCACCAACGCAGCTGCACATCCGACATACCGGCATAGGCGCTGAGGTCGAAGGAAGCGTCCACCCAAGCGTGAACGGGTCCACCACCGGAGATGCTATTCCATCCGGGTACCCCGGTGCCCTCTCCGAACTGGTAACCGAAGGCATAGGAGCTGAGGCCTTCATACGCAGGAATTCCGCTGAGAACGGTCCAGGATGATCCGCCGTCGGTGGAGATGCGCAGGTTTCCGGCATCCCAGCTGTCGTATCCTGTCGGTTCTCCGCCCGGTGCCTCGTAACCATATTTCAGCTTAAAGGTCAGCGTGAGTGGAGCGGTGGCGGTGGTGAGGTCGATGGAAGGGGTATCCAGAGTCATGTAGCTGTCGTTGAGATAGCCGCCGACCGCATCACTACCTGACCACCAGGAACGGCCGCTCCAGGCATGATCGTAATCGGTATGCCACCAGGCTTCCTGGACACCGTTGCCGAAGTGAGTCCAGCCATCCTCGTCCGGTTCGAAATCCCAGATGGTGGAATCGTCCATCGTAGTAGCATAGTGCTTCTCGATGACTTCATCACCCGTGTGGATCACCTGAGTGATCGGCAGGGTATAGCTGGCGGGCGCTGTCCGCTCTGAGAGATTGGCGGCCAGCGCCGTTCCCCAGAGCATCACTAAGGCTACTAATGGAAATGCGAGTAGTTTCTTCATGGATTGCTCCTGTGTTTTAGTGTGTATGGGTGTATCGGTTTGTATTGGTTCTATTTGTGAACAATGGCTGGGTTATATTCTCCAACCACTGCTGGTCAGGCAGTTGGGACATGTCAGGTAATTTCAATAAGATGAGCATGATACTGAGCATAGGCTGCTCCTGTCTCACCCGTTCATCCATGATCCCGGGATCCACAGGATGCTGCCCTATCAAAACCCTTTTCTCAAATATAAATTGACATCATCGTGAACGGTCATCCGTATCGATTGATGTTTCTTATGTTAGTAGTTGGTAAAATGCAACTTACATTACAACCATCAGGCAAAAAGCATGCCATCTGAATACATATCCACTGATTTTCGGAATGCAGCAATTTATTAAAGTTAATACAATACGACTGTTCTGTGCTGTTCAAATGCTACACCATTGCACTCAGTCAGCCGGGCGGCGGCGGGGAATACGTTGCGAGACGAGAAATCGCTTGCACAGCTGGCGGGGAGCGGTTATCATAATGTCTCGCAAGCGAGAAGAAGTCTCGCAAACGAGCAGATGACAATTGTAGTAGATACACGAGGATAATCATGGCCAAGAAACAGTCTTTCGCCGACAAGTCCAAGATCAAGGCCGCCAAGGCCGCCCGACCGGTCCAGGTCATCTGGTACGAAGAGGCGGACAACAGCCTGAAACTGAAGAAGAAAACCTACAAGATCACCGAGGATAACGAAAAAGAAATCCTGGGCTAGTATGCGCCAATGGGTCAGCATCGTTCTGGACGGTCTTGGCGTAGGCGCCCTGCCTGATGCCGACCGGTACGGCGATGCCGGCACCAATACCCTGGCGCATATCGGCGCCGCCGCTCCCAGCCTCCCCCTGCCTCATCTCACTCAACTCGGACTCGGTAATATCACGGAAACACCCGGCCTGCCGCCGGCGACGCATCCCGCCGCCTGGGGCCGTATGGCGGCCAGGTCGGCTGGCAAGGACAGCACCACCGGGCACTGGGAGCTGGCCGGTCTGATTACGCCGGAGCCGTTTCCAGTGTACCCCGACGGCTTTCCCCCCGAACTGATCGAGCGCTTCACCGCACTGACCGGCTACCGCTGCCTCGGCAACCGGGCCGCTTCCGGCACCGAGATCATCGCCGAGCTGGGTGAGGAGCACCTGCGCACCGGCAATCCGATCATCTACACTTCCGCCGATTCGGTTTTCCAGATAGCGGCGCATGTCGACGTGATCCCGCTCGAGGAACTCTACCGTACCTGCCGTATCTGCCGCGAGCAGCTGTTGACGGGGCCGCACGCCGTCTCCCGGGTGATCGCGCGGCCTTTCCGGGGCGAACCGGGCACCTTCGAGCGCACAGCCGACCGGCGCGACTTCTCACTGCCGCCGCCGCGGTCGACGCTGCTCAATCGCCTGCAGGACGCCGGGGTGGAGACGGTCGGCATCGGCAAAATCGACGACCTGTTTGCCGGTGCCGGTCTGGACAAAAAGCTGCACACCCACTCCAACCAGGAAGGGATCGAAAAGACCCTGATGGTCCTCAAGCGGCCACTGGAGCGGGACCGCTTCGTTTTCACGAACCTGGTGGACTTCGATATGCTCTGGGGGCACCGGCTCGATCCGGCCGGTTTCCGGCAGGGATTGATCGACTTCGACCAGCGTCTGCCGGAACTGCTGGCGGCGATCGCCCCGGAACATTACCTTTGTCTGACCGCCGACCACGGCAACGACCCCACCGGACCCGGCACCGACCACAGCCGTGAGTATGTGCCGCTACTGGTCTGGACGCCGGGCCTGCGTGAGGTTACGCTGGGGGAGAGGGCTACTTTCGCCGACCTGGCGGCGACGGTCGGGGATTATTTCGATCTGGACCATGATCTGCCGGGGGAGTCGTTCCTGCCGCAGTTGCAGGCAGGCCGGCTGACCGCGGCATAAGCGGGATATGAACTAGGAGGGCGCCATGAAGATGGGCAAGGTGATCGGGACCGTCTGGGCTACCCGTAAGGATGAGCAACTGGTCGGGATGAAGTTCCTCATCGTCCGCAATCTCGACTTCGACCGCACCCCGCAGTCCGGCTATGTCGTGGCAGTGGACAGCTGCGGCGCCGGCGTCGGCGAGGAGGTGCTGTACGCTTCCGGCTCCAGCGCCCGCCTGACCGTCAACACCGATAAGAAGCCGGTGGACGCCGTCATCATGGCCATCATCGATAAAATCGATCTCACTGAGTAGAAAGGGCAGGATAAACTGCCGTCCCGCCGGAGGAACGCATGAACCTCGCCCGCATCGTCGGCAATATCTGGGCCACCCGCAAGGATCCCAGCCTGGAAGAGAGCAAAATCCTCATCATCCAGCCGCTGAATGGACGCTACGAGCCGGTCGGGGAACGGATTGCGGCGGTGGATACGGTCGGCGCCGGACCCGGCACCGGTGAGATCGTCTTCTTTGTCTCCTCGAAGGAGGCGGCCATCCCGATGCCGAATCCCCTCACTCCGATCGACGCCGCCATCGTCGGGATTGTCGATCATATTGATCCGAATCCGATGAAGTAAGACTACTTTTCTTTTTTGCGAAAAAGAAAAGTAGCAAAAGAAAACGCTCAGGCGCCCGACAATGCTGCGGGAGGCATCATTCGTTCGCTCGATCTCGCTTCACTAGCAGCAGACCTCAAAGCACAACGCATATTGTAGTATTGTGAACGCAATACGAGATGCGTTGTGCTGAGTTCTGCAGCAGTCGCGGTAGGATAGCAAAAAATCGCGCCCGAAATCCATCCTAATAAATGGCTTTCGGGCGCCGCGACTGCCTGTTGCTGTTTCGCGAGATCGAGCGAACGGATGCCATACCTTACATTGATGGCGCCAAATCAAACCGAATACTACATTCATGTTCATTCTTGTACCCTTGCCACGCTTGGGCGTGGCAAACGAATGATATTGTGTCACGTGTAGGACACCACTCATTCGAAGAGTGGACGCAAGGCGAAACAACCACCCGGTTTCTTTCAAGTAGTGCGGATTCGAACTCGTGGTTCAAGTCTTGCGCCAAAAAGTGCAGGAATGGACGCGAATGGTTGGTATTGTCGGTCGGTTCCTTTTGCACCCTGGAAGGGTGCTACCTGATAGACTAGGGTGAAACCCTAGGTTCTTCCCCATCAATTAGAGACGCCACCCAGATACAACTCATCGCGATGAAGAAGGCGGTGAACCGCGCTGAAAGCGCCTCACCGGCCACCGGCAGCAGCGGCCAGAGAATCGTCACGAGCGTGCCGGAGACCAGTCCCGCGAAAACGCCCCAGCCGGTGGTGCGCTTCCACCAGAGCGTCAGCAGCAGCGCCGGCCCGAAGGAGGCGCCCAATCCGCCCCAGGCGTAGCTGACCATCTTGAACACCAGGTCGCGTGTCGTTACCGCCAGCAGGAAGGCGAACATACCCACCACCACCGTGATCACGCGGGTCAGCACCACCAGCCGCTTCTGTTCGGCCTCCGGTTTGATCATGCGGTGGTAGACATCCTCCGCCACGGCGGAGGTGGTCACCAGCAACTGGCTGTCGGCGGTGGACATCATCGCCGCGATGGCGCCGGAGATCAGCACGCCCGCCAGCACCGGATGGAGCAGCTGCCGCGCCATCCAGGGCAGGATTTTTTCCTGGTCGCCGCTGACGACGCTGAGATCGCCGCTCACGATCACCCAGCCCACCAGTCCGATGACATAGGCGCCGACGAAAGCGGGAATCGCCCAGGCCATGGCGATGAAGAAGCCTTTCTTGAGGTCCCGCTCGCTCCTGATGGCCATGAAGCGGGTGACCAGGTGCGGTTGCCCCATGTAGCCGAGGCCCCAGGAAAGGCCGTTGACCGCTCCCAGCAGCGCCAGCCCCCAGCCGGCGCCGCCCCAGATCGACAGCGCCGCCGGATCCAGCCTGGCGAGTCCTTCCCCCAGGGCGTCCAGCCCGCCGATTTCCCAGATACCCACGATTGGCAGCAGCGTCAGCGCCACGATCATGATGATACCCTGGATCAGGTCGGTCCAGACCACGGCGATGAAACCGCCCATCATGGTGTAGAAGAGGATGATGATGGCACCGATCACCATGCCCCAGTACTGGTTGATGCCGAAGGTCTGGTTCAGCACCTTGCCGGCGCCGTTGAACTGCGCCGCGATGTAGTAGGTGAAGAAGAAGGTGATGATCAGCGTCGCGGTGACCCGCAGCAGGTGTCTGGGCAGGGTGGGGAACTTGCGGTCGAACAGGTGCGGCAGTGTCAGCGCCTCCAGGCGGGCGGTTTCCAGCCGCAGGGGGCGCGCGATGAACAGCCAGGAAAAAGCGATGCCGCCCAGGCAGCCGAGTACCACCCAGAAGTCCGCCATCCCTGCCGCCAGCGCTATGCCGGGCAGACCCAGCAGCAGCCAGGCCGATTCGCCGGAAGCCCGTTCGGAAAAGGCGGTCAGCCAGGGCCCCAGCCGGCGCCCCGCCAGCAGAAAGTCCCCCAGCGATTTAGTCAGGCGGAAGGTAAGGATACCGACGATGAAAATCGTCAGCAGGTAGACCAGGAACCCGTCGAAGACCGGGTCCTTGAGCATCGTCAGAAACGTGTCGAACCAGCCGGTGGTCTCGTTCATCGCCTACCTCCCATGTCTGCTATTGACAGTCATGGTAAGGGAGGGGGCGTTATTTATCTACCCTTAAAAATACACCCGCTGCTCCAGCCCCAGCGTCACTCCCTTGGCCCAGTTGAACATGCCGCCGCTCTGGGCGAAACCGAAGTCGAGCTGGTAATGGGTGAAGGCGAGCCCGAAACCGGTGCTCCACTGGAAGCCCTCCAGTCCGCCCAC
Source organism: uncultured Bacteroidia bacterium (assembly GCA_964517435.1). GTDB lineage: Bacteria > CAIWAD01 > CAIWAD01 > BS150m-G50 > BS150m-G50 > BS150m-G50. The sequence goes on along the minus strand of CAZFEC010000019.1, from coordinate 42,125 downwards.
CGCCACGCCGCAACGCAGCGGCAGCCAGTTCAGATAGTCGAACCGCGCCGCCACCGCCAGCCGCGGTCTGAGGGCGGTGTCCAGCACCGGGTTGAGCTCCTGCCGGTAGGCCGCGTCGAAGCCGAGCGCCGGACGCCACTGGTAATGCGCTCCCAACAGCAGGTAGGCCGGGTAGGCGGTGCGGAAGCCGTCGCGCGCGTAACTGCTGTCGGCGACCTGCCAGGCGGACTGCGCGGAGTCCATCTCCGCTTCGGAGAAACCGGTGATCTCATTGATATCCGCGCTGCTGAGAGCGATCTCGTAGCCCTGTTCATAGGCCCAGGCCCCGGCGTCACTCCAGTTGATGCCTCCCAGCAGGTTATGCAGCGCCAGACCGCACTGCCACTGTTCATCCAGGTCCACCGCCAGGCCGAGGTCAAAGGCATAACCCCAGCCGTTGATCCCGAACGAGGCGGATTGTTCCTCACCCATTGGGATCCCGGCGGTTGAGAGCCGCACATCGCTGTGCACGGAAATACTGTCGGCCTGGGTCAGCAGCTCGCCCTCGAAATCATCGATCCGCGCGCAGGCCATACCCAGCAGCGTCTTGAAACCGCCGCCGACGTAGGTCGCCTGGACCCGCTCCGACAGCCAGGGCAGCTCAAGCGGTTGGCCGTAGGCGAGCGTGACCGGCACCACCGCCTGCACCTGCCCGCGCGTCTGAGACAGCGAAACCGGATCGTCGAAGTAGACCCCGTCAAAGACGGCACGGAAGAGATCGGGCGGCAGCCGCAGCGACTGGTCCAGTTGCGGTTCGACGGTCAGGGCGAAATTGCGCCAGCTGACGCCGAGTACCCGCGTCTGCAGGAGCGCCTGCAGGTTCCAGCCCTGCTCCGGCCAGGCTGAGAGGAACTCCTCGCGGTTGTTACCCTGGTCGAGATCCAGCCCGCCGAACAGGGTGTTGTTGATCCAGTACGGGGAGACGGCGTTGTTCTGCAGCTGGGCGTTGAGGCCGAGAAAGCTGATACTGCTCGCCGTCTCGCGCCGACCTTGTAGATCGCGATCCAGAGGATCGTTCGCACGCGGCAACCATTTGAAATCGGCGTCGTAACCGAGGTTGGCCGGGTTCAGCCCGATCGCGTCGATACCGCGCGCCGTAACCATGAAGGCGCCGGCGGTGCCGATGCTCTGCGGTCCGTTCGCCGTCAACGCGGTCGGGTCCGCCAGCAGAGCGGCGCCGAGTACCAGCAGGGCGAGATGATGTCTGATATTAACCTTCATTTACATATCCTCCGGATCTATCCGCAGGCGGAAACGCCCGGAGAGATCCAGGTTAAGCGAATCGCTGGCCAGGATGCGGGTCACCAGCGGATTGCCCTCGTCATCCAGTTGACTCAGGATTTCCACCTTGCCGCTGATCCAGGTGGACTCGGCCGCGAAGAGTTCGATCTTCGCCGGCGTCAGGTTGATCGTATCCAGCCGGGAGGTGTTGGCGGGCAACTCCAGCTGCAGCAGGGTGTCGGCGCCGCCGCTGGAGAAGGCGGTCGTGTCCAGCGCGGCCAGCACCGTAATCCGGCTGCCGAACTCGAACTGATTGTTCAATCCCATCCGCAGCGAAACCTCCGCGATTTCGTCCGGCAGGCTCTCGTCAACCAGCTCATGGTCCAGATCGATCACGGCGTCCTGCGTGATCTCGAATTCAAACGGAAGCAGTATTTCCAGGTTGCCCCGGATGAACTGGGTGTGCTCGACCGTCGCGTGTCCGTTGACGACGGCGCTGCCCCAGGTTTCGATCCGGTCGGGGAAGATGTTTAGCAGATCCTCCGCGTTCGGCACCTGGACCCGGTTGCTGTCCAGCACGCTCCAGTTTTCGATCGTCGTCAGGATCTCCTCGCCGTCGGAGTTGGAGGCCAGCATGCCGATCGTGAGCATAACCGAAAGACTATCAGTGTCGTCGCCACCGATATCGGTTTCGAGGTCGATGACCATATCCGCATTCTCGAAGTGAATTCCGCTCAGCTCCTCCGGCAGCACCTCCAGCGATTCGGAGGTGGTGTCACTTTCGACGACGAGTGAATCGACCGTACCGGTCAGGCTGGCGAACCGCAGGGTGTCGAACCGCAGTTCCCCGATCAGGGAATCGCTCCGGAACAGCGTGATGAGATCGTCGGTAGGCAGCCGCAGGCTCGATTGATAGCAAACCTGTTGCCGGTCGGGAGGCAGGCTGAGTCGGTAGCCGGCCAGGTCGAGCTGCCGGGTGTGGATCTGCCCGTCGGGAGGAATCTCGTAAAGGCGCGTCAGCGGCTCACCGGCCAGGGTGAGATCGGCCAGCTGGAACTCCAGTTCGAGCGGCATGCCGATCCGGTTGACCAGATCGAGCGTGACGACACCGGACTGGATTTCCGCCTGCTCGACGGTATGTTCGCTCCCTGTTTCGACGGAATCATTTTCGACGATCGAGGCTTCGGTGAAGATGCCGGTGACCTCGCTGAACAGCAGGCTCGGCAGGCTCGCCGCGACGCGGATCGAATCCGTAAGCTGATAATACCCGTAGGTGGTATCGGTGGTCGTGACGGTATGGCAGGAGATGATCTGCTCCTCGAGTGAGGGCGGGGTCAGCACGCAGCCGGCCAGGTCCCACAGATGCAGGCTGGCGCCGGTACCTACCACGATGGTGCTGTCCACCGGTACGCCGTCCCGCCGCAGCTCCGGCACGGTGAAAGCCACGCTGGCCTGACCGCCCACCTGGTTGTCCACCCGGAGTTGAATCGCACCCTCTTCAATGACGGCCGACTGGATCTGCATCTCGCTTTCCAACTCCATCTGATCGAAATCTTCGAGCACCTGCTGGGCGATCGTGCCGCTCATTTCCGAGCAGGCGATGTTGTTGATCTCCAGCTCCAGGATGGCCTGATCGCTGCTGTGCAGTTCGATGAATTCCGGGGCCGTATCATCCGTGATGATGATGTAATCGTAGTCGATAGTCTGCTCCGCCAGCTCCATCCGCAGCGTCCAGCCGCTCAGGTCGTCCTGGAACTGGCCGGTGGCGGGCGGCAGCGGGAATTCGGCCTGGTAAGGCACTCCCAGCGGTGACTCCAGAGAGGGGATGTTGAGCAGTACCGTGCCGGTGAGTCCCATCTCGTTGAACATATCGATCCGCAGGTCTCCCCGCGCCAGTACCCCCTCCTCGATCCGGGTCTCCGAATCCTCCAGCTGGATCGCAGCCGCACCAGCAATGGTCTGGCTCGGAATCTGCGCCTGGGCCGACTCCGCCGCAAAATTTTCCGCCGTCATCCGCACCAGGAAGCCGGCGTCGAGATCGGCGTCGGTGATCTCTACCGGCAGACCGTGGGTGCCGTTGGAGAAGCCGCTCACCCGGACGTCCACCGTTCCCGGCACCGTGTAACCGGTCAGGTCCGCCACCTGGGAACCGGTTCCGCCCGGCGGTATCTCCTCGTTCCAGGGCAGGGCGAACAACTCGTTGCCGAGGGTGTCCTGAACCGTGACCAGCAGGGGCACGCCCAGGTAGACGAACATCTCATTGATGATGGTGATGCGCAGCAGGCCGGAGGAAAGGGTGGCCTGCCGGAAGGTTACGAACTCGATCCGGCGCGTCAACGGATACAATTCAACCGCATCCACCGCGACCTGGGCGGTGCCGCCGGAATCGGCCAGCATCTGTTCCAGGTAGGCCACCAGGCTGCCGGGCATCACATCCCGGAAGGGGTAGGGTGCGCTGGTCTGCGGTTCAATGTTGTCCAGCTCGATCGGACCGACCTCGGCGTTGATCGTTTCCGCGACGTCAGCCAGACTGACGGTGTCATAGTGCACGCAGAAGCTGTCGCTGAGGCTGATCTGGAAATCACAGGGATGCTGAGTGAAATCGGATGACATCGGTTCCAGATGCAATTCGTCGCCGACCTGCAACTCGTCGATCTGCAGCGTATCCTGATAGACATAGATCGAGTCGCCTTCCGGCAACGGCTGCGTCGTTATCAGCGAATCATCCAGCAGGGTGCGCAGATTGACCGATGCTTCCAGCAGCGGCAGCTCGAGCGTGGTCGTCCAGGCGGGCAGGTTCTCCTGATCGAAATCATTCAGAGCGCATCCGGTCAGAAGGAGTGAGATCAGCGCCAGACTGGCGGTTGTGGCAAGTGTTTGTCTTAACATAGTCTACCCTAATTGAATATTATCGATTCCGGGGCAAACAGGGTGTGATTCCGGTCACCTTGGGAGTGGAGATTCAGAGCACAACTGGCGGGTTCCGGCAACTACCATATTATCCTTATTATCGATTTTCCAGGCGGTGATCTTAATCGCGCCGGGGGTAACGGAACAGAAAAATCATGAGGGGTGCGAAGTTCGGCTTCGGCCGGTCTTAAAACAGTGGAAGCAACCCGGCACCGGACCGGGCGCAAAATGCCGGATTCCCTGACAAAACTTGACTCGCAATAGGCCATACCTCAAATTCAAGCACCTTTGATGAAGCCGGCGAGCATCACGTACACCGCCTGCCGTCCGTGGAATGGCGGCAGCCTGGCGGCGCTTCATATTTTCAAAGGGATAACATCGATCCAACGGAGGAGAAATGCCTGAGATCACACCCGCCAACGTGCATGAAACCATCGCTACCCATATGCTGGCTGATGGGATGGAACTGGTTTTTGATTTGAAACGCAGCCAGGGAATAAAGATCTATGATTCCCGCCACGAACGCTGGTTGCTCGACTTCTTCTCCTTTTTCGCATCCGCGCCGATCGGTTTCAATCATCCCGCTCTGCTGGAACCCGCTTTTCTGAAGCATCTGGGTGAGGTGGCCGTCAACAACGTCACCAACTCCGATCTCTACACGGAAGAGATGGCCGCCTTCGTCGACCGCTTCAGTCGTTTCGGCATCCCGGCGTATCTGCCCCATCTGTTTCTGGTGGCCGGCGGCGGGTTGGCGGTGGAGAACGCCCTCAAGGTGGCTTTCGACTGGAAGGTGCGCAAGAATCAGGCCGCCGGCAAAGACGACCGGCTGGGTCGGCAGGTGATACATTTCCAGCAGGCCTTCCACGGCCGCACCGGCTACACCCTTTCGCTGACCAATACTAGCGATCCCCGCAAGACCATGTACTTCCCCAGGTTCGACTGGCCGCGCATCGATAATCCCAAGATCGTATTCCCGCTGAACGCCGACAACCTGGCTGCGGTGGAGGAGGCGGAGCGCAAAGCGCTGGCGCAGATCCACGCCGCCGTGGAGCAGAACGGCGACGACATCGCCGCGCTGATCCTGGAGCCGATTCAGGGCGAGGGAGGCGACAATCACTTCCGGACGGAGTTCATGCGGGAATTGCGCGCCATCTGCGACGAGCATGACATCTTCCTGATCTTCGACGAGGTGCAGAGCGGCGTCGGTCTGACCGGCAAGTTCTGGGCGCACGAGCATTTCGGCGTCAAGCCGGACGCCATCGCCTTCGGCAAGAAGTCGCAGGTCTGCGGCATTCTTGTCTCACGTCGCGTCGAGGAAGTTGAAGACCATGTCTTCGTCGAATCCAGCCGCATCAATTCCACCTGGGGCGGGAACCTGATCGACATGGTCCGCTTCGGCAAATATCTGGATGTCATCGAGGACGAGAACCTGGTGGAGAACGCCGCCGTGCAGGGCGCCTTCCTGCTGGAGCAGCTGGAGGAGCTGGCGGTGACCTTCCCGCAGGTGACCAATGCCCGCGGCAAAGGCTTGATGTGCGCATTCGATTTGCCTTCCGGCGCGGAACGTGATACATTCTTGAGCCGGCTTTACGAAGCGGGAGTGGTGATGCTCGGTTGCGGCGATAATTCCGTCCGCTTCCGGCCCTCCCTTAATATCACGCGTGAAGAGTTAACCGCAGGTCTGGACCTGGTTCGCAGCGTCCTGGCGGATTGAACCTGAGCCGGGCTTACACCGACGGAGTACCAGATGCCGAAAGATTCTCCGCAGAGTGTGCATCCTCCCACTCTGAATCCGGAACTGGTGACCGGTATCCTCACCGCCTTTATTCGCGAGGAGGTCGCCAACGCCGGTTTCAGCCGCTTGTTGCTGGGATTGTCCGGCGGTGTCGACTCCGCTGTGGGGGCGGTACTGGCGGCCAGGGCACTGGGTCCTGAGCACGTAACCGGCGTCAAGATGCCCTACCGGACCAGTAGTCCCGCCAGCCTCAGCGACGCCGATCTGCTGGCGGAATCGCTCGGCATCGCGACCAGGCTGGAACCGGTGACGCCGCTCGTGGACGCCTATCTGGAGCAACATCCGGACGCCAACGCGAACCGGCGCGGCAACCTGATGGCCCGGGCCCGGATGATGACACTGTACGATCTCTCCCAGGAGCTGGACGCACTGGTAATGGGAACCAGCAACAAATCGGAATTGATGCTTGGCTATGGTACGCTGTTCGGCGACCTGGCCAGCGCCATCAATCCCCTGGGCGATATCTACAAGACACAGCTCTACCGGCTGGCGGAGTGGCTGGAGGTACCCGAATCCATCCGGCAGAAGCCACCCAGCGCCGACCTGATCGAGGGACAGACCGACGAAGACGATCTCGGCTGGAGTTACGCGGAGCTGGACAGCGCGCTGTTCTGGCTGGTGGACAACCGCTGCAAGCTGGAGGAAGCGCTGGAACAGGGGCTGGATGAAAAGCTGGTAAAACATGTTCATGACCTGATCAGCCGCACCCAGTTCAAACGGATGGGGCCCCTGATTCCAAAACTGAGTACCCGCACCATCGGCATCGACTTCCACCTCAACCGGGATAACCTCCGTTAGGAGGCAGTGGCGGCAGCCGGCCCGCTGCAATTGCCGGACGGCAACGTGATACAAGCGGGGCGGTGCCGTATCAGCCGACTGGACCGCACAAACGGGATAAGGATGCAGGAAACCGCCGCCCTCTATCTGGTGGCCACTCCCATCGGAAATCTGGAGGATATCACCCTGCGCGCTCTGCGGGTGTTGCGCGAAGTGGACTTTATCGCCGCCGAGGATACGCGTGTATCACGCCGGTTGCTGGAACACCACGGTATCACCACGCCCTTGACCAGCTATCATGACTTCTCCCGGCCCACTGTCCTGAAAGCGCTGCTGCAGAGAATGCGCAGCGGCGAACGCTGTGCGTTGATCTCCGACGCCGGGATGCCGGGCATCAGCGACCCAGGTTACCGGCTGGTGGAAGCCGCGCTGGCGGACGGGCTGCAGGTGCTTCCCATCCCGGGGCCCTCGGCGCATACCGCCGCGGTGGTAGCTTCCGGTCTTCCGACCGACCGCTTCAGCTTCGAAGGCTTCCTGCCCCGTAAAAAGGGACGCCGCGGCCGTTTCGAACTCCTGGTCGCCAATGAAGTCACCACGATTTTCTACGAATCTCCGCATCGGCTGCTGGATGCGCTGGAGCGGTTGAAGGAGCTGGCACCGGAACGAAGACTGGTACTGGCCCGGGAGTTGACCAAGCTGCACGAGGAGTTTCAACGCGGTACCGTGGCTGAATTGTACGAACAGGTTCGCACCGGGCAGCCGCGGGGGGAGTACGTGATCGTGTTGGAAGGCAGGGCGCGGTGGGAAAAGCGCCGCCGCCGGGAGCAAGCCTGAGGCCGCGGTCGCGACTGGGGCGCACGATTGAACTGGTACCGCAGGTTTTGTGATACAAAGGACCACCATGAAACAGGGTGTGCTGCTGTCGTTTGAAGGCCTCGATGGTTCCGGCAAATCCACCCAGATTACCGCGCTGGCGGATCTGCTCACGCGAGAGGGATACACCACGCGGGTGCTGCGCGAGCCGGGCGGGACGGCAATCTCGGAAAAAATCCGGGATCTGTTGCTGGATGTAGCCTCCCGGGAGATGGACCCTCTGACGGAACTGATGCTCTACGAAGCCAGCCGGGCACAGCTGGTGGCGGAAGTGATCCGGCCGGCCCTGGCCGCCGGTCAGGTCGTGATCCTCGATCGTTACTACGATTCCTCCACCGCCTACCAGGGCTACGGGCGGGGGCTGGATCTGTCGCTGCTGGAGCAGCTGCACCGTGTGATTGCCGCCGGAGTTGAACCGCTGCTGACCTGTTTCGTGGATGTGCCTCCCGCTGAATCGCTGGGGCGGCTGCAGGGCGACCGCGACCGGATGGAAAGCGAACAGCTGGAGTTCTTTCAGCGCGTCCGCCAGGGCTACCTGGAACTCGCCCGGCTGCATCCGCAACGCTATCTGGTGCTGGACGGCACCCGGGAACGGAAAATGCTCCAGGCCGTCATCAGCGAACGCACCCTCACTCTCCTGAACGAAATGTGACACAAAGTGGAAATACCATGAACAGGAAAATCCTCATCATTCTGCTGGCGCTGGTTACGATCGCACTCAGCGTCTATTCGGCCAAGACGGACGATTACTACCGCTCCACGCGACAGAATGTCAATCTCTTCTCGGAGATCTATCTCAACATCATCGAGAACTATGTGGATGTGGTCGATCCGGAACCGTTCATCCAGGCGGCGGTGCAGGGCATGCTGAATGAACTGGATCCCTACACCGCCTTCTTTGATCAGCGGGGGACCGAGCGGTTGCGCGACCGTTCCCGCGGCCAGTACGGCGGTATCGGCATGCGGGTCGGTCTGCAGGGGACGGAGCGACGTATCACGGTGATCGCTCCCTTTGAAGGCACTCCCGCGGCGCGAGCCGGGCTGCGCCCCGGCGATATCATCCTGCGGGTGGACAGCGTGGATGTCGGTGAGATGCCGCTGGACGAGGCGGTCACCTATATCCGCGGCGAACCGGGTACCCAGCTGCGGATGGTCATTCAGCGACCGGGTCTGAGCGGCGAGATGGAGTTCGACCTGGTCCGCGAGACGATTATCCTGCACGACGTGCAACTGGCGACCATGCTGGAAAATGAAATAGGCTATATCCGCCTGAACGGCTTCTCGGAGAACGCCGGCGCCGATCTGGAAACGGCTGTAGTCGACCTGCGGCTGCAGGACGCTCAGGCGCTGATTCTGGATCTCCGTTCTAATCCCGGTGGTCTGCTCAGCGCCGCGGTCGACGTCGCCGATCTCTTTCTGCCGCTGGACGCCCCGATCGTTTCGACGCGGGGGAGGCAGGGAGAGCTGCTCGGTCAGCATAACGGTTTGCGCGCCGCGATAGTACCGCCGGAGATGCCGCTGGTGGTCCTGATCGATCACGGTTCCGCTTCCGCCTCGGAAATCGTAGCCGGAACGCTCCAGGATCACGACCGCGCGTTGGTCATCGGTCGCAATTCCTTCGGGAAAGGCCTGGTGCAGGGCATCGTCAATCTGCCGGATGAACGCACCCTCAAAATCACCAAGGCGCGCTACTACCTGCCTTCCGGCCGTCTCATCCAGCGGATCGACTATTTCCGTGACAATGAAACCTTAAGTCACGACCTGAGCGGCACCACCGTCGACGAGGACACTCTCTTCTATACCTCGCATCAGCGCGAAGTGCTCTCCGGCCGCGGCATCGTGCCCGACATCGAAGTGGAGTCGGAAACGCTCAGCCGTTTCACCAGTGAAGTCTGGCGCCAGCGCCAGGTTTTCGATTTTCTCACCCGGCTGGAGCTGGAGGAGCAGCTGCCGGAAGCTCCGGAGACCGCTTCAACGCTGCTCGACCGGTTCGCGGCTTTCCTGGCGGCAAGCGACTTCGAATGCCCCACCCTGGGCGAGACGGAACTGGACAGCCTGGAAGCAAAGATCGTCCGCGAGGACTTCCCCCCGGCGGTAATGGAGACGCTGACTCAGTTGCGATCACAGCTGCAGAACGGCCTGGCGCTGGAGTTTGAGCGGAACCGGGACGAGCTGGAACGGCTGCTGACGCTGGAACTGGCCGATCGCCTGGAAGGGACTTCCGGCCGGGTGCTGGCCAGCCTGCGGCAGGATCCGGTGCTGGAGCAGGCGCTGGCGGTCCTGGCCGACCGGCGGCAGTGGCACGCCAGATTGAATCTGCCTGTCAACTAACAACGGAGATAATATGAACGCGCTGGTTAAGCGGGTGGGTCGGGATCTGACCCTGGTCGGCAAGGGCGGCAGCAATCATTGGATTCCGCTCGATGCTGATGAAAAGCTGGGCGGCTCCGGCGCCGCGACCAAACCGATCGAGCTGATCCTGATCGGTCTGGCCGGTTGTACATCCATGGATGTGCTGTCCATCCTTAAGAAGATGAAAGTGAAACTGGACGACTACGAACTGGCCATCGAGAGCGAGCGGGCAGATGAACACCCGCGGGTTTTCACCAAGATCAACCTCTGCTACCGGTTTTACGGCGATGCCGTCGACGAAACCAAGGTGCGGAAAGCGATCAAGCTCTCCGAAGAACGCTACTGCGGCGTCATGGCGATGCTGCGTCCCACGGCCAAGCTGGAAACCACGTATGAAATTCACCCACCCCGCTGAGCGGTTGCGTCCGCCGCGATGCCCGAACAGCCGACTCAGCCTGCCGGGGCTGGGCGTATTGCTGCTGGCGACCCAGCTGTGGGCGGCCGCGCCGCATCCGGTCTGGGGCGATGAGTGGATGCTGGCGACTCCCAGCCGGCACGCGACCGACGCCGGTGCCTCCGCCTTAGAACAGGGCGGTAACGCCGTAGACGCGGCCGTTGCCGCCGCCTTCGTGCTCGGTGTAGTCGAGATGTATTCCTCCGGTGTGGGCGGTGGCGCTTTCCTGATGTATCACGACGGCACCGCGGGAGTGGTAACCGCCCTGGACGGCCGGGAAATGGCACCCGCGCTTGCCACCGAATCCATGTACATCGACACCCTCACCGGCCAGCCCTATCCTGAACTCTCCTTCACCGGCGCGCTGGCGGTAGCGGTGCCCGGCCAGGTGGCGTTGCTGCATGAAGCGCACTGCCGCTGGGGCCGGCTGCCCTGGGTCGATCTGCTCGAACCGGCGATCCGGCTGGCCGCAAGCGGCTTCCCGATCGATCAGACCTGGATCGTCCGCCTGACGGACAACAGGGAGAAGCTGCTGCAGCAGCCAGGCACGCGCGCACTCTTCTTCCACGCCGACAGCACCCTGCTGGAGCTGGGCGAATCACTCGTCCAACCGGAGTTGGCCGCGACGCTACGCCGGATCGCCGCCGAGGATCTTGACTACTTCTACCTGGGTGAGTTCGCCCGGACGCTGGACAACTGGATGAGCGATCAGGGCGGCATTCTCCACGCGAGCGACCTGGCCGCCTACCGGGTGAGGGAACTGGAAGCGGTGCAGGGCAGTTACCGCGGTTACCAGGTCTATTCGATGCCCCCGCCGAGTTCCGGCGGCGTGCATCTGGTTCAAATGTTGAACTACCTGGAGGCGTTCAACCTGGCGCAGATGGGCCGTCTCTCTTCGCGCTACATCCACACCGTGGCGAGCGCCATGGGACACGCCTACGCCGACCGGGCCGTCTGGCTGGGCGATCCCGCCTACTTCCCGGTGCCGGTACAGGGACTGACCAGTAAGGAGTACGCCGCTACCCAACGCGCCGGGTTCAACCGGGTGCAGCGGGAGTGGATCAGAAGCGCCGGCGATCCGCTGCCCTGGCAGGAGGCGGAACACACCTCCCATATCTCGGTACTGGATGCGGACGGAAACGCCGTCAGTCTGACCGCGACGATCAACACCCGTTTTGGTTCCGGCGTCATCCTGCCGGGCACCGGCGTGCTGCTCAACAACGAGATGGACGACTTCTCGATGCAACCGGGCGTGCCCAACTATTACGGGCTGCTGGGATCGGAAGCCAATTCGATACAACCGGGCAAGCGTCCCTTGAGCAGCATGACACCGACCATCCTGACCCGGGAGGGCAGTCCCTGCCTGGTGATCGGCTCCCCCGGCGGCTCCAAGATCATCACCACCGTGTTACAGACGATTATCAATCTGGTCGACTTCGATCTGGATATCCAGGCGGCGATCGATGCTCCCCGCTTCCACTACCAATGGCGTCCCGACTACATCCGCCTCGAACCGGATATCCCCGACGATGTACTGTCGAATCTGCGCGGCTACGGCTACCGGGTAGTCACCACCGAGTGCTGGAGCGCCGCCCAGGGCGTCTGGCGCGATCCGGGGAGCGGCAGGCTCTACGGCGGTTCCGATTCCCGCGTCGATGGCGCGGCGCGAGGTAAATGAGCATGAAAAACCTCCTGTTTAAAATGCGCGGCTATACACCGCTGCCTTTTCTGATCTGGGGCCTCTGGCTGCAGGATTTCACCTGGAGCGGCTTTGTCAGCGGGTTGATTCTGGTCGCGGCCGGGGAACTGATCCGGTTGTGGGCGGTCGGGCACGCCGGCTCGCTGACCCGCACCCGCAATGTCGGCGCCGACCGGCTGGTTACCAGCGGACCCTATGCTTTCGTGCGTAATCCCCTCTACACCGGCAACCTGTTGATCTACACCGGCATGGTGCTGGCGATGTCGCCCAGCTGGCCCTGGCTGCTGCTGGTGGTCCTCGCCTGGTTCTTGTGGCAGTACACCATGATCGTGCAGCTGGAGGAAGAAAAACTTTCGTCTCTCTTCGGGGAGCAGTACGCGGAGTACTGCCGGGCGGTGCCCCGCATTCTGCCCCGATGGTCACCCTGGCGGGGAACGGCCAGCGTCGAACGTCAGCACCTGGACTGGCGCCGCGCGCTGCGTTCGGAGCGGCGCACTCAGGAAGCGATCCTCATCGTAGTGCTCCTGATTCTCATTGTGAGAAACTGGTATGGCTGCAGCGGGCTCTAAGCGTATTTATATCGTCGCCGGCGAAGCGTCCGGCGACCTGTTGACCGCGCCTCTGCTCACCGAGTTGCGGAAGCTGGAACCGGATCTGCGTCTGCGCGGAGTAGGCGGCGACCGGATGCAAAGCACCGGTGTCACTCTCTTTCGTCACCACCGCGACCTGGCGGTGATGGGACTGGTCGAGGTGATCCGCAACTGGCGCCGGCTGACCGTCGCGCTGCAGGAGGTACAGCGTGATATCGAGAATTTTCGTCCCGATCTGCTGCTGCTGGTCGATTTTCCCGGTTTCAACCTCTCCCTGGCCGCGCGGCTGCGACCCAGTGTCCCCCGCCTGGTGTACTACATCAGTCCCAAGTTCTGGGCGTGGCGCTACCGTCGCGTACACCGCCTGGCCGCCTTAAGCGACCTCGTTGCCTGCATCTTCCCCTTCGAACCGGAGCTGATTCAGCGTGCCGGCGGGCGAGCTCTTTATGAAGGCCATCCGCTGGTTGACCTGGTTCAAACCGAGCAGGACCGTGATACGTTTTTCCAGCAGCACCGTTTCGAAACCGGGCAGCCGCTGGTAACCTGGTTCCCCGGCAGTCGTGACCAGGAAGTGGCACAACTGCTGCCTCCCGCGCTGATGGCGCTGACGCAGGTCGCACAGCGTTTCCCCGACGCGCAACTCGCAGTGCACCTGGCGTCGTTGGAATTGGGGCATCGCTATGGTGACGCTGTGAAGGCAGCCGGCGGTACACCCCTGACCGGCAGCTCCCAGGACGCCATGTCTCACAGCGATTTCGCGGTCGTCGCCTCCGGTACCGCCAATCTGGAGACCGCGCTGCTGGGAACACCGCAGGCGATGTACTACCGTTTTCATCCGCTGACCTGGCAGCTGGCGCGGCGTCTGGTCAAGCTGGACCATGCCAGCCCGGTCAATATCGTGCTGGGAAGGGCGGCGATACCGGAGTTGCTGCAGACCGACCTGGCTGAACGCATCACCCGGGAGGTGACCGCTTTTCTGGAGAACCCGGCGGAGACAGCCGGGCGTTTCCAGACGGACTACGCTGAATTGAAACACCGGCTGGGAGCGCCGGGTGTGCTGGCCCGGCTGGCGGGTGCATTACAACCCGTGCTGGGCGGTACCGGCGGGGATCAGGTTTGAAGGAACTGCTGCGCTGGCTGGCCGGGCGCTGGGGGCACCTGGTACTGAAGCTGCTCGGTGTTTCGACCCGCACCCGAATTGAGGGTGACAGTACCGCCCAGGCGCACCTGGCGGCCGGGAAGCCCTGCCTGCTGGCGATCTGGCACGGCAAGATGCTGCTGCCGCTTTACCGGTTTCGGTACCGGGATTATCTGATCCTGGTCAGCCGGCACCGGGACGGTGAGGTGCTGGCCCGGGCGGCGTCAAGGCTGGGGTACGAGACGATCCGCGGCTCCTCCGGCAAAGGGGGCGGCGAAGCCAAAGAAGCTGTACAGGCGGAACTGCGACGGGGCCGGACCGTGATCATCCATCCGGACGGACCGACCGGACCACGCCACCGCCTGAAGGCTGGTGTCGTGGTAATCGCTCAGCGCTGCGACGTGCCGATCATTCCGGTAACCTTTACCGCGAAACGTATCACGCAGCTGCGGAGCTGGGATCGCTTTGAGATCTGGTGGCCTTTCAGCACCTCGCGTCTTCTAATCGGCGCGCCGCTGCAGCTGGCCCCTGACCTGGAGGTGGCGGAGGGAATGCGACTGGTGGAAGAAATGATGTTAACCCAGGAAGCGGCATGCAATTGACGCCCGATAAATCCGTCAGCGGAAACTGGCTGCTGCCGCTGTCCGGCGTCTACGGCGCTGGAGTAAGGCTGCGCAACCTGGCTTTCGACCGGGGTTGGCTGCGGTCAGATTCCGTACCGGCCCGGGTGGTGTCGATCGGCAACCTCAGCGTGGGCGGCAGCGGCAAGAGCGAGTTGGCCGTCCAGCTGCTCCAGCTGCACCAGCGGGGGGAAGCCGCTTTGGGCTTGCTGGCTGGAGCTGGAAAGATCGGCGTCGTTTCCCGCGGTTACCGCCGTCGCAGCCGCGGTTGCCTGGTGGTCAGCGACGGCACCCGGCCGCTGCTCTCGGCCTGGGAAGGAGGCGACGAGCCCCTGATGATAGCCCGTCGCTGTCCCGGAATCCCGGTCGTTGTCAGCGAGCGGCGGGTCGACGGTGCCCGGCTCCTCTGCGAACATTTCGGTGTCGATACCATTCTGCTGGATGACGGTTTTCAACACCGCGCTCTAAACCGGCAGTTGGACATTCTGCTGCTGGATTGTGCCTTGATCCGTAGCGGCGGCGACCGTCTGCTACCGGCCGGACGGCTGCGAGAGGGCTACGGCGGCCTGTCGCGGGCACATTGCATTGTCTGTAATCACTGGCAATCCCACGAGGAGCTGCAGCAGCTGAGGCGGCGACTGGCCGCGCATTTCGACGGCATCTGGCTTTTTGTGGCCGCGGTCGAATACACCCTGCTGGAGGCGGCCACCCTCAAACCCGCCGGCGGCGAACCCACGCTGGCTTTTACCGGCCTGGCTGATAATTCCCGCTTTTTCGATATTGTACGTGGACGGTACCAGGGGCTGAACACCTGCCTCGGTTTTCCCGATCACGAACCCTACCACCATCGCAGGCTGGAGCAGCTGAGCCGGCAGGTGGCCGACCGGGGGGCGATTCCGGTGACGACCTGGAAAGACGCCGTTAAACTGGACCCCGCTGTCCAGAGTGAACTCAAGCTGCTGGTGCTGGAGCAGCAATGGAAGCTGGGGGTACTCGATGAAGCATGAATCCGATCTGCTGATAATCGGATCCGGTATCGCCGGTCTGACTTTCGCGCTGAAGGTGGCGGAGTGGGGTACCGTCAACATCGTCACCAAGAAGGAAGGCTGGGAATCGAACACGAACTACGCTCAAGGCGGCATCGCCAGCGTGTTGGCGGATGATGACAGCTTCGAACGCCACGTACGTGATACAATCCGGGCGGGTGACGGGCTCTGCCACGAAGAGGTTGTGAGACAGGTCGTCGAGGAAGCCCCGGCGCGCATCCGTGAGTTGATCGGGTGGGGCGTTGAATTCGACCGGGACAACGACAACCGGCTGGCACTGGGACGCGAGGGAGGACACAGTCGCGACCGTATCGTTCACATTAAGGATCTGACCGGCTACGAAGTCGAAAGGGCGCTGCTGGCGCGCGTGCAGGCGCACCCCAATATCCGGCTCTACACCGATCACACCGCCGTCGATCTGATCACGGAGCATCATCTGAACCGGGACGGGAGCGGCGATCTCCACTGTTACGGCACCTACGTCCTGCAGAACGACACCGGGGAGGTTCATCGTTTCCAGGCACGGTTGACAATGCTGGCCACCGGCGGCGCGGGTCAGGTATATCTGCACACGACCAATCCCGGTATCGCTACCGGCGACGGTATCGCCATGGCCTACCGTGCCGGCGCCTGTCTGAGCAATCTCGAATTCATGCAGTTTCACCCGACCACGCTCTACCATCCACTGGGCGAGTCCTTTCTGATTACCGAGGCGTTGCGGGGCGAAGGCGCCGTTCTGCGCAATCTGCAGGGCGAGGAGTTCATCGACCATCCGCAGGGATCGCTGGCACCCCGTGATATCGTCGCCCGCGCCATCGACGGTGAAATGAAACGTACCGGTGTATCACATCTGCATCTCGATGCCACGGCGATATCCGCCCGCCAGTTGATCGAACGCTTTCCGCAAATCCACCGGCAATGCCAGCGCTTCGGCATCGATATCACCAGTACCCCGATTCCGGTCGTACCGGCCGCGCACTACCTCTGTGGAGGGGTCGTGATCGACATCAACGGCCGCACCAGCGTTCCCGGACTGTTCGCCTGCGGTGAAGTCGCGCATACCGGACTGCACGGCGCTAACCGGCTCGCCAGCAACGCGCTTCTGGAAGCGCTGGTACTGGCGCACAACGCGGCGCTGGTGGCACCCGACAGTCTGGTCACGATGAATAAAGTCGTCGACCGGATTCCGGCCTGGGACGCCAGCGGTACCTACGACAGCGAAGAATGGGTGCTCATCCAACACAACCTGCAGGAGCTGCAAAGCCTCATGTGGGATTATGTCGGGATCGTCCGCTCGCGCCTCCGGCTCGAACGCGCCCAGCGGCGAGTCAACACCCTCGGCATGGAGATACATGATTTCTACCGCAAGACCTCCGTTACCACCCCGCTCCTGGAATTGCGTAACCTGGCCGCGACCGCGCACCTCATCATCAAGGCGGCGCTGGAACGGAATGAGTCACGCGGATTGCACTATCGCCGTGATTTTCCGGAACGCAACGACGCGGACTGGCTGCATGATACAATCTCGCAGAGTGGCGGCGACAGCACTTTGACCTGATACGCTTCTCCCCGCTTACTGTCACACCAGCCGCTAGAGTCGGGTAAACAATTCCCGCGCCGGAAGATAATTCCGCAAGCGCAAGTCCAAGTCTCCCCAGCTTCTGAACTCTCCAACTCCTAAAATTCGGGATATCAACACCTTATCCATCGGTAAAAAGTGGCATTCGAGTTGCTGTTTGCCTAGCTGCGCGATACGCAATGCGCAGTCAACTAGGGTGGCAACAGCCACCGCACATCGCTGTTTATGGGAGGAAGCGATGAAACGCTCAAAGATCAAGAACAAGAAGGCGCTGTTTCTCTTGGGGACCGGCTTGGGTTACCAGTTGAAGGCGTTGCTGGGCCGCAAACAGACGGCTGCCAGGATATACGCCATCGAGAAGCACAAACAGGTATTCGCCAAGACGAGAAAACGGCAGCACTGGGAAGGCGAAGAAGATTTGCCGGATGACGTTGAGTTCATGGTGGGACAGAGCGTCGAGGAGGTACTCGACCGCCTGCATGAGGTGATGGCCAGCCTGGATCGCGATGAATACGAATTCATCACCAACAAGCCATCGACCAGACTCGACCCGGAATACTACAAAGCCATTCAACACGACGAAGAGGCAGAGTAGGTCTCATGCGCATTCTGTTTTTCGGGGATGGGAGCTGGGCTACCGCGGCGCTGCGGTTTCTACAGCAGGATCATCAACTGCTGGGAGTCGTCCTGCGCCGGCAGCCCACCGAAAGCAGCTTCCCCGCTTACGTATCACAACTGGATCTGCCGGTCTATCAACCAGCTAAGGTGAATGCGACCTCATTCCTGAATGAGATCTCAGCCCGACCCGCGGATATCTGCCTGTCGGCGTCCTATGACCAGATCATCCGGCACCGACTGCTCACCTGGCCGCGGCTGGGCTTCATCAACTTCCATGCGGCACCGCTGCCTCACTACCGCGGGCGCGCCGCCCTGATCTGGCAGGTGCTGAACGGCGTCTCTCATATCGGTCTGACTACGCATTGGATGAACGAGCGCGTTGACCGGGGTGCGGTGATCTGCCGGCGTCAGCTGCGCCTGGGCGAGGATGAAACCTATTCCGAACTGCTGGAAAGGATAAACGACTATATCCCGGAACTCCTGAGTGAAACCCTGGCTGGTCTCGAGCAGCCGGCTGTGGAATCCACCACCGTTGCGGACCACGGCACCTATTTCCCCCGCCGGCAGGCAGGCGATGAATTCATCGACTGGCGTGATACAAGCCGGCGCATTCACGACCAGATCCGGGCGCTCAGCCTGCCGGGACTGTATGCCGCCACTTACGACGACAAAGGTCGCGAGATCCGCATCATCCGTTCCCGCCGTCTGCCGGAATTCCCGCAGCTGGTCGGAATCCCCGGCAGCGTCATCGGACGGGACGCCGGCGGCGTCATCGTCAAGACGGGGGATACGGCGCTGCACCTGAGCGGTGTTCTGACAAACGGTGAGGAAAGCGTTCCCGACTGGCCGCTCAGCACCCGTCTGCTGGGGAGTGAGGAAATGCGTCTACGCTGCCTCGAATCCAGGGTCGAAAAGCTGGTGCAGCAGTTACGCAGTGTCCGACATTATGAAACGGAGGAGATCACTGGATGAGGATTTGGGCCGTTATCCCCGCCCGTAGCGGTTCACGCCGGATTCACCGCAAGAATCTCCGCGACTTGTGTGGCAAGCCCCTCCTGGCGCACACCATTCTCAGCGCACTAGCCTACGGCGGTTTCGAAAGAACCATCGTCAGTACGGATTGTCCCCACATCCGCGATGCGGCTCTGGAATGGGGAGGCGAAGTGCCATTTCTGAGACCGGCCGAGCTGGCGCGGGATGACACGCCGACGGTACCGGTGGTTCTTCATCTGCTCGAGCAGTATGACCCGCAACAACACCCGGACGCCATCTGCCTCCTGCAGGCGACCTCGCCCCTGCGGCAAGTGGAGCACATAGCCGCGGCCGTCCGATTGCTGGAAGCGGGTACGGCCAGCGCTGTCGTCAGTGTAGCCGCCGCCCGCCAGAATCCCGACTGGATGCAGATAGTGAACAAAGGCTATCTGGCGCCGCTGCTGTCGCAAACCGTAATACGGCCGCAACCGGCGCCCGCAACCTGGTGCCTCAACGGGGCACTCTACCTGGTGAAAACGCAACATCTGCTTCGCTTCCAGACCGTTGTGGCGGACAAAACCCTGCCGCTGATCATGAGTCCGGAAGCGAGCATCGATATCGACACCGAAATTGACTTCAAGTTGGCCGAGTTTTTAATGCAGGAACGTGATACAAATGCTTGTATTGCTTGATCGCGCGATCACCCGCCATAGCCCGCCCTGGATTATCGCCGAGGCGGGGGTTAACCATAACGGTGATGTGGCGGCGGCGCATCTGCTGCTGGAGATGGCTGCCCGGGCCGGGGCCGACGCCGTCAAGTACCAGTTCTTCAAAGCGGAAGAGCTCGCGACACAACTGGCACCCCTGGCGGATTACCAGCGTCAGCACATCGGCAGCGACCACACCCAGTTGGAAATGCTGATGAGGTTGCAGCTGCCGCACAAATGTCTGCACGAGCTGTGCGACCATGCCCATGAACTGTCGCTCGCCATCGGTATCACACCCTTCGACGATCTCAGCCTGGCTGCCGTAGCCGCTTCCGAAGTCGATTTCATCAAAGTCGGTTCCGGCGACTGCAACAATTATCCTTTCCTGCGACGGGTGGCACAGGCAGGCAAGCCGGTTATTCTCTCCAGCGGTATGGCAACCGCCGGGGAAGTTATGCGCGCGGCAGCAGAGCTGGGTGATACACAGCACGCGCTGCTGCACTGCGTCTCAGCCTATCCCGCTCCGGAGGAGGAACAGAACCTCCTGGCCATCAAATGGTTGCAGCGGAACCTTAGCTGCCCGATCGGCTATTCCGATCACACGACCGGAACGCGGACCGCGCAATTGGCGGCGGCGCTCGGGGCGGTGATCTTCGAGAAGCATATCACACTCGACAACAACGCCCACGGCCCGGATCACCGCTGCTCGCTCGAAGAGGAACCCTTGCGGCGGTATATCAAAGCGGTGAGATCGATCGCGACCATCCTGGGCGACGGCGTGAAACGTCCCGTTCCGAGCGAACTGGAGACCCGGCTGGTGGCGCGGCGCAGCGTTACGGCCGCGCGCCGGCTCGAAGCCGGTACAATTATCACCGCCGCCGATCTGTGTCTGAAGCGGCCCGGTAGCGGGATCCCACCCGCCGGACTCGACGACCTCATCGGTCAACGGATCCGTTGCACGGTGGCGGCGGACAGCCAACTGGCGCCGGAGCACCTGGAAACTGTCAACCAACCTGCGGTGATGGCATGAAGCAGAGACGTATCACAGCCATCACCGGTACCCGTGCGGATTACGATCTGCTTTACCCGCTGTTGAAGCGGCTGGAGGAGAGTGACGATTACGCCCTCACCCTCGTGGCTACCGGAGCCCACCTTTCGCGTGAATTCGGATCCACCATTAAAACGGTGAAACGGGACGGCTGGACCCGCCTGGTGGAATTCCCCAGCCTGCTGGCCTGGGATACGCCGCTGGGACGCGTTACTTCGCTTTCGACACAACTGGCGGCGATGGCGCGCGTGATCGAGCAGGAGCAGACCGAGCTGATCCTGGTGCTGGGAGATCGCGAGGAACCTCTCGTCGGCGCCATCTGCGGCACCTATTTGAATATTCCCGTTGCCCATGTTTTCGGGGGCGACAGTGGTTATGCGACTCCCGACGACCAGGTCCGCCATGCCGTCACGCAGATGGCTGATCTCCACTTCACGGCCACTACGCGCAGCCGCGACCAGGTCGTCGCGCTGGGAGCGGCGCCGGCTCGGGTGGCGGTCACCGGCAATCCCGGCCTGGATCGCATCGCCATGACGCCGCAGCTCGACGAAACGGCTGTGGAAAAGGCCGTGGGCGCCAGGCTGGACGCGGAGCCCTACCTGATCGTCACCTTCCATCCACTCGATCGCGAACACACCGCCGCCGCCGCTCAGATGGAAACGGTGCTGCGGGCGGTCGGGGCAACCGGCTGGCCGGTTCTCGTCAACTCACCGAACTCCGATGCCGGTAGTCACGGCGTACGCACGGCGATTGCCGCTGCCGTGGAACGCGCCTCCACCAACGGAGGCAAACTGCATGCGTTCACCAACCTGCCGCGGAATATCTATGTCAATCTATTACGGGGAGCCGCCTGCATGGTGGGCAATTCCAGTTCCGGTATTCTGGAAGCTCCCTTCCTGCGCCTGCCGGCGGTCAATGTCGGCGAGCGGCAGGTTGGTCGGGAGCACACCGGCAATGTGCGTTTCACCGCCTGCACCGCACCTGAAATCACCGCCGCCGTCAAACAGGCTGTGGCCGACAAGCAGCATCCCGGCTACGGCGACGCCTGGTGGCGGCACTTCGGCGACGGCACCGCCGCCCAGCGTATGCAGGCGGTATTAGACGATGTCGACCTGAGGGATTTAGACAGAAATGAGCAGAGTTCAAGGAGACACGATGGATCCTGAACTCTATACAGTCAGTGAAGATTGTACTATCCGCGATGCGATTACCTGCATCGATCGCAACGCTTCCGGCGCGGCTCTGGTAACCGATAGCCAGAACCGTCTCCTCGGTATTATCACCGACGGCGATGTGCGCCGGGCGCTGATCAAGGGGACTCACCTCGATGAGGGAGTCACCGACATCATGCAGACGCGTCCGATCACTGCAACCGAAGACTTCACGCGCAAGCAACTGCTGCACCTGGCCCGCACCAATTTTGTAGCACAGATTCCCATCGTCGATCAGGAATACCACGTACTGGAGGTGGTGCTTTCCCGCGATCTGATCGGTGAGAACCGCGGCGGGCGGCAGGCCCTGATCATGGCAGGCGGCAAAGGCAGCCGGCTGTATCCACTGACGGCCGAAATGCCGAAGCCGATGCTGAAAGTGGGCAACCAGACGATCCTGGAAAACATCGTCGAACGCCTGCGGGATCACGGCTTCACCCGCATACATATCTCGCTCGGTTACCGCGGCGACGTGATACGTGATTACTTCCAGGACGGCGAGGCATTCGGTGTCTCGATTCAATATCTGCTGGAGGAGCGGCCTCTGGGTACAGCGGGTGCGCTGGGCCTGCTGCAGATACCGCGCCGCGATCCCCTGCTGGTAATCAACGCCGATATTCTGACCAATCTCGACCTGAGTGCCATGTATCACACGCATTGCACCTATGATAACGATATCACCGTGGCCGTACGCAAGGTGGAGAACAAGGTCCCCTACGGCGTTATGGACCTGCAGAAAGGGCGTGTCGTCGCGGTGGCGGAGAAGCCGCTGCAGACTTATTTCATCAACGCCGGCATCTACGTCCTCTCGCCCGGCGTGGCGGGGCGGGTGAAAGCGGGTGAGCGGTGCGATATGACCGATCTGATCGAGGATGTCGTCCAGGCGGGACGGCGGGTGCACAGCTTCCCCATTCATGAGCAGTGGATGGATATCGGCAACATGTCCGACTACCTCCGCATTAAGAACGCCACCGAACGGGAACGCGCGGGTGACCGCCTCCAGGATCTGATACAGGAGAATGAACACATTGAATTCTGAACGCCGCATCCCGCTCTGCGAGCCGGTTTTTGGAGACAGAGAACTGGCAAATCTTTCCCGTTGCATTGAGAGCGGGTGGGTGTCCGCCGGCGGCGAATTCGTCGGACAACTCGAGGAAGATTTCAGCCGGTTATTCCCGGGTTGCCATGCCGCTGCGGTTTCCAGCGGGACCGCCG
This sequence comes from uncultured Bacteroidia bacterium, assembly GCA_964517435.1. Taxonomy (GTDB): domain Bacteria; phylum CAIWAD01; class CAIWAD01; order BS150m-G50; family BS150m-G50; genus BS150m-G50. The sequence continues at coordinate 19,261 of CAZFEC010000019.1, read as the reverse complement.
CGATGTTCCTGGCGCTGCGGGCGCTGGGTGTACCGCCGGCATCCGAGGTTGTCGTTCAGGATATTACTTTCGCCGGTACGATCAATCCCGTGATACATCTGGGTGCCAGGCCGCTGCTGATGGATATCGACGAAGCCACCCTGTCACTCGATCCCGAGCGGCTGGAGCACTTCTTCCAGCGTAAGATCATCCGGCGTAACGGAGTGAACTACAATCGCGAGTCGGGGCGGGCGGTGACGGCGGTTATCGTGGCGCATCTCTACGGTTTGCCCGCCCGCATCGACGAACTGGCCGCCATCTGTGCCCGCTATGGCGTACCGTTAATCGAGGATGCGGCTGAATCCCTGGGCGCGACCTGGGGGGACCAGCCAACCGGATCTTTCGGCAGAGCGGCTGTATTCAGTCTCAACGGCAACAAGCTGGTAACCGGCGGCAGCGGTGGGGTGGTCGTCTCGTCCGACCCCGCTCTCATCCGTGAAGTCAAACGCTGGTCCGACCATTATCGCAGTCCGGACGACCGTTGGAGCTATGAGCGCGCCGGTTATAACTACCAGATGAGCAACCTCCAGGCGGCGGTAGCGGTCGCCCAGCTGGAACAGCTCGCCGAAAAGGTGGAACGGAAGCGACAGCTGCACGAACAGTACGCGAAGCTGCTGCGCCGGGTGCCTGAAATCCGGCTGATCGATGAGGTCTTCCCCGGTCGCGCGAGCTATTGGCTCAATGTGATACAAATTGAGGAAGGACGCAGTGAGAACCTGATTGCCGCACTGGCGCAGGCGGGTATCGAAGCCCGGCCGCTTTTCAAGCCACTGCATCAGATGGCTCCTTACCAGCGCTACCTTACCCATGAACCGTTAACCGGTATCGAAGTCCACCAGCAGCGTTGCTGCCTGCCTTCCAGTGAAAACCTGACGCTCCAGGAGCAGGAACAGATCATAGAACGAGCGCTGGCCGGAGTACGCGCCGGCACCACGATTAGGAGTAGGGAGAATGTCTGAAGTCCTGATCACCAGTTTCAAGAACTGGCCGATTCACCATCATTGGGAAAAAGCGATGGCCGGGATGCTGCGCGGGCGCGGGCACAATGTCCGCTTCTTCACCTGTCAGTACCCGTTCTTCAGAGCCTGCGAAGCCTATGATGTCAACACCGATCGCAACGTGGAGCGGCGCGGTCTTTACTGCCGCGAGTGCTACGCCAGCTTCCGAAGCGAACTGGAAAGCAGCGAACCGGTTCTGCAGCTTTCGCAATATGTCTCACGCGAACAGATGCGGCGGATTGAACTGTCGATCAAAGGCGCCACCCGTCAGGAGCTGCTGGCTTATCCGATTTGTGATACAAACCTGTTGGAAGTCATCCGGCCTTCTCTGCATCGCTACTTCCGAGTCGGACACCATGATCCTGAAGCGACACCGGTGGAAGTTCTGCAGAACTATGCTTACACCGCTCTGATGATCGAGCAGGCCATGCGGGAAATCATCTCCCGCGACCGGCTCGAATTGATCATAGTTCTCAATAACCAGTTCTTCGGTGAGAATGTGGTTTGGCGAATGGCGCGACGGGCGGGCATCCGTGTCGTAAACTACGAACGTAGCCCTTTCCACAATGCGCTGGTTTTTTCCGACAGCGGTCCGGCGCATGTAATGAATGTGGATGAAGCCTGGTCGGGACAGGCCGATCGCGACCTGACCCCGGCTGAGTCGGTGCTGGTGGACTCCTGGCTGGATTCCCGGCGACGCAACCTCGACACCTACTTCAATTACCGCTCCGAGAATCCAGTCGAACAGCTGAAGGGATCTGCCGCCAAACAAGCGGTACTGTTTACAAATGTCACCTGGGATTCCTCCATCATCAGCCAGCCGGGGATCTTCGAGTCGCCGCGCGAGTGGCTGGCCGCCACCATCAACTGGTTCCGCCAGCACCCTGATTACCGCCTCCTGATCCGCATCCATCCCGGTGAAACCAAACTGCTCTACGATCCTACCCTGGATTCCCTCTATGATCATCTGCTGCTGACGCATGAACTGTCGGACAACGTGGTCCTGATCCCGCCGGAAGCGGAGGTGGATTCCTACCAGTTGATGGAGGAGAGCGATGTCGGTATCGCCCTTTGTTCGACCGCGGGATTGGAAATGGCCGCACTGGGTAAACCGGTGGTTTTGACCGGCCGGGCGCACTATGGGGGCAAAGGCTTTACTATTGATTGCCCTGACCAGTCGGCTTATGAAGCCACTCTGGAAACAGCGCTGACCTCCGATCAGGATTGTGATACAACCAAATACCAGGCACGTAAGTATCTGCTGACAGCGTTTTTGAGATATGCCATGCCTTTTCCCTGGGTGAATGAGTACGAGTACGGCCGGGGCGACACCCGTTTCATTCCCAACCAGCCTGCTCTGTTGGCCGCCGATCCGCTGGCGGCCTCCCTGGTCGAGTATCTGGAAGGGACCCGCACACACCCCTACACCATAGCCGATGTGGAGCTGACTTCACAACGCTGGTTGATGGAAACCGGCTACCACTTCTCACTGCGAACGAGCCGGACGGAAACGGAACCGGAGATCTCAGTCATCATTCCGACCCGGCAGCGGCTGACCTCGCTGCGACGTACCTTCGAAGGTTACCGCCGGCAGTCGTTGGCTCGCAAGCACTGGGAACTGGTGATCGTCGCGGACGGTCCCGATCCGGCGGTCGCCGCCCTGGTCGAGGAATACGCCTCTGAACTGCCGGTGCGTTACATCGCCATCGCGCAAGCCGGTCCGGCCACCGCCCGTAACCAGGGTATCAGCGCGGCGCGCGCTCAACTGCTTCTGATAACCGGTGATGATATTACGCCCCACAGCGACCTGTTGCTTCAGCACTATCGGATGCACCTGGAGCATCCGGACAAGTCCACCGCCGTGCTGGGACACATCGACTGGCCAGAAGAACTGGAAGTAAACGCCGTCATGCGTCTGGTCAACGAAAACGGACAACAGTTCGGCTTCGCCAATCTGGTCGACGGACAAGTGGTCGGACCGGAATTCTTCTATACCTCCAACATCTCGCTCAAGCGGGAGTTGCTGCAGGAGCTGCCGCAGGTCTTTCTGAGCGACTTTCCCGCGGCTGCGCTCGAGGACATCGAGCTGGGCATGCGCCTGGAAAGGGACCACGACCTGTGCATTCACTACTGCGCCGCCGCCAAGGGCTTCCACCATCATCCCATGACGCTGGAGTCCTTCGCCGCCAGGCAACAGAACGTGGGTCGCTCCGCACGCATACTGGAACGCATTGCACCTGAAGTCTTCCAGCGGCTGCACCTGAACCAGCTGGTAGCCAATGTCCCCGATCGCATGGAACTGTCCCGGCTGCGTGAAGCCGCCGACCAATTGAGCGATATGGACGTATCACATCTCAATTGGATTCAGATTATGGATAAGCCGCTGGGGAACATCCAGGAGGAAACCCGCCGCCGGCTGATGCAGAAGTACTTCGACCTCAAACTGGCGGAAGGTTACTACCAGCACGGCTATCTGGGATCCGCCTCGGGCGAGCCGGGCAAAGTCAGCATCATTATTCCCGCCTACAACAACCTGCAGCTGACCCGGCAGGCTGTCCAAGCGGTTCTGGACAACACGGTCTATCCCGACTACGAGATAATTCTGATCGACAATGCTTCGGCGGACGGCACCCGGGAAGCGTTTCAAAGCCATCCCGATCTGCTTTACATCCGCAATGAGCAGAATGTCGGCTTTGCCCGCGCCAACAACCAGGCGGCCGAATACGCCGCCGGAGAATTCCTAGTCCTGTTGAACAACGATACCATCGTACAGCCCGGTTGGCTCACCCATTTGGTCGCCAGTCTGGAAGCAGACGTCGGCATCGTCGGCGCCCGTATGATCTATCCCAATGAAACCGTTCAGCACGCGGGCGTTGTCTTCGGCGAGGGTGAACATCCGCCCTATCACATCTACAGCGGATTGCCGATGCGACACCCGGCGGTGAACCAGCGGCGCGAATTCAACGCCGTCACCGCCGCCTGCCTGCTGGTTCGCCGGTCGCTCTACGCGCAGGTGAAAGGATTCAATGAGAACTACATCAACTGCTACGAAGATGTCGATCTTTGCCTGAAAGTGCGGCACGCCGGTTGGCGCATTATCTATGAACCGAATGCTCTCGTGATACATCTGGAGGGGAAAAGCGCCGGACGCCAGGACAAGATCGCACACAGCTACCTCCTGTTATTGGAGCGTTGGCGCGGACAACTGCAGCGCGACGACCTGGAATACTACCGCCAGGATCACATCCAAGTAGTGCCGCGGGGCAATACCAAGATGTTGCGGGAGGACATTCTGAAAACCGGCCCCGCCTGGCTGGCCGAAGCCGACCGTATGTTGGCCGAGGGCAGGTTGCGGGACGCGGAGTGGATACTGGAGTACGCCCAGCGCTACCGGTGGTTGCAACCGCAGGTGGACCTGCGGCGCCTGGAACTGACAACCCATGTCGAAGCTGAGGATATTCAGGCCTGAGATGAGTACCGACCAGAACTCACGGGACAGGATACACATCCTGTATCACGAATACTGCCACGCCGGCGAACGCAACGGATTGACGGCGGCACAAGCTCACGCCGCCGCCTACCAGCGTCTCCAGCAGCGCTTTCCTGCGGCCAGGGAAACCGATCTGGTCCACACCGATTATCTGATCGCCGCCGGAGAAAACCAGTCTGCGGAGGAGCTGCTGAGCCGGTATGTTGAACTGGAAGGCAGCGACCGGTTCGCCGGTGTCGCCTGGGAGAAGCTCGGTATCCTGCAACTCTCCCGGGGGGCGACTCACACCGCGCTGGTCAGTCTCGAAACCGCTCTTTCCCTGCGTGACACCTATGGGATCCGTCGTACTGTCGTGCTGGCGCTATACGGATTGGGACGCACACGGGAAGCGGTGGCCTGCATCTATCAGATGCTGAACCGCTATCATCGCGTCGACCGGGAACTGCTGATGGTGCTGGCGGATTGCCATGTCAAGACGGATGAGTTTGAAGATGCGATCATGGTACTGCATCAGCTGTTGATGGGCGATCGTCACAACCTGCGCGCCTATGAAATGCTGCAGCAGCTGAAGTGGCGTCTCCGGCCGGAGCAGCGCACCGATCTCGTGGAACTCCCCCCGGAGATTCCGGCGGAGTACATCACTTTACAGACCTTCGAGATGGAACACAATCCGCACTGGCCATACTGGCAGGAAATCATAGACGCTCAGGATCTGCCGGTTGTGCTGCTGGCCAGCGACCGCGACTACCGTGATACAATTGACTTCAGCGGCCGGATCAGCAACCGGACGCTGTTCAGGATTATGATGAACTCCCGGTTGCACCTGACGGAGAATCTCTTCAGCCAGCATTTCGCCGGCGTCCTGGAGCTGCCCGTGATCATTGTCGGCAGCCCGAAGACAGGCGCCGTCTTCAATACGCCCCGGGAGAAGCATCTGAGCGGATCCACCGGCGTGGAGGAAGTGTTGGAGGAAATCAATACCCTGGCGTCGGAGCGGGTGACCGGGGCAATGGAGCTGCTGGAATAATGAGCCGGACCGGAGGGGACGTCCGGCCGTCATCCTTAGGCGGGAAACGAGAACGTGGCACGAGGAACTGAATCCAAAGATACGCTGATCATCCAGCTGACGCGGCTGGGGGATTACTGCCAGACCGTGCCGCTGATCCGCGATGTGAAACATCAGCTGGCGGATGTACACCGTGGCCGGGGTCGAATCGCCCTGGTCTGTGACGCCGAGATCGCAGAGATCGTTGAACGTGATGTGGATGAAGTCATCCCACTCCCGCTGAGATACATGTTGCAGCGGCGGCGGGCAGGCGTACTGCCCTTAACTGAACAATTGCAGGAGAGCGAGCGGATGCTGCTGCCACTGCGGTACCGGGAGTGGCAGCGCGTGTTCAACCTGAATATAGAGCCGCTGGCCGGCCTGATCGCCGGCGTCGCCCGCGCAGCGGACAAACAGGGTTGGTCCACCGGCGAGTCACCTGCGACCGGTTCCCGCTCCCGCCTGGTCAACTGCCTCTGGAGCATCAGCGGTCAGCGAGCGGGGTATAACCTGCTGCTGACCGATCTGTATCGCAAGCAGTGCGGTGAAACCGGTATCACCGCACCAGCTGCTGAGCAACGCCGCAGCGGAACGATCATCCTGCATCCCGGTACCGGCGAGCAGAGCCGCCGATTGCCGTTGCACTTCTGGGCGGAGACCGCCCGGAGCCTGGCTCATGCTGCTGAGGTGGACAGCGTACTGCTTACCGGTACCGAAGCGGAAAAATCGAATTGTGAGCGCATCGCGCAGCTGGCCGGCAACGGCGTCGTTTCGCTGGCGGGGCAGACCGATTACACCGATCTGCACCGGCTGTTCCGGGAAGCGGCACTGCTGGTGGCGATCGATACCGGTGTCCTGCATCTGGGCGCCGTTGCAGGCGTACCGCTGGTGGGTCTTTACCCCGGTTCCGCCGGGTGGGGCGAGACCGCTCCTTTCCAGGAGGGCGCTCTGGTGGTGGCGGCGGCACGCGAGTGCTACCCCTGCCGGGAAGGGAAGCCCACCTGCGGGAGTTGGGAATGCTTTGCCGATTTCCAGGGAAAACCGATGGCGTCTATCTGTCTGGCACAGTTGGAAAACCGGGCGGACACCTGGGCGGATCTTGTAGAGCGCTGCCGGCGCCAGCGGTTGCGAATGCTCCGGCTGGAGTCGCGGGCGGGATGGTTGACCGGCACCGACCCGGTTACGGGAGCGGATGCACTAACGCTGCCGGCGTTGCTCTTGCGGGCCCTTTACAGCGGCAGCTCCGATCCCCTTACAGAGAGCCTCACAGCTGATCCCGGCGCGTTTACCGCGGCCGACCTTAGGACACTGGATCGGCTCCGGTTCGGATTGGAGGAAGGGATCCGGGAGTTGAAGGAGGACGCCGGACGCGGGCGTCTCGCGCGGACCGCTTTACCGCAAATGCGCGACCTTGGGAACGAATGGAGCGGCGTGATACGCTTCTTGAGCGCAGAGCTGCTGGGAAGCGATACAGGTCCGGAGGGCTTGAACCGGTTGCGGACGCACCGGGAAATGCTGACCGGGATGCGGACCGGCGGCGAACGGCCAACGGTCAGGTCTGAACGCGAACGGGAGATGGTGCCGGTATGAGAATCCTGTTGCTGGGCGACAACATCCTGCAGGAGGCGCTGGTGGCGCAGGGTTACGAAGTTCTATCCTGCGGACACCAACCGGGAGCCGACATTCAACTGCCTCCCCGCTGGTTCACCATTGCCAATATCCTGCGTCGCCAGGAAGTGGCCGAACCGGACCTGATCCTCTTCTGTACGACGGATGAAGCGCGTTTTGTTCCGGTGGATATCCACGCGGTTACCGCACCGCGTGTACTCTGGGCACTGGCCAATCCGGGCGGTTACTACCGACTGAAAGAGCTGGCGCCGTTGTTCGACCGGGTGTTCGTCTCACAGCAGGACTACTGTCGTCGCCTGCAACTGGATGGTATCGTCACGGCGGACTGGTTGCCCGCGGCGGTGGCGGAACGACTGCCCGTTCAGCGGGGAACCCGACGCCATCGTATCACGCTGGTTGTCTCACCGGACGGCAGCGGGCGGCGCCGGGCGGACATTCTGCAGCGGCAGTTAGGTGAAAAGTATCCGGTCAATCGCTACGAGTTGCCTTCCGACGAAAGCGATAATGCCAATCTGCTGGGTTTCTACAGCGAATCGGAAATCGTGATACACTGTGCGGCCCGCAACCTTCTGACCACCGGTGTGATGCAGGCGATGCTCTGCGGCGCTGTCGTTCTGGCGGAAAGGAGCGGCAATGGCATCGCGGACCTGTTCCAGAACAGTCAGCATCTGCTGCTGTACGACGACACCAACCTGATGACCAAGGTGGATTACATTCTTGACAACGATACCAACCGGACATTGCTTGCCGCCAATGCCAAACGAGTAGTTGAACTGGATCATTCCGCTATCGCCCGGGCGGCGCAAATGACCTCCTTCCTGCATAAACCGCCCTCTAACGAACCGCTGCTCAACGCCGGTCATCACCTGGGAACACTGTTGATGCGGACCGGTATGATGGTCGCCTCCCCGCAGGAGGCCCTGGGCCGCGCGGCGGCGGTACTGCAGGAGGCTGTTCACAGTTCCCTGTCGCCGGCAGATACCTGGCTGCAGACCGCAATCTGCCGGGCGGAAGCGGGCGAGCCCTACGCCGCGCTGGCGGCGATTAAACGCGCCCGCCAAATCGATCCCAGCTATTATCACGCTCACTTTATCGCGGCAGCGCTCTATGCGCAGTTGTTCGATAACTACAACGCGGCGGCGTGTTACGTCGAAGGCGCCAGATGTATCACGCAGGATTGTACCGACAGCGGCATGCTCCTGATGGAAAAAGCGGAGCGGGAGGAATTCGACGGCGAATTCCACCGTTTGCTGGGCGACATCTACCGTTACAATGGCCGGGGGTATATCGACGGCATGGTGGAACAGCGCGAGCCGGTCCTGCCGCTCTTCAGTGTCCACCATTACCGCCTGGCGCTGGAAAAGGACCCGGGCGATTATCTGGCACTGCAGGCTCTCGGCGCGATCTTCCTCGAGCATAACCTGCCGGAACAGGCTGTGGAGGCCTACAGTGCCGCGGTCAAGCTGGCGCCCTACGATCCGGAGAGCCGCTATGATCTGGGCCTGGCCCGCATCCGCCAGATGCAGCGCGGAGAAGGTATCAGCGACCTGGCTCAGGCGTTTGTGCTGGACGGCAGCCCGCCCCGTCTGCAGGAGATCGAAAGCCTGCAGTTGAACGAAGCGGAATGGGATTTTTTCTGGGGCGAAGTGCTGGCGGATGAACTGAAATACGAGGCTTCCGAGCAGCGAATGCTGAAAGCGATCGGTCGCGGACAACGGGTGGAGTATTTCACCCTGCGGCTGGGACAGATCTATTACGACCGCGGATTGTACGACGAGGCGGTGGCGGCCTTCCGGGAGTACCTGCGCCGCCTGCCGGCCTCGAGTCGTGCGTACGCGCTGCTGGGATTCACCTATCTGCAACTGCAACAAACCGAACTGGCGCTCTGGTGTCTCAAGCGCAGTCTGAATTTCGACGGCAGCAACGGCATCGTCAAGAAGGTGCGCGACCGTCTGATATCGGTAACCGGGGAAACGAGGTAAGCACTATGTCGATCTATTTCGAAAACAACATGCGGGTTCTGTTGGAGACCTTTCCGGATCTGGTGCAGAAAATCTACCGTCCTCACCGCGAGTACTGCCTTTTTCTAGCACGTTCCGGCAGTTATACCGTGCGGATGAACGAGGGCAACAAGCTCCTGCACAGCCTGATCGATCCCTGGCGCGAAGCCAAGCGATTCGTCCAGGAACAGGCTATCCAGCCCTCCGAGGAACGGATTCTGTTGTTCGGACTCGGCCTCGGCTATCATGCCCGGGCGATTCTGCAATCGGCGCATAACCTCAAGGAACTGGCGGTGATCGAACTGAACCCGGAGATCATGAAGGCCGCGATGGACGCCTCCGACATCAGCGATATCATCAGCGACAAGCGGGTGCACATGCTGCTGCCGGAGAACGACCACTCCTTCCTGCGACTCCTCCAGGGTAAGTTTGAGAACATCCATAACAATCCCCGCGTGATTCTGCACACGCCCAGCGTACAGACCTACAAGGAGCGCTTCCCGATTGCACACAGTATTCTGGAGATGTTCAAGGTGCGTCGTTTGAACTCGCGACGTAACCGCAAGCTCCTGCGCGACAACTTCTACGCCAGTATGGAGCTGTTGAAAACCGATCCGGGGGTGAGCAAACTCTACGGTACGCAGCCTTCCCGCTCGATCGTACTGGCCGGCTCCGGACCCTCGCTGGATCAGTACCTGGACGAACTGCACCGGCTGGCCGCGGATTCCTATATCATCGCCGGCAACTCGGTTGTCAACAAGCTGCTCCGGGAAGGCATCCGCCCCGATCTGGTCGTGGTGATGGATCCCTCGCCCCGCATCCGGGTGGACATACCCAGCGCGGAATGCGCCGATATCCCCTTGGTTTACATCAGTACCGCCGATCCGGAATATGTATCACGTTATCCCGGTCAGCGCTATGCCGCCTGGGCGCATAAGGGCGGACATGACCTGGAATTTGCCCGCGCTTTCCCCAAGGGGGAACTCGCATCCGGCTTCGGCACGATGATCGGTCCCGCGCTCGATCTGGCCGTGAAGCTGGGCGGCAATCCCATTTACCTGATCGGTGTCGATCTGGCTTTCACCCCCACCCGTAAATACAGCACCGGAATCGATCGTGATACGGAGAAGATTATCTGCAGTCTTTTCGATGTGGACCGCTTGATCGGGAGTGACGAACTGGAAGCCTACACAACGCCGGGTCTGCGTTATTCCCGTACCCGGCTGGAGGAATTCCTCGATCAGCTGCAACAGGAGAAACCTGAACTGCAAGTGATCAATATCAGCGACACAATTCTGCGGACAACCACCCCGGTCGCGACCGGAGTGGTCGGCAAACAACCTTTGGAGCAGGCGTGAACCGGCTGCAAATCTGTACCGGCTATTTGGATACAAAGCTGCAAAAGGCGGTAGCCGACGCTGAAGTATTACCCGTAGAGCAATCGCGCCAGGGCTCCCCGCTGGTACTGATCGACGGTGTCAGGCTCCACTCCGCCTTCGATCCCGTTCGCGACGCCGGGCGAGTTGTATCACGCTGGCTGACCAACAGCGGTGTAAACGATGGTGATACCGTGATCATGCACGGGATGGGCCTGGGGTACTACCTGGAGGCATTGGCGGAGTCGTTGCCGCACTCTCCCCTAAGGGTCCTGGTACCTGACGCGGCGCTGCTGCGCACGGCGCTCGAACATCGCGATCTCACCCTCCTGCTGCAGCAGGAACGTATCACCTTCCACCTGGAACCGGAGGCTGATGCCGCCGGCGCTGAAGTGTATCACCTGCGTCTGCCGGTGATCAAGCAGGTTTACGCCGACACCTGCCGGCTGTGGGATCGGCAACTGGCGGGCAGCGACAACAACCGTTCGCTGCGCATCCAGGTGGTAACGCCCATTCACGGCGGCAGCCTGCCGGTCGCCCTGGCCGCGGCCGACGCCCTGCGCGAGCTGGGTCATCAGGTCAACCTGGTGGATTGCTCGCAGTTCGCGGCGACCTACCGCTACCTGGAGGAACGCCTGCAGGAAGGCCGGCACGAAAGCCATCTGCTGGGCCGCCTGGTGGAGCTGTTGTCCGACTACGTGCTGGTGGAAGCGGAGAGTTTCCAGCCGCAAATGGTGTTGGCGTTGGCGCAGGCCCCCCTGACTTCGGCGGCTCTGCGGGAACTGAAGCGCAACCGCATCCTGACCGCCTACTGGTTTGTGGAGGACTATCAACGTATCACTTACTGGCAGTCGATCGCGCCGCACTACGACCTGTTCTTCACCATTCAGCGGGGCGAATTCCATCGTCAGTTGCGGGAACTGGGAGTGCGTCATCCGCTTTACCTGCCGTTGGCGGCCGACACGCGGACCTATTATCCGCTGTCACCAGGGGAGGTCGACGACGCCTGCCGCAGCGAGCTTTCCTTCGTCGGTGCCGGCTATCACAACCGGGAGATTTTCTTCCTCGGACTGTACGGTCAGGATTTCAAGATCTGGGGAGCGGAGTGGAATCCGCGTCATCCCCTCCAGCGGCATGTTCAGAATGATGCCGCGCGGACCGACACTGAGCAGAACCGCCAGATCTTCAATGGCTCACACTTTAACCTCAACCTGCATTCTTCCAGCCATCTCGCCGGCGTAGACCCCGAGGGCGATTTCGTCAATCCCCGTGTGTTCGATATCGCCGCCTGCCGTGGTTTCCAGTTGGTCGACCGGCGGGAGCTGCTACCGGAACTCTTCGAGGAGGACCGGGAGATCGTGGTGTATGAGGATATCGAGGACCTGCGCGCGAAACTGGAGCACTACCGGCGGCATCCCGAACAACGCCGGGCCATAGCGGCCGCCGCTTACGAACGCGTACAGGGCGAGCACACCTACTCCAGGCGCATGGAGCAACTGCTGCAGGCGGCTGTCGAGCTGTTCCCGGAACAGTTGCGCGGCGGTGACAGCCGCAACAGCGCCGCGACCCTGCGCGCCGCTTTGCCGGACGATGCCGAGTGGCAGCAATTGCTGGCGGAGTATACGGACGCAGAGGAGCTGACCTTGTCCCGGCTGGAAGCGGACATCCGCGACCAGGGAGAACTGACGACGGCCGGCATGGTGGTTCTCTTCGCGGCTGAACTTGAACGCTGGGCGCGCCGGAAACAGCTGCTGATACCGGCACGGACAGCCACATCGACATGAAACAAATCCTGGTGATCAACTTCACCCGCATGGGTGATATCATACAGACCACACCGCTGCTGGAGGGTCTGCGGGAGAAATGGCCCGCCACGCAGATCGATCTGCTGGTCATGCGGGGCTTCCAGGCGATTGCTGAACTGGTACCGGGCATCAGACAACTGCTGCTCTGGGACCAGGACGAATCCGTCTCCACCCTGATCCGCGGCGACAACCTGGCGCAGATCTACAGCTATCACCGCCGGTTTATCGACGAATTGCGGCGGTGCGAGTACGATCTGATCATCAATGTGACACATTCCAGCGAGAGCGCTGTCCTGCTGCGCCTGCTGCGCGGCAGGGAGAAGCGGGGTATTGTGATGGACGAGTTGGGCCGCAAGTTGACGGCGCATCCCTGGATCGATTACTTCTTCAATGTCACCGCCAACCGCAGCTTTAACGATTTTAACCTGGTCGACATTTACCGGCGCATCGGTGATCTGGAGGCGGGGCAGGGCAGCCGGCTGCGGTTGCAGGTGCCGCCGGAGGCGGATCAACAAGCCCGGCGCTGGCTGGCGTCGCTCGACGCGGAACGCCGGCCGTTCGTAGTACTGCAGCCGGGAGCCAACCGTGACAACCGACGCTGGCCCGCCAGTAACTACGCCACACTGGCACGCCTCCTCTACGAGCGCCGTTGGGCGTCGTTGCTGCTGATCGGTTCCGGCGCGGAAACCGAGCTGGCGGAGCGAATTGTATCACAAGCCGGAGTGCCGCTGCTCAATCTGGCGGGCAAAACCGACCTCGCCCAACTGACGGCGCTGCTGGGACGGTGCGATCTGCTGGTCTCCAACGATACCGGATCGATGCATATCGCCGCCGCCATGAACACGCCGACCGTGGCGCTGTTCCTGGCCACCGCGCTACCGCAGGAAACCGGCGCCTACACCGAGGATACCATCATTCTGCAGCCACGGCTGGATTGTGCGCCCTGCAGCCACCACATCGAATGTCCGCACCTGCGCTGCCGTCAGCTGATAACTCCCGCAGCCGTACTGGAAGCCTGCGATGCGATGCTGACCGGTACGGATCGATTTACCGACGAACAGGTACGAGTATTCAGACCGGTCTACAACCGAGACAGCATGCTGCAACTCCGGCTCGTCAGCCGGGAACCGCTGCAGCTGGAGCAGCTGACCGCCGTCGCTTACCGTCTGTTATGGAAACGCCTGCTCGATGCCGTTCCGCAGAGCAAGTCGGCGGAAGAACGCTGCTTTATCGAACTGACGGAAGACCTGCCGGAGCAACTTGATTTTCTGCACCGGTACGATCCACCCGAGGATCCGGCCGCAGTCGCCCGCGCCGTATCGGATTGTTGTATCACATTGACGGAAGCGGAGTCGCTTGGTCACCGCGGCTTTGTCGCCGCCGCGCAGCTGGACCGCACCAGGGATCCCCAGCGGCTGCAGCAGTCCCTGAAGGAAATCACCGCCGTGAATGAGGAGCTGTTCCAGCTTGAGATGCAACATGAATTTATCAGACCGATCTGTGTGCTCTACCGTTTCAATCGTGAAAACATGTTCAGTGATGAGCTGGACTATCTCGCTCGCGAAGGCAAAAAGATGTATCACGCCGTAGAAGCGAGAACCCGTCTCCTGCGCACATTTCTACAGGAATTGCTGGCGGCGCAACCGTGGTACGAGCAGCTGCAGCAACGCAGGGAGGAGTGCGCCCATGCCTGAGACAGCGCTCGACGGCAGCCGCCTCCTGATCGATGCCGGGACCGATCCGCCCCGCGTCTGGCTGGAAACCGAAGAGGGTCCGCGTTATGTCCACTCCCGTTACGATCCGCGGCGGGAAGCGCAGCGTATCCTGCAGCAGTTGAAGGTAAGGGACGGCGACCTGGTGGTAATCGTGGGAGGCGGACTGGGCTATCTGAGCCGCGAACTGGCCGCCACCGCGGCGGGGGTGAATACGCTCGTGATCGAGCCGGATCGGTCGACCGCGGTAACCCTGGGCTGCCGCAGCGAAGTGGGCAGCGCCTCGGAGTTGATCGTGGAAACCGACTCCGCCCAGGCTTTAAGACGGATTACTACCCGGCAGATGAACCTGGGTTTTTGCGACGTGGTACTCTATGTCAACCCCGCTTATGCCGCTGCTTTTCCCGCCTACGTCCAGAGCATCACCGCTTCCCTGCGGCCGGGGCGCAACCGTTCCAGTTTCCGGACCGCGTTTAAACCGGTCAGTCGGCAGCAGGTCGGCCGGGTGCTGCTGTTGGACACCGGCTATTTCCTGCAGGCGGAACTGGCGCTGGGATTGTCCACGCTCGAGCTTAAACAGGCGACGGTTACCGTCGCCAACCGCAGTTTCCGTTTTACTCCCGGCAGCCGGCGTCTGCGTTACGAAGCGGCTCCCGATTTCATCCCCAGGCTGCTGCAGTGTGTCGCCGAATTCAAACCGGACTTGCTGCTCACCGTCAACCATCTCGGTTTCGACCGGGAAGGCAGACTGGCAGCCCTGTTGCAGGAGCTGCAACTGCCGGTCGCCGTCTGGTATGTCGACAGTCCCACCTACATCCTCAACGGCCAGCTGCAGGGTGTCAGTTACGACCATCACCTGTTTGTCTGGGAGAGCAGCTATCTCCCGGAGCTGGCCCGGGCCGGTTTCAAGAATGTATCACATCTTCCGCTCGCCGGAGCCAATCACATGCGGGGTGGGGGAGCGGGAGAGCGCCTGGGCCGGGGCGTGTTCGTGGGCGGCAGCAATAACAGCGGCATCCGTGTCTGGCGTGAGAAGCCGCGTCTGCGCTTGAGCGAGGAAGAAATCGACCGGATCGTCGCCGCGCAGCGCGCCCGTCCCGATGTGGGCATCCAACAGCATCTGCAGAACGCAGGCGTAGCCGGCGACAGCGAACTGCTGCGCCGCAACACCGAGTCGCTGCTGGTGCTGCAGACTACCCGCCGGGAACGAATCGAACTGCTGCGACAGGTACCGGTGGATGTTTACGGTGACGAGGACTGGAGTGAGCTGCTGGGACCGGGACGGCGCGTTCTGTCGCCGGTGGACTACTACGACGAATTGCCGGAAGTCTACCGCCGCCATGCCGTCCATCTGAACCAGACCAGCTTCCAGATGAACAGCACCGTTAACCAGCGGGTGTTCGACGTGCCACTCTGCGGCGGCTTGCTCGTCACCGATTATCGCAGCGACCTGGCGGATCTCTTCGACATCAAGCGCGAATGCGTGTTGTATCACACACCCGTGGAAGCCGCCGACAAGCTGCGGTGGTATCTGGACAATCCGGAAACGGCGGACTCCGTCGCCGCACTGGCGCGCCGACGCATTGAGTCGGAGCACCTCTATCATCACAGGCTGAGAACAATGATCAATACCATAAACGCCCGCTTGCGGGAGGAGGAGTAGCGATGGAATTGCTGGTCAACGGAAAAACCTACGAGATAACGACAGTGACTCCAACCTACGGCGAACTCATGAAACAGCTGAGCGTGCAGCTTTCCGAGGGAGGCAGCACCATCGTACAGGCGACCATCGACGGTGTGGATGTTTCCGGCCTGCACGAGGAGGAGTTGCTCAATCTGCCGCTGGTTGAGATCGAACAGATCGCGCTGACCACCGGCTATCCGGAACAGGTGGCGCTCGACACCCTGCAGACTTCCGAGGAATGGGTGTTACGGCTGATTGAATCGGTGGAGAAAACCGCCGACCTGCTGCGCATCGGCGAGGAGGTGGACGCCAATTCCTCGCTCACCAGGTTTACCGATGGTTTTCAGCTGTTCTCACTCGCCCTGGCGAAAGTGGAAGCGGTGATCCAGCGGAGCGGTGAGCAGAAGGAGATCCAGAACCTGATCACCGATTTCAAGAAGCGCATCAACTTCGTCCTGGATGAGATCATCACCACCCAGGGCAACCAGGACTGGATCATGCTGGCCGACCTTTTGGAATACGAGATGATGCCGATTCTGGAAGACTGGAGTCCTCTCTCACATACCCTGGCGCAGCAGCTGCAAACCAACCTGGCGGTGCTGTGAGCGAATTGAGCGCCGTCCTGGAGGAGCTGCAGATCAGCCAGCGGCAGTTGGCGACGGCGATTGAGAGCGGCGACAGCGAACTGGTCGCGGAACTGATCGACGCGCGCGCTCCCCTGCTGGAAAGGGTCGGCGCAGCCATGGCCGCCGGTGCCGGTGAACTGCGTACAACCTGGCGGCAGGGACTGCGGCAGCTGCTGTCCGGGGAAGCCAAGCTGCAGGAGCAGCTCCAGCAGGGTCTGTGCGAACTCGGCGCCTCAGTGAGGGAGCTGGGCAACCGTCGCCAGGTGCTGCGACGCTACCGCCTGCCGTTGAAACCCAATCCCCGTTTCCTGGACCGCAGCGGGTAAAAAAAACCGCGGTCTCCGTCCAACCACTACAATCCTTTCCACCCGGCTGAATTCAGTCGCCGGCGCTGCCGATAGTTATGACAAGTCGGCACTGCTCCGAATCGCTTTTCAAGCAGTGGAGAGTGCTTCGTCAACTGGAGGCAGATCCATGCAGGGTAATATCCTGCTCGTAGATGATGAGATCGTCAACCGCAAGCTGTTGAGCATCATCCTCAAGGATGAGGAGTTCCTCTTCCTGCACGCGGAGAACGGTTTGCAGGCGCTCGAGATCGTCGCCCGCGATCCGGTCGATCTGATCATTCTCGATCTGATGATGCCGCAGATGGACGGCTTCCAGTTCATGGAGGAATACCGCCGTAATTACGAGGAACCGCGCATTCCGATCATCGTCTCCAGCGCGCTGGACGACAGGGAGAGCATCAAGCGGGCGATCGATCTGGGAGCGGCGGAGTATTTCTTCAAACCGTTGCAGGATGAAGTCAAACGTTTCCAGCTGCCGTTGAAGGTCAGGAACCTGGTGCACATGAAGCAGCTGCAGCTGGAGGCGATGGAAAAACAGAAGATGCAGGCTGTAATGGCACTGGCCGGGACCGCCAACCATGAGATCAACCAACCTCTGATGGTAATTCTAGGCAACCTGCAGCTGTTGAGAATGCGCACCGCACAGGATGACCCCCTCCAGGAGCGGCTGCGGTTGCTGGAACACAATACCCGCCGGATCGCGGCTATCGTGAAGAAGATCGGCAACATCAACAAGCTGACCACCAAGCCCTACCTGGAAACGGACCAGATCATCGACCTGCAACAGGCGACCTCGGAGCCGTTGTCGTAGTCCCGGGCGTAGTCCCTGAATCCCGGCCTTGACGCGGCGGTTGCATCCTTCCGTAAAAAGAGCTAGTCTTTCTAGATACCGGGAAGAGTGTATCACGGCCAGCTTCCCGGACCTGGTGAGGAGGTTAATAGAACTGCTGATTGGGAGTGAACATGTATCTCGATTACTACTCACTGATTGAAGAACCTTTCTCAGTTACCGCCGACCCAAAATTTCTTTACATGAGCGAAGGGCATGAAGAAGCCCTTTCACACCTGCTTTACGCGATTCGCAAGCAGCGTGGTTTCGCCGCGATCACCGGCGGTGTCGGTACCGGCAAGACCACCCTGCTCAATTCACTGTTGACGACGGAGCAGGGGATCACGTTCGCCTTCATCTACCAGAGCGCGGAGGATATCACCGAGCTCCTGCGCTATGTGTTCAAGGACCTGGGGCTGGAAGACAAGGGCTACACCTCCAAGTCGGAATACCTGACCGCCTTGAACGATTTTCTGTTGCTGGAGATGGAGCAGCAGCACGAGGTGGTGCTGGTGATCGACGAAGCGCAGAATCTCGGCGTCAAAGTACTGGAGGACCTGCGCTTGATCTCCAACCTGGAGACCTCCAAGAAGAAGCTGATCCAGATCGTACTGGCCGGCCAGTCGGAGCTGAGGGAGATGCTGGCGCTACCGGAGCTGCGTCAGTTGAACCAGCGCATCGCGCTGCGCTATCACCTGGGCGCCATGTCGCAACAGGAGACCGGCGAGTACATCCGCCACCGCCTTAAGATCGCCGGGGCGCCCCGCGAGGGTATTTTTGACAACGACGCCATCCGCCAGATTTATGACTTCAGCCGGGGCGTGCCACGCCTGATCAACCAGGTCTGCGATGCCTCTCTCCTCAAGGGTTTCCTGGCGAAGAAACCGGATGTGCAGGGCGATCTGGTGGCGAATGTAGTCGCCAGTGAATTCGGTCACCGGCAGGTGGAAACTTCGATCGAGGCTGAACCCGCGCCGGTAGCGGAGGCGCCACCCGCCCGGGAACCGGAGCCGGTTGTCGAAGCGGTCCCGGTTGCAGCTACCGCCAACCGCAGGTCTTCCCGGTTGGGCGTCTGGCTGGCGGCCGCGGTCATCATCATCCTGGGTGGCTTTACCGTCTGGCGGGTCTGGCTGGCGCAGCCCGATTTCGGTTTCACACCGCTGCCGCAGGAGGATGCCTACGCCGCCGGCGGCGAGACGGTGGAGCAGGGGGTGGACGCGGGAGAGGCCGGCGCTGAGCAAACGGCGGCAACCCGGCCGGAGGAGCGGATCGAAACCACTCCGCCGGAAAAGACGGCAGTGGAATCCGTCCGCGGAACGGTAACAGCCGTCGCGGAAAAGCAACCCACGGCAGCTCCCGTGCGGGCACAGCCTCAGTCGACCAAACCGGTTCAACCGCTACCGCGCGAGGAGTCGGCCGTCACTGTCATCCCGCCCGAGCAGCCGGTTATCGACGCCTCCGGCGGCAAGCGAATCCGCATCCGGCGCGGCGACTGCCTGTTCCTGCTGATGCTCGACGAGTACAACTGCGTCACCGAACCGGTCCTGCAGCACATCATGCAGGCCAACCCGCAGATAACCAATCCCAATATCATCCGCATCGGCGATTTTCTCTACCTGCCCAGGTTCGCGCAGAGCGACCTGGCCAGCTGGCGTTTACTGCCGTCGTTGTTGTAGGGGGG
>CAZFEC010000018.1:0-52540 GCA_964517435.1 uncultured Bacteroidia bacterium | reverse complement strand
GCATGCCGTCCAGGTTGCAGTCGAGGCTGGTGCCGTCGGCGATATCGCAGTCGTCAGGGATACCATTCGTATTGCAATCGTTATCGAACAGCTCGCAGGCGTCCAGAACACCGTTCTGGTTGCAGTCGTTGTCATCGATCTCGCACTCATCCGGAATGCCGTTGTAATCACAGTCCTCACTGGTGCCGTCGGCGATATCGCATTCATCCGGAATGTCATTCAGGTTGCAATCGAGACTGGTGCCGTTCAACAGGTCGCAGTAGTCGGGCTGGTTGTTCTCGTTGCAGTCGATCATATCACCAGGAATCGGGATCGAGGTAATGGTCAGGGACTGCGTGTAATCCAGGTCGAGGAAAAGCAATTCGCCCTGGTTGCAGGGATCGAAGGTGATGAAGCGAAGGGTCTCGATACCGTAATTCGGAGCGCCAAAAACGAAATCCAGCGTCAGTGTGAAATCGGGCGAGTTGCCCATGTCATAAGCGACACCGTCCGTACAACAGGGCGACCAGTACCAATGACATTCGGCGGTTCCGTCCGGTTGGACACTGCCGCATTCGCCCGGATCGTCACTGACCGCGGTAAAAGTGGTAGCCGGATCCAGACCGCTGACGTACAGGTCTGTATCTCCGCCGGTAGCGTCATTGGCCACATCCATGATAACCACGAGGGCGTAATGCGCGGGGTCCTGGTTATCCAGCGTCAGGAAACAGAGGGCGGTTTCCGATTGTTCGAACCCTGTGTTGGCGGAGGCATAATCCGGATTGCCATAGGAATAGAAGTCAATTACATCCATATCGGTCGGATCGAGGAAATAGGGATCCACCTGAACATCGACGTACTCGGTACCATTTGTGATGGTCATTACCGCGCCGGCGAAGAGGTGGGAGGAGGCGAGCAGCAGAATGGCTGCGCCCAATAGAATCACTCTAAACCGTTTCATAGGTCTCTCCTGTGTGTTTCTGAATATGTAATCAGTTTGTAATATAAGCCGTGTATCAGTTGCCGGAAGCCAGCGAGGGCTCGCATGTCCTCCCAACGCTTATTGCCAGACAAAGAGCATGCCGATATAAAAGTCGCCCATTCTTCGCCATAGTTAACAATAATTAAACATCATAACCGCTTTCTGATCGACATGTGGTGAATTTGTACAGAAATTGTACAGACTTCCTCAATAGGGTCGGACCAAATTAGGTTGTTGTTTTTAAGGAAGTAAAGTCGCAGTTTTGTGCTTTTCTGTTGTAGGGTGTTGTTATACATGAAAATAACTCCTTCAGCTGATAAATAACCAGGGTCGGACCTGGATATAGGTTTGTTTTTAAAATGGATAGATCAAAATTTCAGGCGAATTTTGTCCTTAGACGGGCATTTTCAATCGGAAAAATCGGCCGTTAACGAGGAGAGAGAGAAAACCGGCGACGCCCAGAAGCCCCACCGGTTCCTATGTGAGTAAGGAGTTGTATGAAGTTCGTCTACTGCAGCAGACCCACAAGATGCTCGACATATTTCGTCGCGCCACCCTGCTGGTAGCCGGTCTGCGCGATGACGGCGCCGTCCGCCTCCAGCAGCATGATGGTGGGGAAGCCGCGGACCTTGTACTTCTCCGCGTAAAAGCGGTTGCGGCTTTTCACCTCCTGCGTTTGCGGCAGGCGGCGCGGGAAGTCCAGTTCGACCAGGATCAGGTTGGCGCTGGCATAGTCGATGAAAGCCGGCTGCGTGAAAACCTCCCGCTGCAGCCGGATGCACCACTTGCACCAGTCCGACCCGGTGAAATTGATCAGGACCGGCAGTCCCGTCTCCTCAGCCAGTAACTGGGCTTCCTCCGGGTCGGTCAGCCAGTTCGGTTGACCGGTACCGGCGCCGCTGTCGGTCGCGGTGGCAAAGCCGCTGCTTATCATCATCATGACGGCGATGGTTGTGATGAGGCTCTTGCTCATATCTTTCCTTTCAGGGATTTCGCGGTATCCGCCCTGGTTTGAGTGCTCACTCCCCGGATGCCGGCTCGGGTTGGCCCGGCTCGGATTGGGGCGACCAGGGAGCCAGCGGTTCGGCGGAACTGTATTCGTTATCTTTTTCAGTCAATACCCGCTGGTATGTCTCGACATAGGTTTTCAAGTGACGATAGATCGCTGCGGTTTCATCCGGAGGCAGCTGTGCGATCAGTCGTTCCTGGATGGCGCGGGTTTCGTCGGAGATGTGCCTGGTCGCGTTGATGCCGAAGGCCGAGATCTTCACCTGCCAGCTGCGGCGGTCCCGCTGCGACTGAATCCGGGAAACCAGGCCCTTTTTGACCAGGCTGTCGATGAGACGGGTGACGCGGCTGTGGGAAACCTGCAACCGTTCCGCCAGGTTGTTCATCCTCACCGGCTCGTCATGCGCGGTGAGCAGTGTGAGTAACCGGCATTCCATCTCGCCCAGGTTGGCGCATTTACGCTGGACGCTGCCGCGGAAGCTGAACAGGCGGTAGAGGGAGTTGCTGAGTTCGACAAAGGCTTCGCAGCCGGGCTGTTCGCTCATGATGCTCTCCTGTGGTTGCGCGGTGCGGCGCGACTCGGTGCTAGGCGTTCACCGCCAGGACGTCGGAGATCGCCTGCACAAAAGTCTCCTTTGGCAGCGCGCCCATCGCCATTTGCGGCTGTCCCTCTTTCGGCACGAAGAGAATCGAGGGAATGCTGCGGATGTTGAAGATGCCCGCCAGCTCCTGCTGCTGTTCGGTGTTGATCTTGTAGATGTCCAGTTTGCCCTGGTACTCCTCGGCCAGCTCGTCGAGGATCGGTGCCACCAGCTTGCAGGGGTTGCACCAGTCGGCATAGAAGTCGATGATGCAGGGTTTGTCGCCGGTGAAATTCCATTCCTTGTTGTTCTCGTAGTCGAAGACCTTGCTTTTGAAAGTCTCGGTGGTCAAGTGTTCCATGGTTGTCTCCATTTCTGAATATTGCAATGAGTTGATCTCAATTTGTCGACATTAGTATAATCACAATAATTAACGCTGTCAAGAGTAATATTTGATAATATGAAATATATCGGATGCGACCGACCCCAACTTGAGATTTATGGATCGCTCCGGCTGACGGCTTTAATCGAAAGCCACGTATTTCGGGTGAAAACGCCCGTCTAAGGGTGACTATTGGCCGATTTGCGAATCTATCTCCAGGATTATCAACAGTATAACAAGGTCCGACCCCGAGTTGTGAACTTATCTGCAGAATTATCAACAGGATAATTTGGTCCGACCCCAGCGTGCCCCAGCGTACAAAAAAACCGCCCGGTTGTTTGATGACCGGGCGGTTGGTTGGCGGTTCGATGGGGATGGATACTTACGGCAACTCCGCCGTGACATAGTAGAAGAGCCAAGGCTCCGTCAGCGGCGCGCTGACATCGACGTAGTTTCCATCGGGCGTCGTGGCGATCTCCACGAAACCGGTGTAAGGTTCGGTGCTGCGGTAGACGTGGTAGTACAGCACGATCGGATCGTCGCTCCAGTCCAGATACACATCGTTCGCCACGACGGTGATCGCCAGGGCCAGCGGCGCGATGGTCACGGTGACCGAACCGTTATAGGTCTGAACCACCGGCGATCCCTCGTTGTAGAGCAGCGAGGCGAAGTTCACGTAACCAGTCTCGCCGACATCCGCGATGGGATTGATCATGAAACGCAGATATACCAGAGTTGTGCCGGGAGAGGTGATCTCCGGCCCGGCAGCGGCCGCTGTCAGGTTGTTGCCTTCCAGCACCCAGTAGACCTCGCTCCAGGTTTCGCAGATCGTACCGCTGGTCTCAAAACCGATGAAATCCAGCAGGTCCGGATCGAAGGTGGCTTCCAGCTCCCAGGAGAGCACGGCGTCCCCGTCGAGCGGATCGGTCAGCACCGGCACCAGCACCTCCTCGCCCGCGACGCCGAAGACATCGCCGAAGCCGCTGTCGACATCATAGACATCGATGTCACCGGTGGTGTCCCCCACGAACAGCGGATCAACCGCCGCCACCTGCGTGGTACCGCCGGCTACACCCAGGAACAATCCGCTGCCATCAATAGTTCCGACGGCCGGGTTCAGGGTGGACCAGGTCACCGGTCCATTCGGGGTTCCGACCACGGAAAACTGCAGGGTAGCGCCCCGCTTCACCAGGCCGGTATTCGGCGTCACATAAAACGAATTGGTGGCGTCAAGATGGATCGATCCCGCCAGGGTCAGGATGGCATACTCCTCATCCAGGTAAACGCTGTTGAAATATGGACTGGTGTTTAATGCATTACCAGCGGTGGAGGTTAGCTCCAGGAAGATAAGCGTCCCCTCACCGGTGATCGCCTCCGCTTCGTCGGCAGCGGCCACCACCTGGATGATATACCCGTCGTTAAAGGGACCGCCATAGTAACTGGCCCAGCTCTCGCAGAGTGAACCTGTCACAATGACATCGTTCAGCTCCAGACGCGCGTTACCGAGGTTGAGCTCGAACTCGAAACTGGAGAAGGAGAATCCCTGCGGATTCTCCAATTCTATCGGCAGGATAAGATTCTCCCCGGCGACCGCGGAAGCACTCCCCGGATACATCCGGAAAGAGTAAATCGTGATCGCACCACCGCTGCCGGTCACACCAACGGCATCCTCCGCCAGCACCCGGTTGGTGCCCTGAGCGGTGGCGGTGAAAAGCCCGTCCATGTCCACCATGCCGGTGGCAGGATTCTCCACATCCCAGGTGATCGGCGGTGTGGACCCGCCGCTGATGTCGTAATCCTGCATTTCCCCCACCACCAGCTCGATAGCTGAGGTAGGGATGACGGTGAGAGTCGGTGGCTGCACCTGGGTGAAATAGCCGTTAGTCGTTACCGGCACCACGGCCCCCTCGTTCATCAGGACGCTGACGAATGACATCCAGCCGTTGCCGTCAATCAGGGCTTCCACATGCAGAAGTATATCGTCACCAGCCATGGGTGGATCACTGGCGACGGCCAGAGTAATGCCGTCACCGTCGGGATTGTACTCCAGCGCGGCGCCCCAGAAGCTGATCAGGCTGCCGGTGAGATCGACACCGACAACCTGCCAGTTGTTGGGGAAATCCAGTTCCAGTTCGAAGGAGTGGATATCCTCACCGATATCGAAATCGACATAGATCGGAATGCCCACCAGGGTGCCGTCCACGGCGGTTATCGTCGTGTCCGGCATCCAGAGCGTTGCCGCCCGCAAGCCTGACAATGGCAGGAGGAGCAGCAACAGCAGATAGTGTTTCCAGCGCATGATGCCCTCCTACTTGATCACCGTCATTTTGCTGACGGCATGGTAAAGCTCGCTCTCAAAGCGGTAGAAATAGAGCCCGGAGGCGACGCAGTTACCATAGTCGCTCCGGCCATCCCAGACCACCTCGTGGCTGCCGGCCGGTAGCGACTGTGTCAGCAGTTCGCGTACCAGCTGACCCCGCAGATTGTAGATGGCGATCTGGGCCAGCTGTGGCTGCGGCAGGTCGAACCGGATGGTGGTCGACGGGTTGAACGGATTGGGATAGTTCTGATGCAGCGCGAACACCTCCGGAACGGTACTCTCCACCACATCCTCCAGCTCCAGGATGAACTCCTGATCGTTAACCACGAAACGGGTGGCGGCGAAGTTCTCCTCATCGACCGTAGTAGCGGCGGTCAGGGTCACATTCACGGTGATGGGGATCTCCTCCGGAACCGCAAACGCCGCCATGGCGATCTTGAGGACGCCCTCCTCGGCATGCCACTGCACGCTGAAATTGAGATCGTCTCCCATCTCAACCGCCGTGACTGCAACTTCCGCCGGATCGTAGCGGCAGTCGATCTCGAAGCCGCGCAGCAGGTTGTCGCCGGTCAGCTCGAAGGTGGCCTGCCATTCATCCTCCAGCGGTGCAATGCTGGTGATCAGCTGCGATTCCGGATCCCAGGGTTCGCCCTCGTAGAGGGTGGTTTCACCCGGGAAAGTGGTGATGTTACCGACGACGTACTGCAGGATGTAGTAAGCGTCAGTGGAGTTCACACCGCCCATACCGGTCACATCCGCCACTGCCAGCTGTTCCGGCGTCAGCACGATACTGCCCGCAACATGCGACAGAATCAGCGAAGCGTCGAAAGCGTGGATCTCGCCGTTGAGGCTGACATCGCCCAGCAGCGGGTGCTGCAGTGAAGTCGCCCAGGGATCGTAATCCACATAGTCGGTAACTTCATCGCCAAGGCCGCCCGGATTGTAGAGCCCGCCGCTGCCGGTGTCGTCGCTGCCATCGTAGGGGCCGGTCGGGTCTCCCCACCAGTTGTTTTCCGCGTTGATGGTGATGGCGGGATTGCTGTTCCTGATGCCGTAGTACTGGTTGTCTATGATATCACAATTGTTGATCACCGGGTTGGAGCTGCCGCTGGCGCTGACCCCGTTGCGGCCATCCCGGAACACACAGTTGGTGATGAGCGGGCTGGCGCTCTGGATATCGGCCATTCCCCGCGTGCTGGAATAACCACCCCAGGCGAAAACGCAGTAGTCGAGGTTGCAGAGCGCATCCCAGGAATCGTCGTAGAAGTAGAGGGTGAAAGAACTTTCGCCGGTGGTCGGCTCGGTCAGGTCGCCGTCGATGTTGGTGTCGCCGCCGTAAAAGTCATCTTCGATGTAGGTGAAGACGATCTGATCGTCGGCATCAGGACCGCCGATTGCGGAAATACCTTTGTGAACTCCGATGGATCTGCCGCTGGTTGCCTTGATCACCACACCCGGATCGATGGTCAGGGTGGCACTGCTGCCGACCGTCAGATTACTCTGCAGAACATAAACCAGGTTGCTGATACCGGCTGACGCCTCCCGGTGCAGGGTGATATCCTGGGCCAGGGTTTCCCCCTTGATACCGATACCGTTGTAGGTGTTGAGTGTACCGAAAGTGGTGGTGGTGTAATCGGCATCGGTCACCAGCGATTGCAATACCGGTGTGTACTGGGAGTAGTTGAAACTGACATTGTTCAGAACAGCCGGGGAGTTTCCATTCAGGTACAAACCGTAGCGGCAGCTTTCAAAATCGGTGTTGGTCAGGGTGGGTGCCGCGTTGGTGCACTCCACACCGTAGGTGGCGTAGCGAACCATGCAATTTGTCAGCTCGCAGTTGGCATCTTCAGAGATGTCGTTGAAATCGATACCGGGCCAGTTGGTGTAACCGGGCGTCGTCGCCGAACCATTGTCCTCGGTGTCGGCCGGATTACCCACCGAATCATCATAAAGGGAAGTGAAAGTAGCTTGATCGGCATCAAAACTGCCGTTGACGTAGATGTGGTAGCCGTAACTTTTTAACACGACATCGGGCGCCACTTCCAGGTCGGTAGTACTGTTCACCGTCAGGTTACCGTAGAGGTTCCAGGTGATATTAGTGTACCCGCCGAAATTCATCACCGGGATAATGTCATTCACGCTGATGGTCTCACCCCGCAGATCGATGGCATAGTAGCCGGCGTTGAAGAACTGATTGCCGCTGAAAGTGGGAGTAGCGTAGAGCGAAAGGTAAACCGGTGCTCGGGTGATATTTACCATAGTATTGTCGGTGAACGTCGGTGAGGCGTTGCCAAAGATCTCTACACCCCAATAAGCGTTGGTAATCTCGCAATCGCGGATGGTGGGGGCACTGGTGTTGATCCGGATCTGCCCATACCAGTAACTGTCGTTGGAGCCGAATCGTACAACAGTATGCTCCATGAGGCTGGAAACGCCGTCACTGCCGACGCGATAGCTGACAATGCCCCAGTTGCCGGTCGCGGGGGAGGTGCCGGAGCCGTCCTCGTTGGTGTCGCCGCCAATCGAATCATCCCGGTAGGAGGTGAGATGAACCCGGTTCATGGCGGTGCCGAGTGTGCTGAAAGCGCCGTCGACAAGCATCGAACAGTTGCCGAGGAACTTGGCGGTCACCCCCTCCTCCAGGGTCAGATGCCCGCCGGGATTGATCCAGAAATCGTTGAGGAAAAGGTAGGTGAAGTTGTTAACACCGGCCACATCTCGTTGCGGAAGGTTGGCCGCCGTGCTGAGTGCCTCGTTGATGATCCCCAGCGCGAAGTAACCGTTGTTGGTAAACAGATTGTTGAAGCTGATCGTCGGATTGGAAGTCACCGACATGTAGATGGGAGTCTTGATACAGTTCTGGATCACGCAATCCTCAACCGTGGGGGTGCTGTTACCCCGCATCGAAATCCCGTAGTAGCTGGTGGTGATGGTGCTGTTGTCAATGGTGGGGCCGGACGCTTCACAGCGGATCACACCGTCGCTTGTGGTGCCGCCATAACCCAGCCAGGCGTAGGAGACGTGGCAGTTGGGATCATCGGCGGTAGGGAGGAAGTTCACGTAGTACCAATCACGGTCATCCGGGATGGTGCCATTGCCGTCATTGTTGGTGTCGCCCGGATTGCCGTAGTTGTCGTCCAGCCGGGAAGTGAGGTAGATCTCATTGCCAGACGTTCCCACAATCTCAAGCGAACCCTCCACCATAATTTGTGTACTGGCGAAGAACTTCATTACCACCCCGGGGTCGAACACGACATGCGTCCCGGAGTTGATAGTCAGGGTTTCCTCCAGCAGGTAGGTGATGTTGGCATAGCCGGCCACCGTGCGTTGCGGCAGGGTGCAGTTTGCGCCTACGCTGCTCCCCAGGATACCGAGCGCCGTGTAGCTATTGTTGGTGAAGGTGTTGCCGGTAAAGGTCGGCAGCGCTTCGATCGTCATGGCAATCGGGGTGTAGGTGTGATTCTGGAAATCGCAGTTAACGACCGCCGGGTCGGAATTGCCGTAGAGAACCAGACCGTGGTGCCGGTTGTTGAAGAAGGTGCAGTTTGACAGCGTGGTTGGCGTTGAATTGAAGAGCCCCAGTGCGGCGTAGCGATAGAATCCGCCATGACTGTTGTGGCGGTAGCCGCCACTGTAGCGCACGACCAAATATTCGAGATCGCCGCCGCCCCCGTCCAGTTCGATACCGCGCCAATCGCCGTCAGCGGGCGAGGTGATGGAACCGTCGTTATTGGTATCGGCCGGGTTGCCGTAGGTATCATCCTTGACCGAAGTGAAAACGATCGGCTCGCTGACGGTTCCCTGGGCGATCAGGTCACCTTCCACCGTAAGACCGTGCGAATATTGGGTCCACTTGATGACAACATCTTGATCGATGGTCAGCGTCAGTCCCGCCGGTACCGTGACGCTGCCCATGAAGACGTAAGTGACGTTGGGCGCGCTGGTGAAATCGCGCACCGGCAGATACCCGCTGGCCGACAGCGTTTCCGGTATGATGCCGATCGCGTCGTAACCGTTGTTGGAGGTGGAAAAATCGTTGTTGACCATCGTCGGATTGGCGGAAAGACTCATGTAGATCGGCGTGTAGGTCGATGTCCCGAAGGTACAGTTGCTGATGGTGGGCGCCGAAGTCCCGGTCAGGTGCAACGGGTAGTGCGAATTGGTCATATCGCAATAACTCAGGGTGGGTGATGCGTTCTCAGTGTAAACCGAGGAATTGCCGAAGCGAACGGTTGAATACTCGATATCGCACTCGAGATCATTCGCGTCGTCGTAGAAGTAGATGGAATTCCAGCCACCGGCAACTGGTGAGGTAGCCGATCCGTCACCGTTGCTGTCGCCGGCGATGTTATCATCGTAGATATGAGTGATGTAGTTGGGATCAGCCACTGTGCCCAGGGAGGCGAAAGCGCCGTGTACATAAATGTAGCGGTTAGAGTTGAACTTGAGTTTTACACCCTCGTTTAAAGTCAGTTTGAAGCCGTTGTTGACGGTGACATTGCCATGGAAGTAATAGGCCGTCTCGCAGCCGTCCAGGTCCAAGTCTTGAGTGATAGAGGTGAAGGTGCAGCGGATCTGGGGGTAGGTGTTGGTAGAGAAGTCGTTAATCCCCGCCAGGTTGAAGACAATCTCGGCGGAATAGAGATAAACGGGATAGCGGGTGTTGTAGATACTCAATCCGTCGACATTGACGATTGCATCAGTTGTGAGTACCAATCCATCGTACAGTGCATCATGGATAGAGCAGTTGGTCAACGTAACGGTGGAGTTGTACGCGTAGACTGTACCATAGGTCCCGTTTGAACCGGATTCGGAAAGGGTGGTGTAGCTGAAGGAACCGGCCAGGTCGGCATTGTAAAAGATAAAGGATTGCCAGCTGCCGGCACCGCCACCGCCGCCGTTGATATCCACCGGCTGACCTGCGGTACCGTTGCTCTGCAGTCCGCCGTAAACATAGACGTAGAAATTGCCGTCAAAAATCAGTTCCACATCGGGATCGATGGTCAAAGTTATGCCGGCGTTCACTGTGACGTGCGCTGTAACATGCCAGGGCGACCCGGCGATGTCCAGAACAGTGTCCGTGGTGATCGTACCGCCGATGTCGTCGGCCCGGGCCAGCAAAGTGCCGGCGGCCAGTGCCGCCAGAACCAGATAGAGTCTCATGGTCTTCATGGTTACCTCCCGTAAGAATTGATGAATGATATTGAGTTGAGTTGTGGTCTGCGTGTTAGTGGGTGTACACAGCGTCATGCTGCTGGAGTGACGTTTGAAGCGTCCAGCTGGTGTCGAGCTGGAATCACTTCCCTGCAGCTTTGTTGAGAAGAAACATTGCCGCATCGCCATTACTTCCCTGTCGAATCAAGACGATATCGAGGTTATCACTTGAATCGTCGCTTGGCGTCCAAGTCTAGGGCGTTAATTGGATAATAAGAATGTTTACTCAGAAGGGAAAGCGTTTCCAGCCCGGTTATTAATCTGCGTTGTCGTTAGTGTGCTCAGACGGCGGAGATTTCTTTCTACTCAGTAGCGCGCCGGGCAGGATAATGACACTCAGCCCTGCGCCTAGCGCGAGGAGCGGCAGCAGTTCGTTACCATGGACCGTGCCGCGCAACTTTAGAGCGATACCGATCATCACCGCGCCCCAGACGATCGCGTTGCTGATGATGTACCAGCCGACCTGTGGCTTCCTGCCGCCGTTCTGCCCGGAATTACTCATGTTTACTCCTTTTCGTAACCGAGATGCATGCCCTGTTTCTTGTAGACCTCTTTCCGGAACAGGGGATTGTATTTCAGATAAACCCCGAACCGGAGGGGTGACCTCATATTGGTTTTGAAATCGAAAGCGCGCTTGATGATCGAGCCGGGGCTGTTGAAACGGCGGCGCGCCTGGAATCCCAGGTCCGTCAGCTCCTGCGGCGACATGTGCGCCGGCAGGAAGGTGGCGTCGTTGAAACGATAGCGGGGATCGATCCACCATTTGCCGTCGAACAGGAGTCGCCCCTCGACGGCCAGCCGCTCATACAGCGGGGTGCCGGGGTAGGGCGTCAGGACGTTGAAAGCCGCGAAGCAGAACTTCTGTTCGATGGCGAATTCTATCGTGCGCTCGATACTCGCCGGCGTGTCGTGATCGTGACCGATGGTGAAGGCCGCCCACAGCTGCAGGCCGTGCTCCCGGACGATGCGCAGCGGTTCGGTGTAAAACTCGAAATCGTCGCTTGCAGCGCAATCGTCGCTTCCAGCAAGATCACCACGCGTCGACAGGTTCAAGCCCTTGCCCATACTCGCCAGACTGCGCGGGTCGATCGACTCGAATCCGACCACCAGGCCAATGCAGCCGCTGCGCATCATCAGCTCCATCAGCTCCGGGTCTTCCACCATGTCGATGGCCGCCTGTGATACCCAGTGTACTTTCAACGGGATGAGGGCCCGGAACAGCTCCTTGGCCGCTTCCCGGTCCGCCAGCAGGTTGTCGTCGATGAAAAAGAGCCTGCGACGTTTCTGGGCGGCGATCTCTTCCAGCACCTCCGGCACCGGACGGACGCGGTGCTGTCCCTCAAAGAAGACGTTGATGGCGCAGAACTCGCAGCTGTTGACGCAGCCGCGGCCGAACTGCAGCAGCGTCAGCGGCAGGTAGCCTTTGCCGCGGAAGAGATCACGCCTGGCGATGATGCCGGATTGCGGAGTCCCCCACTCGCCGCGATATTCCGGTTGCAGCGCGGCACGCCGGGCGTCCTCGATCACCTGCCGCCAGACGGCCTCGGCATCGCCCAGCACCAGTGCGTCGGCGTGCTCTGCCGCCTCCTCCGGCAGCAGCGTCGGATGGAAGCCGCCCAATATCACCGGCACGCCACGGCGGCGGTACTCGGCGCTGATTTCGTAGGCGCGGCGGGCGGTGAAGGTCTCCACCGTGACGGCCACCAGGTCGGTCGGCTCCTCGAAAGGGATATCCTCCAGCCGGTCGTCATACAGCACCACCTCGATTTCCGGCGGCGTCAGCGCGGCGAGCACCCCGAGCTGGAGCGGCTCCATCCGCCCTTCGTCGATGTAGCGCCGGTCGTTCATCCGGCCCAGGTTCGGTTTGATCAGCGTCAGTTTCATGGCCTTGCCGCGGTTTCAACATCCTCGTCGGGTCCACTCCCCAGTGGAGACCACTGCTTGCGCTCGATCTCCCGCCTGGAGATGTAGTTGGCGGAGAAGAAAAGGCTGAGCCGGAAGGGGGAACCGCTGTTGGGTCCGAAGCGATCGGCAGCGCGGTGCAGGATGGCGCCGTGGGTGTTGAAGCGCCGCCGGCAGTCGTAGCAACCGCCCTCCAGCTGGGCGGCTGTCATCCCCCGCGGGTTGAAAATCGCCTGTCCGTAGCGGTATTCCGGATCGAGCCACCAGCGGTCATAGCGCAGGCGTCCCTCCTCCTGCAGCCGCTGGTAGAGCCGGGTTCCCGGCGTCGGGGTGAGCGGATTGAAATGCGCCAGGAAGAACTTCTCCCGTCGGGCGAACGCCAGCGTCTCCTCGAAGGCCTCCGGACCGTCGTGGTCGTACCCGAAGATAAAGGATCCGGTGATCATGATCGAGTGCGAACGCAGCCGTTTGATCGCCGCGCTGTAGTCGGCGTGATTGCCGGGCGCCCTTTTGCCCATCTGCCGCAGGTTGGCGGGATTGAGCGACTCGAAACCGATGAAGACCATCTGGCAGCCGCTGCGCGCCATCAGGGAGAGCAACTCCTCGTCGCGGGTGATTTCGATGCCCGCCTGGCAGACCCACCGTCTACGCAGTGGCAGCAGCGCCCGACAGAGCTGTTCGAGCTGTCCCAGGTCGGCGAAGAGGTTGTCGTCGACAAAGAAGAGATTTCGCTGCTCGATCTGTTGCACTTCGTCGATTACCGCCTCCAGCGGGCGGAAGCGCAGGCTGCGGCCGTACATGGCGTTGATCGAACAGAAATCGCAGACTTTCGGGCAGCCGCGGCCGTACTGCAGCGGCACCAGGCCGGCGTAGCGATGTTCACCGCTGAAGAGCGATCGGTCCGGCGCCGGCGCGTAAGGCGCTGGTTGAGACGCCGAGCGGTAGATGCGCTGCATCGCGCCCCGGGCGGCGTCCGCCACCAGCTCCGGCCAGAGTTCATCCGCGTCGCCGATCACGACCGCGTCCGCGTGCTCCAGCGCCTCCTCCGGCAACAGGGAGGGGTGGTAGCCTCCCATCACGACCGGAATCCCCCTTGCGCGGAAGCGGGCCGCTATGCGGTAGGAGCTGCGGGCGGTGAAGGTCTCGACGGTGATCGCGACGAGGTCCACCGGCCTGTCGTAGGGGATCTTGCCCACCCGCTCATCCCACAGCTCCGTTTCCACCTCCGGCGGCGTCAGGGAGCGCAAGAGGGCGAACACCAGCGGCTGCATGGCGTCGCCGGCGCGGGTTGGAAACATGTTGGGCTGTACGAAGGCGACTCTCATGCCGATTTACTCCCCCGGCTACTCCGACTGGACAGCCGGCTCAACCGCTCATGCAGCCAGGGCAGGATCACGAAATCGCCCCCCATAGCCGCCAGCAGCGACACGATGCAGAGCAGTCCAAACACGCGGAACGGAGGCGACGGCGCGAACACCAGCAGTCCGAAACCTATAACCAGCGTCACGGTCGTCAGCATGATGCCGGAGCCGGCGTTGCGGAAGGCAGCTGCGAAATCCCCGGTCCGCTTGCGCCAGTAGAGCAGGTGCAGGGTGTCGTCCACCACGATGCTGAGCAGCAGGCAACCGATCGGGATGGTGATCATGTTGAGCGGGATGTTGCCCACCCCCATCAGTCCCAGCATGATCAGGATCGGGAACAGGTTCGCCGGAATCGCCGCCAGGAACAGGCGCAGGTCGCGCAGGTATAACAGGAGCAATGCGAAGACCAGCAGGAACGCCAGCAGGAAACTGTTGATGAAGGTCGCGGCGAGTTCCGCCGCCAGCGCGCCGAACAGGGTAACGTAGCCCTCGACGCGCGGTTGCACGCCGCCATTGAAGGACGCGGTTGCTATCGAATCGATGCGGGTCACCAGCTCCATGCCGGTGCGGGTTGAGAGCAGCGGCACCAGGAAGGTAGCCCGGCCCCGCTCGCCCGCCTGTGACACATAGATTCCGGGCAGACCGCCCAGCGGCCAGGCGAAGTCGCGCCAGCTGACCGCGGCGTCCACCTCCGGCAACTGATAGACCGCGCCGAACCAGCGATTGAAGGCGGCCAGGTCCAGCCCCTCCAGTTCGACGCTGTATTCCAGCGGCAGGTAGTTTCCCACCCGTTCCTGCACGAAATGATGGTCGATCACCCGCTCGTTGTCCGCCGGCAGCACCGCCAGGCTGTTGACATCGGTCGTGACGCGACCGGCGCCGGGAATGGCCAGCAGGGCGAGCAGCAGGAAGAGCACGCCGGCGCCTCGGTTCAGACGGCGCGAAGGACGGAAGCCGGTGTCGCTGCGCAGGCGGGATGAAAACGGCGCCAGTCGCGGGAAGAAGAGCAGCAGGCTCCAGACGAAAGCGCCGGTGATCCCGACGATAGCCAGCAGCGCAAAATCGCGCAGCAGCGGTATGGCCGCGTTGAGAAAAACCGCGAAACCGAGACTGGTGGTCAACGCGGAGAGAAAGACCGGCGTCAATACCCGCCGGAAATCGCCTTCATGCATGATGATGTGGATCGAGAGCGAGGTGCCGTAGAAGAGCACGATCACCGGCAGGATGACGCTGACCACTCCCAGCGGCGTCCCGGTGAGGGCCGCGAACAAGAGTAGCGTGGCCGTCCCTGCCAGAGAGACAGCGAACACCGGCAAGACCGCGCGCGGTCGCACCAGGATCAACAGGACCAGGAAGAGGATCACGATCCCAAGCGCCAGAAGCAGGACGGTCGTGCGGGCGGATTCCTCGTTGATGCCGCGGTGCAGGACGCCGGTTCCCGCCAGGTGTGATTCCAGGTGAATCGTCGCATGCTGCGAAATCGTCGCATGCTGCGAAATCACCTCCAGCTCCTCCTCGATCGCGACGATCAGCTGTTGGCGGGCCGGTCGGGCCGGCGCCAGGGGGGAATGTCTCACGATCAGGCAGCGGACTTCGGGGGGCGGCAACCGCTTGAAGTGGAAGCGGGGCAGCGGCCATTCCGAGACGGAAAGCACCCCCTCCATTTCCAGCAGATCCGACCGCAACTGTTTCAGCCGCTTCTCCAGGCGCGGATCGGCGAAGGCGTTGCTGTCGTGGAAGGCGATCGCCAACACGCCGTCACCGCCGAAATCGGCCAGGAAGGATTCGTACTGGTCGAGATAGGGAGAGTCGTCGGGAAACCACTGCTGGAGCGAGTTGTCGAAGCGCATCGTCGGCAGCCGCCACCAGGCCGCTGCCAGGAGCAGTCCCAGCAGCAACAACCGCCACCAGCCCGCTGTCCGCCGCTCGTTACTCCGCAAGCGTGTATTCCTCCCGTATTGCGCCCTGTTGCTCCAGCCAGGCCGGCCAGTCCGGTCGCGGGTCAAGCGCCCTGGCTTTGATATCGCCCGGCCGTTGCCCTTCCGCCTGACAACGCCGCGTGTAGAGATCCGCAGCGTTTTCCGTCAGCCGCCAGCAGGCGAGTTCCCGCAGCTGACCCAGTTCCCGCGCCAGGTTGTAGTGAAAGTTCTCCCGCAGGCCGCGTTCGATTTCAGCCAGGCAGGCCTGCAGCCGGCTACCTGGAGCTTCCGTGGTTTCCAGCAGCAGCAGATAACCCCAGCGCTGCTCCCGTTCCACCGGCACCAGCATGGCGAAACGCGCCTGGATGCCGCAGCTCGCTGCCGCGTCGGTCAGCACCCGTTCCACCTGCACCTCGGCCAGCTTCTCACCGACCAGGTCGGACACCCGTTCCCGCCCACGGAAACGAAGCAGCGGCAGGCCCCGCCAGTGGCCGGTGACTTCCACCACGTCGCCGAGATTATAGCGGTAGAGGCCGCCGCCTGTTGTCAGCAGGACGGTATACTCGGTCCCCGCTTCCAGCTCCCCTGCCAGCCGCGGAAAGGCTGGATCGCCGCCGGGTAGAAATTCCAGAAAGTGCGAGGTGATGGCCGGTACCGCACCACCAGCGTCGTACAGCGGCAGACTGACGATCCCCTCCGTGGCGATCAGGCCCTTGCCCTGAAAACGCACCCCGGAGAACCGCTCCTGCAGCGGCTGTGACTGCAGGCGGGAAGGGCCGTCCAGCCAGCAGGAGATGAGTCCCAGGTGCGGCCAGAGGGCGCGGTAGCGTTCCGCCGCCTCCAGCCGGAAGGCGCGCTCGATCTCAACCGCCCGTTCTTTGTCGCTTTTGAGTCGCGGTGTCGCGAAACCGAGCGCGGTGGTATCGCCGTCACGCACCGCCCGCTGCAACTCTTCGTGCCGCGCTTCCAGCTCCTCCAGGATCAGCAGCAGAAAGCTGGGATTCCAGACCGAAATCAGCGACAGCTCCCGGTCACGCAGCAGGTGCCAGGCGGTCGCCAGGCGGAATTGATCCACCGCCAGCCAGCGTACCGACTCCGGTACCGCGAAAGCCGCCCGGGCCAGACCGCCCAGCCAGCCGAGGTAGCCGGCGTCATCCTCAAAGCCGATGGGTGTGCCGCCGGGAGTACGGCGTTCCCCCTCCGTCAGCGGCGAGATCGACCAGTAGCTGGTGCCCCGCGGCGCCTGCGGCACCTGCCGGAAGATATCCCGGATCCAGGGCGCCAGCGCCGCACCGAATTCCCGCCGCAGAGCCCGCGTGTAGGGAATCAGCTTCGTGCCGCCGCCGGAGCCGCCGGTCGGTTCGAACAATCTGACCCGGTCCGCCGTCAGCACCCGTTCCTCACCGGCGGCCATCCGTTCCACCAGCGGGGCGAACTCCTCCCAGCCGCGCACCGGCACCCGCCTCCGCCAGGCCGCGATCGAATCGATCCGCTCGAACCCGTGTTCCCGGCCGAAGACGGTGTCGCGGTTGCGGCGCACAATCGCCAGCAGGAGCTCCCGCTGTGTCCGGTCCGGCTCCGCCAGGCCGCGGTAGAAACGGCGCGCCCCCGGCAGGGAACCCAGCTGCCAGAGCCGGTTGGAGATATGACTGACGTTACTCATCCGTTTTCCCGACCAGTCTCAGCATCGAACGGGTGAAGTTGTCCCAGTCTATCCGGGCCAGGCAGACCAGCTCGTCCCCCTCCCGGTAGCCGGGATTGCGCCGCAGGAACTCCCGCACCGGCGACTGTTCGAGGCGGTGCGTCTCGATCACTGCCAGCCGCGGCTTCAAGCGGTCGGTGCCGGAACGCAGGCGCACGATGCCCTCCTCCGGCAGATAGCTTTCGCCGTAGCGGTCGCGGGCGAGCAATGCCACCAGACGCGCTTCCAGGCTGTCCCGGCCATCGGAAGGCGCGGGGAAATAGCGCTTGAAAAAGAGCGGCAGCATCAGGAAGGTGCGGATCCCCTTACTCAACAGGAACCAGTAGAGCGGCGTCTCGCAAGCCGCCAGGCGGTCGATCATGATGCCGGCGAAGATGGTGATCAGTGGTGTCTGTCCCCAGAACTGCTCCTCGACGACGGTGTCGCCGGAGAAGAGAGCGGTGTAGCTCTGACCGGCCAGATCAGCGCGAATCAGCTTCCAGGTAGTGAAACCGCAGATGCGTCCGTTCTCCCGGATCAGCACCACCGCTTCCTTCTCCCGCAGATCGGCCAGGAATTTCTCCGGTTGGACATTGTCGTAGCAGCCGCGCATCAGCGTCAGCAGTTCCGCCTGTTCGCGGTCGCCGAGGTCTTGTACCGGCCTGTTCTCGCCTGTAAGCTGCCTGTTCATAAGCTGCCGCAATCCAGATAGTTTAAACCGCCGGGCGCGGGAGACAAAGCCCGCGGCTCATCCATCCAGCGCACTTCGTAGAGCCGGCTCTGGTAGCGTACAGGCGAGCGATCGGCCGCTCGCGCCAGCGGGCTGCGCGTGTCGAATCCCAGCATCAGCAGTTGTCCCCGTGCCAGTTGCCCCCGCAAACCGTTCAGGAAGAGGGCGAAAACGGCCGGATCGTCACCCCGGACCGCCGTCAGGGCCAGCGTACAGTAATCGATCTCACTGCCGGGCGGCGGCAGGCGTACTCCGCCCGGAAGCGGAAACAGCCGCGAACAGGCTGCCAGCCAGCGCAGACTGCCGCCATAAGCGGCGACGACATACTGTTTGTAACCGGCGGGAAAGCGCAATGCCCCCGCCACCAGGATCTCCCCCGCCCGGTCGGTCAACAGGTAGAAGTCATCACCCGCCTCGAGGTCATTCTCACCTACGACCGGAAAGAGGTGGTGACGACGCCCCTCCCTGTTCAGAAAGCGCAGCAGCGGCTCCCGGTCCTCAGGCGTTGCCCGGCGAAAGGCAAAACCGCCGCCGCTGTGGGCGCGACGCCTGCGGGTCAACACCTGCACCTGGTAGTGTCCGAGCAGGCTGTACTCCGGCATGTCGCGCCGCTTTCGCTCCAGTAACGCCACCGCGGAGCGGTTCTCCGCCAGGATCGTGGTGTAGGTGTATTCCACGCCGCGCCGTCGGCACTCCTCCCGCATGGCGGTATAGGCCTGTTTGAGCGGCGAACGCCCGCGAAACTTCTCGCTGCCCCGCAGTGAAAAGAGATATGCCGCCAGGCACGGTTCGCCCGCTATGTGAAGATTCCGCAACGCGCAGGCGCCGATGCCGACCAGCTCGCCGCCAGTCTCGCGGCAGACGATCACCACCACCTCCTCCCCCTCCCGGGCGAAGGAGGCCAGCGGATCGGGACGCCGCGTGTAGAGCAGCGAGATGCGGCCGGGAAACGGTTCCGCCTCCAGCAGCGCCAGTATCTCGGCGCTGTCGGCAGGCACAGCAGGCCGGAACTCGAATCTACTGGTACGACCGCTGCTATCTGGAGTGAATATGGGCGGATCCATACTTCGTACTTTACTCCGATTCATGGCTGACAGGTGAGATATACCATTCAGTTCTTAGCTCCTTTATCGGGACTTTCCGAAGAAGCTCCTCTAACCAGCGAGTGCCATCAATGAGGCCGCCGCGAGGATGACACCCGTTATCAGGTGCAGTCTGAAGGCACGCCGTTCCACCTCCAGCATTCGCACCGAATTGCTGAACTCCCGCCAGGATGTCTTGACAATGGCAAATGCCAGACCCGCTGCTACCACCGCTATCAGCGTCCAGGGATTCACCGTGGAGACGAAGGCGGCGCCAAACAGACTCGCGTAAAGCAGTATCACGAGAACAAGTACAATCCAGCTTCCGGAGAAAGCGGCGCTGAACAGGCTGAGCATTGTCCTTCGCCCAGCTTTTTCATCATCGACTCGGCTGGCAATCTGATCTGTCCAGATCCACAGTGCAGTCGCGATCACCAGCGGTATCGATGCCAGATAGACCTTTCGCGTGATGTCCCCCACCTGGACGAGATAAGCGCCGAGGAGAGGCAGCAGGCCCAGCCCCTCGGCAATGACTATCTCACCCCCTGCCCGACGCCAGAAGCTGAACGGAGGCAGGACATAGAGCGTCCCCACGAAAACCACGCAGAGGCCGTAAATAATGAATATGTACTCCTGGACAAACCTGTGCAGATGCAGATTGCTGTTCAGGTGTACTCCCAGCAGACAGGCGCTGAGGATGCATACGCCCGCGTATCTGAGCAGCCGGCTGCCCGGCCATACGGCAGTCGATCGTTTCGCTGACCAGGCAAGCAGAAATGAGAATCCGGCATGCATCAACAGAACAGACAGGAGGAACTCGCCGGCACCGAGCCACCTGAACGCAAATCCGGGCGGACGCAGCCAGAGAGGCAGCGTGGTTCCAACCAACGCCGGGAGCAGGGAGGCAGTCCAGTAGCGTGCTCCGCCGAAATGGAGAACGCCACCGAATCGCCCCAGGCGCTTCGGCATCTGATCTTCGCGTGGCACTACTCCAGTCATTTCGATTTCTTCCATTAACTCCCGGAATCAGCCCCCTGCCGATCGTCATTTCGGCAGTTCATCCAGCCCCTTTCCCAGCGGCAGGCTGAGCTTGCCCTCCACCTCCGCCGCCAGCAGCCGGTTTGACATCAGGTAGAGTGAGAGAAAAGAAAGCGGCGGCTTGCGGCCGAGCAGGCGTATTCCCCTGGCGGCGATTGAGCCGCGGCTGAAGAAACGGCGGCGTGCTTCCACG
Organism: uncultured Bacteroidia bacterium; assembly: GCA_964517435.1. Classification (GTDB taxonomy): domain Bacteria; phylum CAIWAD01; class CAIWAD01; order BS150m-G50; family BS150m-G50; genus BS150m-G50. Next base: position 32,168 of record CAZFEC010000018.1, on the reverse strand, counting down.
CAGTGTTGCGACAACTCCCGCGCCCCCATCCCCGCCGGCTCAAAGGCGATATCGCCGTAAACATAATCGGGATCCAGCCACCACTCCGGATCGGGCATTCTGCCGTCCGCTACCAGCTGTTCGAAATGCGGCGTGCCGGGCAGCGGCAGCAGATGGTTGAAGGCGGCGTAGAAGAAGGCGTGGCGATGGGTGAAGGCCAGCGCCTCCGCCCAGGTCTCCGGCGCATCGTGATCGAAACCGAAGAGGAAGGTGGCGTAGATGCTGATGCCGGCCTGGTGTATCGCCCTGACCAGCCGGTCCAGCTCCTTGCGCGGCGCGCTCCAGCCCTTCTTCATCTGCTTCAGATTCTCCCGGTCCAGCGATTCGAAACCGATCAACAGCAGGCGGCAGCCGCTCAGGCGCAGCCAGCGCAGCAGCTCCGGATCGCGTCCCATGTTGACGGTGCCCTGGCCGGCCCAGATGATGTTCAGCCCGGCCAGTCCTCTGCACAACTCCAGCGTGTAGCCGGGATCGGCGCCGATATTGTCGTCCACAAAGAAGAAAAACCGCTTGCCGCTGCGGCGGACGTCGGCGATCACCTGCTCGACCGGACGCGGGTAGTAAGTCGACTGGTAGTAGGAGGCGATGTTGCAGAAGCCGCAGGCGTAGTTGCAGCCCCGCCCGGTCTCGACCAGACCGACATCGAGGTACTTTTTATCCGTGAAGATCGAGCGATCCGGCAACGTGCTGTTGAAACCGGGTGCCCCCCGGTAAATCCGCTGTGCCCTCCCGGCGGCGAGATCAGACAGCACTCGCGGCCAGAGCGTCTCGGCGTTGCCCGTCACCACGCAATCTGCGTGCTGCGCCGCTTCCTCCGGCAGGTGAGTCGGATGATAGCCTCCCATCACGACCGGGATCCCGCGTTGCCGGAAGCGTGCCGCGATCGCGTAAGCGCGACGGGCGGTATAGGTTTCGACCGAGATGGCCACCAGGTCGGTCTCCGTCTCGTAATCCACCAGCTCGATGCGGTCGTCGAAGAACTCCCGCTCCCACTCCGGCGGGGTCAGCGCGGCCAGTTGTGCGATCGGCAGCGGCTCCATCTTCCAGGTGGCGATGTACTTCACTCCCGGCTTTTTGCCGATGGCGGGCATGATGAAGGTGACCTTGCGGCGCTTCATGAAGGGATGTCCGAATTGTCCGACATGACGGTGGCGCTGAAGTCGCCCAATCGTCCGGCGTAGGCGCGGTAACCCAGGTTCAGCGCGAGGTTCGAAGGCAGCCGGCTGTTGAAACCAGCGATGCGGCGGCGAATGGCTTCGGGGGTGTAAGTCTGCCGCCAGGTCCAGTCCAGCCCCTCCTCGAGCTGCTCCGGCGTCATCCGCCGCGGCCGGAAGACGCAGTGTTCCACATCGTAGAGTGACCAGTCGCGGGTGAGAATCCGACCCGCCTCGTCCAGCTCCTGGAAGAGCGGGGTGCCGGGGAAGGGGGTCAGGACGGCGAAGCGGGGCAGATCGATCCGCAGCCGCTCCACCGCTTCCACCGTCCGTTCGAAGACATCCGGGCCGTCCTCGTCGGTGCCCAGCACGAAGGTACCGTTGACGGCGATGCCGTGATCGTGCAGGCGGTCCAGCAGCAGTGCATAATCGGTCTTGATGTTGAAGGATTTGTAGATGTCGCGCAGGGAGGAGGAGGTGAACGACTCGAACCCGATCAACAGGCCGCGGCAGCCGCTGGCGACGATCAGGTCGAACAGCTCCCGGTCTTCGCCGATCTCGCTGGTCACCAGGCCGTACCAGTGGCGTCGCAGCGGTACCATTTCGCGCAGCAGTTCGAGCAGAAAATCGCGGTTCGCCATCAGGTTGACGTCGGTGAAGACGACGCGCCGGCCCGGCAGCTGTTCGATTTCGGTGATGATCTCCCGCACCGGCCGTGTGAGCACCCGCTTCGGCGCGTAGATGGAGGGGATCACGCAGAAGCTGCAGACATGGTTGCAGCCGCGAACCGCCTCGACGGTATTGTGGGTGACGTAGCCTGTGCGGGGAAGCAGGCGCCGGCGCGGCGGAGGTCGTCCCGCCAGCGTCAGGCTTTCCAGATCCATGTCGTACCGGCCCTGAAGCCGTCCCGCCGCGAAGTCCCGCAGCAGGCGGGGCCAGGTCTGCTCGGCGTAACCGGTGACGACGGCGTCGGCGTGCGCGGCGGCCTCCTTCGGCAGCAGCGTGACATGCGGTCCCCCCAGCACTACCCGGCAACCCCGACGCCGGAAGTGATCGGCCCAGCGATAAGCCCGCGGCGCGGTGCCCGTGATGGCGGTGATGCCGATCAGGTCCGCTGTCAGGTCGGGCGGGATCCTGCAGCTCGACTCGTCGTAGATGACGACTTCCGCCTCCAGTTCCAGGGGCACCATGGCGGCGAGGGTGGTCAGGGTGAGGGGAGCGTAGTGCAGCACGCGCTTAAAGCTGCCATTGTAGCGATGCATGGCGCCGGATGGTGAAAGAAGAGCGATTTTCAACCTGCACTCCGCTGTCAAAAGTTCGATCCACTACCGGGACGGCTTACAGATGCCGATGAATCGCTCTATATGTAACGATTGTTTTAGACAATGGGAAGAATGCTATAGTATTTCCCGAAATGGATCGAATCAGTCGGAGGTGTCGTGCCTTCCCCATCAGCACTGCCAGCAGTATTCAGATGGTGCGGCAAATAGAAGGCGCAGATTGTAGGAGGTGTAGTTGTTTTAATAGTAAATAACACTTTAGAAACGGGATTAGCCGTTTATTAGATTAAGGTGTTGATTTACGGCAAGATAATTTGGTCCGACCCCAATTGTTCGCGACCGATTCCAATCAGTTCACCGCTGTTACTTGATAAAACCGCTGGTCACCGCTCAGAGCCGTACTCCAGGCGGTCGCTGTAGTGTAATCCCACACGGTGAATCCGCTCCAGGGGGTGGTACTGGCGTAGATGTTGTACCCCACGGCTCCCGCTACCGCGGTCCACTGCAGGAAGACCGTTTCGCCGACGACCTCAATCCACAGATCAGTGACCGGATCCGGCGGCTCGCCACCGTTGCTCCAGCCAGGTGTGGGCGTCAGGAAATCCCAGCTCTCCGAACCGTTGGGATAGCGGCCGTAAGCGATGTCGGCTGTTTGCACGCCCCAGGTCAGGCTGTCGGCCCAGGTCAGGCCGTCGGCGAACACCACTCCCAGTTGCTCACCCCCCGCTGACAGTTTGAAGTCAGTGTGGAAGGGCCCCTGTTCAGGGTCGTTGTCGCACCAGACGAGAGCGTATTCCCCCTCCGCCAGCAGTGAATCGCCACCCAGTTCGATCCGGAACTTGGTGGGATCGGCCAGGTCGTCGGTGATATAGATGCCGTTGAGGTTGACCGGGCAGGGGGTGGGATTGTAGAGCTCCACCCAGTCGTCGAACTCCCCGAAATCGTCGGGCAGCGTGGTATCATTTCTGGCCAGGAACTCGTTGATAAGCAGCGGCCGGGCGCAGGGATCCGCCTGGACGGTGTAGCTCAGCGTGACGATCGGCGCCCCGACCGGATAGAGGGTGGCGTCGCTGGAATCATCCACTGCCTCCACGTAGTAGAAAACGACGGTCCCAACCGGATGCGGCGGGATGACGATCTCCCAGTTGTCGTCACCGGCGGGGGCAAAGGGGCTGCTCTGCCATCCGGAACCGTGGTCGTACCATAGCGAGACCGTCACCACCTGGCTCAGGTCGTACGCGACGGCGGTGACGGTCACCGCATCGGTTTCGGTGGGGAAAAACGGGTCGTGCCCCACGGCCTCAATCCAGGGGGGAATGTTAATCGGCGCCTGGTTGGGAGCACCGGGTGTGTAGTTGCCGAAGAAGACCCACTCGCCGCCACCGTCCGGGTAGCGTCCAAAGGAGACATTATCGTACTGCAGTTCGAACTGACAGGCGTCCACCAGCTGCACCCGGTCCGGCGCGTAGATCTGCACCTGTTCCCCCTCGTCGTCCAGCTTGGCCTCGACATGCAGCGGCCCCTCCTCCGATTCCTCGTCGAACCAGATCAGGAGGTGCCCGCCGGCGGGGATGGTGGTTTCTCCCGGATAACCCTCCGGAATACGCCAGAGATCGTCCCGCCCGTCGCTGAAGTAGTAGCCGGCCAGGTCGACCGGATGCGCTTCGGCGTTGAAGACCTCCACCCAGTCGTCGAAGTCGCCGTGCTCATCCGGGTGCGCCGTCTCGTTGTCCGCCATCAGTTCGTTGACGTAGAGCTGCTCCACCACCGCTAGCGGCGGCAACACGCCGTTTAAATATGCCGCCCGTTCCTGGACGAAATGGCGCAGACCGAAGATCACGCCGCCCGGCCCTCCTTCGGTGATATCGAAGTAGAGATTGGTCTCGAAATCATTATTGTCGTACATCTTGTGGGTGTCGGCGTAGACATCCGGCCGGATCAGGTCGGACAGCTCGACGATGCGCGCCTCCATCGTAGCAGTGTCAAATCCTGCTGTCAGCATCAACGCCAGCATATTCTCGTAATAGTCGCTGTAGGCACCGACGGCCCAGAGTCTATCCATCAGGGGCCGCTGCGGATCGGGGTCCATCGGCAGCGCGCCCGGGAGCCAGAAGGGATCGAGATGCAGCGGATCGTCCCAGGGATCGACTCCCATCAGGAAACGGCCGAAAGCCTCGTTGACGTCCCAGAACAGGTGGGTGAAGCGGCCGGTGTCGTCCCGGTCGTAGAGGTAGTAGTTGTGCGCCACCGAGGCGTAGGAATCGAGATTGACGAAGAGGTTGTTGAGAGCGATGGAGGCCAGCGCGCCCCAGACATCCAGCAGCGGTTCCAGGTTGAGCGGGAAGTCCGCCGCCGGCGTATTGTTGAGCACGTCGATAAAGTCGATCAGCTGCGAGTAGTCATCTTCCGCCTCGTTGGTGCGGAGCTGGTAGTAATCGTGATAGGGCAGGGGATCGCTGCCGAGCCAGGTGAGGTCGGAACCGAAATCGCCCTGCGGGCCGGTCAGATCATCACTGGCCGCCGCCTTGAAAAGGTTGCCGTCCTCGTTATCACCGTAGCGGTCCTGCACAAAGGTTTTGTCCATCTGCTCCACCGCCAGGTAGAGCCCCCAGTATTCGTCGTTGACATAAACGCGCGTGTGCACACCGCGGATGGTCGGCAGATAACCGGCGGCGAAATCGAGGAACAGCTTCTCCCGCAGCAGCGTGGGATCCTTGAAGCCGTTGTTGAGGCTCAGCTTCTTCAGCCCCAGGAAGGTCAGCGTGTCGTTCTCCTCGTCGTATTCATCGAAATCAAGTTTGAAAGACTTTTTCGGCCCCGGGATCATGAACGAGGAGTTGCCTTTGAACCTGACCCCGATGGAGTCCATCTGAATCTCTTCGTACTGGAAACTGGCGGGGAAGTAGGGATCCTCGGGATCGTTGGCGTGGCTCCAGTGCAGTTCGTCAAACCAGTTCGGATTGTCGAAGTAGAGGCGGACCTCGTGCACATAGCCGTCGTCGAAGAGACGATCCGCTTCATCGGCACTCACTGTCGGAATACAGAGCAGCGTGAACAACAATGCTACAGTTATTTTCCGCATGAGACACCCCTTTTCAAGTCGGCAGGAAGGATATTTACAGGTTCAGCGACGACTAATGCAAAGGCTATGCCAGAGACCAGAAATAGTAGAAGCCTGGACTATTACACACACATAAGCAGACTTTTCCGGCGATAGTCCGTAAAAAGCGTCGAAACTCTTTAGCGGTCCGTCGTTTACTACGACAGAGTATGAAACAGCGTCAATCCCGCTCTCTTCCCCGAAGTCATTCCCGCGAAGGCGGGAATGCAGCGTCACCAGGCAAGACTTGTCACACTCAGTGTCAAGTCCTTATAGTGTAAAACACGGGTTATGTTCGGATACTGTGTCCCGATTCTTCCATCCGCCATGATTCTGACTAAGTCTCGAAAAACCAAACCTGGATTCCCGCCTTCGCGGGAATGACTTGAAAGGAAACGTGAATGAAATAATATAGGTAGACACCCATTCTCATATAACCTGTCAGACCAGATAGCGTCGGATTCCAGCACGGATGACTTGTTCCTCGAGATTGCTACCTACCTGTCAGCAGTGTAGATTATGTAAAGCACCACATTATCAACAACATGATCTTGAAATCTCTACCCATCATCAGTCTGTCTTTCACATTCCTGTTGACGCAGCTTCAGGTTGCCTCCGCTGTCACCCTGAAGGAAATGTACGACCTGGCGCCGGCGCAGGAGGGCTACGACCGCTACCTGGAGCTGGAAACCGGCGTTACCTACACCGGCGGTCTGCTGATCGGGCAGGTGCTGGATCCGCTCACCCACGACCTGGACGGCGCGCCGGGAAATGATGTGCGGATCGTCGGGAACGGCGCGGTGCTGGACCTGCAGGGGGAACAGCTCTGCATCTCCTACTGCGAGGGCCGGCTCGACATCGACGACTGCGTTATTCTGAATGGCAACATCCGCTTCCGCGGCATCAACACCTTCGACCACCAGGCGATGCCGACCGGCTCGGTGCGGCAGGTCACCTTCTACCGGCCGCACGATTACGGTATCCGGCTGCAGGGTGCGGGCGAGGATGTCATCCTGGAGTGGAACCTGGTGGTGGATGTGGTGGAGACCGGCTGGGACTGGATCTACCACACCGGCATCGCGTCCGAGTGGTTGCCGACCGGCGCCAGCATCTCCCCCAGCTGTCAGGTCGGTTTCTACGGCTGGCCGCTGATCGCCGACAACTGGACTTTCCACTCGGTCGATTCGCTCAATGTCTACCCGCTCACCCACTACATGCTGCTGTGCGAGTACGGCTGAACGGAGCCCTATTACTGGGAGGGGGCTGGTTCAGCTCCGTACAACAACATCATCGGCGCCGATCCCGGACTGACCGATCCGGAGCACGGTGATTACCGCCCCTCGCCGGAGGCGTCGGCCTACGGCTGCCAGACATTTCTGGAGCCAGGGGCATATAACGGTGAGCCGTATAAGGCGCCCCACGCTGGCTTGATCCTCCCGGCCGATCTACACTTCGCTACCTCCAGCCGCAGCAGCATCGAGGTCGCCGGAGCCATCGTCGAAGACACCGTCTGGGACGCCGATACCGTGTTGGTCACCGGCAATGTCGAAATCGCTCACGGCGTCACCCTGAGCATTCCCCCCGCCACCCGGGTGGAATTCCAGGGCTGGTATCTGCTGGCGATCAAGGGGCGGTTGCTGGCGGTGGGCGCGCCGGACGCCTGGATCCGCTTCACCAGCCGCGAGCCGGAGCTGTTCCATCCGGACACCTCACTGGCTGGCAGCTGGCACGGCATCCGCTGGGAGGGCACCCTCTCCACCAACGCCGACTCCCGGCTGCAGTTCTGCCTGCTCGAGTACGCCAAGGAGGTGGACTCGCTGCAGACCGGCGGCGCGGTCTTCGCCAGCGAATTCTCCCGGCTGACGATCGTCGACTGTATCTTCCGGCACAACCTGGCCTGGCACGGCGCCGCCATCGCCTGCGAACGCAACGCCTCGCCGGTCATCACCGGCAATCTGATCATCCGGAACACCAGCCTGGCGGGCGGCTCCGCCCTCTTCTGCAGCTACGCCAATCCCAGGCTGACCGGCAACACCATCGTCCTCAACGAGATCCTGAACGAGGAGATCTTCTACGCCACCGGCACCGTACACACCTTCATCGCCAAGCCGTGGATCGCCGCCAACATCATCCGCAACAACACCTGTCACTATTTCATTCCGGGGGAGCTGCTGGAAGCGAAGGACTACTATACCACCTGCAACAACCTGACCGACGGCCATGGCGGCATCGGCAACATCGACCTGGATCCGCTCTTCAGCGAGCACCCGGACCATCCCTTCAGCCTGACCGAGCACTCCCCCTGTGTCGATGTGCTGGATACGGAGGCGGGTGTACTCCCGTTTCCGGAGCAGGACCTGCTCGGTAATCTGCGGGTCTGGGACGGCGACGGAAACGGCGAGGCCTGGGTCGACATGGGTGCCTACGAATTCGGCGCGCCGCCCTGCGAACGCAGTTGTCCAGTTCCGGCACCGGTTCCCTCCGGATTAAGGCTGGTGCGGAACTACCCGAATCCCTTCAATGCGGAGACGACGATCGAATTCGAACTCGGCATGCCGGGTGAGGTGAATCTGCGGGTGTACGATCTGCTGGGGCGGCGGGTGAATGACTTTACGCTGGGATTCCGGGAGGCCGGCCTCCACCGGCAGGTCTGGCGCGCCGGCAGCCTGGCCAGCGGTATCTACTTCCTGGAGCTGCGGCAGGGGACGCTGCTGCGGCAAGTAAAAGTGATGCTGTTGAAGTGATCCACCCCCGTTTGTGAGGAAAGTCCTCTAAGGGCACTACTTCAATAAAACCATCTTTCCCACAGCCTGCGCGCCGCGATCGTCGGTCAGCCTGTAGAAATACAGCCCGCCGGGCAGATCGACGGCCTTGAAGACTACCGATTGCTCACCCGCCGGGACAAAACCACTCAGCAATACTGCCACTCGCTGCCCGACCAGATTGTGGATCGACAGGTTCACGGAAGCGGGATAGGGCAGCTGGAAGCGGATAGTGGTGGCCGGATTGAAGGGGTTGGGATATGCCGGATACAGGGTGAAAGCTGCAGGCGCTGTGACAGCCGGGTCACGAACGGGTTCCAGGTCAAAGGGGAAGGCCCCCATGTCGGGCGGCGATCCATCCGGGTCCCAGGGGTAGTCGGGATTGCCGGCGTCGATACAGGGAGAATTTTCGCTCAGGTAGAAAGTACCCTCGACGAACTCCGGATCGGCGAAGATGTTGTTCAGGGTATCGAACGGCATTTCGGGATTGTAGAAATAAGCGGCCAGGGAGTCGACATAAAAGCAGTTGTAATCTATGGTAATATTCTCATCATCGACCTCATAATCGCTCCAGAAAAAATACATACCCAGTGTGGCTTCGGTGATGATGTTGTTTTCCAGCGTGAACTGCTCCGGCTCAATGTGATAGTTGGAGAAAGCAAGGGCATAACCAGCCGGATCTAATCCAACAATGGTGTTGTGATAGAGCCAGGCATTGCTGGTGTTTATCAGGCAGGCTCCAAAGTTGCAGTTGGCAATCACATTATGTTGAATGGCTATCTGTCCGGAACGCAGGATTACGCGTATCCCGAAGAAGGCGTTCTCAATCCACACATGCTGAAGCGTGAGGTCGGTGCTGTCCGGATCGACGGTCCCGCTCTGGAAGTACATAATCCCGTTCCAGGTGATATCGGCTGGATCCTCCGGGAAGTAGGCCAAGAAGGTGATCATCGAATCGGGCGTACTCTCCACAATCAGGGCGCCGTCCACGATCAGCGTCACCTGCTGATTGATATCGGCAACGAAAATCTCCACACCCGCTTCGATGATGAGCGTGTCCGTTTCCGTAACGGTGATCGTATTCGTCATCAGGTAGGGTGAATCGGCGAAGGAGAGGGTACCGGAGATCTCTCCCTCGATTTCCGTATAAGCCAGTGCTGATTGGGCCAGCCAGGTTCCACCCAGCAGCAGCGCAGCCATGAGATGCTTACAGCGCATGTCCGCTCCTCCTCTTTCAATAAGACTGAACATGTGACACCGACTCAGCTGGACGGGAATTGCTGACCTGCAGGAGGTGTGCCTTCAACTGTAATAATATTATAAAGATATATCAATAATAATTAGCAAGGTTGGCGTAACCCCGGCAGGTCCTCAAACCGGAATATTGTTTGAAAGAGCAGAAGTGTTAAATTGCTCATCACGCCACACCGGAACCGGGCACCCGCGGCCGACCGGCTGCGGGCTCCGGTCTGCAGGCAGGGGGATACCGTGACTTCGCGTTTTCAAACAGAACCCTAACCTGGATACACCCATGAGTGACCTCCGAATCGCCAGCCGTACGCTGTCAATACTGTTGATCGTGGGCTTACTGATGCTGTCGGTGAGCTGTACCAGCCGGCATGCAATTCAACCTGAGAATCTGCCCGCTGTCATCGAAAAGCCTTTCTATGTACATCAGGGTTACGACACCTGGTACATACCCTATGCGCATCTCGCGGAGGATCGGCTGGTGGGATCGGTGGGCGTTATGGGGGAGGAGCCTTATCACGACGTCTATGGAGTACATATCTATATCACCCCTGCCGACACGATCGGATTCACGATCGGCGAAACCTCCTCCATACCGCTGGCATCCGTCGCGAAAGTCGAGGTTTACGATCTGGACATCGGCAAAACGGTCCTGTTTCTGATTGGCGCACCGATAATCGCTTACTTCGCGATCCTGGGCCTTGCCCTCCTGCTTAAGGAATCCTGTCCCTTCATCTACACCTGGGACGGGGAGTCGTACGGTTTCGCAGGCGAGATATACAGCGGTGCGATCCACCCGCCGCTGGAACGGGACGACTATCTGCGCTTGCCCGGCCTCCGGGCGGACGCGGGGGAATACCGCGTCAAAATCGCCAACAAGGTTGAGGAGATCCAGCATACGAATCTGCTGGAACTGCAGGTCTATGATCACCCGGCCGGGACGGAGCTGCTGGTCGACAAGTACGGTGAAGCTCATCTCCTGCGCGACCTGCAGCCGCCGCTCACCGCCAAGGCGCCCGACGGCCAATCGGTTCTGCACGAGCTGGCCGCCCGCGACAGCCTGGTATACGGCAGCGAATGCACCGGGGCGGAAACGCTCCTGCTGGATGGCGTGACGCTGACCTTCGACCGGCCCCGCGACGCCACCCGCGCCAGGCTGGTCCTGCGCGCGAAGAACAGCTATTGGCTGGACTATGTCTACGGCGAATTCGCCCGGCTGTTCGGCGACCGCTGGGACGACTGGCGGGAAAGAATGGAAACCCGCCCGGTGGCGGAGCTGCGGCAATGGTCCCTGGAGCAGGGTATCCCCCTCTCGCTGTATGTCGATAACGGCGAGGGCTGGGAGTTCCTCGATTACTACCATGTCGCCGGGCCGGTGGAATACCGTGATGATATCCTGGCCTTCGACCTGCCTGCCGGCGGCGCGGATCAGGTCCGGTTGAAGCTGGAAGCGGGGCGGTTCTTCTGGCTCATCGACTACGCGGCTATCGATTATTCGACGGACCTTCCATTGCGGCCGACGATATCGCCTCTGACCAGCGCCCTGGATCACCGCGGCGACGATGTCAGCCGGCTGATCGCAGTGGACGACGAACTCTATCTCGACCAGCCGGAGATCGGCGATGAGACCGTATTGGTCTGGCCGGTTCCGGCACCGGCAGCCGGCCTGAGCAGAACCGTCGTCCTGCACAGTAAGGGCCACTACGAAATCCTGCGTGAGTTCACCGGCCGGCCGGACCGGGAGTACCTGTCGACCTTCCGTGAACCGGGCGCCTTCATCCGTTTCTCGAGCGAGCGTCTGCGGGAAGCCTATCGACTGCCCGGCAGCCAGCGCTGAGAGTGTGAGACATGGCGGGAAGTGCGGTGAGACGACAACAGCAGAGTATAATCTCCGGATTCAAATTCTTCTTCGTACTGCTCGGTTTGCGGTACACCGTTCTGCGCGCGGCCCGGCGTTGCTACCGGGGGCCCCGCCGGGCGGTGCAGGCGCTCAAACTGCTGATGGCCAGGCGTCGGCTGGTCCAGGGTGGGCGGATCCCACGGCGCTGTGTGAAAGCTGGCGGCCGCTATTTCTTCGGGCTGAATCTGCCGGGCTGGCCCTCACCTGCGTTCAGGCAGTTCATCGAACACGAATTGAACCTGCTCAAAGCACCCCGCGACGACGACCCGCACCTCCAGACCCTCATCTTCGCCGTGACCAAACGCTGCCCCTTGAGCTGCGAACACTGCTTCGAATGGAGCCGGCTGCAGGATCCGGAAACACTCAGCCTGGAGGACCTGCTGGCCATCAACCGGCGCTTCCAGGCGCAGGGGATCAGCCAGATCCAGATCAGCGGCGGCGAACCGCTGGTGCGCCTGGAGGATGTATTGTCCCTGCTGGAAAGCGCCGTGCCGGGAACCGATTACTGGCTGTTGACCTCCGGGTACCAGCTGACGGCATCCGACGCGGCGCGGCTGCGGACCGCGGGACTGACCGGCGTCAACATCAGTCTCGACCATTGGGATCCGGCGGCGCATAACGCCTTCCGGGGTCATCCCGAGGCTTTCGCCTGGGTGGAGGGAGCAGCGGCCTCTGCCATCGAAGCCGGCCTGGCGCTGTGTGTCACCCTGTGCGCCACCCGGGCTTTCGTCACCGCCGAGAACCTGCGCAAGTACCTGAAGCTGGCGCAAAAACTGCAAGCCGGATTCATCCAGATTCTGGAGCCGCGCCGGGTGGGCCGCTATCAGGAGCAGGAGGTAGAGCTGACCGGCACGCAACTGCAGCTTTTGACCGACTTCTTTCTGGAGACGAATTCAGCGCGCCACGCCGGGAGGCTGCCCATCGTGACGTATCCCGGATATCATCAACGACAACAGGGCTGTTTCGGGGCGGGGGTACGCTATCTCTATGTCGATACCGACGGCGATCTCCACGCCTGCCCCTTCTGCCAGGAGAAACAGGGGAATTGTCTGACCGAACCAACGGCGGAGATTGTACAACGGATCAAGGCACGCGGGTGCCATCAGTTTGAGACGGTGTCATGCGACTTTTGAGACGACTCCTCCTGCTCTGCCTCCTCCTCGCCCCGGTCGCCCTCAACGCGACCTCCCCCGACCCGCCCCCGCTCAGCTGCCACGAAACCGAGGTCTTCCTCGTCGACACTGACCGGATGCAGCTGCATTCCCACGTCACGGTTGAGATCATCAACGACACCGACAGCAAGCGTAAGATGGGGATCTACCGGATCTGGGATCCCTGGCTGTTCGATATCCACGAAATCGGTAATGCGAAACTGTTCGGCCCCCACTTTAAGGTCATGACGCGCAATGTTCCGTCGCGGATCGCCTTCATCAACGACCTCAAGGTCCACCTGGTCACCTCGAGCAAGCGGATCAAGCCGGGACGCAGCCTTGAACTCAAATACGAGAAACGCTACCGGAGCCTGGACCTGATACCGATCATCACGTTTCACGATCAGGAGCAGACGGAGGTCTACACGCTCGACTTCCGGCACCGGGAAGATGAGCGGATCGAGTTCGAGCTGGTTTTCGACGGCGATTCGATAGCAACCGAAATCAAGCGGCCGGACGCGCGCCAGTCCATCCTGCAGCTTGGTCCCTTCCCGGACGGAGAAGAAAAACCCTGCCTGCCCTGGTCCGACTTAGCCGCGCAGCTCCTGGTAAAGATCTATCGCAACGACACTCTGCTCACCCGCAACACGCCGGCCGCCATCGCCGGTTGGTACCGGGAGCGGGATTCGCTGCCGCCCGTGCTGGATTCGCCGCCACCCGCGCTGGCAGAGGCTGTCGATCCGTTGATGACCGATTGGGAAATACTGGAGGCGATTAACAGTTTCATCACCCGGGAGATCAGATATCTCAGCGAGACCGACGGCGAGCACTGCTGGTTGCCGCGTGAACCGGCGACGGTGCTGGCGCGGGGGTATGGTGACTGCAAGGACAAGGCTTTCCTGTTCGCCGCGCTCGCCGGCTGTTTCGATCTGACGGTCCGGCCGGCGCTCGTCTCTGATGAACCTTATATTCCGTTCCCGGAACAGCTCGTTCATTTCGGGTTCTTCGATCACATGTTCGGATTCTGGACCGATGGACGCGACTCGCTGGCATTCGATCCGACCGCCGGTCATTTTCCGCTCGGTGCTCTGCCCGCTGCTCTGGAGGGCAAGCGCACGCTCGTACTCGATCCGGAGCATCCCTTCTGGTTCACCACCGCGCCGCCGTCGACGGAGTCGAACCTCCAGATTGCCGTCCAGGCTGCCGTCGACCGTCTCCAGGTCGCCCCGGCCTCAATCCGCCTGCGGGACGATCTGCGGGTGGAAGCGCTGACGAGGTTCGACCTGACTACCGATCGCTCGCAATCCCAGATTCTGATCGATATCATAGAACCATCGCTGTACCGGATCGAGCTGGTGGAGGTCGCCCTGGACTCGGCCGACACCGAAGTGCTGTACTGCTCCGCGGTCGCTGATCTCAGTCAGTTGATCCTGGTCTCCAGCGAGCGGGTGTACATCCCCAAGGTGGCGCTGCAGGTGCAGGACAACCGCCTGGCGGATAGGCGCGCCGACGCGAAACCGATCTATCTGGACAGCCGCGACCGCATCGAGCTGGGAATCGATCTCGACCTGGGCGGGCGGTACTATGCGGCGAACGGGGATGACCTGCGGCTTGGCGATCCAGCGAGCGATCTCTGTTTCAGTTCGGAAATCACGGTTGTCGATTCCGCCCGTGTTCTGTTTCACAATCACTACCGGCGCAACCGGATGCTGTTTGAGGGAGATCGCAAACGGGAACTGATCGATTTTGACGACGGACTCGCCCGGCAGCGCCAGGCGCTTTTCCAGTTTGACGGAGTGGAATGATGAGGACACTGACCTACCTGCTTGTGCTCTTGACGCTGGTCTCCTGCGCGGGGACTTCGCAGCGGATGATCTACCTGGCTGACACCGCTCCCCCGGCGGAGTATCCCCTGGACCTGGCGCTCTACGAAGAGAAGTACCAGCACTATGACGGCGTCACGCTGGAGCGGGAGAAGACCTTCGAATACAACTCCAGAATCAGTGGGCAACGTATAGCCGGCGCAGCCCTCGGGACAGCGCTGGGAGTTGCCGCCGCCGCTACAACCGGAGTCGGTTTTATCCCGACTGGATCACCCCTGGAGATGTCATACAGCCACGTTCACAAACACCGCTACCTGATTCTCAATCCCCATGCCGAAGCGCTCAGCACATTCTCAATGGAAGTGCCGGTGGGTTCCGTTGCCTTGAATTTCTATCTGAATGTGATTTCCCCCGGCGGGGAAACCAGCCGGTACGGGTTTACTGACCTGTTCAAGCAGGAGACCGCAGACCCGCTCATCGAATTTCAGTTCGCCATACCCCAGGTGGAAAAGGGAACCATCGTTGAATACGCTTACGAATGGGAATACGGCTACATACCGGCCGCAAAACAGCTCCTGCCCTCGCCCTTCCATATGTCCAACTACAGTCCGCTCCCCTGCGAGCAGCTGACCGTCAACGTCGGCTTCCCGCAGAACTGGGGGTTGCAGGTCAAGAATCTCACCGATGAATCATATCCCTATCACCTGGTGAACACCCACAAGGACCATGGCAAGAAAATGCTGGTCTACACGGCTGAAAACCTGCCGGCTTATATCGAGGAGCCTTTCGCGCCCATCTTCTGGGAGCATAACGAGTATGTCGAGTTCGTGTTTAGGAACCGTCTGAAGTACCAGGCAGACTACTGGCATGAAGTCGCAACGAATTTTCGCTATGGACTTGAGATATACAGCCCGCGGCTGTACAAGGCGGAACGTGAGCTCTTGAATCTGATCGATAGAATCGCCCCGGAATGCGAGGAAGGAGCGGATTTTCTCTGTGCCGTGATGGACTATCTGTATACCGAGGTGGAAATTGTATCAGGTTCCTCACGCAACATGTTACCCATCAATGTAGTACGGAGAGGGAAAGGCTCCATTCTGGAACTCTGTCATCTGATCCACGCATTGTTGCACATTAAGGATATTGAATCGAGGATACTGCTGGTACATCCCGCCGAGGAGGGTTACTTCGATCCCTACTATCAGACTGTTACTCAATTCAGATTGACCGCTGTCTCAGCGAAGATAGACGGGAAAGACTATGTCGTTTTTCCCGGTCTGCCTGATCTCACGACCGGATCCATCCCCGCCGGCTGCCTGGGGGAAAGTGCCCTGATCATCAACAAACCGGACTGCGGAGTCATGACCGACCTGCCGGATACCAACTTCCTGGCCAACGAGATCCACTGGGAACATGCGATCGAAATTGGTCGCGACGGAATTCTGAGCGTGGTTGAAACGCGCACCTTTCACGGCTCGTCGGGAGCGCTGGTCCGGGAGCGTTTCCGCGATCTGAGCCCGGAGGAAACCGACACCGCCGTGCAGGCGGACAACGAGCAGTATGCCTGCGATCTCAAGCTGAAATCATATGAGATCGCCAACCTGGACAGCCGGGCGCTGCCGCCGGTTTTGAAACAGGAGTACACCATCGACAACCTGGTTTCGATCCTGCCGGACGAAGTGATCTTCCAGACCGGCGGTTTCCTGGCTGAGCTGACCCGGGAGAGTTTCGGCGTCGAGCCGGGCTACCGTCACAATCCGATCAGGCTGTATGAGAGCAGAAGCAGGCGTCATTCGATTCACATCACCTATCCGGAAGACTGGATTCTCACCTCGGCGCTGGATAATCTGAAGCTGGAGAATCGCTTCGGTTCCATTTCCCTCACTTTCCGGAGAGGCGGCGGTTTCTTAGATGTCGAGCTGCACAAGCAGCTGCACCGGATCGAAGCATCCCGTGAAGAAATACCCGCGGTTCCTCGAGATCGCCGGAGAAAGCAGTCAATTCGAACTGCCCGCTCTGGTTTTCACGACCAGCCCGGACGGACGCTCAGAATGATAACTATCTGACCCGGGAGATATCATGTCCCACAAATCGCGTAGCAATGGTTTCGGAGAGGTGAACTTCCCTTTCCGCCTCCTGACCGTCGCCCTCGCCCTCAGCCTGGCCGCCTGCGCCGGCTGGCAGGAGAAGAACGTAGTCCGCCACGGTATTCTGTTCGATAAAATACGTACCGAGCAGCCAAAGGATGAAACCGAACGGCCCTGCATTATCGGGGATCTGGCGGAGGACACTGTGATCGAAGGTTTCCCCTGCGCGCGCGGCTTCATCGTCTTCCATGACAACTGGGTACTGAGTGAGTTCAGGCTGTTTCGGGCGCATCAGTGGCAGGGCTTCGTGATGCCGGTCAACACCTGGGTGTTCGCCGGCCGTGACGGCGTGGTCAACATCTGCGCCTTTCCCCGGGATGTCGAGATCCAGGGACACCTCTGCCGGGGCGGCCGCGGAGGCAAGGAGGGAGTACAGACCGGCTTCCACCCGAACGGCAGCCTGCGGAGCTGCTTCTCGCGGGAGGATGTCGTCGTCAACGGCATCCCCTGTTTCGGCAGCGTGTTTCACCCGATCAGGCTGCATGACAACGGACAGCTGCAGAGTTGCACTCTTTCCCGGACCGTCATGCTCGAGGGGAGGGAGTACCTGCGAAAATCCAGAGTGGCGTTCGATCGCGACGGCAGCTTCATTGGTGTAGATGAGGAGTGAGGCGCCTTCTTTCCGGCAATACGATCCAACCAGCGAAATGCCTTGCTTGAGTCAATTTCCTGGTGCAGATTATTCATAGACTTTGCCCGCAAAGCTGAGCTGATTCAGCTTTTCTTTTGAGGCCGTTCTGTCGAGTAAAACATATCGACACCTGTTCATGGCAGGCCACTGCTTTTCCATCTTTCAGCCTGTCGTTATGTCGAATGAAACATAACCTTCTGCAACCTGACCTTTATCTTCTACGGTCAGAAGCAGCCGTAATCTTCACGCGAGTCGGGATATCCCGGTCAACAGCTCGCATCTGTGTGTGTGGTCCCGCTTCGGCGGGACCTTTTTTATCGAAAATGGTCGTTTCTCTGCGAAAATCGCTTGTTTTGCGGCGAAAATGGATGAGAATAGACGATAATCGACGTTTCAAGATCATTTTCAACTAAACTCGGATCTCTTACGGCAAAAACCGGGGTCGGACCTGCGTTAACGTCTAATATTCCATGGGTTACATACGAAAAGCCAACTGAATATGCCCTTAAATGGCGGTTTTTCACCGCAAAAACGCCATTTGTCATTTCAAGTAAGCCTTCTTCTAATCGTTCTTTTTCTGCCGAAAAATGGCCGTTTAAGGACGAAAATCGGGTGTTCTTCTTACCTATGTCTAGTATTAACTGAAAGATAACCAGGTCCGACCCTGAGCGATCCTATTCCGAAGAAACACTCTGCATTCTCCCACATTGTTTCTTAGCACTCCTTTTGCTATCTTCCCCCCAATGACCGCAGCCAGACAACCAGCTCGGGCTGCAGCTCGATCTCTCCACGTTCCGCGATACTAATCTTCTTAAACCAGAGCTTCCAGCGAACGAAGAAATCAACGACCTCTCGGAGGAGTATCATGCGTTGCAAAACCGTGAATTCTATGATCTGTCTCCTGCTGATGACAGGTTTGGCGTCAGCTACCATCATCAACGTTCCTGACGAACAGCTGACAATTCAGGCTGGCATCAACGTCGCTTCACAGAATGACACCGTACTGGTTCAGCCGGGCACCTATTCCGAATGCATCGACTTCAACGGCAACGAAATCCTGGTCGGTTCCCTCTTCATTCTTACCGGTGATGAGGATTACATACCCACAACAATTATCGATGGCAGCATGTTAGGTTCGCCGGTAGTAAGCTTCATGCTCAATGAACAAGCGTCGGCACAATTAAGTGGCTTCACCGTGCAGAGAGGAGACCATCACGGTATTCGCTGCAACGCCGGAACCGCACCAACCATTACTGACTGCATCGTCCAACACAATGAAGACAATGGAGCATATCTCAGCGGTGCTGCACCAACCATCATCGACTGCGTTTTTTATGCCAACCACGATGACGGTATCCACCTGGCTGGACTCAGTTCGCCCACGGTTACCGGTTCTACCATCACCTACAACGAAATCGGTGTATTTATCGAAGCCACTTGCACTTCCTGCTCCTTCAGCGGCAATCTGTTCGAATATAACAACAGTTACCCCGTAAAAGCTTTTCCGCATCATCCTGCTTTCTTCACCGGTAACACTTACTATGGAAATATTTATGAGTACTTTGCCGTGCAGGGAGCAACACTGACGACAGATGCCTCATGGCCCGACCAGGGGATTCCTTATCTCCAGCTTTCAGATCTCTATGTGGACGGTACCAACGGCCCCGACCTGATAACCACGCTCACCCTGGACCCGGGTGTTGAAGTTCAGTTCCAGGACTATGTGGGTCTTTGGATCGGCACGAGTGGGATGGGTGGCGATCCGGGCGGTTTGATGGCGGTGGGCACTGAGGCGAATCCGATCCTCTTTACTTCACGGGATAACGCGCCGTTGCCCGGTAGCTGGAACGGTATCTACTTTTTCGAAAATGCTGCTGACAGTCTCTGCCGGCTGGAGCATTGCGAAATCGTTTACGGGGGCAACGGTTCTTACGAAAACCTCTATCTGGAAAGTGCTTCACCTGCAATCGTGCAGACGGAAATACACCACGGTACCGGCGCGGGACTTTTCATTACCAACAATGCCTCTCCCCAGATCGACAGCTGCCATATCCACGATAACACGACCTATGGGATTTACTGTTATGATTCTAGTCCTAACCCCTTAGTTAATGGCTGTAGTATCTTCCAAAACGGTGCATATCCTGTTTTCTGCTATGCCAACCAGGTTTCCGGCTTCACCAATAACTCATATCTGGATAATGGCTTACAACAATTCTGTGTAAGCGGAGGGGGCGTCAATTATGACGCCACTTGGGAGGACCCGGGAATTCCTTACTATATACAGGGTGATCTCGGTGTTTTGGGCAATGACGGCCCTGACGGTGTAACCACCCTGACACTGGCCCCGGGAGTAGTGATTCAATTTGAGAATCAAACAGGTTTGCAAGTCTCTGTCTATATGTTTTTTCATGGCGCGCTTTGGGCCGTGGGAACTGAAGCCGATCCGATTGTTTTCACCGCGTGCAGTGATACACCCACACCAGGCTTTTGGGATGGCATCCACTTCGATGATTGGGCCGATGACAGCCTCAGCCGGCTGACACATTGCGAAATCGCTTATGGCGGCTACGCCGATAATGAATCGCTTTACCTCGACGGCGCTTCTCCCACGATTACTCAGACAGAAATTCACCACGGAGCGGGATCAGGCATTTACGCTCATAACGGAGCCAATCCGCAAATCGACAGCTGCCGGGTACACGACAACACCACTTACGGGATTTACTGTAATGAAGCAGATGCGATTATTAATGGCGGCAGAATCTATAACAATACCTCCTACGGGCTGTATTGCCAAGATGGCTCACCTCAGGTCAGCGGGACTGAAATATCCGATAATGAGTCATATGGTATCTATATGTCTTTCAGTTCCAACCCGCAGATAAGCGGTTCCCAAATCCATGGAAACATACGTGGTGTTTACTGTGGTGATACAGGTCCTGCCCCTGTCGTGAACGGTTGCGATATATCCTATAACGATGAATATCCCGTTAACTGCTTTCCCGATCAGATTGGTGGTTTCAGCAATAACACCTATGTAGGTAACGGTTCGCAGCGAATCTTGGTAAACGGGGGGACAATCGGTTATGACGCTGTCTGGGAAGATCCAGGGATCCCCTACTGTATACAAAATGATCTCTCTGTGTATGGCAGCGAAGGTGTCGCCAGCCTAGTACTGGAGCCGGGGGTGGAGATGCAGTTTGGAAGCCAAGTTGGTTTAGAAATTGGCAATGACTCGTCTGGCAAATATGGCGCACTCTGGTCCGTGGGAACTGAAACCGATCCGATCGTCTTCACCGCATGGAGTGATACACTCACACCGGGATATTGGGATGGTATCTACTTTTGCGATTACGCCGTTGATAACCTCACCCGACTTGTACATTGTGAGATTGCATACGGAGGTTTCAACATTACCAGCAACCTTTACTTATTCTATGCGCAACCGACGCTGAAACATATCGAAACCCACCACAGCGCCGGCGCCGGCATATTTTCTATAGTTGCCAGTAATCTGCAGATCGACAGCGTTCAAGTGCACGATAACCTATTCGGGATCTCATGTAATGGCACTTCACAGGTGATTACAGGTGCTGATATTTATGCAAACGGTGTTGGTATGGGGGTCGACGCGTTATCAAATGTGCAGGTTGTGAACAGTACGATCACTGGCAGTTCGACATATGCCTACTTTGCAGTACAATATACCACAGCCGTGATAACCAACTGCATCCTCTGGAATAATCCTAGCGGCCCTTTCGATCTGCGTTATGACGCTGCGGTCACTGTTAATTACTCCGATATCGAAGGTGGATATGAGGGCACAGGTAACATCGACGCCGATCCGCTTTTCTTCGATCCGGCCAACCACGACTACTACCTGCAGTACGGCTCCCCCTGCATCGACGCAGGCGATCCCACTTATCCGCTCGATTCTGACGGCAGCGTTGTGGATATGGGAGCGCATTGGTTCAACCAGCAGATGGGCGATCCCGTTATCACAGAGGTGACCGATGTTCCAGACGACCAGGGGCGTCGGGTCACCGTGACCTGGGCTCGCAGTCCGCTCGACACCGCCGATCCGTTCGAACCGATCATCGGTTACAACCTCTGGGAGATGTATCCCTTTAGCGGGCGCCGAACCGCTACAACCGACAACATCCAGCGTGCCATTGAGGATCCGAAGATACACTACGAGCGCAACGATACCACTTGGGTCTACATCAACTACGTGCCAGCCATGCAGTGGGATGAATACGCGATAGTAGCTGAGACCTACATCGATTCCAGCGGGGTAGAGGATAACCTGTCGGTCTTCTTCGTCTCGGCGCATACCGCCATTCCGGCGTGGTACTTTGTCTCTGATCCAGTGGGCGGATATTCCGTCGACAACATTCCGCCCGACCCGGTCAGCGATATCGCTCTGATGCATCTTGGCAACGATATCAGGCTCAGTTGGCCGGAAGTTGTCTCCGGCACCTTCCAGGGCAACTCCTACCCGGAATTGAACGGCGTCTGGTACAAGCTGTACGGCGCGCCGCTACCCTATTTCGATTGTGATGGGAGTACGTACCTGCTCACCACGCAGGAAACGGAGTACCTGTATCCATTTGTAGGTGGAGAATATTTCTTCAGGATTGTGGTGAGTGATATGGAGGAATGAGGTAAACGCCAATATTACAATATAATATACTTGACATGTGTATTAGTGGTGCCTATATTGTGCCCATCTGTTTGGAGGAGGCATGAAGGCACCGAAGATTAGAACCAAGACGAATCGCCAAGGGAAGACGGTTTATTTCATCGATTACTACGATGAGAAAAGCGTTCGTCACCGTATTACGATCGGCACCCGCCGGAGCGAGGCAGAGAAAGCTGCAGCGGTAATCACACACAACCGGTTGCATAGCAGACTCGGCATTCCGCAAGCTAACGGGACCACAATTTCTTTAGTGGAATTAACAGATCGTTTTTTTAGAAGCAAGAAGAACCACCTAGCGTTCAACACAGAGAAGTCCTACCAGAACTGCTCCCGGACGATGCTGAAATTCTTCAAGGAGCATTTCCCACGGGTAAGACGGATCGACAAGATCACCAAGACATACCTTGAGGAGCTTCTATTGGATCTTCATTCTCAGGGTAAGACCGCAGCTACTGTAAATACCCATCTTCGCTTTATCAAGTTGCTATTCAACTATGCCGAGGATGAAGCCTTGCTGGAACGTAGTCCTGCGACTAAGTTGCGTCCATACAAACAGACACGCGACAGACGGATGCCTTACTGGACCAGAGAAGAGGTGAACAGGATTATCGAAGCTGTTAAACCCTACTGGCGGGACCATTTGGAGTTCCTCTACTTCACAGGACTACGCAAGGCTGAGTTTATCAATCTTACCTGGTCAGATGTCACACAGGGGAAGAAGCCTGAAATCACAGTGCAGGGTAAGGATGACTTCAATACTAAGACGAACATTGCGCGGCAAATACCGCTATGCCCTACAGCGGTAGAAATAATAAAGCGACGCAAGAAACTAGCGCACCCGAAATACGTGTTCTCCCAGCCAGATGGCAGCAAGATGCAGCCTTGGACACTTAATGATCTACTTAAACCGGTGTTGAAAGAGCTGGGATTTACCGGGAACATTCACCAGTTCCGACATACTTTTGCCTCACACATGGTTATGAATGGAGCTGGCATTGAGGCTGTCTCCAAGTTACTTGGGCACACCAGCGTGAAGACAACCATGATCTACGCACATCTGTCACCTGATTATCTGCGGGAGGCAGTGAATAAGCTAAGGTTGTAGCTAAAAGCAGCACCAAGTCTCCCTGATGCTGCTTCTGTAGCTACTTATTAGCAGCGCCGTTTTTCGGTTCACCTTTCGGTTTCTTCTCCCGTCTCCACAGAAATATTTTGATGATGATCGGTCCGATGGCCTGTAGGGCTCTGAGTATGTACTGCATGATGCTCCCTGCGGTTTGATTGCTTGTCGCCTGGGTCGTTGAAATCCTGGTCGTTCACCTCCTTCATCCTGGCTTCAAATTCTGCTCTCATTTCACGCACCTGCTGCAACTCTTCCTTCGTAACCACCCGCTCAACATCCATCGCTACTTCTGCCCACCTGTAGCCGTTCTTCGCTGTATCGTGCAGCTGGAAGCGCGTTACGACAGCGAAATAAGGCGCACCGGACTTGGCCAGCTTGCGCAGGTGGGACTTCCACCGCTTGATGCTGGTCGGTGACAGGGGGAAAACCACCAGCTTGGGCGCACCTTTGGTCTGAGTGAGGATGAACAGGCGAACCTTGGGTTTGCAGCGACCCTTACCAATGGCTGATTCGGGGCATTTCAGGCAAGATTCTGCTGGGGGCCTGTTGACTACAGGTACTCCTTCGACAGCAGCACATTCCGGCAAGTGCTCACCTTCGTTGAAGAGTGCCCTGATAAACTGTGCCTGTATTACAACTCCGGTGAGTCCTTTCTGCAGAGGTGTTTCCTGATCACCATCTTCGGCGAAGTAGGCTTCACCTGTGTCGATGTACATCTTGTGCTTACCGTTGGTTTGATGGAGAACCCGTACCCGTGGCGGCTCTACATGGATGCCTTCCATCATCTGTGCCACATCCTCTGAGAAATCCTCTTCCAGTGTGGCCAGCGGATTCGGTGTGGTCTTCGTTACTTCGTTCATGCTGCTTTCTCCTTCTCGAGTTGCTGAGTCAGTTCGGTTAGTTCAGCCAGTTGTCTGTTGTTCAGTGCATCGGATTCTTTATCCTGCATGCAGGCTTTTGAGAACTTACACAGCGAACAGTTGGCTGTACTGGCTATCCTGGGGAAGATCCCTTCGTTGATTGCCCGCGCTATCTTACCAACATCCTTTCGAAATGCTGCGATCATGTCAGGAGTGATGTTGATACGATGCCGTGGATCACCCGGTTTCTCGTCTCCCTTCACGAACACTCGATCTCCGACAGTCGTTTTCCGTTTGTAGGGGATGTGGTTGCGGAGATGATACCAGGTGGCGTGGTCAGGCAGTTGCATGAAGCGTACATCTTCATGCGCTGTGTGGAAAGCACCGTACAGCATGGCCAGAGAGTAGAGGATCAACTGGTAGGAACTGGAAAGTGCTGCTGCAGGGGGTACTCTGGCGCTGGTTTTAAAATCCAAAAGCTCCAGTGTCCCGTCAGGATTCTCGCGTATCTGATCTACAGTGCCGGTGAATGTCACACGACCAACCTTCACGGTGAACGGTGTTTCCGCCAGGATGATCCTGGATTCACGGTTGTAGGGCTTCTGGCGGTAGTGGTTGATGATCTCAATAGCATCTTCCCGATACCGACTAACCTCAGTTTCCCGGTTGTTCCAGTCCACCGGGATCAGCTTTTCCGGTCCTTCGAACTCCAACCATTGCAGAACCTCGTCGTACATCCATTCCGGATTCAAGTTCCAGTGCCCATTGTACATCCGGTGCAACAGCTCGTGGATGACACTGCCATTCAGAGCAGCATGACTACGATAGCCAGGTCTGGTCTTCTGCAGATGTTCCAGTTGGAACGATTTGGGGCAAAACAGATACTGATTTATGAGGGATTGCCTAAGCTGCATGGCTCTGCCTCCCCTCCAGGAAGTACCGCGATACGTGCCGGTTCTGCAGATCACTACGGTAGCTGTTGTTGTGCGAGAGTACATCCGTGAAGGCGTTGTAGATCCCCCACCAATTATCTTCCTCGATCTTCTGGTACACCTCCGCCTGGGTGGTTTTGGGAATCGACAGGTCCCGGAAGACTGTCTGGGTCTCTACGCGGCTAAGTGGCGCTTCAGTTAGGCTGCGCAACTGAGACAGGATAGTCTCCAGCCTGCCGGCCAGTTCCAGGATCTTTGCACCGGCGATTTCCAGTTCCTGTTCGAATGAATCACTACCGTAATGCCGGAAGCGGTAGCCTCCCAGCTGAAAGTCAACCACCATTCCGTTGCCACAGACCAGGCGCTGCAGGTTGAAAGCCAGGCCGAAGGTTGTGGAACCGTCGTAACTGTTATGCGCGTCGATCGCCACTTGCACTAAGTCACCAACGCGCGGTTCGATCGAGAGTTCAGGCAGGATCCAGCGCTTGCGGAAGTGCTTGCCGTCGAAATACAGGCTGGATACTTCGTTGGGCAGACCGGTTCGCTCCAGTACATCCACCGCTGCCTGCTCGACATCCTGATTCGGCACCAGCTTATAATCAGCAGATACCGTCCCCACCTCTATCGCCAGCTGTTCCGGGTCCAGTATCACCGACATGCGGGTGCTCTGCGTCCCCTCGCGCGTGTACAGGGGTGTCTTGGCAACAGGTAAATATGGGGAGTCGCTGAGATCTAAGCTTCTCTTCATCATTTCCTCCAGAGTTAGTGTGAAAGCCTTTCAACACTAGTCTTATACCAGAAAAAGGAGGAAAAGTGGGTCTGCAGCCGGAAATCGAATCAGAATTAGGAAGTTGTGCGAGCGGATAAGTCGGAAGGGGCCTTCAGAAGGGGCGGAGAACTCCTTACAGACCTGAATCGGCTGATGCTGGTATATATGAACAGCATAATAGAAGAGGTAAGGAGGCTAAGAGCTATAGATCAACGGGAACAAACAGGCTTTTTACTCATCAATTGGTATCGCTACTTCGCGTGGCCAAGTATTCGTGTACCCAAGAAGGGAAGAACCTGATCTTGGGTTTAGTGACATCGATAGGATCAATGTCGACCAGACCAGATCTACTGAGTAAATCCAAGGCAGATATCTCCCCACGTAGTTGCTCACCTTCTATAGACATCGATAGCGGGATAATGTCTAACGGACCGACTGCGAACCAACCTGTAAGAGTATCCGTCTGACCTACTCCCACTTTCCGTACCACCTACGATGATAGGATTTCGACTTCTTTCAGCTGCTTCAGGGGGACGAAGGGCGTAGCCCGCAGTACCCCTGAAGCTCGCGCCGCATACTCTACCGGTGTCAGATTCCCCAGCGAGCTGTGCGGCCGATAGTGATTGTACTCGTCTCTCCAGTTATCAACGATTATCTGCGCTTCCTTCACATTCCGAAAGATATGCATGTTCAGACATTCATCCCGGAACTTGCCGTTGAAGCTTTCGATGTACGGGTTTTCCCAGGGGCTGCCCGGCTTGATGTACATGACATCGCAGCCATTGTCGCGAAGCCAGTCCTGGACAGCATAGGCGATAAACTCAGGACCATTGTCACTCCGAATGTACTTCGGTTTGCCACGAGTGAGAAACAGGTAATCCAGCGTCTGAATAACCCGCTGTGAACCGATTCGCGAAGCGACCTCCAAGGCCAGAGACTCCCGGGTGAACTCATCGATGATCGTCAGAACCTTGAGCTGTCCGCCTCTTTCCGTCCGATCGAACACAAAGTCCCAGCTCCAGACATGGTTCCTGTACAAAGCCTTGTTCACAACCTCGCCAGGCGGGCCGTAGTTGCGCTTCTTGGGCCGCTTCCGGGGTAACTGCAGCCCTTCTTCCTTCCAGATTCGGTGAACCCGTTTGATGTTGACTACCGGCGCCTCCCGGTTGATCAAGGTGTGGATGCGGGGATAGCCGTAGCGTTTGTTCTTGTTGGCAAGTTCCCTTATCCGCTCCCGCAGCCAGTCTTCATCCGGCTTCTTGATCCGCTGGTAACGGTGGACCGAACGCGGCAGGGAAACCAGACGGCAAGCCTGGCGTTCTGAATATTCATGTTCGCCCTTCAGGAACCAGACAGCCACCCGCTTCGCTGAAGGGCCTACCATTTTTTTGACAGCAGATCCTTCAGGGCATCGTTGTCAAGCACCTGCTGCGCCAGGAGCTTCTTTAGCCTGCGGTTCTCCTCTTCCAACTCTTTTAGCCGGCGGATGTCGGAGACTTCCATGCCGTCATACTTGGCGCGCCAGCGGTAAATCGTCTGTTCATGAACACCGTATTTGCGACTCGTTTCTGCGATCGATTGGCCGCCGTCTATTTCCTTCAGAATGCGGACAATCTGGGTCTCAGTATAGCGCTTCTTCCTCATCTAACGGATCCTCCTGGTTGTTATTGTACCAACAGAATCCTATCATTCAAAGTGGTCCGGTTTTCGGGAGGAAGGTCAGTGTATCCTCCGATTTCTTAGGATGTATTTTATGTTCCTGGAGAGCTGTGTTGAGTGATTTGCAGGAAAGCTTAGCAGGAGACACCGCCACCAGGTAAGGTCGTAATACGCCAACGATATGACTTCGGTACAGATGCTTGAACAATTCTGGACGACCATCCCTGTATGCTGACTTCTGCCATATGATCTGGACGTTATCCGGCAGAACCGGAATGACATTGTTCAGCAGGAAATCATACCAGTTTCTGCGAGCAGTGCAAATGAGGAAAACGCTACCCGCTTCACGGTTCTGAAAGAAGCGGAATCTGATTGCCGCCTTGAGCTGGAAGAAGATCAGAGCCGGGATACCAACTACTATGAGTACCGGTACTGCCACTATGATGAGCAGCGTCCACGCAATGATCGATGCAATCTTCCTGATGAGTTTCATGGACCTTGATCTGTTATCAGAACTTCTGTGAGCGTTCAATTGTGTTTTCTGCTTTCCTCCTCCCAATTTACGTCTCCATCCGGTGCATCAACAGGCCAGCAGAAGAAAGCAATGCAGAAACCCTTTTCCTTCGCCTCCTCAACGAACTGACGGTTATCGTTGTTTGTTTCGACGATCATTCCTTCGTCATCCAGCCTCACCGGGATCCAGCTTTCTTTTCTAGGCAGTGGCCAGGAAAATTATCAGGAACGGTGGCAGTATTACCAGCACAGACAGGAGCAGATTGCCGACAACCTTCCATACAGAGAAACCTTGAACCTGCGCCAGGCATTGTATGAATACGACGAGTGTCCACAATCCAACTGCTAATTCAACCACTGTGTAAATCAGAAGGGAAAATGCCATTGAGGGAGATGCAGTGACGGTTGGCATCTCCGTTGTGAATAGCTCTTCACCGAACAACGCAAGTGCAGGAATCCATAACAACAGACCCCAGATCATCGGTATCTGCGACCAGGCTATGGCGGCCCGGATATTCTGTGACGAAGCATTACCGCCTATCCAGGTGCCTGTCCAGTAGATCAGTGCGCCACTTATGTACAGGCCAATTACTCCGCCAACCGGGCCAGCGATCAAGGCGATGAGAAAGATCATAGGCAATGGCAGAGTATCGCCCACACATCTGGCGCTGGCCTGATCCAAGCCATTGGAAAAGCCAACAACAGCGGCCAAGAACAAGACCAAGTGCTCCGGAGATGTATCAACTATCTGCTGAATCGTAGCCCTTGGATTTATCCACATCGAGATCCAGGGATTCAGAGTTTGGCTCCCGACACTTCCCATTGTTTCTCCTCATATAATTGCAGTTTCATAGTCCGCTGAGCAATGCTACTCCAACTGCGACCACCCTTTCCTTGCCCCGCCAATCTGGAGTACGAAGAAGAGACCGACAGCAGGGATCAGGCTCAGGAGCGCTTCGAAAGGCAGGCCCTGGTATAGATTCAGGGTGAAGACAAGAAGACCGCAGATTAGTACACCGTAGAATCCCCATCTCTGCCACTTGAACAGAGCCAGGAAGCAGATGATGTAGAAAATCAGGATTGCGGTTTGAATGATCAGAAGCCAAAAAGGAACAACCGGAGTCTCCTGTATGGAGAACGTGCTGGCAAAAACTACCAGCATGGTTGAAAATGAAGCCATCACAATGCTTGCGATTAGAAACGTCGCCAGGCACCCGTGCCTTTGTTTACCACCACTCATGCGCTGCTCTCCTTGCTAGGATGCAACCATCTTGTATACTATCATCGACACAAAAGCGATGACACCTGCGATAGCCATTCTGAAGATCGGGAGCGGAATGAGCAGGCAGAGAACACAGATGCCAAGTGTGATGAAGAACCACACCTTACCGGACTGTCTATCAATGCTCGCGATTTTTGCCATAAGAACGCAAACGCCGATTCCCACGATTATCTCTAGCATAGTGCTCTTCCTTTCATAAGCTCATGTCTAATGACTCCGCACATCTCCCATGGATTTGGTATGAATCAAATTACGGCTGGACTTTTCCCTCCAATTCCACTCCGCAATCTGACACGACGAAATGCCTGCCGTCTTTCCTATGTCCCAGAAGACGCCAGATCTCTTCTTCCTCATCACTCCAATGCGATTCGCAAGGGAAAGTTACGAAGGATTGCCCATTATCCAACGTGATACAAAATCCACCATAGGCATCGCCCCTGGCCTCCACAACGAGGGGAGGGGCTTCCTCGTATTCCGCCAACCATTTCATCATCTTGAAATCGAGTACGGAATCGTCCTTATCCCAGTCGAATTCCTCCTCAGGAATTGACTCATCTGCCGGCCGGTAAAGGTCGCCGCTGCCGGTGACAATTCGTTCGGAATCTACCAGGCGCCATTTGCACTGGGTATGAATTCCATATTTGCTCACTTCAACCACTTCGCCACGGCGGTTAGTGCGTTTCTCCTTGGGACCAAATCCCAGAAGTTGCATACCAGCCGCCCGCCACCAGCTAGACAGAGGTTCACCAATAAGTATCGATAATTCCTCTTTAATCTGCTCTGCTATTGATCTCACTTTGATCCTATGTGTTAGAGACGTTTTTCTTCAATAAGTAGTAATCCTTTTGAAGGGGAGCGAACCTGTCAGTGCAATGGTAGTAACTAGTCAGTTGTCACCTGAAGGCTAGTGAGTTGTGCACTGATTAAGGCATCTGTGTTAACGGTCTGTCAAGCCGTACATCATGCCGCCTCAGCACGATTGCAACAATCCCGATCTGGATCGGGCACACTCGCCCAGGTCCTGCCCCTGTCAAACCTCCACCCGCCAGTTGGCCTCCTGCAGACGGGTGTTGAGCTCGCGGATTTCGCGCGCCACCTTTTCCAACTTCTTGTATTCCGCTGTCACGTTAACCGTAGGGAGCAGTCGAATCTCCGAGTGGCTGTAGCGGGATTCCCTTTCGCTGGCGGAACCGAGGAACTTGTTGAGGATCGCATGCTCCAGCAGCAGAGCATCCCGGTGAGCCAGAGCATCGGTCAGCGGAGTGCCGTCGACGAGTTGATTGGCGAGATTGGCGCGATTTATCTGTCCGACCAGCTGCACGAACTTCCGCAGCAGCGTCCTGAGCTGCCTCAGCAGCGCGTCCGGCGCTTCATGTGGATCATCCCCCTCCTGCACGGTCGCATTCTGCACGAGGCGCGACTTTATGGAATTCAGTCGCTTCTGGATGTCAGAGCGCTGCAGCAGCGCTTCACCGAGTTTCATGATTGATCTCCTTCTATTCGTTTACACCGCTGGCGGCGGTCAGTAGCGCCGTGGCGCTACTGAAGCCGTCCGCGCAGCGGGATACTATCCAGTTCAGCCGCTTCCAGCGCTGTATCCTCGAAGTATCGCAGAGATTCCGGCTTGATGTAGGCCTTTGTACCGTCAGGCTTCTCCATCACCAGCCACCCGCACAGCACATGTGGCAGTTCGGGGCGGTTATGATCGAAAGCCTCGGCTACACCCAGGAACTTGAGGTTCTGCAGCATCTTGCCATGGCTCAGAAAGATGTTATAGCGCTGGTGCTTCTTCAGCGGTGATTCCAGCTTAGGCTCCATGTCCAGCTTGATCTTGCGAACACGCCGCTGTTCGATCTTATCAGAGATATAGGCCCAGATAGCGGCGACGATGATAATAGTGACCACTACCTTCCAGAAAGACATGACTCAAATCCTCTTCTTTACGGATGAAGGTGCGACACTTAGTCTTATCACCGTTGTCGCACTTTCTAAGATCTATTCTCAATTATCGTGCCAGAAGTCAACGCATGGATGTTAGTGGTAGGAGAGATCGGGGATGTGAGATCATATGGTTTGAATAATCAGCGATTTGCGGAAGTCGCAGACCGCAGAGAAACACAAACAGAGAAGGGGAACCCGGAGAGGTTCCCCTGTGTGGATATCTATTCTACGGCAAAAGGGTTGCCGTTTTGGCAAGTGGAGTTCAGCTCAGTAGATCCCCAGCGACTGCAGTGTCCGCGGCCCGGCGATGCCATCCACATTCAGTCCTTTCCGCCTCTGAAACTCCTTCACCGCCTCGGTCACCTCATCTGAGTAGACACCGTCGACCGGTCCGCTGTAGTAGCCGGAATCAGCAAGGGCCTGTTGGATGAACTCCACCTCCAGGCCGGTGTCTCTGGCGCCGCGGGCATGGAGGGCACCCTCTCCCTTAACGGCGAAGTAGCTTCGCTGCTTGCTCGACTTCAGATAGTCCTGGTAGGCCTCGGTGCCGGGAGTAACCTGTTCCATCTGCTCGACTTCGATCTCGAGCGCCTCTTGTTTGATGCCAATCCGGGCGTCATCGTAGGCCATGGCCATCGTACTCACCTTGTCGCGAAGAACTCCCATCTGCCCCAGAGCCTGTTCCTTCTCCCCCTCTTCAAACAGGCGCACATACTGAACCTGTTGCCAGTCGAGATCCATCAGGGTAGCGGCGACGGTAGTAGAGTCGTCACGGGAGGCATTGACGAGTTGCTGGTCAGAAGAAACCGCCACTTCAATTGGGATTCCCACCCGTACCGGGTCACCGTTTTCCAGGTCGATATAGTCCAGCTGTAATCTCCCGAGGTCAATGCTGCTGCCCGCCCCCGGCGTGAGGGTCAGACGGATAAGGAGATTCCTGGTCTCGCCGGCGTAGAAGTTTTCCAGGGTGATATCGAAAGATCGATCATCGCGCGTTTCCGCAGGATAGCCGATTACCTCCACATTCTGATTCCCATCCCGGTGGGAGTGGTAGACCAGGCGCACATCGCGGGTCACGGTCTCGAAGATGAAATCCATCTCCTGCTGGAAGATGCGGCTCATCTGCGTGGGATTCTCGATGTAGTAGTA
>CAZFEC010000017.1:0-54810 GCA_964517435.1 uncultured Bacteroidia bacterium | reverse complement strand
CCATAACGTCTATTCGCTTGTTGCGATGCGGTAGCATTGCGACAAGTCATTCGAACTAGGGATGTTTAAACAACCAGTACTGTTCATTCGCTTGTTGCGTTCCGATCCTTCGGGATGCGACAAGTCATACGA
Source organism: uncultured Bacteroidia bacterium (assembly GCA_964517435.1). GTDB lineage: Bacteria > CAIWAD01 > CAIWAD01 > BS150m-G50 > BS150m-G50 > BS150m-G50. The sequence continues at coordinate 54,678 of CAZFEC010000017.1, read as the reverse complement.
ACTAGTAACGATTGAACTGGCCGTATCGTTAGTTCGCTTGTTGCGGCACGAAGTGCTGCGACAGGTCACTAGAGGAGTCAGGAGAAAAGAGTACATCCATCGGGTTTCGGAATCGGTATCGGGAATCGAGTTAACTAGAATGTGACATCGATTCCCGAGGCCGAGGCCGAATTCCGAGTGTTCGTCTTCTATCTTCTATCTTCAGTCTTCTTGTTCTCCCCCCATTTCTACGTGGCTGAAATCGTCAGGTTTCGCTATATTTATATTGATAAGTGCCCGATTATACTTGAAACACCTATATGCCTATTCTGACGTAAATCGATTTGACATTAGCGGCAATCCGCTCTGCTGCGGGGCTTTCTGCGTCCGGCTGCGGATCCGTCGCCCCGAATTGAGGAGATTCATATGCGCAAACTAGCACTCATGTTAGCAGGAACCATGCTGCTGGCCGGCAATCTGCTGGCCGGTCGACTGTCGCCCGGTCTGGAACTCTACCTGGCGGACAAGGCCGACACCGATGAAGTCAAAGTCATGCTGTCGATGGCCGAACAGGCCGATATCGTCACCCTGAACGACCAGCTGCACCGGGCGTGCGCGCCCCTGGCGGAGCGGCACGAACTGGTGGTCGCCACGCTGCAGCACACCGCCCGCACTTCGCAGGCCGCGCTGCTGGCCGACCTGCCCGAGCTGCAGACGCAGGGCCTGGTGGCGGGCTGGACGTCCCACTGGATCAGCAATATGGTCATCGTCAAGGCCACCGTCGCCACCGTACGCCGGCTGGCCGCCCGCTCCGATGTGGAGCAGGCGGAAGTGGACCTGGTGGTTTCGATGATCGAACCGGTCAGCATCGACCATGACTCACAACCCACACGCGGCGTTCAGCCGGGCGTCGACGGTGTTGAAGCGGACCGGGTCTGGTACGAACTGGGCATCTTCGGTGAGGGCGCCCTGGTCGGCTGCATGGACACCGGTGTCATGGGCAGCCATGTCGCCTTCGCCAGCCGCTGGCAAGGCAACTTCGCTCCCACCTCCGAAGCCTGGCTCGATCTGCTGGGCGGCAACCCGACTCCCGCGGATGGTTACGGCCACGGCACCCATGTGATGGGCACCATCTGCGGCGCTTCCAGCGATACCATCGGCGTGGCGCCGGGCGCCCGCTGGCTGGCGACCAACCCGATCGACCAGGGTACCGGCTCTGAATTCGACAATGATGTCATCGCCGCGCTGGAATGGTTCGCCGATCCGGACGGCAACCCCGGCACCACCGACGATGTACCGGATGTGGTGCAGAACAGCTGGGGCGTCAACGAAGGTTTCAGCGGCTACTATGACTGCGACAGCCGCTGGTGGACCGCCATCGACAACTGCGAAGCGGCCGGTTGCGTGCTGACCTGGTCCGCGGGAAATGAGGGGCCGGGCGGTACCAGCCTCCGCAGTCCCGCCGACCGTGCCGACTCTCCCTACAACTGCTTCAGCGTCGGATCCACTCTGCATGATCCACCCTTCACCATCAGCAGCTTTTCCAGCCGTGGACCTTCCGGCTGCGGCGGTCCTTACGCGACCAAGCCGGAAATCTGCGCTCCCGGCAGCGACATCTACAGCGCTTATAACAACGGCGGCTACACCACGATGAGCGGCACCTCCATGGCCGGACCTCATATTGCGGGCGTCGTCGGTTTAATGCGGAGCGCCAATCCCGACCTGGATGTCGACACCATCAAGGAAATCCTGATGAGCACCGCTACCGACCTGGGCAGCACCGGCGAGGACAACACCTACGGCTGGGGCTTCGTCAACGCATACGAGGCGGTGCTGGCGGTGATGACCGGCGCCGTGTATCACGATCACGCGATCACCTTCGACACCAACGGCAACGGCATCCCGGAAGCGGGCGAGACGGTCGAGCTGGACGTGAGCATCCGCAACATCGGCAGCGAGACGATCACCGGCGCCACCGGACTGCTTTCCAGCAGTTCCGGCTGGATCACCTTCATTAACGATTATTCCACCTATGCCGCCTTCGGTCCGGGCGAGATACAGGTCAACGACACCCCCTACAGCCTGGTCATCAGCGGTGATGCACCGCCGATTTTCGAGACCTCGCTTCAGTTCACACTAACCGTGGACGGTTCCGATCGAGAATTCGTAATCGATTTCACGGTTGGCCAGCGTGAACTCTACTACATCTACGACTGTGAAGCGGGTGCCGGCGACTGGACCCACGACGCCGCCGGCGGCTGGAACGACCAGTGGCACCTGAGCACGGAGGACGCCTACAGCCCGGCGACGAGCTGGAAGTGCGGCGACACCGCCACCGGCACCTACATGAACAGCCTCGACGCGCGGCTGGTGACCGGCGCGATCGAAGTGAACCCGGCTTCACACCTGGTGTTCCAGCACCGGATAGATGCCGAGGTCTCCGGCGCCTTCCCCGACTCCGCCTACGACGGCGGTTTTGTCGAGATTTCCACCGACGGCGTCAACTGGACCCAGCTGACCGGCGCCCTCAGCGGCGGCTACAACAAAACCTTCCGCTGGGAATCGGGCGGCGGCAGCCCTGCCACCCATCCTTTCCAGGGCGGCACCCGTTGCTTCTCCGGCAGCTTCGGCTGGCAGGAAACGGTGTTCGATCTGGAAGCCTACGCGGACATGACCGTCCAGTTCCGTTTCCACTTCGGTTCCGACAGCGGTGCCGGTCTTGAGGGCTGGTATGTAGACGATGTCGCCCTCTGGGGCTATGTCGGCGGTACACCCGGCGATCCGCTGGTCATCACGATCGCCTACAGCGATCCGTATGTGGTCGTTTCCTGGGATCCTGAGCCCACCGCGACAGGTTACAAGGTCTTTCGCAGCAGCGAACCCTACGGCCCCTTCGAGCTGATCCAGGATGGAACACTCAACTCCTACTCGACCTTACCGGGTGGGCAGTATTTCTATCATGTGACCTGGTACTAAAGACTAGTAGTCAGGAGACAAAACTGGTCTCGGAATCGGAATCGGGATCGAATGCCGATGACTTGCGGCAACCTACGGCTGCTGCAAGCGACGAAACAGCCAACTCAGCTTTGTATGGTATCGAATCGAATACCGAATCCCGATACCGAAGAAGATTGCCATCAACTGCAGGGGTGCCGATGCTACGGCATCTCTGTTGTTTCACCGTAGACAGCAAAAGGAGCGAATATGCTACGCACCTTATTCGTGATACTGACTCTGGCGACGGTGGCGCTGGGCAGCAACCTGCCGGAGCTGTTTCCGCCCTCGTCACTTGACGAGGAAGGGCGGGCGACCGCCTGGATTTACTTCGAAGACAGAGGGTTGACGCCGACGCAGAAGCAGGCGCTGCTGGCTGAGCTGGAAGCGAACATGGATCCCCATTGTCGCGCCCGCCGGGCCAAGGTGATGGATGCGCCCTACGCGCTGGAGCTGGACCTGCCGGTCAATGAAGACTACGTGCGGGAAGTACTGGCGGCCGGAGCCCAGCTGCGGCAGCGGAGCCGCTGGCTGAACGCGGTCTCGGTGGAAGCGACCCTGCCGGTGCTGTCCGCGATAGAGCGGCTCGCCTGCGTGCGTAAACTAGCGCCGGTTGCCGCCGGGCGGCGGATCGAACCGCGACCGGTAGCTCCGCAGGAGGTTGTTCCCGATGTGACCGGAACCCGGCTGAACTACGGCAGCAGCTACTCGCAGCTGCAGCAGATCGGGGTCATCGCCGCTCACGACCAGGGTTTAAGTGGTGCCGGCGTACGGGTGATGATGCTGGATACCGGCTATTACAAGGATCATGAAGCGATCCCCAACGCTCAGATCCTGATGGAGTGGGACTTCATCAACAACGACGGCAACACCCAGAACGAGGGCGGTGACGCCACCAGCCAGCACGATCACGGTACGATGACCCTGACGGCGCTGGGCGGTTCTTCGGATGGCAATCACTACGGTCCAGCCTACGGCGCCACATTCCTGCTGGCGAAAACCGAGGATGTCACCAGCGAGACGCCCATCGAAGAGGATAACTACGTGGCGGCGCTGGAGTGGGGCGAGCTCAACGGTGCCGATGTCGCCTCCTCCTCGCTCGGCTACCTGGACTGGTATGTCTGGTCTGATATGGACGGCCAGACCGCCGTCACCACGATCGGTGTCAACACCGCCATCTCCCTCGGGATGATTATCACCACCGCCGCCGGCAACGAAAACGGCACCGCCTGGAATCACATCATCGCTCCGGCCGACGCCTTTGAGGTGATCACGGTCGGCGCCGTCGATTCCGGCGGGGGGATCGCCTCCTTCAGCTCTCACGGTCCCAGCTACGACGGCCGCACCAAGCCGGAAGTGGTCGCGCGCGGAGTCAGCACGGCTTGCGCCGGTACCTCCTCGCCCACCTCCTACACGACGGCGAGCGGCACCAGTCTCTCCACGCCGCTGGTCGGCGGTTGTGTCGCGCTGCTGCTGGAAGCCTCCCCCGGCGCCACCCCGCAGGAGATCCGCGACGCGCTCATGTTGACGGCCGACAACGCCGCCACGCCGGACAACACCTACGGCTGGGGTTTGATCGATGTCAGCCTGGCGTTGGAGATACTGGTCGACTTCGCGCTGGTTGAGGTCAGCCTGCTGAGCGAAACCGACGGTGACGGCGTCCTGGAGCCTGGCGAGAGCGCCGACCTGGCGCTGATCCTGGAGAATGTCGGCGATCAGACCTACAGCAGCGTGAGCGGCACCCTGAGTACTACCTCGGAGTGGATAACCATCACCACCGCGGCGGCGGACTATCCCGGTTTCGCGCCGGGCGAGCAACACGCCAACCTGACTCCCTTCCAGCTCACCGTGGCTGCGGGTGCGCCGCCGCTGTTCGACGCCGAACTCCAGCTCGCACTGCTGGCGGACGGCAGCGAGCATGAGGTCGACGCAGTGTTATCGGTAGGCCAGCTGACGGAGTACTACCTGGTGGATGTCGAGAGTGGCGCGGGTGGCTGGACGCACGCCGGCAGCGGCGACTGGGGCGACCAGTGGCACATCAGCACCCAGGACAGCCAGAGTCCGACCCACAGCTGGAAATGCGGTGATACGGGTACGGTTGATTACGCCGGGCATCTGGACAGCCGGCTGACGACGGAAGCGATTCAGCTGCTGCCTTACAGCCGCCTGGCGTTCCAACACCGGATCGACGCGGAGATTTCCGGAACTTATCCCGATTCGGCCTACGACGGCGGCGTGGTGGAGATCTCCACCGACAGCATCAACTGGGTACAGCTGACGGCGGCCCTCAGCGGCGACTACAACAAGACCTTTCGCTGGGAGTCAGGCGGCGGTAGTCCCGCCACGCACCCCTTCCCGGGCGGTACCACCTGCTGGTCCGGCAGTTTCGGCTGGCAGGAGACGGTATTCGACCTGGAAGCCTACGCGGACGCTACGGTTCAGTTCCGGTTCCGCTTCGGTTCCGACAACGGCACCGGCGCGGCCGGCTGGTTTATCGACGATGTCTCGCTGAGCGGCTACGATTCCGGACCGGGCGCTCCGCTGGTCATCACGATCAGCTACAGCGAACCCAATGTAGTGGTCAGCTGGGGCGAAGAACCGACGGCGACCGGATACAAGGTGTATCGCAGCAGCGAGCCGTATGGCACCTTCGAGCTGGTGCAGGACAGCACGTTGAACAGCTATACGACCACCGCGGGTGGGCAGTATTTCTTTTACGTGACTTGGTATTAAGGAGGTAGAAGACAGGAGACAGAAGATAAAATATAGAAAATCGGAAAACGGTGTGCAAAGAAGACACTCCAGCCTTGTCAACAAATGCGTACTCAATTTCTGACTTCTATCTCCTATCTTCTGTCTTCTATCTTCTTCCCTCAACAACCCCGGAGTTCAAATGAAGCGCATCATTACTATTTCAATACTACTGCTGGGACTGGCGGCGGTCGCGTCGGCGGAGTATGCCATCGGAACCACACCACCCGATTTCACCTGCAACGACACCTATGGTGCCAGCTGGAACCTGTATGAACAGCGCGGCAAAGTAGTGCTGCTCAATTTCGGGGCGACCTGGTGACCCGGTTGCGTTGAGGAGTTTCCTCATCTGCAGACCGACTTCTACGCTGTTTATCCCCACACCGATTTCGCGCTGGTCCACATCGATACCGACAACGATCCGCCCGAGGATCTGAACACCTTCTGGAATCAGTACTATCACGAGTTCCCGATCCTGGCCGGTTGCGGCAGCCTGTCCGGCAGCTGGTGCACCGGCTACATTCCGCATACCACCGTGCTTGATACTTACGGTGTCGTGCAGGGCAACTGGGTCGGCTGGAGCACCAGTGTCGCCGCGCAGATCCACTCCGTCATTCAGGCGCACATCCACCCGTCGTCGCTGGTGATCACCGATGTCGGCCTGCTCAGCGAGACCGATGGGGACGGCATCCTGGAGCCGGGTGAGAGTGCCGAGCTGGCCCTGATCCTGGAGAACATCGGCGACGAAACCTATACCAGCGTGAACGGTCTGCTGAGTACCGACTCGGAATGGATCACCATCACGGTCGCGGCGGCGGACTACCCCGGCTTCGCGCCGGGTGAACAGCACGCCAACCTGACGCCCTTCCAGCTCACCGTGGACGCGGGCGCTCCGCCGTTGTTCGATGCGGATCTACATCTCGCTCTGCTGGCGGACGGTACCGAGCATGAAACCGCCGCGGTTCTCTCCATCGGCCAATTGACGGAGTATTACCGGGTTGATGTCGAAAGCGGCATCGGCGACTGGACCCACGGCAGCACCGGCGACTGGAACGACGAGTGGCACATCAGCACCCAGGACAGCCAGAGTCTGACTCACAGCTGGAAGTGCGGCGCCACCGGCGCCGGCGATTACGGCAACCATCTGGACAGCCGCCTGACGACGGAACCGATCCAGCTGCTGCCCTACAGCCGCCTGGCGTTCCGGCAGCGGATAGACTGCGAGCTGTCCACCGCCTTCCCCGACTCCGCCTACGACGGTGCCATCCTGGAGATCTCAACCGACGGGATCAACTGGGTACAGCTGACGACAGCACTCAGCGGGGGCTATAACAAATTCTTCCGCTGGGAGTCGGGCGGCGGTAACCCGGCCACACATCCCTTTCCAGGCGGCACCATCTGCTGGTCCGGCAGTTATAACTGGCTGGAGACGGTGTTCGATCTGACCGCTTACGGTGAAGCGACGGTACAGTTCCGCTTCCGCTTCGGTTCCGACAACGGCACCGGCGCGGGCGGCTGGTTCATCGACGATGTCGTGCTGATGGGATACGATATCGGTCCGGGCGACCCGCTGGTCATCACCATCAGTTACAGCGAACCCAATGTGGTGGTTACCTGGGATGAGCAACCGGCGGCGACCGGCTACAAGGTATACCACAGCAGCGAGCCGTACGGCCCCTTCGAACTGGTCCAGGACGGGACGTTGAACAGTTATACTACGTCTGAGGCTGGGCCGTTCTTCTATTACGTTACTTGGTATTAAGAACAGAAGATAGAAGGCAGAAGATAGAAGACAGAATGAGCCAGGTTCTCGGTGTTGAAATCGAGATTCACTCTAACCGAGTAACGATTTCTACAACACCCGAATCGATACCAACATCTGTCATCGAACTTCTGCCTTTTTTTATCCAATACAGTACTCTTCCCAGTCGTGTTCAATCTTCTGTATTCTATCTTCAATCTACTTGTCGCATCCCGAAGGATCGGGACGCAACAAGCGAACTAACGTTGCGGCCAGTTCAGACGATTTCTCATTCGAATACTGTATTCTATCCTTTTTCCTCCCTACTCTATCTCCCACCAAAATTCAGGAAGCGTCAATGCCCGAGTACAAGTATGTCGGCCGGAGTCTCGAACGCAGCGACGCGCGTCCGAAGCTGCGTGGCGAAGCTCTCTACCTGGCCGACTACGACTGTGAAGGCTGTCTGCACGGCTTCACCGTGCGTTCAGAACGGACGCATGCGCAGATCCTGAACATCAAATTCGATCCGGACTACGACTGGTCGCCGCTGACGATGGTCACCGCGCGGGACATCCCCGGTCGCAACATCAACCCGGTCATCCTGGAGGACCAGCCCTTTCTGGCGGACAAGGTGGTGCGCTTTCACGGCGAGCCGGTGCTGCTGCTGACGGCGTCCAGCCTGGAGCTGTGCCGGGAGGCGGCCGCGCATATCGAGATCGAATACAAGGATCTGCCGGCCTGCCTGTCCATCGACGCATCGCTCGCCTCGACCAAACCGTTCTTCGGAAGCGACAACACCTTCGAGACGCTGCGGATCGACAAGGGCGATGTGGATGCCGCCTTTGCCGACAAGCAGCTCAAAGTGATTACTGGTCGCTATGCCACCGGCGCCCAGGAGCAGCTCTACCTCGAACCGCAGGCGGTGCTGGCTCAGTTCGATGCGGAGCAGGGGCTGCTGGTCACCGGCTCGCTGCAATGCCCGGTGTACGTGTTGAACTCGCTGCGCAGCGCCTTTCCGGAACTCGGCGACCGTATCGAAGTCCGTCAGTCGGTAACCGGCGGCGCTTTCGGCGGCAAGGAGGATTTCCCCTCGCTGATCGCCGCTCACGCCGCGCTGCTGTCTCACAAGGCCGGTCGGCCGGTGCGCATCCTGTACGACCGCGAGGAGGATTTCCGCTTCACCACGAAGCGCCATCCCTCGCAAACCTCGATCCGCGCCGCCGTCGATCCGGAAGGTAACATCATTGCGCTCGACATCGAGCTGCTGCTCGACGCCGGCGCTTACTCTACCCTCAGCCAGGTGGTGCTGGCGCGAGCCGTACTGCACGCCGCCGGCCCGTATCACGTACCGCACGTCCGCATCGTCGGCAAAGCGCTGGCGACCAACCTGCCCCCCAGCGGCGCTTTCCGCGGCTTCGGCGCTCCCCAGGCGATCTTCGCCATCGAGAGTCACGTCAACCGCATCGCGCGGGCGCTGAAACAGGAGCCGGCGGAAATCCGCCGGCGCAACCTGATGCGTCCCGGCGAAACCACCGCCACCGGCCAGCGGATTCGACACGACGCCTGCGAGCAGGTACTGGAGCGTGCGGTGAGCGCAGGCGGCTACTACCGGCTGAAACGGGAGGATGAACAGTTCAACCGGCAGCATCTCTATCGCCGCCGCGGTACCGGCCTGTCGCTGTTCTACCACGGGGCCGGCTTCACCGGCAGCGGGGAAAGCATGATCCTCGGCAAGGCGCTGCTGCAGGGAAACGCCGACGGTACCGTCTCCATCCGCGTCACCTCGACGGAGATGGGGCAGGGGGCGGCGACCGTACTGCCGCAGATCGCCGCCGAAGCGCTGGCGGTTTCGCCCGGGCTGGTCCGGTTTGAAACACCCAGCACATTGCACCCCGACAGCGGTCCCACCGTAGCTTCCCGCACGACCATGATCGTCGGGCGGCTGGTGGAGCAGGCGGCCCGCGCCATCCGCACCCAACTGCCGGCGTATCACGACGACGCCGGCTTCCGCGAGGCGGTGAGCGGGGCGGTGGCCGGCGGTGGTCTGGAGTCGGTAGGCGTTTATGAAACGCCGTCGGATCTGGAGTGGGATGAGGACGCCTTCCGCGGCGACGCCTATCCCGACTACTCCTGGGGCTGCTACCTGGCGCAGGTGGAAGTGAACCTGCTCGACTACTCGGTACAGGTGAAGCACTTCACCGCCGTCCAGGACATCGGCACCGTCGTCAACCCGCAACTGGCGACCGGCCAGGTGGAGGGAGGCGTGCTGCAGGGCATCGGCTTCATGCTGTACGAGCAAGTGCATTACGACGCCGGGCGGGTGATCAACGCCGGCTTCACCGACTACATCATTCCCACCCTGGCGGACCTGCCGCAACTGCAGGTGGATTTTATCGAGTGTCCTTCGGACCGGGGCGGCTACGGCGCCAAGGGTGTCGGTGAACTGCCGCTGGACGGTGTGGCGCCGGCCATCGCAGCGGCGGTCGAAGCGGCGACCGGCGTCGAAGTGAACCGGGTGCCCCTGCTGCCGGAACAGCTTATGGAACTGATGTGCAGACTGTAGCCTTCAAAGTCAACGGCCGCGCCTATTCCGTTACAATCCCGCCGCTGAAGCGGCTGCTGGATGTTCTGCGGGAGGACCTGCGCCTGACCGGAGTCAAGGAGAGCTGCGGCGAGGGGGAATGCGGCAGCTGCACGGTACTATTGGACGACCGGCCGGTGCTGGCCTGCCTGATCCCCGTGATACAAATCGGCGGCCAGGAAGTGACCACCATCGAGGGCTTGCGCGACGATCCCCTCTGCCGTGAGCTGGAGCAGGCGCTGAGCGGAAGCGGCGCCGTGCAGTGCGGCTTCTGCACACCCGGAATCGTGCTCACCGCCTGGGCCTGGCTGCGGGCGGGCGGCGGCAGCGAACCGGAGGCGATCAAGCAGGCTTTGGCGGGCAACCTCTGCCGCTGTACCGGCTATGTCAAGATCATCGACGGCGTGCAGCTGGCCGCGCGGCAGTGGCAGGCGCAGCAGGGGGAGGAGCGGGAATGAGCCCGATCGAACTGCTGTCGCCGCCCACGATCTCCGCCCTGGATAAAATGCTGGAGGAATACCCCGGTACCCGGCTGCTGGCGGGGGCTACCGACCTGATGCCGTTGCTCAAACGCAGGCAGCTGCCGGCGGAGCGTCTGATCGATTTGCAGCCGCTGCGCGCAGAGCTGGACTTCATCCGGGAAGACGAGGACCGACTCGCCGTCGGTTGCCTGACGACGATCGCCGCCGTGGCGGCCAGCGAGCGGATCGCCGAGGGCTGGCCGCTGCTGACGCGGGCGGCCCGGGAGCTCGGCGCCGCCCAGATCCAGAACATGGCCACGATCGGCGGCAACATCGCCAACGCTTCCCCGGCGGCGGACATGGTGCCGCCGCTGCTGGTCTACGACGCCCGCCTGCTGCTGCAGTCGATGCGGGGCAAGCGGGAGGTACCGCTGGGGGAGTTCTTTCACGGCTACAAGGAGCTGGAATTGCAGCCGGATGAGTGGATTCGCGAGGTGCGGCTGGTGGAGCCGCCGCCGGCGCGGGAGTTTTACAGCAAAACCGGCGCCAGGCGCGCGCAGGCCATCGCCAAGCTTTCCCTGGCGGCGCTGATCGGCGGGCCCGGCGAACCGGTCTGCCGGGTAGCTGCGGGCGCACTGTCTCCCTTCCCCCGCCGTCTGCATGAATTCGAACGCTACCTGCTGGCTCAGGTAGAAAATGGTGATACACCGCAGGAGCGCGAACTGAGGCGGTTGATCGAGGCGGAACTCGCGCCGATCGACGACATCCGCTCTTCCGCGACTTACCGTCTGCGGGTGGCTCAAAACCTACTGTGCAATTTCATCAGGGAGGCCGGTTTTGGATTGGCTTGAACAGAGTTGTCAGTTGAAGCGGGAAGGCCGCTCCTTCGTCATCGCTTCTATCGTGGATGTGCAGGGCTCCGCCGCGCGCAACGCTGGCGTGCACCTGCTGGTGGAACCGGACGGCAGGATCCACGGCACCATCGGCGGCGGCGAGGTCGAGCGGGAGGTGATACAGGCGAGCCTGGAGGTGCTGCGTGAAGGGCGGCCGGCGTTACGGGAATTTATCAACGACGGCGAGGAAGGCCGGCCGATGTGCGGCGGCAAACTCCAGGTCTTCCTGGAACCCTGTCTCGGTTCCCGGCAACTCTATATCTTCGGCGGCGGCCATGTGGGAGCGGCGCTGGCCCGGGTCATGTCCCCCACCGATTTTGCCGTCACCATCATCGACGAGCGGGAGGAATACCCCGCGGTGCCGATTCCCGGCGTCAATGTGATACACGCGGGTTTCGAAACGCTGCCGCCGGAGATGCGCTTCGATGCGGAAATGTCTCACGTGGTTGTAGTGACCTACAGCCACGACCAGGATCTGAAGATCGTGCGCAACTGCCTGGGGCAGCCGCTGTGTTATCTCGGGATGATCGCCAGCCGCGCTAAGGCGAAAAAGGTGAGGCAAATGCTGACCACGGAGGGATTCACCGAGGCGCAGCTGGAACAGCTGATCGCGCCTATCGGTCTACCCGGCGTCGGTGGCAAGGCGCCGGCGGAAATCGCCGTCAGTATCGCGGCACAGCTGCTGCAGCGGGATGAATGAGGCGGAGCCGCGGCCGCCTGCCGGCACTGTCGCCGTCATCCTGGCCGCGGGGCGTTCCCGACGCCTGCGCTCCGACCGGGAGCCGCACCGGGCAGGGGACCCGCCTCTCCCCGTCCACAAGGCGCTCCTTCCCTTTCCGGATCAACCGCTGATCGTCGTGCATTGCGAGAACTACCTCGCCGCGGGCGTCGAGCGGATCTACTGTGTGCTGGGCGCCGCGGCCGCGGCGACCGAGCCGGTGCTGACCGGCCGTCCCGGCGTAACCGTGCTGATCAACCGGGACTGGCCCAGCGGTATGTTCAGTTCCGTTAAAACCGGCCTGCTCGCGGCGGCGGAAGCGCCGGGCGTGTTTCTGCAGCCGGTCGACGTGCCACCGTTGCCGGCAGCTGTGCTGCAGCGGCTGACTGTCGCCGCGGCGGGGGAAATCGCTCTGCCTGTCCACCGCGGCCAAGGCGGACATCCCCTCTACTTAAGCGCCGGTGCCGCCGACCGCATCGCCGCGTTTCCCGCCGCAGACCGCCTCGACCGGATTCTGCGCCAGGAGCTGACCGCCTCGGTTCGACGCGTGGAAATCGCGGATGCCAACTGCCTCGTGAATCTGAATTGCCCCGAAGAATGGGAGGAATTCCGCAGAAACAATCCGCATTTGCCCGAATGTGGGTAAATCAGCGATAATTCCACCCCGTTCTCTCAATTTCTCTTGCGTCGAAAGCTCAGATGTTTTTTCTTGATCACTCCTTTTAATGGATTCTTGCCCGCGCCTGAGGCGGGATTGACCCAATACAGAGACCAATTGAAATCAGTATAGTCTGGAGGTTCTACCAATGGCAGATTTAACTCACATTCTGAACGATGTTAAAGAGCGCAATCCCGGCGAAGTCGAATTTCATCAAGCGGTTGACGAAGTACTCGCTTCCCTGGCTCCGGTGATGGACCGTCATCCCGAGTTCGTTTCTTCCTCGATCATCGAGCGTATCGTCGAACCGGAGCGCGTCATCATGTTCCGTGTTCCGTGGATGGATGACAGCGGCAAAGTTCATGTCAACAAGGGCTTCCGCGTCGAGTTCAACAGCGCGATCGGTCCCTATAAGGGCGGCCTGCGTTTCCACCCCTCCGTTAAGCTGGGCACGATCAAGTTCCTCGGCTTCGAGCAGGTCTTCAAGAACGCCCTGACCACGCTGCCGATGGGCGGCGGCAAGGGCGGTTCCGATTTCGATCCCAAGGGCAAGTCGGACGAAGAAGTGATGCGCTTCTGCCAGAGCTTCATGACCGAGCTGCAGCGCCACATCGGCGCCGATACCGACGTGCCCGCCGGTGACATCGGCGTTGGCGGCCGCGAGATCGGCTACATGTTCGGCCAGTACAAAAAGATCAAGAATGTCTTCGAAGGCGTTCTGACCGGTAAGGGCCTGAGCTGGGGCGGCAGCCTCATTCGTCCGGAAGCCACCGGCTACGGCGCGGTCTACTTTGCGGCCAACATGCTACAGACCCGCGGCGAGACCCTGGAAGGCAAGATCTGCCTCGTCTCCGGTTCCGGCAATGTGTTCCAGTACACTACCGAGAAGATCCTCGACCTGGGCGGCAAGGTGGTCACGGTCTCCGATTCCAACGGCTATGTCTACGACGAAGCCGGCATCGATCGCGAGAAGCTGGACTTCATCATGGAACTGAAGAATGTCAAGCGCGGCCGTATCAAGGAATATGCGGAGAAATTCGGCGCCACCTTTACTCCCGTTGATCCGAACGCCGATCACAACCCGCTGTGGAACCACAAGGCCGACTGTGCCTTCCCGAGTGCCACCCAGAACGAGATCAACACCAAGGACGCCGCCAACCTGCTGTCCAACGGTGTTTATGTCGTTTCCGAAGGCGCCAACATGCCGACCGTTCCGGAAGGCATCGAGCAGTACCTGGAAGCCGGCATCCTTTACGGTCCCGGCAAGGCGGCCAACGCCGGCGGCGTGGCTGTTTCCGGTCTGGAGATGTCCCAGAACAGCATGCGCTACGGCTGGAGTCGCGAAGAGGTCGACAACAAGCTGGCCAGCATCATGAAAGCCATCCACGATAACTGCGTCCAGACCGCCGAATCCTACGGCACCCCCGGCAACTATGTCAACGGTGCCAACATCGCCGGTTTCCTGAAGGTCGCCGGCGCCATGACCGCGCAGGGTATCTGGTAAATCGAATTCTAACAGGCTGCTTTCTGGCAGGATGGGCGGCTCCACGATGTGTGGGGCCGCCTTTTTTTGACTGAAGAAAAAGAACCTCTCGCCAAGAGCGCAAAGGGCGCAAAGAGAAGGTTATAGTGAAAGCTGGGCAACGTTTGCTTACGCTGCCGGTCTAAATGAGAGCTATAGGGTGCTTGAAATTAATCCATCTTAAGATCGAGGATTCATCAACAAGGTTTGCTATCAGCGCGCAACGAGTGCAGGAACAACCAAATTCTGAAGTGCGATTAATAGTGAGCAGCCCTATAATTCCTACAATAATCAGAGTAGCGTCCTTGGCGCCCTTTGCGCTCTTGGCGAGAGGCTCTTCTTGTCACAACGCTTGCTTCGCTTGCGCATTGCAATAAGCGAATGAACATTTCCGTCAGTCCAAATGATTCCTCAATCGGATTCTTGTTTCCCCTTCGCAATTCTGCACGTAAATTATTCCCCGACAGACCTGGACATGGAGACCAATTGCAGAAGACACTGCTGAGCATGATCGCAATGCTGCTGCTGCAGGGGGCGCTGCAGGCGCAACCGGGCTGGACCGTGCGTGACGACCTCCTCGAGGATTTCGAGGCGGGCTTCCCCTTCGGCTGGCTCGCCGTCGACGCGGAAGGTTCCGGCAGCACCTGGCAGATCGTCAGCCGCGACGCCGGTTTTCTGACCTACGGCGATTCCGACTTCGCCGCCGGTTGCCGCTACAATGACGACGGCTCCCAGAACGATGACTGGTTGATCACTCCCCGCCTGCTGGTACCGGACACCTCCCGCACCATCTCCTTCTGGGCCGCGTCGCAGGACCTCAATCCGGAGTACCTCGAGAGCTTCGAAATTCGCGTCAGCCGCACCCGGGTCGACTCGAGTAACTTCGATCCCGCCCTGTTCGACGAGCTGGTGGCGACTTACCACAACATCCCCTCCACCTTGGTGGAATATGCCTTCGACACGGCGCCCGACTTTCTCGGCGATACGATCCAGGTCGCGGTGCGCTGTGTATCACAAGACGACTACTACCTGATCGTCGATCACTTCGTCGGCGTGGAGATCGCCGGTGACACACCGCCGCTGCTCTACACCTGGCCCACCGAGGAGGAGCGGATAGATCTGGGACCTTTCGAGGTAGGCGCGACCGTAGCGGATACGGTTTGGGTTGGCAACATGGGCGGAGATACACTACAGGTTGATGTCTCCGTAACATTACCCTTAATAACCATCCAAGAAAGCTTTTCATTACCTGCTTGGACTCTTGAATCGGTCCCCTTCAACTACGTCACTGATCATCCAGGAATAGACAACCGACCGATTGTCATTAGTTGGGTTATTGACGGTGAGGCTGATTATTTTCTATCTGGCGCGAAAGGCCTTTCCTACTACCCCGACACAAGCTACACCTGGGAGGATTTCGAGGTTCAGACAATTCCGGAGGGGTGGGATGCCAGCCATCACTACGCCACCTCGCCCGGCTGGCAGGTGGCCGATCACAGTTCTTCGATGTTCTTTTCCATTCCGGCGCACACCTGGTACGCCTATATCAACAGCGACGAGCAGGGGGAGGACGCCACGCAGGACGACTGGCTGATCTCGCCGCCGCTGGTGCCGGACGACGCGGAGGAGCTGCTCTACCTGACCTGGGAGTCCTTCTTCGACGACTACGCCGGCGGCGCCGGGCGGGTGCTCTGGACCCTGGACGACGCGCCCACCCCGGACAGCGATTGGAACGTGATACACGAGGAGTCCGGCACCGACACGCTCTGGGTAAAGGAGTGGTGGCGCGTGCCCGATTCGCTCTGGGCCGAGTCGATCCGGCTCGGGTTCCACTTCACCGGCCAGTGGTCGCAGGGGTGGGCGATTGACGACCTGCAGCTGCTCCGTGATACAATCGTCGAGGAGGTTGCCGCCACGGCGGTGCCGGCGGGCATCATGCTGCCGCCGCCCTATCCCAATCCCTTCAACGCCGAGTTGACGATTCCCTTGCAGTTGAGTTCCCCCGCGCGGGTGCGGTTCCGGCTCTACAACCTGCTGGGACAACTGGTCTGGCAGCAGGAAGCGGATTTCCGGGCCGGCCGGCAGCAACTGCGTCTGCGGGGGGATCACCTGGCCAGCGGCATCTACTTTCTGCGCTGTGCGGCCGTTGCACCGGGCGGAGACAGACATCTGCCCGCCGTTCACAAAGTGGTTCACCTGAAATAGGGCGGTGCAGCCGTCCCGCCGTTGCGGGACACAGCGGTTCTGCGATCAGAAACCGGAAATGATTATAGATTGGCAGCAGGGAATTTGAGTGGAAAAAGACTGCAAGTGGCACGGATTTTGCTAATTATTTGATCAGCACAGAAAACCGCTCCCATTCGTACCGTACTCAGCATTCCTCTCGTCCCAAATCATTGAAATTCAACCACTAACGAGCGATCGTCGCCCGGCACATCTCTTTCGTAAGTGGCACTTTTGCTTGACTTTACGTAAGCTTGTCGATAAGTTTATTGCTCAATTCTGACACTATTTTAACCTATATCCTGACAGAACTCTAACCGGAATTCCGCCGAAATCAGGAGGAAATATGAAGGTTGTTATCACGCCTGTAAAAGGGTGGAGGATCAGTTTACTACTCCTCTCCTTGCTGATCGGCTCCGCTTTGCAGGCCGGCCAATTCGGAAAAATCAAAGGCACCATCACCGATATCGAGACCGGCGAACCGTTGCCGGATGCGAGTGTCGTCGTGGTGGGCACTGTCCCGGTACGGGGGGCTTCCACCGATCTGGACGGTGAGTACATGATTCTGCAGGTTCTACCTGGCGAATACGATCTCGAATGCCGCATGATGGGCTACAAAACCGTCACCATGCAGGGCGTTCTGGTCAACATCGACCATACTACCGCCGGTATCGATTTCCAGCTCCCCTCCACCGAGTCCAGACTGGAAGATGTCGTCGTGCAGGCCAAGACTGAGAAGATTCAGATCGATAAGGTGTCCACGACGATGGTCGTCACCGCCCAGGATCTGGAGCGTACCGCCGTCGTCGATGTCAACCAGGTGATCGTCAGTAAACCGGGCTTCAAAACCGACGAAGAAGGGGCGATCCACGCCCGCGGTGCCCGTGCCGACCAGGCGGCGATCCTGATTAACGGCATCGACAGCCGCGATCCGCTGGTCGGCGGCGCGACCTATCTCAATATCGACGTCGCCAACATCAAGCAGCTGGACATTCTCTCCGGCGGCTTCGGACCGGAATACGGTCAGGCGCAGGCGGCGGTGATCAAGATTGAAACGGTGGAAGGTCCCCGCGACCGTTACACCGGTAAGCTGGAATACCGCACCGACCAGCCGTTCGGCAGTTACTCTTTCGACACCGACGGCACCAGCTTCGCATTCGGCGGACCGGTTCCCTTCACCTATCGCAAGAACACCGGCCCGATCACTTTCTA
This sequence comes from uncultured Bacteroidia bacterium, assembly GCA_964517435.1. GTDB lineage: Bacteria > CAIWAD01 > CAIWAD01 > BS150m-G50 > BS150m-G50 > BS150m-G50. Next base: position 36,945 of record CAZFEC010000017.1, on the reverse strand, counting down.
CCTGACCGCGCGCGCGCGTTTGACCAATACCTACCTGCCGTTCGACGTCGCCCGTGAAGCCAACGACTACACCGGCATGGGGTTGAAGCTGCCTGAGCGCCAGGTCAACGAATACCAGTCCACCATCAACCTCAGCGTGCCGATCACCCAGAAGACCAAAGCCAAGCTCTACTTCGAGCGCTTCTTCCGGCGCTGGGATGTCTATCCCGAAAGCGCCGCCCCTCTGAGCGGCAACTATGGTTATGTCTACAGCTACAACGAGGCGAACCGGCCCTGGTGCGAGAACAACCGGATCAACATGAGCCTGGAGCTGCTCCACCAGGTCAGCCAGAACGCCACCTTCTCGACGATCTTCAGCCGTTCCGACAACAAGACCCTCGTTTCACCGCGCGGCAAGAGCCCGGGCGACTTCACGCTGGAATTCAACATCACCGAGCAGAACTACGAGGACGCCAAGAGCGACTTCCTCGGGCTGGTGGATGTGGACGGCAACGGCTTCTACGACGGCTTTGTCGACGCCAATAACAACGGCATTTACGACGGCGTCGCCTTCGGCGGCGGTGGCGACCCGATCTACTCGGAAGGCTACGAGGATCTCAACCGTAACGGTCGCTGGGACCGCGGCGAGGACTGGATCGACCTCAACGGCAACGGCATCTACGATTCGGCCGAGCCGTTCGACGATGTCACCGATCCCTCCACCGGTTTGAACAACCTCGGCGTATACGATCCCTGGGACCCCTTCGTCGACACCAACGGCAACGGCATCTGGGATGACGCCGAGCCGCAACTCCCGGAACAGGATACCAATCACAACGGTCGCTGGGACGGCGAGCGTTTCCAGGACGCTAACGGCAACGGCATCTGGGACGGCTGGACGGAGCCGTTCGTTGATGCCAACGGCAACGGTATCTGGGACGAGGGAGAGGATTTCACCGACACCAACAACAACGGCCGCTGGGATATGGCCGAAGGCTACGACGACATCGACCTCAACGGTCATATCAACTTCCAGGACATCCGCGAGGATGACGAGGACCTGGGCGAGCCGTATGTCGACGGCGATCTCTTCTTCGATACCGGCGAACCGTTCATCGACTTTCCGGATGTAAACGGTTACTACAACGGTATCTGGGACGAGGGAGAGCCCTACTGGGATCTGCCCTCCTCCGGTCCCTTCGGCACCGTTCCGTTCCTCAACGGCAAGCATGATTCCACCAACTATATCTTCGACGAATACGAGTTGTTCACCCGCTGGGCTTCTTTCGTCAGCGATCCCTACTTCAGCACCCACGACTACACCGACATCCGCGCCCATCAGACCAGCACCAACTGGAATGAGATGGAGGATGTCAGCATGCCGGTTATCTACACCTACGATCCGGAGATGCATGGCGCCGACTGGCCGACCGACATCACCGCCTACGATCCGGTGCATTCCACCTGGCTCAACCGCACGCTGCACGACGAAGCCGCCCCGGTATTCAACGAGCCCAACTTCGCTCATGATGCCGGCGAAGAATACTTCATCGACTACAACCAGAACGGCAGGTGCGACGAGGGGGCTTTCAGTGAACGCACCTACGGCATGGCCTATAATCCCCAGGGTTATTACGACTTCTTCCTCAACCCCGGCGCCTACGACGGCCAGGCCTTCTGGCAGAACCGCCGCTCCATCACCTACAACCTGAAGTCGGAATACCAGTCGCAGGTGAACAAGTACCACGAAGTGCTGCTGGGTGCGCAGCTGACGCATCGCAAAATGACGATGTCCTCTATCGACGGACCCAACAAACCCTATACCGGCTATGTTGTGCTGCCGGAAGGCAGCCCCTGGCCCGACCGCGGCCAGGTCCGCGATTTCTACGATCACAATCCCACCGAAGGCGCCCTCTATTTTAAAGATAAGATGGAGTTCGAGGGACTCTTCGTGCTGATCGGCGCCCGCTGGGATTTCCTGCTCCACGAGGAGTCCACGATCAGCGAGATGGAGAACGCCTATACGGAAGGTCAGCCTGGCGCCATCCTGCCGGAGCGGGGCGTTTCCCGTGTGGCGCCACGCCTGGGCATCTCTCATCCGATCACTGAAACCGCCAAGCTCTATTTCAACTACGGCCACTTCTACCAGACGCCCAGCTTCCAGTACTTCTACCGCGCCCTGACCGGCAACAAGGCCAACGACCAGGTAGTGGGTAATCCCAACCTGCGTCACGAGAAGACGGTCGAGTACCAGTTCGGCGTAGAGGCGGAGTTCAACGAGAACACGCTGATCAATCTGCAGGGCTTCTACCGCGACATCTTCGACCAGATTTCCACCGTGCAGGTGGAGGTGTCGCGCGGCTACTTCATCGATCGTTACATGAATATCGACTACGGTCGCGCCCGCGGTTTCAGCGTCTCCTATAACCGCAACACGGCGCACACCGTGTGGGACGCCAACTACGAGCTTTCCTTCGCCTACGGCAAGGCTTCCTCGGCGGAAGCCGCGCTGCTGAACCGGGTTGAGAATGAGCCGGTGAACCGGGATGAGCATCCGCTGAATTGGGATCAAACCCACTCGATCAACGCTTACTGGTCCCTGTTCTACGGCCCCGGCGACCACCCGCAGCTGTTCGGGATGAAGCTGCCCGCCGACTGGCTGGCATCGATCTCCTTCACCTTCGGCAGCGGACGGCCCTACACGCCCTCCAAGTATACGCTCGGCATCGACAACGCCGCCCTGATTCTGTCCAACTCCTCGCGGATGCCCTGGACGGAAACCACCAACGTCAAGCTCGAGAAGTACTTCCGCTTCGGCGGCGACAAGTCCAACGCCAAGCTGGTGGTGGGCCTCGATGTGCGCAACCTGTTCAACAAGCGCAACGTGCGTTCGCTCTACACCGAAACCGGTACGACTTACCAGTCGATGCACTCCAAGAATCCGGATCACATCTTTTACTATCCGAACAAGAATACCTTCGACGCTAACCCATGGAACTATTCGGCACCACGCAACATCATGCTGCGAGTGGCTTACTCGTTCTAATTCGACGGAGAATACATGAAGAAGTTATTACTGGTCATTCCGCTTGCTGTGCTGATTTTGCTCGGTGGCTGTGCCAAGGATGAGACTACCAGCGACGAAGAAGATGTTCTGCATTACAATGCAGCGATACCCGCGACGCTGAACTTCGACCTGGTCCTGGCCGATTCGCCCTACGGGGTGCTTCAGGATGTCGAGATCCCCGCCGGCACTTCGGTTGCGATTGAACCGGGCGTGGAGATCCTGTTCTACGGCGAGTATTCGATCAACGTCTTCGGTGAGCTGCACGCCAACGGACTGGAGGAAGGACTGATCTACTTCACCTCCGGCGAGGCGCATCCCACCTACGGCGACTGGCAGAGTATCATCTTCGACGGCGACGAGGCTTCCGCCTCGGAGCTGTATTACTGCCAGATCGAGTACGGTTGTACTTTCAACAACATCGATCCCCGCTTGAACGGCGCGGTGGTCTGTTACAACAGCTCACCGACCATTGAGCACTGCCTGATCGCCACCAACCAGAACAACGGCATCACGGTCGCCGGCAACTCCTTCCCGACCATCCGTTCCAACATCATGTTTGAGAACGACGGGTTCGGGCTCGCCTTCGACACCACCCACGCGGAGATCTATGTGAACGATCCCACCGCGTTCGACGATGTGAAGATCCAGCACAACAGTTTCTGGATGAACTCATCCCTGCCGTTCCTCATTCCGCAGGAGATGTTCTTCGTCCTGTTCGATTGTCCGGAAGGGGACACCACCGATTGTCTGCGCGATTCGCTGATGTTCGGCAACATCTGGCAGCGTAACGCCAACGGCGATTCGACCGACTACCACGGCAACACTTTCACCAACGTCTTCTTCATTGATGAACTCGCCCGCGATTTCAACCTGGATCCCTGTTCCCCCTGCATCGACGCCGCCTGGGACACGCTGGGCGTCGAACCGCAGGATGTCGGTCCGCGCAATTACGTGAAGTTCGCCAACGAGCTGCGCCGCCAGATCCTGGTACCGAACCACACGATCAGCAGCGGCACCTGGACGGTGACCTGCGACGCCTTCTTCATGCCGCCGGACCCGGCGGACACCCTGCGAATAGAGGCGGGCGCGGTTATCGACTTTCAGGAGGACTTCCGGCTGGACTTCTACGGTCCGCTGCTGGCGTCCGGGACCAGCGGAGCGCCGATCGCTTTCACCTCCAGCTTCCGGCCCATGAAGGGAGGCTGGCGGAGCCTCAATTTCATGGAAGCGGGAGCGAGCGGCTCGCGCCTCGAGCACTGCCTGATCGAATACGGTTCCGAATCTTCCGGGACGGGACAGGATTACCTGCTGAACGGCGGCGCAGTGACGGTACGCAACGGGCTGGATGTCCGCCTGGAAGGCTGCACGATCCGGCATAACCTCAAATACGGCGCCGTCTTCGATTCGTCGGATGTGCATGTGAATTGTTGTAGCTTCAGCGACAACGCTCAGGCCAATCTGCTGGTGATCAACAATTCCGACGGCGAGATCACCAATTCCCACTTCACCGACTGCGAGGGGATCGGCGTCTTCCTCTTCGAGAACAGCCGTCCCGACATCACCAACAACCTGTTTTACGGCAACCGCCTGGCGGCCCTGAAGGCGGAGCGTTTCTGTAACGCTCTGATCCAGGATAACACCCTGGTCTACGGCGCTTACGGCGGCATCATGCTCTGGGAGCATTCCGATCCGATCATCCGCGAGAACATCGTGGCTTTTGACGAAACCGTCTCGGTGGCGGATGAAGGGGAAGCGGTGAATATCGCCGGCTCCTCCAATCCCGAATTGGAATATAATGTGCTTTTCGGCGCTTCTGCGGTTCCGGTCACCTGGGATCTCAGCGGCACGAATCTGCTGGTGGATCCGCTTTTCGTGGATCCCGCCGGCCGTAATTACGATCTCCAAGCCGGCTCCCCCGCATTGACCGCGGGCGAGGATGGCGACCGCATCGGCTACGTCGACAATGGAACCTGCGGAAATTAAGGAGGCCTGATGAAAATCAAGTCTATCATTCCGATAGCGACTCTACTCCTGCTGATCGGTGCGGTCAGCAGCCTGGCCCGCCATGACGGGATCATACGGAAAGAGGTGGACACCCAATCCGACATCTGCGGTCCCTGGGAGGACAACCGCGTCCATCGCCAATCCAGCATCTGGATGAATATCTCCAACTTCGGTTTCTTCGGGTACAACTCGAATGAATTCATGGACGATCCCTGTACACCTGGTCTGGAACCGCCGCAGGCGGAGTATCCCGGCGGATCCGGTGTGGAGTATCTCTTTCAGGGAGCACTCTGGGTGGGCGCCCTCATCGTCGAGGAAGACGGCTCGGAGACACCGCGCGTATCCTACGGATTTGAGGGCTGGTACGGCGATGAGGAGCTGTTCCCCGGCTGTGGCGAAACGGAAGCCATCCAGGAGTATTCCATGGTGGAAGGCGCCCGCGACTGTTTCGGCAACGACATTTACGATCCGCTGGCGGTATCGGAGCAGGATTTCTGGGCGGTCTATTCCGACACCCTGACCGACCCAGCCTATGTGCCGAACGACTTTTATGACGGTCCGCATATTCCGCTGGGTCTCAGCATGACGCAGATCAGCCATTCCTGGACCTACAACTACGCCCAGGATTTCATCATCATCGACTACGAAATCGAAAATATCGGAGACAAGTATCTCAAGAACCTCTACGTGGGTGTATATGTCGACGGCGATGTTGGTGAGCGGGACGAACAGAACCGTCACGTCGACGATATCTGCGGTTTCCGCGTCTCCGCGATCGATTCGGTTACGATGGACAGCGTCGAGATCAACACCGCCTACATCATGGACAACGACGGCCGCCCCAACACCGTCCATTCCGGCAACGACTTTACCTGTCCCGATGTCAACGGTATGCGGGTGCTGCGCGCTCCCAATCCCCGCCTGGAAACCACCTTTAACTGGTGGATTTCCAACTCGGACGCGCAGATCGACTTCGGGCCCTGCTGGCAGATGTACTGCGACTCGGCCGATTACGGCATGCAGTGGGCCTGCGAATACGGCACGCAGGAAGGTGACGCCCGTAAATACCAGGTGATGAGCAACCGGGAATTCGACTACGACCAGATCCGGGTCTGCGATCCGGTCTGGATCGCCAACAATCCGCAGGAGATGCCGGATGGTACGGAACAGCCCTGGGCGGTACCCTCCGCCGGCAACGCGGACGAACTATGCAGCGGTTACGATACCCGTTACCTGCTCTCCTGGGGCCCGCTGGGCGTCTTCGACCATGTCGATCAGGCGGGCCGTCTGATCTATCGTCTCAACCCCGGCGAAAAGTTCATCATGACTCTGGCCTATGTCGGCGGACAGGGAACGCACGACCGTTCCCGACCGCAGACCACCGAGGTGCCCAACTTCGACCTGTTCAACTTCAGGGATCTCGATTTCAACGCGATCTGGGCGCAGCGCGTCTACGACAACGAAACCTACGACACGCCGATCTTCGACTACGGTTCGGACGGTAAGCCCGGCACCAACGACATCGACGGTACCGAGGGCGACGGTGTTCTCGACACCGGCGACGGCTGGTGGGGCGAGGATGTCGGCACCGACGGTCTCCTCGCGGCAGCCGTCGGCGATACCGTCTACTACTTCGGCGAATACATCGGGGTGTATCCCGGACCGGATGAGGATGAAACCGAGGGCAACGGCCTCAACGACGACCTCGATCCCGGCCTGGGCTTTGTGGATATCAACAACGACCTGCGGGTCACCGAGGATGACATCCTTTGGAACCTGCAGTACATCATCGCCGACAGCGCGGAAATCTACCCGGGACCCAAATATACGGAAGGCCCGATCGGTACCAAGGACTGGTACATAGGCCACATGAGCGGCAACGGTTACCTGGATCTGGGCGACGGTATCCCCGACTTCCAGGGTCCGCCTCCGCCTCCCTGTCCCCGTCTCAGCTACTCGCTGACCGATGATGTCAACGGGCCGACGAGCGATAACGTAGTGACCCTGATCTGGGAGCGCAATGCCCAGAACGCCAGCTACGAGGATCCCTTCTCCCACCTGCAGGACTTCGAGGGCTACAACGTCTGGGTGGCCAACACCAGCATGGAGAACGAATTCAGCATGCTGGCGCAATACGACGAAATCGATTTCGCTTATTTCGACGACGAGGGAGCACTGAAGACGCTGCCGGACTCCGGTCCGCTGGAAGCGCTGCCCCTGGTTTCGCCGCAAGGGTGGACCCGCCAGGCGGTAGGCAACAATTCCGGTTTCGCCAGTCTGGCCTTTGCGGATGGAACTCCGGAGGAGGAGATCCTCCATGACGAAAACGGTGATATGTGGGTCGGCAACGGTTACATCTATCGCTACATGTGGGATCCGGACAGCACATCCGGCGATTGGGTACTGGAATCACTCCTCTCCTACGGCATTCCCTGTGATGCCGAGGAAAATCCGATGGATTACAACCCGATCACCGAGCTGTGGGACATTCCCCTCGACACCGAAGGGCTGATCCTGCTCGGCGACCGCTTCTTTGACTTCAACCTGAACGGCCGCTGGGACCAGGGCGACGATTATACGGTGGAATACCGTTATACGGTGCCCAACGCGCGTCCCTACTTCCCGCGCTACTACGCGGTCTCCTCCTACGACTTCGGCGATCCGATCACCGGTACCGAGCCGCTGGAGACTTCCAAAAGCTGCAACTCGGTAGTACTGGCACCGGCCGGTAATCCGAAGGAGCCGGTCATCGTCATTCCCAATCCCTATCTGGCTTACGCCGACTACACGCAGGGCTATGAGCTGAAGAATTCGCAGACCGGTCTTTCCTGGGAAAACCAGGACGACGGGACGCCTGACTTCTATCCGCAGTACGACCGCCGCATCGAGTTCGCCAACCTGCCGCAGCAGTGCATCATCCGCATCTTCACGGTGGCTGGCGACCTGGTGGATCTGATCCCGCATAACATCGAAGGGGATCGCAACCTGCGCTGGAGTTCCGACTATTCCGAGAGCTGGGACCTGAACAACCGCAACGACCAGCAGGTGACCAGCGGTCTCTATCTCTTCAGCGTGGAAGACCGCACGGAAGAGAATAAGGGCTACATCGAAACGGGTAAGTTCGTCATTATCCGCTAGGATACAGGAGATAATACATGAAGTACTTGCGATCCCTACTGTTTGTGATCCTGCTCATGTTGCCGGCTACCGTGCTGGCGCAAGTCAAGGCCGGCACGATGGGAGCTACATTCCTCAAGCTGGGAATCAGCGCCCGCGCGGCCGGTATGAGCGACGCTTTCCTGCCGCTGGCGGACGATGTGTCGGCGATCTATTACAATCCCGGCGGTCTGATTCAGCTCGAAAAGCCGGAAGCGGCGTTCACCTACCTCGATATGTACCGCGGTATCGGTCTCGGTCTGGGCTGGTGCGGCTACGCCAGGCCGTTTATGCGGCGCGGCAACGTCATCTCGGTGCTGGCTGTTTCCGCCACCTTTATGTCGACCGATGATATGGTGGTTACCACGCCGATCTACTCCGGTCCGAACGGCAACGGCCAAACCTTCAACTGGACCGATCTGGCCATCGGCGTCACCTGGACCCAGCGTCTGACCAACAAGTTCGCCGTCGGTACTACGCTCAAGCTGGTGAACGAGTCCACCTACGAGGAGAATGCCACCGGCTGGGCTGCCGATGTCGGCACTTACTACGACACCAACTGGCGCACGGTGCGGTTGGCGATGATGATCTCCAACTTCGGTCCCGACATGACCTTCGTGGAAACGCCTTACCCCCTGCCGATCGAATTCCGCTTCGGAATCGGCGCCACCCCTATCCACACCGATCTGCACAACCTGGAGGTCGGGTTCCAGTTCGGCCACCCCAGCGACAACCTGGAGCTGGCGGTGCTGGGGCTGGAATATGTCTGGAACGACTTCCTGGCCCTGCGTTACGGCAAGAAGATCAACGGCTTCCGCCGCTACGTCTGGGAAGACTACCAGGATAATGTCGACAAGAATCCCTTTACCGAGTATCCCATCCTGGAAGAGGACGGCACTCTGAGCCTGGACGGCATGAGCTTCGGCTGCGGCGTCGGCTGGGAGAATATCAACGTCGACTTCGCCTACATGCTCAACAAGTACCTGGGGCCGAACATGTACATGACCATGCACTACCAATTCTAACCTGAGGGAACAGAATGAAACGCTACTATTTCTTTCTGATAATCGCCGGTCTGGCGCTGCTGGTCAACGCCTGCAGCCGCATTAAAGGCGATCTTGCCCAGAACCTGATCCCGGTTGTGGAATTCGTCAACGACAACCCGGATGCGTGGGAAGTGCAAGGTGACTACGAGATCGAGAACTTCCAATGGGAAGTCATAGAACCGGCGGACAGCACCTTCTTCAACACTCCGGTGGTCGGCGAAACCTATGAATACGAGCTGATCGGTTACGAGAACCTGGCGGTGATCGACACCACGGTCACCATCTATTATGAGCCAGGAGATTCGGCGGATTATTATGAAACCGTGCCGACTGATGCCTATTCGTTCGATGTGAACACCCATCGTTTCATTACGCTGACGCACACGGACGATTTCACCTGGCTCCTGGGGCAGGTCTACCGGGTGGACTGCTGGGTGCACTACGAACCGCTCTTCAGCTTTGCGCCGGAGATCGCCTGGTACGGCAGCGACCCGGACGGTTTCGTCGAAGCGTATGAGTACCACGATCAGACCCTGGAAAACGGCGCCGTCCCCGACTACGACGCCATTCCGGCCGGGGGCTGGATCCGCACCCAGAACACCTTCGCCATGATCAACCTGACCACCGACCTGGGGCAGATTACGCCGCACGCCGTCTGGGTGCGGGCGATCGATAACAGCGACGCCTATTCCGAACCGATCTACCGCGTCTTCAACCGCTCCAACCAGGCGCCCAACCTGCCGGAAATCCAGTGGGCGAAGAGCGGCTGGTGCTCCAACACCTCCGGCGCCAACCCCTACACCCTCCCCGCCAGCTATCCGGAAAACATCACCGGCGGTTTCCGGGAAGCGGCCTACTTCAGCCAGTCGCTGGTGCTGCGCGATCAGTTCGTGGCCGCTGAGACCAGCCCCCGCTGGCTGGGAATCCTCTTCTATGTACAGGGCACCGATCCGGATGACCAGGTGCTCTACAAGATTCCGCTGCAGTACAAGTACCGTCTCTTTAAAATCGATGACACCATCGTGGAGGAGATGTTCGACACCTCCCTGGTCGTGCCGGACAGCGACACCTGGGAGAACCTGTTCACCGAGATTCCCCTGGACGAACAGACGCTGGTGGACTGGGAAACCTATGACTTCATGGAAGAGGACTGGACCGGCAGCACCTACATCGCTCTGCAGGGCTTGACCAGCGGCGCCTACCAGCTCAACGTGCATGTGCGCGACGACGGCTACGAGGAATCGGTGGAGCCGGCCTGGGTGCGTTTCACGGTGCGGGAAATGCTGTTCGATCGCGATGTCCTGGTCCTGAACCAGACCCTCTTCAACAACCCGCCCTATGACAACGTCTTCACGCAGGCGGAGCTGGACAGCTTCTACTACCACCTGGTCAGTGAGAACCTGGCAACGATTGATGTGGATACCTCCGGCGAAAATGTCGCCTATCTCAACATCTACAATCAGAACGAACGCGACCCGGTGCCGCACGACCTCTTGACCCGTTACCGCAAGATCATGTGGTTCAACGACGATTACTTCGCGGAAGGCGCCCAGGGTGAATACAACTTCCTGAGCGCCTGCGTCTTGAGCGAATACATGGATATGGGCGGCCGGGTGCTGATGAGCGGCTGGCGCAATCAGGCCAACACCTTCGGTGAGACGGTCAACGGCGCTGTCGTCCCCAACCTCTACAGCTTCAACTACTCAAGCGGCTCCTTCTTCCGGGAGTACTTCGGTCTCTCTTCAGCCTACCTGCAGAAGCCGACGATAGCGGCGGAATCCGATATCCCGATCGACGCCATTATCGGCGCCAATGTGGAATTCGAAGACCCGATGTTCGATAATTTGTCCGTCGACACCACCAAGATCCGGCAGATCCTCAACGCCAATCCGCCGGCCCGCTACGTCGCCTACGAGGACAACACGTCCGGCGTGCCGTTGCTGGGGTTGAAGGAGACGGAGGTGATGGCGCTGGAAGACTTCGCCAGCGCGCTCTACACTTTCGATTCCTACACGGCGCATCTGCCGGATACCATCACGCTGATGTATACGCCGGAGAGTTTCGAGCAGATCGGCTCCGGCATCTATCCGGAGTGGAGCGAGGAACCTGACTCGATCGGCTGCTGGATCTGGCCGATGGAGCGGGTGGACCGCTACAAAGAGGTCACGCAGGTGCACAGCATCGTCAACATCACCCGGCGTAACCAGGGCCTTCCCGGCGATACCGCGGAGTTCCGCACGATCGCCTGGAGCGACGACCACTCCAAGCACATGATCCGCGTCTCGCATATCAACCTCGGCTATGACTCTACCGGCGCCGACTACTGGCAGACACCGGTTACGGCGGATGATCCCTACACCGGCGATACCGTCCTGGTGCATCTCAGCTACGAACCGACTCTCTACAGCCATGAGAAGCCGGTGGTCGCCTTCTTCGAGGATATCGAGTTCAGCGGCGGCGGCCTTTTCGGCTCAGTCAGCGTCAATTTCAACAGCATCTACAGCGCGCTGCCACTCTTCTTCCTGGACAACAGCGAGGGAGATGTCGACATGGTGCTGCAGTTGTACTACTGGCTGCTGTCGATCGACTACGAGGGCTTCTAAGCCTGTTTAAATAGTGTATCAACAAAAACCCCGCCGCGGCGGGGTTTTTTGTAGGGAAAAGCAACCTCTCGCAAAGAGCGCAGATTCTCTCGCTAAGAGCGCCAGGAACGCGAAGATAGAATTATGGTTGAGATGACTTTGAGTTTCTATGACGCGAAGAATGAGAAGTGATAAAAGCCTCACACATGTTCTGTAGCCAGGTGCATACTACACTCCAACAATAGAATCCCTTGGCGTCCTTTGCCTTCTTGGCGAGAGATCTTCTTTATGAAACCAGACCTTAACTCTCATCGTTGGCTGACCTGGCTGTTGGGACTGATCGTTCTGGCGCTGGTCGGGACCGCCTCCGTCGACCGTTTCTGGGTGATCGACACCGGGCTCAACTGGTGGCAGACCCATTACGGCGACCTGCTGGCGGTCAACTCTCCCGACGATCCGGCCTATGGCGAACTGCCGTGGCTGCAGCCGCACACGCCGGCCGCTGATTACTTCGCCGTACCGGCGCCGTTCGCCTACCAGACCGAACGGGGACCGCGCATCGTCTTCGGCTCGCTGTATCCGGCCCTGAACCGGCTGTTCGACATCGTGGCGGGGGAGTGGGGCGTTCGGTTGCTGATGCTGTTCTGGTGGGGGGTGCTGATCTGGGCACTGCGCCGGTTAAAGGCCGCCGACAACGCGACCTTTCTGCTGCTGCTGAGCACGCCGCTGCTGTTCTACGGGGTCCAGGTCTGGAGCCATTTCGCCGCGGCCGCCGTGCTGCTGCTGGCGCTGAGCTGGCGGGAAAGGCCCCTGGCGGCGGGTGTGCTGCTGATGCTGGCGGTACTGCTGCGGCTGGAGGCGGTCGTAGTGATTCCGGTGCTGGTCGGATACCAGCTCCGGCACCGGGAGTGGCGTCGCTCGGCGTTTATGCTGGGGGCCACCGTGATCATAGTCGCCGGCTGGGGAGTGTGGAACTACTACGCGACCGGGCACTGGCTGCCGCTGCAATGGCTGGCCAATCGAGGTGGGCCGGAAGCACGCTGGACGTTCGACGCTATCGGCAGTCGTCTCGAATATCTGCTGGTGCCGCTGCGGAGTTACCCGCTGACCGGCGTCGCCGTCCTGGCGGGACTGATCGGTGTCTGGCGGCTGGAAACCCGCACCGGACAGGCCCTGCTGTGGCTCTGCGCCATCCACAGCACCTGGCTTGTCTACGTCTTCTACAGTGACCCCCTGATTCTGAACCACCTGGGACGATTCGCCTCGTTCCTGGCCGCGGCGCCGCTGCTGCTGCCCGCTTTTCGACTCAGCCCGGAACGTGATACAAAACCGCTGCAACTCATCTTCTGGACGGCGCTGGGACTGGCTCTGCTGTTGTTACCTTTGCGCACCGGGTTTCACTGGGGGGCGCGCTGGCTGGTGGTGCTGATTCCCCTCGCCGCCGTCATCGCGGCGCGGCAGTGGCGGAGCAGCGGCCTGAAATGGCTGCCGCTGACGTTGCTGCTCACTTCGCTGGCGCTGCAGGCGGGCAGTGTACAGCTGCTGCGGGAACGGCAGGGACTGCAGCAGGAGTATGTCGAGCGGATCCAGGCGGAGGACAGCCGGGTGATCCTGACCGACCAGCGGCACTGGGCCGGCACGCTGCCCGACCTGATGGCCCGGCACGAAGTACTGCTTTTCGAGAATTTCGCGGAGTTGCGGCACCTCGTCACCACCCTGCGGGACGCGGCGGTTGATTCCTTGCTGCTGGTTCACTACCATGATATCCGGTTCGACCGGGCGCTGCAGGCAATGCGGTTGCCGCTGGCTTTGAGCAACGTCGTGCAGCTGCCGCCGGCCCGGCGTGGCGCGGATCCCTGGGTCACGCTCAAGTTCCGGCTGCTCGATTCCCGGCCCGAAAAGCCCGACTCTACCACCATCAGTTATTACTAAAGATCAAGGTACCATGCGCTACAAGAAAACGCTGATCATAACCCTCCTCTGCCTCCTGGTGGCCGTGCCGGTGCCGGGAACGCTGTTCTGGCTGCACTGGTCCAACGGAGGCAACGGGACCGTACGCGGAGTCGAAATAGAGTCCGGAACCACCATCCAGGAAATCGCGGACCGCCTGATGAAGCAGGATCTCCTGCGCTGCCCCTTCTCGCTGCGGGTGGCTTCCCGCCTGCGGGGGGCGGACCGTGAATTGCGCGCCGGCTACTACTTCGTGCCGGACACCCTCTCGCCCTGGGAGCTGGTACAGCTGTTGCGTGTAGGCAGCCGGGAATTCAAGTGGGTGACGCTGCCGGAAGGATTGAACTCCCGGGAAGTTGCCGCCAGGCTGGCCGCGGCCCTCGAGATCGATGCCGGTCGCCTGCTGGAGTTGATGGCGGACAGCAGCTTCGCCACCGAGCTGGGAGTGCCGGCGCCGGGGCTGGAGGGCTACCTCTTTCCGGACACCTACCGCTTCTTCCACCGGCAGGATCCCGCCTCCGTTTTAACCACGCTGGTCCAACAGCACCAGCAGGTGACGGTGTCGCTGGTGGCGAACATGGCGGCCAACCGGCTTACCAGTCATGAACTGGTCACTCTCGCTTCCATCATCCAGGGCGAAATGCTCGATACCAGCGAGGCCTGGACGATCAGCTCCGTGTATCACAATCGCCTCCAGGCAGGCTGGAAACTGCAGGCGGATCCCACGGTGCAGTACCTCCTGACGGACGGCCCCCGCCGGCTGCTGCTGGAAGACCTGGAAATCGATTCTCCCTACAACACCTACCTCTATCACGGCCTGCCGCCGGGACCGGTGAACAATCCGGGAGCCCAGGCGCTGGCGGCCGCGCGCCGGCCCGCTTTCAGCGACTACTATTTCTTCGTCGCCGACGGCACCGGCAAGCACCTGTTCAGCCGCAACGCGGAAGAACACGCCCGCGCCCGCACCAGGCTGGACCAGCTGCGGCGGCAGCTGCTCCGCGAGCAGTAATGGATCTTGCACACCTGAACGAACCGCAGCGAGCGGCTGTGGAACAGACGGAGGGTCCCCTGCTGGTGCTGGCCGGAGCCGGCAGCGGCAAGACCCGCGTGCTCACCTGGCGGATCGCCCACCTGCTGGACCAGGGTGTTTGTCACCCCTGGCAGATTCTCGCCCTCACCTTCACCAACAAGGCGGCGGGTGAGATGAAGGATCGCGTGCGCGAGCTGATCGGTCCCGCCGCCGACGAACTCTGGATCGGCACTTTCCACAGCGTTTTCGCCAAGATTCTGCGGCGGGAGATCGAAGTGCTCGGCTACAGCCGCAACTTCGTCATCTACGACGCCGAGGACCAGCTGAAGCTGATCAAGTCGGTGATGCTGGAGTTGGGATACGATCCCGGCGAACTCAAACCGAAACTGGTGCGGCGGCGTATCACCGACGCCAAGAACAGTCATCAGAGCCCGGATAAATTCGCCGAGCTGAACAGCGGTTACCTCGACGAAAAGGTGCACGAAATCTATGTGCATTATGAGCGGCAACTGAAACAGAACAACGCGCTCGATTTCGACGACCTGTTGTTGAAGCCGCTGGAGGTGATGCAGGCGGCTCCGGAACGGCTGCAATTCTACCAGGAGCGATTCCGCTACATCCTCATCGACGAGTACCAGGACACCAACCGCGTACAGTATAAGGTGATCCACGAATTGGCGGCCCGTTACCGCAACATCTGCGTCGTCGGCGACGACGACCAGTCCATCTACAGCTGGCGCGGCGCCGATATCCGCAACATCCTCGAATTCGAGCGGGATTACCAGGGGTGCCGCGTGATCAAGCTGGAGCAGAATTACCGCTCCACCGGCAACATCCTGAAAACCGCCCAGGCGGTGATCGAACGCAACGCTCACCGCCATCCCAAACTGTTGTGGACCGCCAACGACACCGGCGAGCGGGTGGTCCTGACCGTCGCCCGCGATGAGATCGACGAAGCGCGGCGCATCTATGAACGCATCCGCCGCGCCAGGGGGGAAGGGGTGCCGCTGCGGGAGATGGCGGTGCTCTACCGCACCAACGCCCAATCCCGGGCGCTGGAGGATGTGATGCGTTCCAACGACATCCCCTACGCGATCGTCGGTGGAGTCAAGTTCTACGAACGCCGCGAAATCAAGGACCTGCTGGCCTACTGCAAGCTGCTGATCAACCCCAGGGATGACGTCGCTTTCCGGCGGGTGGTGAACTACCCAAGGCGCGGCGTCGGGGCGGTGACGCTGCAGCGGCTGGAAGAAGCCGCGCGCGACCGCGAGTGTTCTCTCTGCGAGGTGTTGGAGGATGCCGATCTGCTGAAGGAGATGCGCGCCGTCGTACGCAACCGGCTGCACGACTTCAACCTGCTGCTGGAGAGCCTGCGGGAGGGAATGGCGGAGCAGTCGCCGGGTGACCTGCTGCAGGAGCTGCTGGAGGAGCTTGACCTTCTGGAGGAACTGCGCCGGGAAGGCCCGGAGGGAGAGGACCGCATCGCCAACGTGCAGGAATTGAAAGCCGCGCTGGACGACTACTACGAGGAAACCGGCGAGTCGCTGCAGAGCTTCCTGGAGCGGTCCGCGCTGGTCGCCGCTGTCGACAACTGGGACAGCGCCGACGACCGCATCGTCCTGATGACCGTGCACAGCGCCAAGGGGCTGGAGTTCGACCTGGTCTTCATCGCCGGGTTGGAAGAGGGACTTTTCCCCATCCAGCGGCCGGACGATCCCCAGGCGGCGGAAGAGGAGCGGCGTCTGTTCTATGTCGCGGTCACCCGCGCCCGCAAACAGCTCTACCTGCTGCGCGCCCGCAGTCGCCGTCTCTGGTCCGGCAGGCGGAGTTGCTACGCCTCCAGTTTCCTGGACGGACTGCCGGCCGACGCCGTGCGGGGCGGCTACAGCCGGGAACCGGAACCGCCGCCGCGTCCCGGCGACCTGTTTCGGCGCAGCCAACGCCGGGAGGACAAGGACGTGGCGGTGGAGCTGCCGAAAGTACCGGAATTCGATGACGGCAATCAGGAATTGGAGCGGGTGCGCGTCGGTGTCTGGGTGCGTCATCCGCAGTTCGGTCTCGGCCAGGTGCTGCAGATCAGCGGTCGCGGCGCGCAGGCCCGGATCAAGGTGCGCTTCCAGGATTCAGTCAAAAAGCTGGTTGCGGGTTTTGCGCGACTGAGCGTAATTGAAGACTGAGAACCGGCGCTATTACCATTTGAGCTGCAATTGACATTGCCAGCTCCAAATTGTGATACAAACGACGGGAGCTGGCTGTATGAACTATCGCCTGATTCGATCCGGTCTGGCTCTGGCGCTGCTGTTGACGGTCTGTATCACGCAGGCCCCCGCCGACGCCGACAGCGAAGGTCGCGACTTCGAGTATGCCGGCAAGCTGTATCACGACCACCTCTACGATGTCGCCGCCCAACAGTACGGCGAATTCATCCGCCGCTATCCCACCAGTCCCCGCGTCCCGGAGGCTTACTTCATGCAGGGGGAATGCAACTTCCAGGAAGGGGATTTCCTCACGGCGCGGCGGCTCTATCAGCGGGTGGTCCTGGAATATCCCGCCAGCCGGCGGGTGGCCGACGCCCAGTTGAAAACCGGCGATTGCTACCGGCGGGAGGGGAACGCCCCCGCCGCCCTGGAGAACTATCTGCGGGTCGCCGACCTGGCGCCCTCCTCGGCGCTGGCGCCGCTGGGCCTGTTGCAGGCGGCCCGCCTGTCGCTGGAACTCGGCAACACCGACCGCGCCGCCGGACTGGCGGAACGTCTCCTCCTCAGCTACCAGGCTTCGCCCCACTATTTCAGCGCCCTCCTGTTGCAGGGGGATATCTGTATCGTGCGGGGCGACCTGGCCGGCGCGGAACTCGCCCTGAGCAGAATCCCGCTCGCGGAAGCAGGTGAAGAACTCGCCCTGCGGACGGCGGTTAAACTGGCGCAGGTGCAATTCAAGCGGGGCTGGTTCGAGACCGGCGTCGCATTACTGGAGGAGCGTCTCCGGGCGGAGCAGTCCGAAACCCGTCGCCACGCACTACGCTATGAACTGAGCCGGCTGCTGCTCTCGATCGGCGACTACGACGCCGCCCGCGCCTCCCTCGGCGACGATTTCGCCAAGCCCAGCGCGGCCTGGCTGGAGCTGCTGGGCGATCTGCACTGGTTCCGGGATCATCCCGACAGTGCTCTGACCGCCTGGGGGCGCATCGCCGACCCGGATGTGATACAATGCTTCAAACTGGCCTGGGCGGCCGACCGGGAAGGGGAGCTGGACGGGGCGCGCCGGGCCGCTTTCAAACTCTACAACACCGCGGATTCAACTCAACAGCAATTCAGCCGCTGGGCGTTGCGCTGGTTCCTGGAGCACCCGGAGCACGCGGCCGGCCTGGATCTCCCCCGCCTGGTGCGGGAGTTGACGGAAACGGAGCCGGCCTGGGCGCTGACCCTGTTGCGTTACTATCGTCAGACGCAACAGTGGTCGCAGGCCGACTACCTGGTTGCGCGCCTGCAACCGGGCCAATCACCGCAGGCGGACGATCTGGCACTGGAGATCATCCGTCTGCGCACGGCGGCGGGTCAGTACGAAATGGCCGACCGCCTCTGCGCCTCCTTCCTCCGGAACTACCCCGCCTCGCCGCTGCTGCCTGAAGTGGAGCGGTTGCGCCGCACCGGCATCGTCCCGAAAGTGAAAACCGTGGAGCTGTTGCCCCGGCTGACGGCGTTGCTGCTGGCCGGCGGGGAAGACGACCGGCGGCAGTATGCCGAACTGGGATTGATTTACGCTGAAGAACTCTATGACGACGCGCAGGCCTTGCCGCTGCTCGAGAAAGCGGTGGCAAACGGAGGCGACACACCGGAATTCCTGGCGGCGGAATACCACCGCCTGCGCATTCTCAGCGCCCGGGGCGGGGTGGAGCCGGCGCAACTGCAGGGGTTGCTGGAACGGGGTTTGCCCGCTCCCTGGCGCCGGCAGGCGGTTCGCCTGCTCGCGGACCTGATGGCCCGCTCCGCCGCCGACAGTCTTGCCTGCCACCTGCAAACCGCCGCCCTGCTTGAACAATACGCCGACGCCGACCCGCAGCTGCTGCGGGAAGCCGCCGCCGCCGGACTCGCCGCCGCCCGCCTGGATCCCGATCCCGACTGCGCGGCCGTTACGGCGCGGCACGCTTTAAACCTGACTGATAGCAGCGCGACGGCGGACGCAGCTACACTTCTCCTGCGCGGCGAGCTGGCCGAACTGTCGCCGGATTGGGAAGCGGCCGCGGACAGCTACCGCCGCTTGCTGGCGGATTATCCCGCCACGGGCGAAGCGGCCACGGCTTTGCTGCGAATGTTCTACCTGCCGGATCTGACGGAAGCGGAGCGGCTCGAAGCGGCCCAACGCTTCCGAATCGAATTCTGGTACCACCCCACCGCACCGGAGCTGGAAACGGAGCTGGTGCGGCTGCACGCGGCCGCCGGGCGCTATCACGAAGCGCTCGCCTGCTACCTCGCCATCAACCGGTGCCTGGAAGCGGAACGGATACCGGTCAATATCGTCCCGGCGGCGGCGCCGGCCAACGAGTACGAGATCGGACGCCTCTACCTGTTGCTCGAACAGCCGGAGGAAGCGCTGCCCCATTTCCTGCGCTTCCTGGAGGCCGGCGCCCGTGGTAGCCGCTATCTCGACGCGCTCTTCAAGATCGGTCAGGTCTACGCCGAACTGGGGGACTACCCCCGTGCCGCCGCCTACTGGTCCTACCTGCTGAAGAACCATCCGGAGGACCCCGGCACCCTGCAGGCCATGCGCCGGCTGGCGTTTCTCCAATTCGACCGGGAACAGCCCGCTGCAGCCCGGGAGCTGTTCCTGCGCCTGGTCGAGCTGCAACCGGACCATGCGGCGGAGTATCGTTTCTTCGTGATTCTGGCCGACGTGCGCTCAGGAGAACTGGAACGCGCCAAGAGTACTATCGACCCCTACCTGCGCCGGTTCAAAGCCGTCATCGACAAGGACACCTGCATCACCCGCTATCGCTGGGAGAAAGGACGCCGGCTGCTGAAGGAGCAGAACTGGGACGAGGCGCGCACCCTGCTGGAGAAAACACTGAAGGTTAAGGGCACCACCAGGTACCACCCCGAAGCGCGCTACGAACTGGCGCGTCTGCAGGCGATGCTGGGGAACGAGGAAACCGCCATCCAGCAGCTGCAACAGCTCCGGGATCAGACGCCGGCCGGGCAGCTGCGCGGCAACGTGCAACTGACCCTCGGGACCCTCTATTCCCGCACCGGCAACCTGGAGCAGGCGGTGCTGGCTTTCCGCGGCGCTCTCGCCGACCTGCCGGCCGGGGAAGGGCGTCTGGCCGCCCTCAGCAACCTGATCGCGGCCTACAAGCTGATGAGCCTGCCGGAAGCGGCGATTCCGCTGCTGGAGGAACTGCTGGAGCTGTCAACCGATCCGGAAGAGCTGATGCAGCGCCGCATCGAACTGGGGAATCTCTACCGCAACAGCGGTAACCTGGACCAGGCGCTGAGCTGGTTCCGCACCCTGCTGCAGACCGCCGACCGGGAGGATTCCGCCGCCATCCAGTACTACATCGGCCAGTGTTACTACGACCGCGGCGACTATGAAACCGCCATCACCGAATTCCTCAAGGTTACCTACTTCGACTACCACTCGGAACTGGAGTGGGAAATCACCGCGATCTACCAGGCGGCCCAGGCTTACGAGCAGCTGGGACACCCGGAACGGGCGCGCGACCTTTACCAGCGCATCATCGCCGACCGGGGCTTGAAGAGCACCTTCGGCAGGAGCGCGGCGGAGAGGCTGCGCCAGCTGGAGTCTTTGGAGCGGGAGTAATTCAGAAGCGCAGCTGAAGGGCTGCGTCAGCTGGAGTCTTTGGAGCGGGAGTAATTCAGAAGCGCAGCTGAAGGGCTGCGTCAGCTGGAGTCTTTGGAGCGGGAGTAATTCAGAAGCGCAGCGGAGGGGCTGCGCCAGCTGGAAACCCTGGAGCGAGAATGATGAAGCAAGCGATGTTGGATGCCGCCCGCCACCTGGTGGAGCTGGCGCTGGCTGAGGATCTCGGCGAACGGGGAGATATCACCAGCCAGGCGATCTTTCGGGGGGATGAAACCGCCGCCGCGGTCGTCGTGAGCAAGCAGCCGGGCGTGATCGCCGGCCTGTTCTTCGCCGAGCTGGTCTACGGCGCGCTGGGCAGTGACGTCCGGATTGAGCTGCTGACCACCGACGGCGACCGGGTCGAACCGGGTCAGGAACTGCTGCGGCTGTCCGGGTCGACGCGTGCGTTGCTGGAAGGGGAGCGCACCCTGTTGAACTTCCTGGGCCGCCTCTCCGGCATCGCAACCAGCGCGGCGGAGCACCTGGCCCGGCGGCAGGGCGAGCTGCCGGTTCTGCTCGACACGCGTAAAACCACGCCCGGCTACCGTCTGCTTGAGAAATACGCGGTTCGTACCGGCGGCATGCAGAATCACCGCCTGGGACTCTGGGATCAGTACCTGATCAAGGATAATCACATCGCTGCGGCGGGGGGCATCAAACCGGCACTGGATCTGGTTTTCGAACACCGCCGCCACCTGGGCGAAGACCTGCCGGTCGAAATAGAGGTGAGCGATCCGGCTGAGTTTCGCCAGGCAGCGCTCTGTCATCCCGACATCATCATGCTCGATAACTTCGACGCGGAGATGATCGCGGCCGTCGCTGAGGTTCCCCATGACGGCATCCAGCTGGAACTCTCCGGCAATATCACCGCAGCCAGGATCGGCGAGCTGGCCGACAGCTGCGTCAAGTTCGTCTCCATCGGCGCCGTGACCCATTCCGCACCCGGTCTCGACCTCTCGATGCGCATCGGCCGTCGCTGAGACCTGGCGTCAGGTAGAATTGGTTTCCCGAAGCGACGGCTTATAGTATTTCGTGGAGGAACTTCACGGCAGAGGTCATTTCCTTTGGAAATACTATGGCGGAAAATAAGCTGTACCAGCCCTTTGGCGTCCTCAGAAAAAGGAGGTGTCCGACTGAACTCCAATAAATAAAGGGCTCAATTTCACTACCTCGCGAAAACCACTACTCTCCAGCCTGTTTGACGGCGTGATACATCGGCAAATATCCTTGACAAATACTCGCAGGAACGGTAGACTTTGCACAAGCAGCCGGTGCCTGAACCGGAGTCATTCCAACATCGGCAGAAACGGCACCAGGGGCAAAGTGCCTGGATAATCAACCGATTTCTCTTATCACTCCGGCAACGGCTGCAGGAATGGGGTGGTTCCCTTTGCGGGCAATCTTTAGGCACAGCAAGGCACAGTACTCCTTCCGGGTTCACTGTCCGGAATCCCCTGCTTCCGCTCTGCGGCGCGTAGCGACATCATCAATCCACAAACACCCGGTTATTGCCTTTGCACACCACCTGCATCGACGGCTGGCAGTAGCCAGGTTTGACATTCCCGAAACAAACCGAAATACCCATATCTAAAACCGGAGGAACCATGAGGAGTAAACTGACAGCACTTTTACTGGTCCTGATGCTTCCAGTAATGGCGCTGGCGGGTACTGTCGGAAAAGTAGTCGGCCAGGTGGCCGACGAAGAGGGCAGAACCATCGCGGGTGCTAACGTTTACCTGGAAGGCACGACCTATGGTGCATCTTCAGATGTCGATGGCAACTACACCATCGTCAATGTCCCGGCGGGCAAGTACACGCTTGTGTGCTCCGTGCTGGGCTACCAGAAGGTGAATGTCGCCAACCTGACGGTGATTCCCGACTTCGCCACACCGCGCGATTTCAACCTGACCACCACTACCATCGCCGGTGAGGCGATCACGGTGGTGGCGACGCGACCGCTCATCCAGCTGGACAAGACCTCTTCAGTTCTGATCACACCCAGCGATGAGATCCGGGAGTTGCCGATCAGCGGCTACAAAGAGCTGGTGACGGTGCAACCGGGTGTGACCGAGTACACCTACTGCATCGACACCAGGGTACGCTTCTTCAATGAATCCACCAATGGACCGCGCTTCATGGTCCGTGGCGGACGGCCGGAGGAAGTGCAGTTCAATCTGGACGGCGTTACCCTCAACGACCCCTATTCCGGTTTTGTTACAGCCCAGGTCCCGGAGCTGGCCTGGAACGACTTCCTGCTGCACAAGGGGAACTTCAGCGCCGAGTACGGCCGTTATATGTCGGGTGTGGTCAACTACGCCACCAAAACCGGCGGCGACCACTTCACCTTTGACCTGGAGCTTTCGACCGACAACCTGAGCGGGGACGAGTACCGGCACGACCAGAACCTCTATTCCATTGCTGTCAGCGGACCACTGGCGCAAAAGAATGGCAGCACCGCGGTCAGTTTCTTCGGAGCCGCGGATAAGGGATGGAGCCGCGACCGCAATCCCTCCATCATGTGGGACGGTATCAACGAGAACAATACCGACGACTACTATTCCTACCTCCTGAAGACTACTATCCAGGCCACCGACAACCTGCGGGTGGATCTGGGGACCATCGGCAGCAGGGACGACTGGGTGGAATACCGTCACAGCTACTACTTCGATCCGGCGCATCTGCCCCGTTACCTGGACGAGAATTTCTTCGTCTACGGCCGCGCCAACCATTCGTTGGGCCGGGACCTCTTCTACATCCTGACGGTGAACTACAACCAGGTTTCCCGCGTGCGGGGCGACCGCTCCAACTTCGACGATGATGACAGGGAAGTGGATTATCTGGCTTACGGTCGTACGGTACTGCCCGGATCGAGCGGACTGGATGAGACGACCCTGTTCCGGCAGCCGGGTGATCCCGACGATCCCTGGCACCTGCAGAACGCCTGGCGTAATTTCATGATGCGGCAGACCCAATCCTATGGCGGCCGGCTCGACATCACCAAGCGCTACCGGGAAAACCACGACATCACCGCTGGTTTCGAACTCCAGAAATACCTCATCCGGCACTACGAGAACTACTTCGCGTATAACATGTATCACCTGGACCCGTTGCTGGATCCGGATACACCTGAAGAGGATCGGGGGGATCGCGCCTATCGCGAGTGCAACTTCTTCGGCTACGATCGCACCGGTGAGGAGCAGGTGAACGACGGGCTGAACGGAGCCAAACAGCCACTCGTCATGGGTGCCTACCTGGCGGACAAGTTCACCTGGAAGGATGTCATCATCAATGTCGGCCTGCGCTGGGATTATCTGGATCCCGCTACCAAGCGGCTGAAGAGCGAGGAACGACCCCTCGATCCGGATGAGGAAAACGACGACGACTTCCAGGAGGAGAACGACCTGGAAGAGGCGACCTCGCATTCGATCATGAGTCCCCGCCTGGGTGTCAGCTTCCCGGTTTCCGACGTGACCACCTTCCACTTCAACTACGGTCACTACACCCAGTTCCCGCCGCTCTACTCCCTCTATGTGAACTATGACTACATGGCCCACATGATCAAGGACGGCGGTTACCATGTCGTGTTCGGCAATCCCAACCTGAAGCCGGAGAAAACGATCGCCTACGAGTTCGGTTTCTCCCACGCCCTTAACGACTACTCGGTGCTGGATATAACCGCCTTCTACAAGAGCGTCGACGATCTCGTGAACGCCATCAGCATCGAATCCTATCCCACCTCCTTCAGTACCTACCGCAACATGGATCATGCGGTGATCAAGGGCTTCGAATTCGAGGTGGCGATGCGGGAGTACCGCAATATCGCCGCGCGGGTCAACTACACCCTGAGCTGGGCCAACGGCACCGGATCAGGTGCGGACGGCAACGACCGTATCGCCCACACCAACGCCGATCCGCCCACAATGACCTCGCCGCTCGACTTCGATACACGACACAGCCTCAAGGGCGCGACGACCTATACTTTCCGTGACAACGAAGGTCCGTTACTGTTTGGTAACTATCCGCTGGCCAATACCGCTTTCGGCGCCACCTTCAGCGCCAACAGCGGCCAGCCCTTCACCAAGAAGTACATCTACAACGAGATCTCCCTGGGGCAGACCTTTCCGACGCCGGAACGGCCGATCAATTCCAGCTGGGGACCCTGGATTTACAACATCGACTTACATGTCGCGCGGAATGTCAGCATGTACGGCGTCAACGCCCAGTTCTACGTCGATATCCGCAACCTGCTGAACACCGAGAACCAGCTTTCGGTATGGGAGTCTTCCGGCACCGCGGAGACGACCTACTGGCTGGATTCCGACGAAGGACAGGCCTGGCTGGCGGATCGTGAAGGAGAAACCTTCCTCGGCGACTTAACCGCGGAAGAGATCTACCGCCTGAAGGAGGAGAACCCGAACAACTTCGGCAATCCCCGCATGTTCATGTTCGGCGTCAACATCTCATTGTGATCAGGGAGGAATGAATGAAAACGAGATTACTGCTATACACAGTTACCGCACTGGTGGCGGGATCTGCAGTGGGATGGGCGCTGGAACCTGTGGGTAAGAGTTATCCGCAGGTTGACGATCAGTCCATCCTCACGACGATCGACGCCAACCAGCTGGATATGTTCCTGACCAACATCGGCGTCTTCGCCTATGACAAATCCGCTTCGCGGGGAACCAACGACGGTCTCTACTTCCCCAACAACTGGCCGATCACCGACACGCATGTCATTTACGATGCCGGCCTCTGGCTGGGCGCCAAAGTGGATGGCAACGTCCGGGTTACCGTGGGGGAGTATTCCCAGGAATATGTCCCCGGCATCATCGATGAAAACGGCGAGTTGGTAGATGGTCCGGAGTACCGCGTCTACAAGATCTACCGGGGCCAGACCGAAGATGAAGATTATGTCAACTGGCCGGTCGATCAGGGTGCACCGGTGATGGAGGATGGCGTCACTCCCTGGATCGAGGAGATCCAGGCGGATCAGATGACCTTCTGCGTGTTTAACGACGGTGATCCGGTGCAGCACGGCAACAACGCCGGCGGCACCAATCCCCTCAACGTGGAAGCGCAGCTGACTACCTTCGCCTTCGACCGCGCCGACCCGCTGGGCAACGTCATCTTCATGAAGTATCGGTTCATCAACAAGGGTAGCGACTTCCTCGATTCCACTTATGTCTCCCTCTGGTGCGATCCCGATCTGGGCGGCGCCGGTGACGACCTGGTGGGCTGCGATCCCGGCCTGGGTCTTGGCTACTGCTACAACGCCACCAACAACGACAGCCAGTACGGCGCTACTCCGCCGGCGGTGGGCTTCGACTTCTTCTACGGCCCGCCCGACAACATGGATGTCGATGGTGACGGCGACTTCACCGAGCCGCTGCCGATGACCTCCTTCAACAAGTACATCAACGGCACCGACCCCTCCACCGCGCTGGAATCCTACAACTACATGACCGGACTCTACGCCGACGGCAGTCCGATCATTAATCCCATCACGGGGCTGCAAACCTTCTTCCAGATGTCCGGTGACCCGGTGACCGGCACCGGCTGGATCGACAGCGACGCGGCCGACCGCCGTTACATGTGTACCGCCGGCCCGTTCCAGATGTCGCCCGGCGACACCGCCGAGGTGATCGCAGCGGTGCTGGTGGCGCAGGGTAGCGACCGCCTGTCGTCCATCACCTACCTCAAGTATGTCGACTCTTTCGCGCAGACCGCGTTTGATTACAACTTCCAGGTAGCGCAGGCGCCGGCGCAGCCGACGACTTACGGCTCCGCATTCGACGAGCGTCTGGTGCTGGTCTGGGATGAAGGGGCGGAGGAGAGTCCCGGCGATTACGCTTTCCAGGGCTACAACGTCTACCAGGGCGAGACGGTCGCCGGTCCCTGGACCCGTATCGCCACCTACGATATCAACGACGGCGTCGCCACGATTTTCGACGACGTCTTCGATGTCGAAACCGGCCAGGTGATCTACTATCCAGTCCAGTTCGGCAGCGACTGCGGTTTGACCTACTCGCTGGAATTGACGCAGGACCACCTCACCTGGAACGGCAATACCTCCCTGATCAACGGGCACCCCTACTACTACGCGGTGACCGCCTATTCGTACGATCCGACCCAGGTGCCCAACAACCTGGAAACCTCCAAACAGGCGTTGACGCTGATCCCTAACCGCGGTTTGCCCGGCACCGACTACGATGTGGTCGACGCTCCGCTGGAAGCAAGCTGGGTTGGGCCCGACACAGTTCGCGCCGCCGAACCGGCGCATGTCTGGATCGATCTCCTCGATGAGAACGCCATCGAAGACGCCACCTACCAGGTCCATTTCGAATCGCTCTTCGACAGCCTCTGGATCGATTTCGATTCGGTGGTGGTCACCGAGTACCAGTACTGGCATCTGTTCGAAGTTGACACCTCGCAGGAGGAAGCGACAATGACGGATACCCTGCTGGCCTGGCGGACCAATCAGAGCGGTGACAACGACTACCCCGTTACGGAAGGCTTCCGGGCCCGGGTGGTGAACGGTGTCGACGGTTTCTACGGTGTAACCTGGGCCGGAGAGGATACCTGCTGGTTCGACGGTGTCGACTGGGGCGGCGCCTATTTCAACGGCGGTTTCGACTTCGGTTACAACTTCTTCGGATCAACGCTGCCGGGTGATTTCTACTATCCGGCGGTGGAGGTCTACTTCACCAGCAATACCACCGAATGGAGCAACTGCCAGACCTATCGTCGCGACCTCGGTTATCCGAAAGCCGGCGTCGGTACCTTCCCCGGTTCCGCCTGGGATATGACCAATCCGGCTGAACCACGCCGTCTGAACCTCTGCTTCGTCGAGCATGACCAGCTTGATGTGGACGAGGACGGCAATCCGGATTATACCGCCGATCTGCTCTGGGAGCTGCTTGACGAAATCCTGGGCGGCCGCCAGTACCTGTTCATCATGGACTCCGATTACGTCGATGATCCCAGCACTATCTACGGCAACGGTGACTGGGACGGAGATGGTATCATCGATCCCGATCTGGATGTCGATGGGAACGGCTCCAGCGACGATCCCTGGGACGGTGAAGATATCCTGGCCTGGGGTCCCGCCGCGGATGTCATCTACGCCTGGTGGCCCCGGCTGGCTGAAAATCACACCCACATGGAATCGGAAGGCACCTGGTTGCTGCAATCCGGTCTGTCTCACCGTTCCGGAGTCGACAAGTACCAGTTCTCCACTTCCGGCAGCGACTTCACCGCCAGTGAAGATGTGCTGAGTGATATCCGCGTCGTGCCGAATCCCTACTACGGCCATTCCAGCTACGAGACCAAGTCGGATGTCAAAGTGGTGAAGTTCCGCAACCTGCCGGAGGTTTGCACCATCAAGGTGTTCAATCTGGCGGGCGATCGCGTGCGGGTGCTGGAAAAGACGGCTGCCGATCCCTTCAACGAACTGAGCTGGGATCTGTTGACCGACAATGGACTGCCCATAGCCAGCGGCATCTACGTTTACTATGTGGATGCACCGGATTACGGCACCACTTTCGGTAAGATGGCGGTCATCATGGAAGTTCAACGCTTGAAAGAGCTCTAGGCTGGGAGGATAGATATGAGAATAAGAAGCTTATTAGCAGTTACCGGGCTGGTAACCGCCTGTACGCTGGTTCAGGCGGGAGTCAGCAACATCGGCACTGCCGGCGGAACCGACCTGCGGATTCCGATTGGTGCGATGGGCACCTCCCTCAGCGGCGCGTTGGTGGGTGATGTCACCGGTGTCGACGCGCTGTTCTGGAACCCGGCCGGAGTCGCCTACTGCGGGGAGAACGAAGCAGTGCTCGGCACCATGCGCTATTTCGCCGACATGCAGCTGCACATAATCGGCTATGCCCACAACCTGGGCCGTTTCGGCAGTTTCGCCACGGCGGTACGGATGCTGGACATAGGTGACATCATCGAAACGACTGACAGTATGCCCGAGGGCACCGGCGAGATCATCACTCCCGCCTTCACCACGGTCAGCTTCAACTATGCACGGCGCATGACCGACCGGGTTTCGATCGGCTTCAACCTGCACCTGAAACAGGAGCGGATCAAAGACATGGTCGCCAACGGCTATCTCTTCGACTTCGGAGTCCGGGTGCAGACGCCGATGGAAGGACTGCGTTTCGGCGTGGTCATGAAAAACTTCGGTCCGCAGATGCAGTACAGCGGAAGCGGTGGCGAGTTCCACTCCAACCTGCCGGCGGATGAGCCAAGTGCGGATAACCGGGTGACTTCACTCGAATACGCCAAGATGGATCTCCCCTCCACCTTCCAGTTCGGAGTGGCGTACGACATGGTACGCAACGCCCGCAACCGGCTGACCCTCATGGGGACATTCCAGGGCAACGACTTCAGCGCGGATGAGTACCGTTTCGGGACGGAATACGCCTTCGCCGACATGTTCTTCCTGCGCGCCGGCTATGTGACGGCCGACCAGGAGGATTACCTGTGGGGCTACTCGCTGGGCGGCGGCCTGCGGCTGAACCTGGGCGCCAACAACCTGTATGTCGACTACTCCTACAACCCGATGGAGTACTTCGACGCCAGCCAGTGGTATACTTTCCGGTTCACTTTCTAGACACACGGAGAGGACGGACGGATGCGGAATCCGTCCTCTTTTCTAACTATATTTCCGCCTAAGCACAGACGCCACCGGTGTGACCATCGGTGGCGTTTGCTCTCTGTACATCTGGGTCGGACCAAATTAAGGTGTTAATAAATAAAGAAATAACTTAGGAAACGGACAAAACCCCGACCTCGGGCATTGTTTTTTATGCAATTAAATGACCGTCACGAGTCACTCGCTACGTTAATTCCTTAGTTTTCAATCGAAAAACGGGCCCTTGGACCATATATCCGACTTATGTTTTCGATAAACAACAAGATAATTTGGTCCGACCCCGGATTGTGACTAAATCGCCATAGTATAGTTGACGAAAATAGTAAGAGGTCCTGTGGAATATTCCATCACTACGGAGAGGGAGATGAAGATCCCACTGCGGGTATTGATTATCGAAAGCGTTGAAGAGAATGCTGTCCTGCTGAAGCGGGAGCTCCGGCAGGGCGGCTACGATCCGCACTGCGAACGCGTCGAAACGGCGGCGACGCTGGAGGCAGCCCTGCAAGACGAGCAGTGGGACCTCATCCTGGCGGAGATCAGGCTGCCCGACCTGAGCGGGACCGAAGCCCTGGATATCTACAAGCGCGCTGATCTGGACATACCTTTCATCGTCGTCTCCGGCGTCCCGAGCGAAGAAGCCGCCGTCGACTCTCTCAAAGCGGGCGCCCACGATTTCGTCAGCAAAGACAACCTGGTTCGACTGCTGCCGGCCATCTGGCGGGAACTGGTCGATGTGGAATTACGCCGGGAACGGGCGGAAGTCAAGCAGGCCCTCTTCGAGAAGGAGACGATGTTCGAGACCCTCATGGATGCGATGAGCGAGGGTGTCTGCATTATCAAAAACCACCGTTTCATCAACGCCAATCCCAGCCTGGAGAAAATACTGGGTGTGGAACCGGGAACCCTGATCGGCCGCTCGAACCGGGAGTTTCTCAATTACAGGAAAGGGGAGGTGCGCGCCCTGCGGGAAGCTCAGCTGCAGGGGCGCCGGCGGGGGAGCTTCGAGCTGGAAATCACCCGC
Source organism: uncultured Bacteroidia bacterium (assembly GCA_964517435.1). Lineage (GTDB taxonomy): Bacteria > CAIWAD01 > CAIWAD01 > BS150m-G50 > BS150m-G50 > BS150m-G50. Next base: position 6,598 of record CAZFEC010000017.1, on the reverse strand, counting down.
CCCGGCGGCGAAAAACGGCAGCTGCTGCTGACCGAAACCCCGATTCCCGGCAGTGACGAAGAGGATCCGCGGGTTTTCGTCGTCGCCTATGACATCACCGAACGCAAACAGATGGAAATACGGCTGCTGGAACGGGAACGCTCGCTCCAGGAAGCACAGCACATCGCCCAGGTGGGAAACTGGGAATGGGATATCGGCGGCAATTCGCTGACAATGTCCGAGGAGATGCGGCGGATATTCGGATTTTCCCCGCAGGATTCCTTCAGCAGCATCGTGGAGTTGATCAAGACTTCGCTCCACCCCGACGACAGGTCGAACTTCACCGGCGCCCGGCATCTGATTTCACCGCAGAGTGAAGATGAGGATCACACCTACCGGATCGTCAAGATGGATGAATCGGTCAGATGGATCCGGGTGACGCCGCCGGTGGTGCGCACGGAGGGCGTACAGGGGACAGCGAATGTCCTGCTGGGGACCATCCAGGATGTGACCAGTCAACGGCTTACCGAGGAGGCGCTGGAGCAGCGTACCCTCGATCTGGACGGCCGGGTCAGGGAACTCGACTGCCTCTACGGCATCACGCAGTACGTGACCGATACCGAAATTCCGCTGGACAAGGTGATACAGGACATCGTCGAGCATATCCCGACCGGCTGGCACGCACCGGAACAGGTCTGCGCCCGGATTGTCATCGCTGATTCGATCTACGAAAGCAATGAATTCCGGGAGACCCGCTGGAAGCAAAGCGTCAAGTTGCGGCCCAGCACGGTTTTCCCCGGTCAGATCGAGATATTCCGACGCTGCGATCACGACGAAGTCGACAACCTGGAGCAGCCCCGCCTCGAAAAAGGAAAGGCACTCATCGAGGTGATCGCTTCGCGGCTGAGCAGCTACCTGGAACACCGCCACATCACCGAGCAGCTGCAGAAAAGCGAAACCAGGATCCGCGCCATCACCGACGCCGCGCGGGAAGCGATCATCATCCTGGATGCGCAGGGGGAGGTCAGGTACTGGAACCCGGCGGCGGAGCAGTTGTTCGGCTATACTCTTGAGGAGATCTACGGCAGGAGTCTGCACGACCGCATCATCCCGGAGCGCAACCGCGAGGCGTTTAAAAAGGGATTCCAGCAGTTCAAAGCCAGCGACGCCGGTCAAAACGTGAACCGGACCCAGGAGCTGATCGGTCTGCACAAAAACGGGGAGGAGATCCCCTGCGAACTATCCACCGCCACCATCGTTATCGACGATGAATGGCAGGCACTCGGTATCCTACGCGATGTCACCGAGCGCCGGAAAGCGGAGATCAAGCTCCAGCAGGCCAACAAAATGGAATCGATCGGCACCCTCGCCGCCGGCATCGCCCATGAAATCAATACGCCCACCCAGTTCATCGGCAACAACCTGCGCTTCCTGGAAGACAGCTTCAACGATCTGAACCGGGTGCTGGCCAGCGCCGGCCGGCTGGTCACGCTGGAAGATGGCGCCACCACGCTCCAGCAGGAATTGGCGGAAATGCGAACCGCGATCGAAGAGGCGGAGGTCGATTTCCTGCTGGAGGAAATCCCGGAAGCGGTACAGCAATCGCAGCGGGGGGTGGAGAATGTCACTCGGATCGTCAGCTCCATGCGGGCCTTCGCTCATCCCGGCGAGGATGAGAAAACCCCCGCCGATCTGCACAAGATCATCCAGGACACCGTGGTCGTTTCCCGCAACGAATGGAAGTATGTGGCCGATCTGAAAGAGGAGTTCTGCGAAGATTTGCCGGAGGTGCCCTGTTACCCCGGTGCCTTTGGACAGGTGATACTCAATCTGATTACCAATGCCTCGCACGCCATCGGTGTCGCGCTGGAGCAGCGCCGGAACTCGGAAAGCCACCGGGAGGAAGCCACCGGCACCGAAAAGGGACTGATAACGATCGTCACTACGCGACGAAACGATTGCGCGGAAATCAGGGTGTCCGATACCGGCACCGGCATCCCCGCTTCAATCCAGAAGCGGGTGTTCGATCCTTTCTTCACCACCAAGGATGTGGGGAAGGGCACCGGCCAGGGTCTGAGTCTGGCGCATTCGGTGATCGTGGAGAACCACGGCGGCGATATAAACTTCGAGACCGAACCGGGCAAAGGTACCACCTTCATCATCACCCTGCCGATCAAGAACAGCGGGCAGGAGGAGGAAGCATGAAAAAGCGTATCCTCTTCGTAGACGACGAACCGGATATTCTCACTTCGTTGCGTCGCATGTTGCGCCCCACGCGGAGTGAGTGGGACATGGATTTCTGCGAAAGCGGCCCCGTCGCGCTGACGAAAATGGCGGAAGCGCCTTACGACGTCGTGGTTTCCGACATCCGCATGCCGGAAATGGATGGCGTCGAACTGCTGAGTCGCATCCGGGAGCAGTACCCCCGCACCGTGCGCATCGCCCTGTCCGGACATTCCGATCAGGCCACGCTGCTGCGTTCCGTCGGTCCCACGCACCAGTTCCTGGCCAAACCCTGCGACGCGGACAACCTGATCGACGTCATCCTGCGCTCCTGTGCTCTGCGCGACTTGCTGGCGGACACTTCGCTGGTGCAGTTCGCCACCACCCTGGAGTCGCTGCCCAGCCTGCCTACGCTCTACGTGGAGGTGATGGAGGAGCTGAAGTCTCCCACCAGCTCCCTGGCCAAAGTGGGGGACATCATCGCCAGGGACATCGGCATGACCGCCAAGATCCTGCAGCTGGTCAACTCCGCCTTCTTCGGTATTCCGCGCCAGATCGCCAGCCCGGCGCAGGCGGCGAGTCTGCTGGGGGTGGAAATCATCCGCTCGCTGGTACTCTCGGTGAAGATATTTTCGGAGGCGGGTGATTCAACACCGTCGCAGCTGGACCTCGATCGTATCTGGCGCCAGGCTTACCATGCCAGCCTACTCGGGAAGCGCATCGCCGAGGAGCAGGGCCTCGACCAGAAGTCTGTCGGCGATATATTTCTGGCCGGCATGCTGCACGATGTCGGCATTCTGGTGCTCGCCTCCGGTTTTCCCGGGAAGTATGCCGACCTGCTGCAGTTCGCGGCGAACGATCCGCGGAAATTGATCATCGCCGAGGAGGAGGAGCTGGGCAAGAATCACGCCCAGATCGGTGGCTACCTGATGGGTTTGTGGGGTCTGCCCGATTCGATCGTGGAGGCGATCTACTTCCACCACCTGCCGAGCGAAGCCACCACTCAGACCTTCTGTCCTTTGACGGCGGTACACGTCGCGGTCGCCCTGTTGGAGGTACAGGCTTCCTCAGATTCGCTGCCGGCGGAGGAAGTGCTCGATATGCCTTACCTGGAGCGACTGCAGATCACCGGACAGATTCCGGCCTGGCAGGAGATGACGGAGGAGTTGACAGCCGTGGAGCTGACAGCTGAAGGGCTGACAGCTGAAGGGCTGACAGCTGAAGGAGAGACGAGTGAATAAACGCGTGCTGCTGGTCGATGATGAACCGGAAATCCTGGCCTCCTTCCAGCGGCAGTTGCGCAAGGACTTCGAAATCCGGACCGCCACGAGCGGGGCGGAGGGATTGCAGCTGATCGACAAGGAACCGGTGTTCGCGGTTGTCGTTTCCGACTACCAGATGCCGGAGATGAACGGCTTTCAGTTCCTGAAGGAGTTCCGGCGCAATTCCCCCGATACGGCACGGGTGATGCTGACCGGTCAGGCGGACCTGCAGGTGGCGATAACGGCGATCAACGACGGCAACCTGTTCCGTTTCCTGACCAAACCCACCGACAAGGAATCGATGCTGCGTACCCTCAACGCCGCCGTTGATCAACACCGGCTGGTGGTCAGCGAGAAGGAGCTGCTGGAGCAGACGCTCAACGGCAGCGTCAAGGTGATGACCGAGATGCTGGGACTGGTCAATCCGCCCGCTTTCGGCCGTTCGATGCGAATCAAGAGCTGTGTCGGTTACATGGCGTCGCGCCTGCAGTTGTCCAATCAGTGGCAGTTCGAGCTGGCGGCGCTGCTTTCGTTGATCGGCTATATCACGTTGCCGCCGGAAGCGATACGCAAGCTGCGCGACGGGGGTGAACTTTCGGAGAGTGAACAGAAGCTGTTCAGCAAGCACCCGCAGGTGGCACACGATCTGCTTGAGAATATCCCGCGCCTGGAGCATGTCGCCCGCATGATCTCCGCCCAGAACAACGCCTTCACCAGGCAGACGCAGCAACCGGATCTCCAGGGCGAGGATCTGATCGCGCTGGGGGGAAACCTGATCCGCATTGCACAGGCTTACGACCGCCATATCTCCAGCGGCGAAACCCACGCCCACGCGCTGCGGGAGCTGTCTGAACAGCCCGATCTCTATTTCCCGGACGCGGTTACCATCCTCGACAGCTTCGCTTCGAAGCCGATCGATGTGGTGGAACGGAAGGTCACTTCCGATCAGCTCAATATTCACATGGTGCTGGATGAAGATGTCACCGCGGACAACGGTCTGATGATCGCCACGAAAGGCCAGGAGATCACTCCCATGATGCTGCAGCGTCTGCAGAGCTTTGCCGACAGCGTCGGCATCAACGAACCGTTCCGGGTTCTCGAGAAGAATATGTCAGCATAGGGGTTGAGGCATACCCCTTATAGGGATGGCATAACTCCCATTTTCCATGCGAAAAACAGCCATCTAAGGGCAAAAAGCGACCGTTTTTCGGGGTTATCACATTGATTTTCATGAACAAAGCAAGGTCCGACCCCGGGTTTCAACCCGATTTCGCCCCTCCTCCTTGGCCCGGTAGAGCGACCGGTCGGCCGCGGCGATCAGCTGCTTCTTGTTTTCGATGTCGGCTTCGTCGCTGGCGGCAACCCCCAGACTGGCCGTAACCGGGAGCGATTCACTTTCCCAGGCGACCGGTGACGCCTCGACGGCACACCTCAATTTCTCCGCCACAAAAGACGCATCGGCGAGTTTCGTGTTCGGCAGCAGCACGACGAATTCCTCGCCTCCGTAACGCGCGACGATATCGGTGCGACGGACGGTCTCCTTCAGTACCTGTGCCACCTGCTGCAGCACCTGGTCTCCCGCCTGATGGCTGTAATTATCGTTGACGGCCTTGAAGTGATCCAGATCGGCGATGATACAACTCAGCGGTTGATGCAGACGCGCACTCAATTCCCAGTACTCCTCCAGCTTTTCCGCGAAGAAACGCCGGTTATAAAGCTGGGTCAGGGGATCGATGGTCGAAAGCTCCTGGACATGGGCCAGCGCCGCCTCCAGCTCCGCCATCGCCTCCTTCAGTTGCAGTTCCACCTGGCGGCGCCGTTCAACTTCGTCCTCCAGTTCCCGTGTACGCTGCTGCAGGGAATCGCGGTAGGTTTTCATCTCCAGCACGTTTTGCAGACGCGCGATCAGATCATCCCGGGCGACCGGTTTGTTGAGCAGATCAGTGGCGCCCAGCTCCAGCGACTTGCGCTTGAGTTCCTCATCCTTGAGGCCGGTAAGCATGATGATCTCGAATCCGGGTCGTTCTGAACGCTCCCGCCATTCCGCCAGCAGGTCGAGGCCGCTCCTGCCCGGCATCTTCACATCCAGCACCACCACATCGAATTCCCCTGCCGCGAGCATTTCCTCGGCCTCGGTGGCGGAGGTGGCGAAAACCATCTCCCATTCCGACCGTTTGGAACGCAGCAGCCGCCGCAGGGAAGCGAGGATATCGGCATCGTCATCAACGAAAAGGATAGATTTAAGGCTCTCAGGCATGATTCACCGGTGGGCTATGAACTTGCTACGGAATAATTCTGAGCATAGTATCGACAGTTCTTCACTATATTCTTACCGCTTAAGCCTGACGAAATGATTTTCCAACGCCGGTGAAAACGAAAGAAGGGAAGGGGAATGACGATCGAGGAACTGGTCAGACGCAATCGCAGCGTGCGGCGCTTTCAACCGGAGGGGGAGATCACCCCGGCGACGCTGCGGGAACTGATCGACCTGGCCAGGCTCAGTCCCTCGGCCAGTAACCGCCAGCCGTTGAAGTTTCTCCCGGTCTGCGATCGAGCCGGTTGCGAAGGGGTTTTTCCGCATCTGAGCTGGGCCGGTTATCTGGAGGAATGGTCCGGGCCGGCGCCAGGGGAGCGACCGACCGCGTACATCATCATCCTGGGGGACCGGGAGATCTGCGACTCCTTCGGTTGCGATCACGGCATCGCGGCCCAGAGCATCATGCTGGGTGCCGTCGCCCGGGGCCTGGCGGGCTGCATGATCGGCTCCATCAGACGACAGCAGCTGCGGGAAATCCTGGATATCCCGTCACATCTGGAGATACTGCTGGTGCTGGCGCTGGGGTTACCGGCGGAAACGGTCCGGCTGGAGCCATTGCCCCCCGACGGCGATATCCGTTACTGGCGGGACGAGCAGGGCGTTCACCATGTACCGAAGCGGCCATTGGAGGAGCTGATCATAAACCGTAGTCGGGCCGCTGATTGAAAGGTGTCCCCTGCCGGTTTCAATTTCTGCGTTCGAATCTGCTTCAGGTTTTTTTTCCGCGTTCTGATCGCGTCAAAGCACTATGGGCGCACCGCGGTTATACCGATTCTCATAAAGAATTTCGCATAGAACTCATTGAAAAAGCTGTTTT
>CAZFEC010000016.1:53939-55424 GCA_964517435.1 uncultured Bacteroidia bacterium | reverse complement strand
TTGAAAAAAGCAAATTGCTGATAACGGGACACGCGCATTTCTATCATAGGTACTTTAGGCCGCATACCAGACATATGCGTTGACGACGATCCGGCGCCGGCATTGGATTGCCGCGGCGAAGGTCAGGATCAACCCGTGATCAATCAGAGGCGAAAACTATTCAACATTTTCAGGGAAGCGCCGATAAGATAGACGACACCGGGAGGATGAATGCCAGAATATAAGCTGCTGGCCCGTGGCACAGAAGGGAGTCAGGTTTTCCGTCGCCGCAATCGACTGCTGCTGGCCATGGGCGCCGTACTGATACCGCTCGATCCCGATCGTCTCCGGCAGTTGTTCCGCGTGGCGAAGCGGCTGCAACGCAACTTCGAAAGGTATCAACAGGATCAGTGTGTTCTCATCAACTACGAAATGATCGCCCTGCGCTTCAACCGGACGCAACTGAAGAACTTCATCCTGTTGTTGGATAAAGCCATCAGCAATGCCGATCCGGAAGATTCCGCCTCCTTCTATCCTGAATCCGACGCCGCGGATCCGTCCGCTCCCCTCCCGGAGATCCCCCATCCGCCGGAACCGCCCCTCTATTCCCGCAACTGAAGCTTCCCCCCGTTTGTACCACCCCGTCGCTGAGCGGAGCCTGCACAGCCGCCCGCCGCTGCCCGCACCTCGCTTCCACCCCGGTCCAATTCCTTGACTTGCGCTGGAGGAAAAGGTAAAATAAAGCCTTGCTTTGAGTGATGCTCATGTAGAATGACTCTTTTGAAGCAATCATGGGCATCACTTTGTAGTATTTCTCGGAACCTTTTGAACTGCCAGGACGTCAAACAGGGAAATACTATAGCCGCTTCATGCCAGCTCGTTCTCCAGCAGCGCCTGATTGCGTCGAAGCGGGTCAAATCCATTTCCAGAAATTCCATGGAGCTTGCGCATGACGGCTTACCATAAAATACACCGTTGGACCGCCCTGCTGATCCTGCTTTTCTCCGGTGTGATCTACCTGTTGACCATGGCGCCCACCCTGAGTTTCTGGGACTGCGGTGAGTTCATCGCCGCTTCCGAGACGATGAGTGTACCGCATCCGCCGGGCGCTCCGTTCTACCTGCTTCTGGGACGGTTCTTCTCACTGCTGCCGCTGGGCGATATCGGTTTCCGGGTCAATCTCATCTCGGTGATCAGCAGCGCCCTGACGGTGATGTTCCTCTACCTGGTGATCGTGCAGCTGGTGCGCATCATGCGCGGCCGCGAACAGGACAGCCACGATTACCTGATCGCCATCATCTCCGGCGTGATCGGCTCCCTGACCTACGCCTTCAGCCACAGTTTCTGGTTCAACGCCGTGGAAGCCGAGGTCTACGCCATCTCCATGTTCTTCGCCGCCATCGTCATCTGGCTCATCTTCGCCTGGCGGGAGCATTCCGATTCCCCCGCCGGCGATCGCTATCTGCTGCTCATCTTCTACATCATCGGCCTGGCGATCGGAGTGCA
>CAZFEC010000016.1:6082-53839 GCA_964517435.1 uncultured Bacteroidia bacterium | reverse complement strand
GCGATCGCTATCTGCTGCTCATCTTCTACATCATCGGCCTGGCGATCGGAGTGCATCTGCTGAACGTGCTGGCGCTGCCCGCCATCTTTCTGGTCATCTACTACCGCAAGTATCCCGCCAACAACGCCCTGCGGGTGCTGGTCGCCTGGGTGGTCAGCGCGCTCCTGATCCTGCCGATCTACCCCGGCATCGTACAGAAACTGCCGGCTCTGGCCGCCCGGCACGGCCTCTGGGTGGTGGGTTTCATCTTCCTGCTGCTGGTCGCCGTGTACGCCTATTCCGTCCGGAAACGACACCACATCGGCGCCCTGGCCAGCGGTGCCCTGCTGCTGGTGCTGATCGGCTACTTCTCCTACGCCATCATCCTGATCCGTTCCGGCCTCAATCCGCCGCTGGATGAGAACAACCCGGAGACCTTCGCCAAACTGGTCGCCTATCTCAACCGGGAACAGTACGGCGTCACCGGGCTCTGGAGTTCGTTCTGGCCGCGGCGGGCGCCGCTCTGGGATTACCAGATCAACTACATGTACATCCGCTATTTCCTGCAGAACTTCATGGATATGCCCCGGTTCTTCGCCCTGCCGCTGCTGCTGGGCTTCTTCGGGGCGGTACACCACTTCAGCAAGGACTGGAAGCACGCCTCGGTCGTGCTCAACCTCTTCCTGTTTACCGGGCTGGCCATCGTGGCCTATGTCAACCAGAACGATCCCCAGCCGCGGGAGCGGGATTACTCGTATGTCGGTTCCTTCTTCGCCTTCGCCATCTGGGTCGGGATCGGTACCCAGGCGGTGCTGGAGTGGGTGACCGAAAAGATTCGTGATCCGCGCCGGCTCGCCAACGCCCTGATGGCTGCCGGTGTGATCCTGTTGTTGATGCTGCCGATCAACATGCTGGCCCGCAGCTATCACACCCATTCCCGCGCCGGCAACTACGTGGCCTGGGACTACGCCTACAACATGCTCAACAGCATGGAACCGGATGCAATCGTCTTTACCAACGGCGACAATGACACCTTCCCGCTCTGGTATCTGCAGTATGTGGAGCACATCCGGGAAGATGTGCGGGTGATCAATCTCTCGCTTCTGAACACAGGCTGGTACATCCGCCAGTTGCGCGACGAGGAACCGCGGGTGCCGGTCAGCCTGACCGATGACTTCATCGACAACTTCGTCGACTCCCATGAGATAGACGCGCTGCGCTGGCGCTACCTGCCGGCGCCCAGCACGATCGATCTGCGCACTGCCCACGGCGATACCATGCAGTTCACCGTGAAACCCACCATGCACCTGGCGATCGGCGACGGGGTCAACGGCAATAATTTTCTGCAGGTGAAGGACCTGATGATCCTGGACATCCTGCATCAGAACCACTGGCGCAAGCCGGTCTACTTCGCCGTGACGGTGTCCCGCGGCAACCAGGTTGGTCTCAATGATGCGGGGTATCTGCGGATGGACGGACTGGTGTTCAAGGTAGTCGACCAGAAGCTGGCGGAAGGCGAGGTGGATGAAGCGGTGCTGGAGCACAACCTGTGCGAGGTCTATTCCGGGCATTTCCGCAACCTCGACAATCCCTCGGTCTACCTGAACCCGGATATTCAGCGGATGATGCAGAACTACCGCTCCGCCTACCTGCAGCTGGCCATGCACTACCTGCATGAGAGACGCTATCCGGAAGGTTTGGAAATCCTGCGCCGCATGGATGAATACCTGCCGGAGGCGAGGATACCGACCTTCGCGCCCTATCTCTCCCTCCAGGTCGGCCAGATGTACTGGCAGATGGGAGACGTCGCGGAGATGCGGCGGCGCCTGGAGGTGTTCCTGGAGCGGGATTGCACGGAGGACGAACTGCTGATGGTGGTCCAGTACTACATCGAGCTGCTGGAGGACCGGGAAGCGGCGGAAACCGCCCTGGAACGTCTGCCGGAGACGCCTGCCGTCTTCTCCGCGGCCGCCTTCTCCTGGCTGGGGGTGCATAAGCCGGAGATCGCCGCGCACTACTACCGGGAGGCGCTGAAACTGAGCCCCGATAATCCGGAAGCCTACGGAGGGCTGATAACCGCGCTGGAAGAGGCGGGCCAGGACTCGGCGGCGATCGCGGAACTGGAAAACTGGCTGGTGCTCTACCCGAATGACACCTATGCGCTGCGTAAGTTGCAGCAGCTGCGCGTGAGACAGACCCCCTGACCATGACAGCGCCGGCGGTGGAAGTGATCATTCCCCACGCCAACGGCGTGGAAATCCTGCGGCAGTGCCTGCACAGCCTGTCTCGGGCCACCTGGCTCCAATTGCGTATCACGGTGGTCGATAACGCCTCCAGCGACGAGTCGGTGGCGATGTTGCGCGCCGAGTTCCCCGCCGTCAATATCCTGGCCTTGAGCGAGAACCGCGGCTTTGCCGGGGGCTGTAACGCCGGGATCCGGGCGTCGACGGCGCCGTACCTGCTGCTGCTGAACAACGATACCGAGGTGGAACCCGGTTTCATCGAACCGCTGGTGGAGCTGCTGGAGCGGAACCGGCAGGCGGCGGCGGTACAACCGCGTCTCTGTTCGCTGCCCAATCCCGGCTATCTCGACTATGCCGGCGCCGCCGGCGGCATGCTGGATCGCTACGGTTTTCCCTTCGCCGTCGGCCGCCTGTTCGACAGCCTGGAGCCGGACGCGGGTCAGTACCGGCATCCGCGGCTGGTGTTCTGGGCCTCCGGCACCGCCGTGCTGCTGCGTGCCGCCGCGCTGGCGGAGACCGGCCTGCTGGACGAGCGGTTCTTCATGCATATGGAAGAGATAGACCTGGCCTGGCGGCTTCATCTCCACGGCTGGCAGGTCTGGGTGGTACCGCAGGTAGCGGTCTTTCACCATTCCGGCTACTCGCTGCCGCCGACTCAGCGACTGAAGGTTTATCTCAACTTCCGCAACAGTGTCCTCATGCTGTGCAAGAACTACGGCGCCGCCAGGCTGTGGCGCCGGCTGCCGTTGCGCCTGTTGCAGGACTGGGTCGCCATGCTGCAGGCGATTGTGAAAGGGGAATTCGCCCGCTTCTGGGGCATCAAGCTGGCCTATCTCTGGCTGCTGTCGCATCCGCGGCTGATCGCCCGCATGCGGCGCGAAGTACAGCAGCAGCGCCGCCTGCCGGATAGCGCCATCGAGCGGGTGCTTTATCCCGGCAGTATCGTGGACGCCTATTTCCTGCGCGGTGTGCGCCGCTTCAGCGAATTGGGTTGGGATATAGCACCGCCACCAGCGCGGCCCGGAACGGCCGCATCGACCGGTAAGACTGGAAGCTGAACCTATGCGCCTCTCCATCGTGATACCCGCTTACAACGAAGCCAGGCGTATCGTGCCGACGCTGCAGGCGGGGTACGCTTATTTCAGCCGCACCTTTCCCGAACACGAGTTCCTGGTCGTCGATGACGGCAGCCGCGATAATACCGGGCCGCTGGTCCGGCAGCTGCAGACGGAAATGCCGTCGTTGCGCCTGCTGGCCAACAGCCGTAATCTCGGCAAGGGCGGCGCGCTGCAGCACGGCATGCTGGCGGCGGAAGGCGATTATCTCCTCTTCTGCGACGCGGATCAATCGACCCCCTTCACCGAGATGGACAAGTTCATCCCGGCGCTGGAACAGGGCCTGCCGGTGATCATCGGCACCCGCAAGAGCGATGGGGCCCGCATCGAGAAGCATCAGCCCTGGCTGCGGGAGACGATGGGTAAAGGTTTCACCTTTCTTTCGCGGCAGCTGATCAAGGTCGAGGTGAGCGATTTCACCTGCGGTTTCAAGCTGTTCGCGCGGGAGGCGGCCCGGGCCATCTTCAGCCGCCAGCGGATCCACGACTGGAGTTTCGACAGCGAGATCCTGCACATCGCTTCGCAACTGGGTTACAACATCACCGAGGTCCCGGTCACCTGGATCAACTCCGAGGATACCCGGGTCAACCTGCTGCGTGATACACTCGACTCGTTCCGCGGTTTACTGCGCATCCGTCGCAACAGCCGGCGCGGCCTCTACCACCGTCCGTTACCGCCGGAGCAACTGCATTTCTGATTTCGACCGGAGACATTATGCAAGCTTTACGCGCTGATCGACTGCCCTGGCTGCTGCTGGCCGGCGTGCTGATTATCGGTGCGCTTCTGCGCTGGCAGGGGCTCGATTGGGGCACCTCGCGCTACGACCTGCATAATCCGGCCGACAGCAGCCGGATCCACTTCTACCATTTCCATCCGGACGAGACCAGTAATGTGAAGGTCGCCGGCAACCTGAAGGACTCCTGGCGGCCCAACATCAACTTCTACGGTGAGAACGTCGCTTATTCGCTGTACGGCGCCTCCACCGTCTATCTGAACGCACTGGCGGTGCGGGTTGCGGGCTGGTTCCATGATTTCGAGCCGTATGTCTACGACAACTCGACCGACGAACGGTTGACCTTTCTGGCGATCAGGTTCCTCAACGCGCTGATGGGGGCGCTGTCGCCGCTCCTGCTTTTCCTGGCGGTCCGGCGTCTCTACGGCGCCTGGACCGGACTGGGTGCGGCCGCCCTGCTGGCGGTCACCATGTTTCACATTCAGATGTCGCACTACGGCGTCGTCGATGTGCCGATGGTGTTCTTCTCGCTGGCGACCTTCTGCTTCATCGCGCGTCTGTATCACGAAACGCGCTGGAGCGACTACCTGTGGGGCGGCATACTGTTCGGTATCGCCATCTCCACCAAGGTGAACGCGGCGCTGCTGGTAGTGCCGTTCGTGACCGCCCACACGCTCCGGCACTACCGGGAGGAGAGCTGGAGCTGGCTCCGCGCCGATGGCTGGCTGCACTTCGTCAAGGTGTTGCTGCGGCCCCGGCTGCTGGCCGCCGGCGGGATGACGCTGCTGCTGTTCTTCCTGCTCAATCCCTACGCCATCCTCGATTTCCGGGAATATCTCTTCGCGGATCATGCCTTCGGCTTCTTCCACATCCTGCGCAACATCCGCGGCGAAAACCTCTACCCGTTCCAGATCCAGTTCATGGACAACAACTTCCCGCTGCTGCCGCTGTTGACCAACCTGCTGCCCTGGGGCATGGGCTGGCCGCTGGCCGTTGCCGGTTGCGCCGGGTTGGTGATACAAATCATCCGGGGGAAGGGAGCCGACTGGGTTCTGCTCACCTGGCTGCTGATCTCACTGCTACTGACCCACAACGCCAAAGTGCTCTACATGCGCTACGCACTGCCGCTGCTGCCGCTGCTGGCGGTGAGCACCGTCCGCGGCGGAGCGCTGCTGCTGGAATGGCGGCCGTTCCGACGCTGGCGCCCGGTAATGGTTACACTGCTGATCCTGCTGTTCGGTTTCGGGCTGGCCTGGTCCGCCGCCTTCAACTCCGTCTACGCCCGCGAGGACTCGCGGCTGGCGGCGGCCCGCTGGCTGGGCGAACGGTTGCCGGCCGGTACGACGGTGCTGCACGAGCAGAGCGCCAACAGTATGAAGTTCTACCTCGACAAGGAGTATTACGATCTCCTGCCGCTCAGCATTCAGGTTTTGTATCACAGCGGACCGCTGTTGACCTTCCAGGAACGGATCGATTACCTGTATCACAAACTGGAGCTGGCGGACTACTACGTGTTCGTGGAGACCAACCGCATGGCGGGCTACCGCCAGGTCAGCCGTCACTTCCCGATCGAGGCCGATTTTTACACCCTGCTGCTGCAGGGCCGGCTTGGTTTCGAGCTGGTTTTCGACCGGGTGGAATATCCGCAGGTGCTGGGCTGGGAGATCGACGACACCCCGGCGGAATTCTCCCTGCGCTACTACGACCATTCCCGTGTTTTCATCCTGCGCAAGACCGCCGCCTTCGACCGGGCGCTGTTCGACCGCTGGCGTGATACATACCAGTCCGCCGCCGGCACCCAGGATGACCTGATCCGGCGGGCGCGGCGCCTGGCTGAAGCGGAGGACTGGTCCGGCGCCCTCAACCTGCTGGGACCGGGCCTCAACGTTCAGCAGGGGATACTGGCCAAGCTGCGACTGATAGCACGCTGCTACCAGGCGCTGGGCGACAACGCTCTCGCCCGGCAGGCCTACAGCAGCCTGCTGCAATACGACCGCATCATGCCGCTGGCGACCTACCGGGACTACCTGCGTTTTCTGCTGGAGAGCGGCGACCGCCAGGAGGCGGAACGGACCTACGCGTCGCTGCGGGAGCAGCTGGCTGGCAGGCGGGCGGAACTGAAGGGACTGGAACGTTGCTGGGCGGAAACCGCCGCCGGCGAATGACCGCCGCTGTGAATCCCGCACGCCGCTGCGAGGAGCGAAAGGAGCCGATGTGATACAAAAAGCCGCTCTGTGGACCCTGCTGTTGACGGCCCTGCTCTGGCAGGGTTGCAGCCAGCCCCGCTCCTGGGGTGACTGGGACGAGATCACCATCTTCGTCGACTCGCTCGACCAGCCGCTGGTGGAACCGCTGCTGCGCGAGGTCTTCACCGCCCACAGCATCACGCCGCAGCTGGAACCCTGGTTCAAGCTGCGCTTCGCCGACGGCGCCGAACTGAACGATCTGGCCAACCGGCGGTTGTTGCTGTTCGCCGGCAGCCGGATCGACGCCGAGACGCCGGTCAACAGCTTCGTCCGTTCGCTGTTTGAGACGGACGTCCTCGCCCGCGTCCGGGAGGGAGAACCCCTCCTCTTCGCGCGCCGGAACGCGCTGGCGCGCCCCCAGCAGACCGTGGTATTGCCCGCGGTCGATCCCGCCGGTTTGCGGGCCCTGCTGACCGAGCGCGACAGCAGCCTGGTCTCCCTCTTCCTGCACTTCGCACTCCGGCAGGAGAAGGAGCGGATCTTTTCACGCTACGAACAGATCGAACTGAGCGACAGCCTGTGGCGGATGCTCGCCGTCGATCTGCGCATTCCGCACGACTACCAGGTGGTGAACGCGCTGCCGGAGGAGGGAATGTTGCGCTTTCGCCGCTACTACCCCGACCGCTGGATCGCCGTGCAGGTGGTGCCGGGAGTGGCGCCGGATCCCTGCGACCACGATTACCTGCTGAACCTGCGCGATTCGCTCGGAGTGCATTTCCACGACCCGGTCTACGTCGAGCGGGATCCCGATTTTGTCCGGATTTCGCCGGTGACGGTGGGGGAGCACGCGGGTGTCTGCCTGGAGGGGCTCTGGGGGACATTTGAAATAATCGGCGGCGGCCCCTACATTACATACCTGTTCCCGGAACCGGAACGGAATCGCACGGTGCTGATTGACGGCGCCGTGTTCGCGCCGGGGAAGGATAAGAATCCATTTATGCTCCAGTTGTGGAGCGTACTGGAAAGCTTCGGGGAACGCAAATGAACGGCAAACACGCTAAATGCGCGCTCCTGATGGGCAGCGCTTCCGACCGGGCAGAGCTGGACAAAGCCTTGCCCTACTTTGAGTATTTCGACCTCCAGGTGGATGTGCGGATACTGTCGGCACACCGCAACCCACAGGAGGTGGCTGAATTCGCCGCCGCGGCCCGCGACGAAGGTTACGTCGCGATTGTCGCCGCCGCCGGTATGGCGGCCCACCTGGCCGGCGTCGTCGCGGCGCATACGACCCTGCCGGTGCTGGGGGTGCCGCTGGGCGGTTCCGCTTTCAACGGGTTGGACGCGCTCCTCTCGACGGTGCAGATGCCGGCCGGGATACCGGTCGCCACCTTCGCGGTGGGCGCGGCCGGCGCCCGCAACGCCGCCGTCTTCATCGCCGAGCTGATAGCCGTGGAGGATACCGCGATGCGCGAACGGTTGGATCAGTTCCGCCAACAGGGAGCCCGCATCTGAAAATGGAAAAGCTGTTGCTGATCGGGTGCCACGGTCTGCTGGGGCAGAACCTGGCCAACCGCGCCGTAGCCGCCTACCAGGTTACCGGTATCGATCTGCAGCCGCGGACGTTTCTCGATTACGACAATTTCGATTACTTCGCCGGCGATATTACCGACCGGGGGCTGGTCGAGCGTATCCGGGTGCTGGCGCCGGACGCGATCGTCAACTGCGCGGCCTGGACCGCCGTCGACCGGGCCGAGACCGAGAAGGAGGCCTGCTGGCGCGTGAACTGCGAGGGAGTGCGCAACCTGATCCGGGCGGCACAGCTGACCCGCGCCCGGCTGGTGCAGCTCTCGACCGACTACATTTTTGACGGAACGGCGGGTCCCTACACCGAGGATGCCGAACCGAATCCGCAGTCGGTTTACGCCCGTTCCAAGCTGGCCGCGGAGAACCTGGTGCGCGGCAGCGGCATCGCCTTTACGATCGTGCGCACCATCGTCCTCTACGGCAAGGGTGTGGACCTGCAGAAAGACTTCGTCACCTGGTTGCTGGAGGAGTTGCGTGAAAACCGCCCGGTGCGGATCGTCGCGGATCAGATCGGCAACGTCACCTACGCGCCGGAACTGGCGGCGGCGATTCTGCAGGCGTTGCAGCTGCGGCTGGACGGCATCCTGCATGTCGGTTCGAGCGACATGATGAGCCGGCTGGAATTCGCCAGGCTGGTGGCGAGTCAGTTCGATCTCGATCAGGAATTGATCCGGCCGATAGCCACGGCGGAGCTGCGGCAACCGGCGCCCCGGCCGCTGCAGGGAGGGCTGGCGGTGGCGGAGAGCCAGCAGCGTCTACAGATGAAATTCAACACCGCGGTCGCATCTCTGGCCGTCTATAAACGGGAAAATCCACATACGCACAGGTTGAACTGATGGAAGAACGGTCCCTGGTAATCATCCCAACCTACAACGAACGGGAGAATGTCGAACAGATCGTCGACCAGGTGCTGGTCCAGAGCCCTACGCTCGACATCCTGATCGTCGACGACAATTCCCCGGACGGCACCGGCGAGCTGGTCGACCGCCTGGTGCAGGGCAACGGCCGGCTCAAGGTGATTCATCGCTCCGGCAAACTGGGCCTGGGCACCGCCTACGTCGCCGGTTTCAAGTACGCCATTGAGCGGGGGTACAGCTACGTCTTCGAGATGGATGCCGACCTCTCGCACGATCCGGAAGAGATCCCCAACTTCCTGGAAGCGATCCGCGAGTACGACCTGGTCATCGGCTCCCGTTACATCCAGGGAGTGAATGTCATCAACTGGCCCCTCTCCCGTCTGTTGCTGAGCCGGGGAGCCTCGCTCTACACCCGCATCATCACCGGCATCCCGGTCCAGGATCCGACCGGCGGGTTCAAATGCTTCCGGCGCCATGTGCTCGAATCGCTCGATCTCGACCGCATCAAATCGGGCGGCTATTCCTTCCAGATCGAGGTGAATTTCAAGGTCTGGAAGAAGGGTTTTCGCATCCGTGAGATCCCGATCATCTTCACCGACCGTGCCGAAGGTTCCTCCAAGATGTCGCGCCAGATCGTGCGGGAGGCGGTGTTGATGGTCTGGAAATTGAAATTGCGTAGTCTGCTCGGTCGTCTGTAAGTTTTTCTTAAACGAGAAAGCACTTTCCGCCTATGGCCATCGAGTTCATGCTGGATTTCGAGCGTCCCATCTTTGAGATGCGCAACAAGATCGCCGAGATGCGGGTTCTGTCGCAGAATTCGCAGATGGATATGGGCGACGAGATCGCTCAGCTGGAAGTCAAGCTGGAGAAGCTGAAAGTGAGCATCTACTCCAAGCTGACTCCCTGGCAGCGGGTGCAGATTTCCCGCCATCCCCGCCGGCCCTACACTCTGGATTACATCGAACGCATTGTCACCGATTTCAAGGAGCTGCACGGCGACCGCTTCTTCGCCGACGACCGCTCGATCGTTGCCGGCCTGGGCAGCCTGGGGGGGCGGCGACTCCTGATCATCGGCCAGCAGAAGGGCCGCGATACCAAGCAGAACCTCTATCACAACTTCGGCATGCCCAATCCGGAAGGGTACCGCAAGGCGCTGCGCCTGATGCGGCTGGCGGAGAAATTCGGCCTGCCGGTCGTGACGCTGATCGATACGCCTGGCGCTTATCCCGGTCTGGGCGCCGAGGAGCGGGGGCAGGCGGAGGCGATTGCGCGCAACCTCTATGAGATGGCCGGCCTGCGCGTCCCGATTCTGGCGGTCGTCATCGGCGAGGGCGGTTCCGGCGGCGCGCTGGCGCTGGGAGTCGCCGATCGGGTGTTGATCCTGGAAAACTCCATCTATTCGGTGATTTCACCGGAGGGGTGCTCCTCGATCCTGTTCAAGGACGCTAACCACGCCTCGGACCTCGCGCAGTCGCTCAACCTGACCGCACCGGATCTGAAAAAGCTGGATATCGTTGACGACATCATCCCGGAGCCGCAGGGCGGCGCCCACAACGACTGGGAAACCGCGATCCGCAACGTGGAGCGGGCGGTCACCGCCAACCTGGCGGAGCTGACGGCAAAAACGGCCGAGCAGCTGGTGGCGGAGCGGCTGGAACGGTACCGGCGGATGGGCCGATGGACGGAGTAAAGCTGACCGTCGACACGACGCTGCAGGTCCGCTACGCCGAAACCGACGCCATGCGGATCGCCTACCACGCCAACTACCTGATCTGGTACGAACTGGGCCGCAACGAACTGATGCGCGTCAACGGCTTGCCCTACCGGGAGATCGAGGAGCGCGGCTTTATCCTGCCGCTGCTGGAGTCCGGTTCGAAATACATCCAGAGCGCGCTCTACGATGACGAACTGATCGTGCGCACCACCATTCGGCGCGCCTCCCGCGCCAGCATCCGGCTCGACTACGAAATTCTACGCGACGGCACGGCGATCAACCGCGGCTTCACCCGTCATTGCTTTCTGACCCTGACCGATCACAAACTGGTGCCGATTCCCTCCTTCTTCCTGGAGAAGTTCGGCTGGGAGCCATAATGGACTTCAAAGACTTCAGCGACGAGCTGCTGCAGATCCTGGCCTGTCCCCGCTGCAAAGGTAGACTGCGACCGGAACGGGAGGAGCTTATCTGCGATGCCTGCCGCCTGGCCTGGCCGGTCATCGACGGTATTCCCGATTTTCTGCCCGATTCGGCGCGGGAATTGCCGGAGGGGGATTCGGAGCCGGAATTCGAATGAGAAATCAACTGAACTGACAGTGACGTTCGCTCGCCTTTTGCAGTCATAGGCTGCGAAAGTAATCCGACGCACACTGATCCGAACCACAACCCTGCCTGAAATCAGCGGCACCTGTTACCGCTGGTGCGAGTGTATCTGATAAAGGAGCTGCCATGTTGACCAAGCCCATCCGGAAAACCGGCTTTTACCTTCAGTTGACTACCGCGTTGATATCTGCATTCCTGCTGGCGTTGACCGGATGCGAAACGCAGGTAAACCGGCCGCCCGAGATCGAAGGCTTGATGGCATGGAATTCATCCCTGGTGGCCGGCGATTCCACCATGATTGTCTGCGACGCTGATGACCCAGACGCTGATGATCTGGAATATGCGTGGGATTGCTCCGACGGCGAATTCACCGGTATAGTCATCGAGGGTACTCGCTACTGGAACGTAGGGGCAACCTACTGGACGGCACCGACTACCGCCGGGGATTATGAGATTACGGCAACCGTCAACGACGGCAGCCTGACCGACGAGGCCTCCCTGACTCTGGAAGTGCTGCCGGACCTCAGCCAGCCCCCGGTGCCACTGTTCACGGTCGATTCCGACACCGGCGACCTGATGACGCGGTTCGAATTCGACGCCAGCGCCAGCCATGACGACGAAACCCCGGTCGACCAGCTCGAATTCCGCTGGGACTGGCAGAATAACAACAGCTTTGACACCGAATGGAGCAGATCCAGTACCACCGGCTACCAGTACCCCAGCGCCGGCACCTATTTCGTATCGCTTGAGGTTCGCGATGCGGATTCGCTTACGGCTGAGCATGTACATCAACTCCATGTAGAGGATTGGGGAGATCCCGGTTGGCTGGTGCTGGCTCCCGCCGACACCTTCATAATGGGGAACAACGATGGGGCAGAGGAGGAAGGTCCGCAGCATTGGGTGATTCTCACCAATAACTTCTGGATCGGCCACTTCGAGATCACCAACGAGCAGTACCGGGGTGCGGTGCAGTGGGCCTACGACAACGGCTACGTAACCGCCGACGCCGACGAGGTACGCGCCTACGGTCAACTGCTGCTCGATCTGGATGATGAAGATTGCCAGCTGGAGTTCATTGACGGCGAATTCTTTCTGAAGCCGGTCCTCCATGGCGATTTTGAGGGTGAGCCCTGCGACGATCATCCGGTGGTGGAGGTCTCCTGGTACGGGTCGGCCTGTTTCTGCGACTGGTTGAGCATGATGGATGGCTTTACGCCGTTCTATCAAGGCAACTGGTCGACCAGTAGTGAGCACAATCCCTATGAAGCCGAGGGCTACACGCTGCCGACGGAGGCGGAGTGGGAACATGCCGCCAGCTATCTGGACGACCGCATCTACCCCTGGGGTGATGAGGCGCCGGACTGCGACTACGCGAATTTCTACAACAACGCGTTCTGTGTCGGCTTTACTGCGCCGGTCGGCTGGCATTACTTCGGTGACAGCGAACTGGGCTTGCAGGATGTCGCCGGCAACGTCTGGGAGCGGGTGAGTGACTTTTTCTATGCCTATCCGGGTTATTCCCAGACCGATCCGCTCGGACCGGACACTACCACCTACCGGGTGATCCGGGGCGGCAGTTTCAACAGCTATGATGACTACCTTACCTGCACCTACCGTCTGCTGTTTCATCCGGAGAACACCGACGGGGATGTCGGTTTCCGGATCGTCTGGCGCATGGATTGGTGGTCGGACAGGCGGAAGCCGCGTTAGATCTTCGGCTTGTCAGCTCTTCCCACATTCAACAGGCATTCTGCACGTGCGTTTCTCTCTGCTTGGCCAGGCGTTGTCTATTTGTTAGATTGAATGTGCCACAATCATTGTTCCAGTGAGTATCACATGAAATCGCGCTTCTCGTTGATGACGCCGATCGTCGTTATCCTTTCTGTTTTCGCGGGCAACCTGCCGCTCTGGGCCCAGCCGCCCGGCTACTACGACTCCGCCGAGGGGTTGCTGGGAGCGGAACTCCAGACGGCCCTGCATCAGATCATCGACAACCATACGGTGCTCACCTACGCCTATCTCTGGACCGCCTTCTACACCACCGACGACAAACCGAACGGGATGGTCTGGGATATCTATTCCGACATTCCGGGCGGCGATCCTCCCTATGAATACCAGTTCGGCGTCGATCAGGCCGGTTCCGCCAGCGGGGAAGGGGAGGGCTACAACCGCGAGCATTCCTTCCCGCGCAGCTGGTTCGGCGGCGAGGTGCTGCCGATGAATACCGACATCAACATGATCTACCCCACCGATGTCTATGTGAACAGCATGCGGGGCAGCTACGCCTACGGGGAGGTCGCTTCGCCGTCATGGACCTCGCTGAACGGCAGCCGGCGCGGCAGCTGCTCAACCCCCGGCTACTCCGGCACCGCCTTCGAACCGCGCGACGACTTCAAGGGGGACCTGGCCCGCACCTACTTCTACACGGCGACGCGCTACCTGGGTGAGGACGGCGCCTGGCCCGGCGGCCCGATGTCGAACGGCGCGGTGCTGTTGCCCTGGGCGGTGGAGATGCTGCTGGCCTGGCACGAGGCCGACCCGGTCAGCCAGAAGGAGATCGACCGTAACACGGCGGTCTGGGCCCTGCAGCAGAACCGCAATCCCTTTATCGATGAGCCGGATTACGCCCCCGCCATCTACGATCCTGAGTTCCAGTGGGAAGCGGTGCCGCTGGCACCGATTACCGACCTGACGCTGGAGATCGTCTCCGGCGGTGTGCTGCTGACCTGGTCTGCCCCGACCGAAGATGTGAACGGCAACTCGCCGGTCGTCATCGAAGGCTACGAGATCCATCACTCGACCGTTCCCCACTTCACCCCCTCGCCGGCGACGCTGCTTGACACGATTACCTGGGAAAACTACTGGTACCTGGTTGACTTCAGCGGCACCCTCTCCGGGTTCTACGTGGTAGTGGGGCTGGGGCATGGGGTGTAGTGAGGGCCCACCCCCCTTCTTCCCCTCCCTGGAAAATAAACTTGACTTGCAGGCGGCACCGGCTTAAACTTATTGTCTCCGACTAGCAAATAATGAGGGTATCGTGAAAACATATTCGGCCAAACCACAGGATATCAAACAGGACTGGTATGTCGTCGACGCTGCCGACCAGATTCTGGGAAGGATGGCCTCCCGCGTCGCCGCCGTGCTGCGCGGCAAGCACAAACCGACCTTCACCCCCCACATGGACACCGGCGACTACGTCATCATCATCAACGCCGACAAGATCCGCCTGACCGGCCAGAAGGAATTCAACAAGACCTATTTCCATCACACCGGTTTTCCGAAGGGCGCCCGCACCGCCAGTTTCCGCCACCTGCGCCAGAAGAGCCCCGAGTGGATCATCCAGAACGCGGTCCGCGGCATGCTGCCGCACAACCGCCTCGGCCGCCAGGTTTTCAAGAAACTCAAAGTCTACGCCGGCACGGAGCATCCGCACGAAGCGCAGCAGCCGCAGAAACTGGAGATCTAACCGCCCGCCAGTAAGGCCTGTCGGTAAGGTTCGACGAGAAAAAGTTCGAGATAAAGGACACCGTTTATGAAGGGCAAAGCCTATTACGCAACCGGAAGACGCAAGAATTCAGTCGCCCGCGTCTGGATCCGCCCCGGTAAAGGGGAATATGTCGTCAACGGACAGGGCCTGCTGGATTACTTCCGTCGCGCCACGCTGAAGACGGTCATCGAGGAGCCGCTGGAAGAGCTGGAACTGATGGGCAAGTTCGATGTCGAAGCCACCTTGAAAGGTGGCGGGCTCTCCGGCCAGGCCGGCGCCCTGCGCCTTGGTATCAGCCGTGCGCTGATCCTCTACGACGAGGAGCTGCGCCCCGGTCTGCGCAAGAGCGGCTTCCTGACCCGCGACGCCCGTATCAAGGAGCGTAAGAAGTACGGTCAGCCCGGCGCCCGCAAACGCTTCCAGTTCTCTAAACGTTAATTCGACTGTATGGGGCGTAACGCGACCTGTCGCAGCGCCCCTTTTCCCCACCCCCTGCGGGTGGCTAGAAAAAGCACGCTGATGGATCGCCCCCCCGGTGTTCCACCTTCCGCCCGGAAGCGTTGGAATGGGCAGGCGAGATGAGATCAGCGGAAGTTTAACCAAATCAAGGAGATCGCATGCCTCGCGTAAGCCTCAAGCAGTTACTGCTGGCCGGTTCCCACTTCGGCCACCTGACCCGCCGCTGGAATCCCAAGATGGAAAAATACATCTTCATGCAGAAGAACGGGATTCACATCATCGACCTCAAGAAAACCCAGTTCAAGCTCGAGGAAGCCTGTAACGCCATGCAGCACATCGTGCAGAAGGGCGACGACATCCTCTTCGTCGGCACCAAGATGCAGGCGCGGGAGATGATCAAGGAGGAAACCGAGCGGATCGAGATGTTCTACGTCAACGAGCGCTGGCTGGGCGGCATGTTGACCAACTTCCGCACCATCCGCAATTCGATCAAGCGGCTCGACGAGCTGGACGCGATGGAGACGAACGGCACCTACCAGAAGCTCAATAAGAAGGAAATCCTGCAGGTGGAGCGCCAGAAGCAGAAGCTGTTGAAGGTGCTGGGCGGGGTGCGCGAGATGAAGCGGCTGCCGGGCGCGGTTTTCGTCATCGATGTC
Organism: uncultured Bacteroidia bacterium; assembly: GCA_964517435.1. GTDB lineage: Bacteria > CAIWAD01 > CAIWAD01 > BS150m-G50 > BS150m-G50 > BS150m-G50. The sequence continues at coordinate 38,223 of CAZFEC010000016.1, read as the reverse complement.
AACAAGGAGGATATCGCGGTGCACGAGGCGCAGAAACTGGGCATTCCGGTTTTCGCCATCGTCGACACCAACACCGATCCGACCACGATCGAGTATCCGATCCCGGCCAACGACGACGCCTACAAGTCGATCGCCCTGATTACGCATGTGATCGCCGATGCGGTCGCCGAAGCCAAACTGCTGCGCCAGGAAAAGGTGGAGCTGAAAGAGGAGCTGGCGGAGAAGCAGGAAAAGAGGGAGAAGGCGCCGCCAGCCAAGAAACCGGCTCGTCGCCGTCGCGCCCCGAAGTCGGACGAGAAGCCGGCCGCCACCAGGGCGGAGACACCCGCTGCCGAGAAGAAGCCGGCCGCCAAGCAGGCCGCTGCCAAGCCGGAAGCGGAGAAATCTGCCGAGAAGAAACCGGCCCGCAAGGCTCCCGTCAGGAAGAAGGCCGAGTCGAAAACGGATGCGGACACCACCGAGAAGAAACCGGCCAAGAAACCCGCCGCCAGGAAGCCGACTGCCAAGAAAGTTGACGCGGACGCCACTGAGAAGCCGGCTCGCAAGCCCGCGGCGAAGAAAACCGCCGCCAAGGACAAAGACGCTGAAGCGAAACCGGCGTCTGCTGAGAAAACCGAAGATAAGTAGACAATCTGTAAAGACGGGAGATCCGGATAAATGAGTATCGCTGCCAAGGATGTGATGAAGCTGCGCCAGATGACCGGCGCCGGAATGATGGACTGCAAAAAGGCTCTGGCCGACACCAAAGGCGACCTCGAGGAGGCGTTTGAGTACCTGCGGAAGAAAGGACTCAAGACCGCGGCCAAGCGGGCCGACCGCGAGGCGAATGAAGGTGTCGTCGCCACCTGGATCAGCGAAGATCAGCGCCAGGGTGGCATCCTGGAACTGCTCTGCGAAACCGATTTCGTCGCCAAGACCGAGGAATTCGGCCAGTTCGCCAACGACCTGACCCGGACGATGGTGGAGAAGCAGCTCGCTGCGACGGAGGAGCTGATGGGGCAGGAGTCGCTGCAGACGCCGGGCAAGACCTTCACCGACCAGCTCAACGGTATCGTCTCGAAGCTGGGCGAGAAAATGCACGTCGGCCGCTGCCGGCTGCTGCAGGTCGACGACGGCACGCAGGGGCTGGTCAAATCCTATATCCATCTCGGCGGCAAGCAGGGCGTGATCGTTCAGGTGACCGCCGGCAAGCCGGAAAGCGTCGGTAATGTGGATTTCCTGAACCTGGCCAACGACCTGGCTCTCCAGATCGCCGCCTACACCCCGATCGCGGTGGATGAGAATGGTATTGATAAAACGGTTATTGAGCAGGAACTTGAAGTCTACCGCGAGCAGGCTCGCAACGAAGGCAAACCGGAGCAGATCATCGACAAGATCGCCAACGGCAAGCTGCATAAGTTCTACTCGGAAGCCACTCTGCTGGGACAGTCCTTCGTCAAGGAGGAGAAGCTCAGCGTCAAGCAACAGATCGCGGCCGTCGCGAAACAGCTGGAAGACGAACTGCAGGTTATCGATTTCGTCAGTGTAAACATCGGCAAATAGCCATGTCGCAACCCGCCTACAACCGGATTCTGCTGAAACTCTCCGGGGAAGCGCTCGCCGGAGAGAACGGCCAGGGCCTCGATCCGGCGGTTACCGGCCGGATGGCGGCTGAGATCGCCGCGGTAGCGGGAGACGGTGTGCAGGTGGGGCTGGTGATCGGCGGCGGCAACTTCTTCCGCGGCGCCGTCGCCCGGCAGCTCGGCATGGAGCGAGTTCCGGCCGACTACATGGGCATGCTGGGCACGTTGATCAACGGCCTGGCCATGCAGCAGGCCATCGAACAGGAAGGCGTCCCGGTGCGCCTGATGTCGGCGATCGCCATGAGCGAGGTCTGCGAACGCTTCATCGTGCGCCGCGCGATCCGCCACCTCGAAAAGGGGCGCGTAACCATCATCTGCGCCGGTACCGGCAATCCCTACTTCTCAACCGACACCGCCGCCGTCCTGCGCGCGCTGGAAATCAACGCCGACGCCATCCTCAAGGGTACCAAGGTCGACGGTGTCTATTCCGCCGACCCGGTGGTCGATCCGGACGCCGAACTCTACGGGCGGCTCAGTTATCGCGAAGTCGTCACCCGCAAACTCATGGTGATGGACCTGACCGCCATCACCCTCTGCATGGAGAACGATTTGCCGTTGCGGGTTTTCAATATGAAGGAAAGCGGCAACCTCAAACGTGTGATCGCGGGAGAAGAGATCGGAACCCTAGTATCAGCGGAGGAAGCATGAAAGAGCAGATGATCGCCGAGCATGAAGAGAAGATGACGAAAACCATCGAAGATCTTCACGAGAAGCTGACCACCATCCGCACCGGCAAGGCTTCCGCCAGCATGCTGAACAACATCACCGTGGACTACTACGGTACCCAGGTGCCGCTGAACCAGACCGCCGGTGTCAATGTGCCGGAACCACGGCTGATCACCGTCAATCCCTGGGAGAAGAACATGCTGCCGGTGATCGAAAAGGCGCTGCTGGCATCCGATCTCGGGATTACCCCCAGCAATGACGGCACTGTTATTCGCCTGACCATCCCCGAGCTGACCGAAGAGCGCCGCATCGAGATGGTCAAGCAGGTGAAGAAGCATGGCGAGGACCACAAGGTCGCGCTCCGCAACATCCGCCGCGACGCCAACGACAAGCTGAAAAAGATGCAGAAGAATGGAGATATTTCCGAAGACCAGGAACATGACGGCTTCGACGAAGTGCAAAAGCTGACCGACAAGTATGTCGAGGAAATCGACACCATCCTGCAGCACAAAGAAGCGGAAATCATGGAGGTCTGACTCCGTTTCCCCCTCCTCCCATGGCGTTCAACAGCAGAAACTTCTCCATCATCGCCCACATCGACCATGGGAAATCCACCATCGCCGACCGCCTGCTGGAGCTGACCGGCACCGTCGAACCCGGCCAGATGAAGAAACAGATCCTGGACGACATGGAGCTGGAGCAGGAGCGGGGCATCACCATCAAGGCGCATGCCGTCACCATGGACTACACCGCCGTCGACGGTCAGCCCTATATCCTGAACCTGATCGATACGCCGGGGCATGTCGATTTCGCCTACGAAGTCTCCCGCAGCCTGGCCGCCTGCGAGGGGGTGCTGCTGGTGGTGGACGCCACCCAGGGAATCGAGGCGCAGACGCTTTCCAACCTCTACCAGGCGCTGGAGCACGATCTGCAGATCATCCCGGTGATCAACAAGATCGATCTCCCCAGCGCGCAGACGGAGGTGGTGCGTCATCAGATCGTGGAGCTGCTCGGTTGCGCGCCGGAGGAGGTGCTGACGGTGTCGGCCAAGACCGGCGAAAACTGCCGGGAGCTGCTGGAAACCATCGTCAGGGTGATTCCGCCGCCGCCGGTAGCGGATGAAGACCCGCTGCAGATTCTGATCTTCGATTCGGTTTTCGACAGCTACCGAGGGGCGGTGGCGCTGGTGCGGGTGGCAGCCGGCACCTTGCGGAAAGGGGACCAGGTCCGGCTCTTCTTCAATGATCGCAAATACAGCGTCGACGAAGTCGGCATCCTCAAGCTGCAACGGCAGCCGCAACCGGAATTGCGTTCCGGCGACGTAGGTTATGTGATCACCGGCGCCAAGAATGTCGTCGACATCAAGGTCGGCGATACCATCACCCATCAGCGCGACGGGGCCGAGACGCCCCTGCCCGGTTACCGCGAAGTGCAGCCGATGGTGTTTGCCGGGCTTTACCCGGTCAACACCGACGATTTCGAACAGCTGCGTGATTCGCTGGCCAAGCTGGTGCTCAACGACGCCTCGCTGACCTATACGCCGGAATCTTCCACCGCGCTCGGCTTCGGTTTCCGCTGCGGATTCCTGGGGCTGCTGCACATGGAGATCATCCAGGAGCGGCTCGACCGGGAATACCAGGTGAACATCATCACCACGGTACCCAATGTCGAATATCGCCTGAAGCTGCCGCGCGAGGAGTGGCGCGTGATCGACAACCCGGCCGAGTTCCCCCGCCAGGCCAAGGTGGAGGAGGTGCAGGAACCCTACATCAAGGCCTCCATCATCACGCACTCCGATTACATCGGCAACCTGATGAAGCTGGCGATGGAGCGGCGCGGCGTCTATATCTCCACGGAGTACATCGATCAGCAACGGGTAAACCTGAAATACGAACTGCCGCTCTCGGAGGTGGTCTTCGATTTCTACGACCGGCTGAAGACCGTGTCGCGCGGCTACGCGTCGCTCGATTACGAACTGGACGACAACCGGCCCTCCAAGCTTGTGCGGCTGGACATTCTGCTCAACGGCGACCCGGTGGACGCCCTTTCGATGATCGTCCACCAGGACCGGGCGTTCGAGTGGGGCAACAAGATGACCATCAAGCTGAAGGAGCTGATTCCGCGCCAGCAGTTCGATGTCGCCGTGCAGGCCGCCATCGGCACCAAGGTGATCGCGCGCACCAATGTGAAGGCGCTGCGCAAGAATGTGACCGCCAAGTGCTACGGCGGCGACATTACCCGTAAGCGCAAGCTGCTGGAGAAGCAGAAAGCGGGCAAGAAGCGGATGAAGCAGGTTGGGAACGTCGAGGTACCGCAGGAAGCGTTTTTGGCAATGCTACGAGTAGAGCGGTAGGTTTCCGACGTTGGGTGGCATTGCCAAAACGAATTAACGTCGTCGCAGGTTCGGACTTCCTTCGTTCGATGATTTGGCAATGCTACGAGTAGAGCGGTAGGTTCAGACCTATTGGTGCATAGCCAAGGCGAATGAACGTAGTCGCACATTCTTGACCTCATTCGTTCGATGATTTGGCAATGCTACGAGTAGAGCGGTAAAACGATCGGACACGAGGCAATTGAGGAACAAAGCGGGTGCGGAGTGCGTCAAACGGACATCACCCACAAAGTATTTCCCAGTTAACTGTTTCGGTGGTTAACAACATTTCGAGAAATACACCTAAAGCGACCGAGGAAAGCGCCTGGTAGGTAGTTATCAAGTGTTTTCTCCTCGGTCGAACCAAAGTTATGCTTGCTGCACCTGTTGAATACAGACGTTATTGATGAGCATAACTCAAAACGGAGTTAATGTGAATCCCTTCAAGCAATACCTCGCCTGGCGCCGGCGGCGGAAGGAATTCCTGCGGGAACGGGCGAAACGCCGCGGTCCGCTGCTGGAGTGGCTGGATACGATCATCTCGGTGACGGTCACCGTCTTCATCATCCGCACGATCGTGGTGGAAGCCTACCGGGTACCGACCGGTTCGATGGAGCGGACGATTCTGCCCGGCGATTTCCTGCTGGTAAACAAGTTCCTCTACGGTATTCGCACGCCCGACTGGATCGGGATTCCTTTCACCGATCTCGGATTCGATCTGCCGGTGTACCGCTTTCCCTCCTTCACGGAGCCGGACCGCGGCGACATCATCGTCTTCAAGTATCCGCTGGATCCCGACGTCAACTTCATCAAGCGCTGCGTCGCCCTGCCGGGCGATACGATCGAGATCCGCGACAAGCAGCTGTATGTCAACGGCCGGCCCAGCGAGCTGGACGACCTTGTGCAATATCTCTCGGCGCGGACCATCCCGGATGGTTTCCTGGATCCGCGTATACAGCCCGCCGGCATGGGCAACAAGGACAATTACGGTCCGGTGGTGGTGCCGCCCGACCGTTATTTCATGATGGGCGACAACCGCGACAACAGTGAAGACTCCCGGTTCTGGGGATTTCTCCCCCGGGAAAACATTGTCGGAAAAGCCTGGATCATATATTTTTCCTGGGAGCAACGCTATTCGCCCTGGCTACTCTACAAGAAAATCCGCTGGAGCCGTCTGCTGGATGTGATGAAATAGGGCGCTAGTTTCGGAGTTACGCGATGCAAATACAGGTTCTGCGTGCCAAGCTTCACAAGGCGACTGTTACCGTGGCCAACCTCGACTACCACGGATCGCTGTCGCTGGATGAAGATATCATGGACCGCGCCGGTATCAGGCGATACGAAAAAGTCCTGATCGGCAACATGACCAACGGCAAACGGATGGAGACCTACGCCATCCCCGCACCGCGCGGCTCGCGCGAAGTGGGCGCCAACGGCGGCGCGGCCCGTCTCTGCGCCGTGGGCGACCGGCTGGTCATCATGACCTTCGGGCTGGTAGAGGAGGGGGAGGAATACCACCCCCGCGTACTGATGATGGAGAACGACAACAGCATCAGCGAGGAACTGAACTACGATCCAGCTCCCTGACCGCGGTGCCGCCGTCAGGTCTCTGAAGCGAATTAAAGGGAGAGGTTGCCGCCTCTCCCTCTCTCTTTTCCCCTGACAAGGAGGTAACGCATCCCGCGCCCGGAATCCAGCTGCAAGCGACCCGAACTGCTCGCGCCGGCCGGCAGCCTGGAGAAGCTGCGGACCGCCGTTGCCTATGGTGCCGACGCGGTCTACCTCGGCGGTCCCGACTGGGGCCTGCGCGCGCAGGCGGGCAATTTCAGCTGGCCGGAACTGGAGACCGGCGTGCGGGAAGCGCAGGCGGCCGGCTGCCGCGCCTATCTCACTCTGAACGCCTTCCTCTACGCCGCCGACTGGAAGCCGCTGCGCGAGCAGATCGGCCGGCTCAACCACCTGAGTCCAGACGCGGTGATCGTTTCCGATCCGGCGGCGCTGCAACTGCTTGCGCGGGAAACCGACCTCCACCTGCATGTCTCCACGCAGGCTTCGGCGGCGAACGGGGCAGCACTCCGGTTCTGGGCGTCGCTCGGCGCCCGACGGGTGGTACTGGCGCGGGAGTTGTCCCTGCGGCACCTGCGCGAATTGCGCGCCGCGTTTCCCGCTGATGACAAGACGCCACTGGAGCTGGAAGTCTTTGTGCACGGTGCCATGTGCACCGCCTGGTCCGGTAAATGCACAATCTCCAATTATCTCTCCGCGCGGGACGCCAACCGCGGCGGCTGCACTCACGCCTGCCGCTGGGATTACGAAGTGGCGGCCGCCGGACGGGGACAGTTTTTCTGCAGCCGTGAACTGAACCTGATGACGGAGTTACCGCGACTCCTGGACTCCGGCGTCGACAGTCTCAAAATCGAGGGGCGGATGCGTTCGGTGCACTATGTCGCCACCGTTACCCGCCTCTACCGGGAGGCGCTGGATCACATCACCGCCCAACGACAGCAGGGTCGGGCACCTGACCGGGAACTGCTGATGCAGTTGTCACGGGAAGCGACGACGATCGGCAATCGCCGATTCACCCGCGGCCATCTGCTGCGGCGTGCCGGCGTCGAGTCGATTTCCCGCGCCGGTGCCGTCGTGACGCCGGCTCTCCGCTATATCGGCCGGCTGATCGCGAACCGGGACGGCTGGAGCTGGTGCGAGATCGCCGCTCCTTTCGACCTGACCTCGCGTCTGGAACAGCTGGAGTACATCGCGCCGGGGATGGCGCGGGAGTCACACCCGTTGCCCGTCACGGCGCTCAGCGGCCCCCGCGGCGAGCGCCTCACCCGCCTGCGCCCCAACAGCGTCCTCCGCGTGGCGACGGAATTGCCCGGCGGCACCATCCTGCAGGCTCGCCGCATCCGGACCGGGAAAGCGCCGACCGCAACCGCTACGGCCGGCAGCCGGGAGACGCGATGACCACGGCGACCTTCATACAATCCCCCGGTGATTACGAACGGCTGGTGCCGTACGGCTTCACCCACTGGCTCCTGGAGCACTCCCGCTTTTCGTTGCAGGCGGCGTCACCCGATCCCGACCGCGGTTTTAAACATCTCGCCACCGCCATACAAGCGATACCGGCGACGGACACGCTCAGCTTCAATCTCGATATCCTGCCGCTGCCGGAGGATTTCCGCGCCATCGACCGTCTGTGCGGCAGGCTGGCGGCGCTGGGAGTGAAACAGATCCGCGTACAGGACCCCGGCCTCTTCCACCACCTGTTGCGGGAGACAGACTTCGACCTGGAGCTGGATCCCGGCACCGGCGGCAGCCATCCCGCCTGGTGGCAGGTGTTTGCGGATCTGGCCGGCGAGCGTCTCCGGGTGATGCACCTGACCGACCAGGCTACGTTCGCCGAGGTCCGCGCGGTCGCGCGCCGATGGCCGGGACATGCCGAAATGCTGGCCTGCGGACCGCTGCTGATGTTGAACTCGCGGCGACGTCTGTTTCGCCGGGCGGAGCTGCCGCCTGGCGGCTGGTTGGCGGGGGAGGAATTGCAGCGGCCGGGAGAGCGGCTGCACTGGCGCCAGACGCGGCACGGCACACTGATGTATCACTCCCGCTGGCGTTGGCTGGTGCCGTTGCTGGCGGCCGGCAAGGTGCCGGAAGAGATAAGACTCCTCTACGACTGGCGCCGGGTCGAGCCGGCGCTGATCGCGTCCCTGATGGAGCTGCACCGGGAACCGCCCCCGCCGGAAGATCTGGCGGAGGTAACAGACGACCTTCAGCGGCGCTTCGGTATCACCTTCACCCTGCATCACCTGCCGGGGCGTGAACCGGTGCCACCCCGGGAGGCAGCGCCGCCTGCGCTGGCGCGGGTGCTGCACCGGGAGGGAAGCGCCTACCTGCTGCTGCGCGCGGATACGGAACTGGACCTGAGCCGGGAGTATCTCCTGCAACCGCCGGGTGGCACCGCGCGACAAGCGCGACTGACGGACCCCCGCGACTGCGACGGCCAAACGCTGCGCAAGGTTCGCGCCGGTGAGCTGTTTACGGCGGCCACTCTCCCCGCGATCGTCCCCGGTACTTTCCTGTTCCCGCCACCCCCCGCCGGTGCCGGTGCAAAACAGTAGCGGAAGGCTCGCCCGGCTCCTAACTTATCCCATCATGGATTACGACCCGATCAAAGACAGGGTAGGGCGCCTGCTGGGAAGTCTGCCCGGCGGCTACCGGTTGCTCTGTTTCCTGCTGCACCGGATTTTCCTGCGCTCCTGGTATGTCCGCCGGGAACTGCGGCGACTGGCCGCCCGCCGTACACCCGCCGCCGTTCTCGACGCCGGCACCGGCTTCGGCCAGTACACCTGGTTCATGCGCCGGCTGTTTCCCGCGGCGCGGATCACCGCCGTCGACCTCAAGGATGACTACCTGCGCCGGCTGGAGCGACACTGGACCAGCCGGCCGTACCCGCCCCGCCTGGAGACGGCCGATCTGCTGGAGCTGCGCTTCGAAGCGGAATTCGACCTGCTGCTCAATGTCGACGTGCTGGAACACATCGAAGACGACCGGCGGGTGCTGCATAACTTCCACCGGGCGTTGAAAGCAGGCGGCACCCTGATGCTGCACACGCCGGCGCTGGCGGAGGATGCCACCGAGGCGGAGGCCACCGCTTTCGTCGGCGAGCATGTACGGGTTGGCTACCGTCACAGTGAGATGCGCGAGAAGCTGCAGACAGCCGGTTTCGGCGATATCGTCATCATCCCCACCTACCGCTTCTGGGGCGGACTGGCCTGGCAGTTGATGCTCCGCTTTCCGATCAGCGTCCTGAAGCGTTCCCGCTGGTGGCTGCCGCTGCTGGTAGTCTACTGGCTGATTATCTTCCCGATCTCGCAGCTGCTGATGGCGCTGGAAATGATGAGCGACGGTCCGGGGGGCGGCTGTCTGCTGGTAACCGCGAGGAAACTATGAGAACCGGCCGGATTTTCACGATCAAGCTGATGCTGCTGTTGATCGGCATGGTGCTGGTGTTGACCTATGCCTTCTACACGCAGCACCTGGTCAATCGTCTGCGGGAGGAAGGCCGCCAGAACCTGCGCCTGCTGGTCGAGAACTACAAGTTCAAGGTGATGCACGAGGCCAGTGAAGCGCTGGAAACCGGGCGCAATATCGACTTCCCGCTGATCCTCAGCAGCAGCGACGGCACGCCGAAATTCTGGAAGAACGTCGGCATCGAAGCGCAGGACCGTTCACCCACCACGCTGGAACGGCTGCGGCAGATGGCGCTGGCGATGGACTCCCCGGAACGTCCGCCCATCACCATCGACTACAACGGCATCCAGGACATCTTTCATTACGGCGATTCCCCCCTGATTCGCCAGATGCAGTACTACCCGTATGTCGCACTGCTGGCGATCGCGCTCTTCATCCTGATGGGCTATATCTTCTTCACCCATCTCAAGCGCAACGAGGAGAACCGGGTCTGGGTCGGTATGGCCAAAGAGACGGCCCACCAGCTGGGCACGCCGCTCTCCTCGCTGCTGGGGTGGGTGGAGCTGATGAGAACCGCACCCCCCTCCGAAGAATCCATCCAGGCCATGCAGTACGACCTGGAACGGATGCAGAAGGTGGTGTCCCGCTTCTCGAAAATCGGCTCCGCGGTCGACCTGCACGAGCAGGATCTGCTGCCGGTGGTCGGCCGGGTGGTCGATTATTTCCGGCAACGGCTGCCGATGCAGGCGCGCAGCATCACCCTGGAAGAGGACTACCCCCCGGCCCCGGTAATCCTCCGCATCAACGCCTTCCTGATCGAGTGGGTGCTGGAGAACCTCCTTAAGAATTCGCTCGATTCGATTCAGACCGCCACCGGCGACATCAAGGTCTCCGTGAAAATGGACAGCCACGGCAAGCGGGTGCTGGTCGATGTACAGGATACCGGGTGCGGGATCGATCCCGGCATCCGCAAGGAGATCTTCCGTCCCGGCTTCTCCACCCGCAAACGGGGATGGGGTCTAGGTTTGAGCCTCGCCCGCCGTATCGTGGAGAACTACCACGGCGGCCGGATCTTCCTCAAGGAGTCCAAGGCGCGCCAGGGAACGATAATACGGATCCACCTGCCGCTGCAAAAGCGATGAATCGCCGTGGTCAGAGCGCTGCTCGTCCTGAAATCCTTGGTATTGCTTCAAATCAATGTCAGAATTCCTCGGAATTGTCTGCAGCAATACCAGTAACCGATACATCTATGGACATCTGGACCGGGATGTAGTGCTTCGAGCATCGGTATGAAAGCGAGGAAACATGAACCTGGAACAGCTTCGCTGCACCCCGCAATTCGGTGAGGGTGTCTTTATCGTCAAGCAGTGCGTGATTATCGGCGACGTGCATATCGGCGACCACGCCAGCGTCTGGTACAACGCCGTCATCCGGGGCGATATCAACTTCATCCGTATCGGCGCCGAAACCAACATCCAGGACGGCGCGGTGCTGCACGTCACGCACGAGACCCACCCCCTGCGCATCGGCGACGGCGTCACCGTCGGCCACCTGGCGATGCTGCACGGCTGTGTCATCGAGGACCATTGCCTGATCGGCATGAAAGCGACCGTGATGGACGGCGCCCAGATCGGCCGGGAAAGTCTGATCGCCGCCGGCGCCCTGGTGCTGGAAAACAGCATCATCCCGCCCCGTTCGCTGGTGGCCGGCGTGCCGGCCCGGGTCAAGCGGGAACTCAGTCAGGCGGAGGTGGACGGAATCTGCGCTTCCGCCCAACACTATCTGGACTATGCCGCTGCGTACAAACGTCTAGGCGTCGAGTAATCCATCAGCTGTTGCAGCGGTCGCTGCGTACAAACGTCTAGGCGTCGAGTAACCCATCAGCGTTGCAGCGGTCGCTGCGTACAAACGTCCAGGCGTCGAGTAATCCATCAGCTGTTGCAGCGGTCGCTGCGTACAGACTTATGGGTATCGAGTAGACCAAACCCATCCCAGCGGTATCGAATAGACCGCAACCGGCCATATCGGTACGCGTTTTATGTTACATCGCACTCCTTCCTCGCGGGTGAGAGGTCGCAGGGTCGCCCCTGCGAGTACCAATCCTGTTTTGCCGCATCAATCCCAACCCCATCCGGCCAGTGTGGCTGCAAATGCCGCCAGTGCCGAGTCGCTCTTCAGCTCGGCGAAGTGATTGACCCCCTCAACACACACCAGCGAAGAGTCGCCATCGGCGTGCCAGGTCTGTTCCGGCAGTGTGATCACTCCCTCGTGCGGCACCTCGATCGTCGTGGTGACGTCGCCCAGGTAACAGACGATTACATCCCCGCCGCAGTTCCAGCAACACCAGAATCGGGCACCATCCGGCTCCTGCGGCTGCTCATGGCAGCACCATTCCCGTCCGCAGAAGGGCGGATTGGGGCAGAAGAAGCAGTCGCCGTCCTCATGGTACTCGTAGAGCGGGTGCTGATGCTCCACCTCCGCTTCCAGCACGTATTGCACCCAGTCCTGGTTCATCGTCACCAGATCCCAGTGGATGTCGTTGACCTGATCGATGAAGCGGAAAGTCCAGGTGACCGCCACCAGCTGTTCCCAGAGAGCGATGAATTCCTGGCGGGCGGCGCGGCGCTGGGTGTCCAGGTAGCCGAACGGATAGGGCGGCGAGAACTGGACGGTCAATCCGGCGTACAGTTCCGCGATCGGATGATGATAATCAGCGTAGCATCCCAGCGAAACATACGGTTCTGTCACCCTGCCGGACTGCAGCTGCTGGATGTAGTCCGATTGCGGCGGCAGATCGACGATGGAAGCGCAACTCTCCAACTGATCGAAGTAGACCTCCATTGTGGCAAAAGTCTCGCTGAGATTAGTGCCCAGCAGCAGGTCGATCAGATCCAGATCCAACAGATCCTCGATATCGTCCCGCAGGTCCTCAAACAATCCCCGTGCCGTCTGCGTATTGGCTGCCAGCGCCACACCGTTGTGCGCCGACCCGATCGTGATCAAGCCCCGCAGCGGCTGTCGCCCGTCACAGTTCTGCAGCAGATCCCGTCCCACCAGGCCGCCCAGACTATGGCCGATACCGTACCAGTCGATCGTTCCCAGCCGCTCCAGGCGCGACTCCAGCGAATCGCGCATCTGCGACGCCCGGAAGTCGGTGGGAAAGTGTGGCCTGAAGATGACGGCGTCGTAGTTCTCTTCCAGCCAGCTCTGAACCAGGTTGAAGGTGGACGGATTGCTGTTGAAACCGTGCAGAAGCAGGAAGCCGTCCGGCGGCGTCATGTCGTGACAGTTTGCGCAGTCCAGCGTCGCCTCCCGCGGATCGGCGTTCATGTTCTCCATCGCGGCCAGCGCGCTGCAGGGGGACCAGTCGTCGTAATCGTCGGGCGGAGGGGGCGTCGGGCAAAGCGGGGGGTGCGGTTGCGGCGTGGGCGGCAGGGTGAGTGGATCGATGGCCAGAGGCGGAGCCGCCAGATCGTAGTCGTCGTAATCCGTAATCTGGATGCGCAGCAGCGTGTCGGAGCGGAAACTGAACTGCTCCCGCCGTTTCAGCAGCAGCGGCTCGCCGGAGTTCTGGTAGTGATAACGCGTGATCAGACTGCGCTCCGGCCGGTGGATCTCGCTGCCGCGCAGTGTGTTGCTCGCGCAATCGATCACCAGTTTAAGTGCGGCGGGCTGTCCGCCCTGGAGTGTCTCCTTCTCGAGGATGAGCAGAGAATCCTCCTCCCGAGGGCTCCAGCCCCCCGCAATGGCAAAAGAGTTGTAGCAGAAGCCCTCCCATCCGCCCCGGGGGCCAAGGCGGCCGTTGTCCAGACCGGTCACGGGATCCCGCCGCGGCAGGTCGAGCGTCATGTTCAACCGCAGGGAATCGGACGCGTCGAAAGCGGCCAGAGCACCGGAACGCCAGCAGAGCGTCGCCGGTTGCGGGACGGATCCCTGCCGGTCATCCGCCAGCGTGGTGAGCAGCCCGACTCCGGTCGAGTCGGCCACGACCTGAACCTGGGAGAAGAGTTCGCGGTTCGCGCCGCGCCGGTCCAGCAGCAGATCGCGGCGGACGGCGCTGAGCGAGTAGGCCTCAACCGCCGGTTCGACCCGGTAGAACACCGGAACGGTGCGCAGCGAATCGAAGAAAAGCGTGTCGGTGGTCGTGCGGTGGAAGGTCGACGGACCGGGTGTGAAGAAGGGATCGCTGTCCCGGTGGAGGTGCCAGGCGTGAATTCCCGCCTGGGCAGGCCAGTCGAGGCGAATCAGTTCCTGGTCCGGCAGGGCGGTGATGGTTAATGCCGTCGTCGCTGACACCGCTGTTGGCAGACAGAGCTGGAGCAGGAGCAGTGGAAACAGGGCAAGCGTCAACATGAGGTTCTCCTTTTAATGAGGCTGTTTACTCCTGAGGGCGGTCGAGACTGCGATACTGGATCGCCTCGGCGATGTGGGCCGCTTCGATCCGTTCGACCCCGGCCAGGTCGGCGATGGTGCGCGCCACTTTGAGAATACGGTCGTAGGCGCGGGCGGAAAGGCCCAGGCTCCCGATGGCGCGTTTGAGTAGACGGGCGGAGGCTTGATCCAGACGGCAGTGGCGGCTGATCAGGGCGGAAGTCATGTGACCGTTGGCGTGTACCGCGCCGTCGGGACGGAACCGCTCCAGCTGCCGGAGGTGCCCTGCCTGCACCCGCGCCCGGACCGCGGCGGAGGACTCGCCGGCCGGTTCACCGGTCAACTGACTGAGCTTGACCGACGGCACCGGGATGTGGAGGTCGATCCGGTCCAGCAGCGGCCCGGAGATCTTCGCCAGGTAGCGCTGGATCGCCAGCGGGGTGCAGCTGCAGTTGTGGGCGGGATCGGTCAGGTAGCCGCAGGGGCAGGGATTCATCGCGCCGACCAGGGTGAAGTTGGCGGGGTAGGTGAGGCTCAGCGCCGCCCGGGAGATGGTGACCTGGTTATCCTCCAGCGGCTGGCGCAGCACCTCCAGCACATTGCGGCGGAACTCCGGCATCTCGTCCAGGAAGAGCACTCCGTGATGAGCCAGACTCACCTCGCCGGGGCGGGGGTTGTGCCCGCCGCCGATCAGGCCGGCATCGGAAATGGTGGCGTGCGGCGCGCGGAAGGGACGCCGGGCGACCAGCGGCTGATCCGGCCGCAGGTAACCCGCTACCGAATGGATGCGGGTCACCTCCAGCGCTTCCTCGAAGCTCATCTCCGGCAGGATGGTGGGCAGACGCCGTGCCAGCATCGTCTTGCCGCTGCCGGGCGGTCCGATCATCAGCACATTATGGGCACCGGCCGCCGCCACCTCCAGCGCCCGCTTGACCTGCTCCTGCCCCTTGACATCCTGGAAGTCCGGCAGCGCGGCATCGACGGGTGCTTCAAACCCGGCGCGGTCCGCCCGGTAGGGATCGATCCGGGTGCGACCGTCGAGAAAAGCGGCCGCTTCCGCCAGGTTGTGCACCGGGATCACCTCGATGCCGGGCGCCAGCGCCGCCTCCGCCGCGTTGGCCGCCGGAGTGATCAGGCCGCGGTACTTAAGCTGACGCGTCATGATGGCGGCCGGCAGGATCCCCCGCACCGGGCGCAGGCTGCCGTCCAGGCTCAGCTCGCCGATGAGGATGTAGTCGCGGTGCCGTTCATTGCGGATCTGGCGGGAGGCGGTCAGAATGCCGACGGCGATCGGCAGGTCGAGGGCGGTACCCTCCTTGCGCAGGTTGGCCGGCGCCAGGTTCATCACGATCTTGTGGCGGGGGTAGGTGAGTCCGGAATTGCGCAGCGCGCTGCCGACTCGTACGATCGACTCCCGCACCGCTCCCTCCGCCAGGCCGACGATGATGAACTTCGGCAGCGTCGCCTGCAGGTGGGTCTCGATCTGGAGGGGGTGGCCGTCGATCCCGAGGACGGCACAGGAATGGACCTGGCTTAACATCATCTCTCCCTGGAGCCGGCGGCGCCTCCGGCTCTGGGCGGGAGCGATCAGTTAGACGCGGGGGAGGGGGGAATTGTTCCTGAAAGGAAGAAGAAATCAGGAGACAGAATTCGGAGATCGGAATCGGGATTGGGAATCGATATTCGGAATAGGTACCGCGAAGAAGACGGAAGATAGAAAAGGGCACATAGACAGTCCGTTGTTCCAAGCAGGATTTCTCCTGCTTCGTGGCTTGTACCTTAATTGTATTTCTCGCTGCAGGCCGGTATTATTGCCTAACAGGTTAACTCCGGCAGGGAAACTTCTTATGATAAGACTTCTCACCGTTCTTCTACTGCTCATCCCATTCAGCATCCCCACTCAGGGAAACATCATCAACATCCCCGCTGATTACCCCACCATACAGCAGGGAATAGATGCCGCTGTCGATGAGGATACCGTCCTGGTTGCACCAGGCACCTACATCGAGGCACTGGAAATCCTACAGCTTGATATAACCCTGGCCTCCCATTTCCTGACAACAGATGACACAACCTTCATTGCAACTACGGTCATCGACGGCGACTCGACACTCCAGCTGCTCAACTGTATCGGCCCGGAAAGCGTAAAACTAATAGGACTTACTTTTCAGAGAGGTGTTACACTTGAACTAGGGGGAGGCGTCTGGGTATCAGGAGGAATAGATTCACAGGATGAGGTGGATCTTGAAATTAACAATTGTGTGTTTCGAGAATTCAGTGGAACGCGTACCTCAGTAATGCGGCTGTTCTCGGGGAATTTACACCTCTATCGATGTCAGTTTGAAGAGAATCAATCAGAGGACTTTGATCTTCTTGACATGTGGGAAATGGATGAAGTCGTTCTCCAAAATGTCGGTTTCCAAAATAACCATGATTGCACAGGGCTGCTTGGAGCAGGTGTAGAAACTGAATTATATGTCGACTCATGTCAATTCATCGAGAATGACTGCAACATACTGGAACCAAGTTCGTTGTTAAACAGCATTGGCAGTAATGGAGCAAGAATTGCATTCTCCAACTGTCAGTTTCTTAACAA
The DNA here is from genome assembly GCA_964517435.1 of uncultured Bacteroidia bacterium. Classification (GTDB taxonomy): domain Bacteria; phylum CAIWAD01; class CAIWAD01; order BS150m-G50; family BS150m-G50; genus BS150m-G50. The sequence continues at coordinate 21,626 of CAZFEC010000016.1, read as the reverse complement.
CAGTGGAACCGACTACTGGTCGCTATTATCTTTAGGTTCTGATTCGCTTTGGGTAGAGAACTGCGTATTTGACTCGAATACCCTGTATCAACCGGATGGATTGGCTGTTCTGAATCTCGCAGCACACCATCTCTTTATAAGCCAGATCTATATCACAAACAATACGCTATTTGATACAGACGGACTGGCTCCCGGTATCAAAGCGAACGCTGGAGAAACGTTAGTCGCCGACAGCATCTTCATTCAGAACAACTATGCCGACTATGACGAAAGCGGTTCCGGCTTTAGGCTCTGTCATCTATACTGTCAAGATGATGTCGGTTATATCAGCAATGTCTATATCGAGAACAATGAGTTTCGACGCACTGATCTGGACAATCCCTACGCCAACTCCAGCGACGGCAAACTGGGACTCACAGTATCGCATGACTTAATCGTCGATAACCTGGTGGTAGCAAATAACCAAAACGATGCCACCTATCAGGGACTTGGTGTTTTTATACAGGGGAGTTCCATTTTCAATTATACTGCTGAACTGAAAAACGTACTGATACATGATAATAGTTGGATAGTCACTATGGGCGATTACAGCAACTATGCCTCTGCGATCTACTCCACAAACACCAATCGCTGCCAGAAGATTGTCTTGGATAACGTAACGGTATATAACCAGTTCAATGCTGAAGGATCTGTCGCCTGGCTAAATGCAGATACTGTGATCGTCAGGAACACCTGCTTCAATAATTGTGGACATGGTGCATTAATCACCGCAGGGGATGACATTGAGGTATCAAATTCGCAACTCCATGATTGCTATGATCTGATCTATCATGAGTTCTTCCACGCGCATCCCCAGGTATTCTTAGTTGGTGCTACTGAGTCTGCTGATATCATAAACTGCAACTTCGTCGATTGTGAAGTCTACCACGGACCAACCATCAGATTGTACAGCGATGAGGAACCAGATCCGATTCCAACAGCATCGATTCTGAATAGTATAGCTGAGAACACCAACTCACCCTGGCCCAGCATCGAGATCAACGAGGAAAATGTACTGAACCTGTATGTGAGGTATTCCAACATTGATGGCGGTTGGCCTGGAATTGGTAATATCGATGCTGATCCTCTATTCGTCGACAGGGAAAATGATGATTATACACTTCAACCTGAATCACCTTGCATAGATGCCGGTATCCCTGACGAACGGTTCAACGATCCCGAGGACCCTGACGATCCCGGTTTCGCCCTCTGGCCGGCTATGGGAACACTGCGCAATGATATGGGTGTTTATGGCGGCTCCGGTGAGTATCCGCCATTTGAAGGCGTAGGAGTGCCTGATCAAGTACCGACGGAGGTGCAGCTGCGTCAGAATTATCCGAATCCTTTTAATCCGACCACCACGATCGAGTTCACACTGCCGCATCCCCAACAGATTCAGCTGATCGTCCACAACATCCTGGGACAACAAGTGGCGCTGCTGGCGGACGGAGTGCACGTTGCGGGATCGCATCGGGTGACATTTGATGGCAGCAGTTGTCCAAGCGGGGTGTACATCTACCGGCTGATCACGGATGATGAAGGTGTATCACGGAAGATGATGTTGGTGAAATGAAGAAAGGCGTCTGAAAACCGCTAATAACGGTTTCAGAAGCCGCGTTGTGTCTGCGATTCAGGCAAAAGGCATTCGCAATCCGCCCTGTCAACAATTCCACACGTTTCACAATGCGAAAATGAGGGCGGGTGTGACACCCGCCCCTACGTCCCATATCCCTCCACCGTCCGATCCACCACCACCAATTCCACGCTGGAATCGGCGAACAGCTGGCGGGTGTCGCCGCCGGCGTGATACAGACGGCGCGCCACCACCCGTTTGATGCCGACGCTGACGATCAGCATGGCGCAGGTGCGGCACGGTTCCATCGTGCAGTAGAGGGTGGTGTCCGCCAGAGAGATGCCGTAGCGGGCCGCCTGGCAGATAGCGTTCTGCTCGGCGTGGATGGTGCGGACGCAATGCTCGCGGGTGTCGCCATTCTCGTCGATCACCTGGCGCAGCAGGTGACCCGCCTCGTCACAGTGCGGCTGGCCCGGCGGCGACCCGACGTAGCCGGTGGCCAGAATCCGCTTGTCACGAACGATCAGGCAGCCGCTGCGGCCGCGGTCGCAGGTGGCACGCTGGGCGACTTCATCCACCAGGTGCAGAAAATACTCGTCCCAGCTGGGGCGTTCACTCATCTCAAATCTCCTTTGCTGCTGTCCAGGGATCCGGTTTCCGGGCGCCGCGGCAGCGACGTCGATATAACTTAAGCAGCGGCGGGAAAAAACCAAACCGCACCTGACGCCGCCTGCGCGCTTTGTATCACGATTTCAATCTCAACTCCCCAAAAACGATTGATTCCCGGCGTCACTTAGCTATCTTTATCAGGCGGCATTCCCACCACGCATTGTAAGACATAATCAAACAGTTATGAGTATAGCTTTCCCCGGGAGGCGAGAATGAACAGACTTCTGACAGTTATCAACGGAACCCTGCTGGTGGCAGCGATCGCCGTCGCCGCTCCCCGCACCGTTCTGGTGGAGTACCTGGGCAATACCGGTTGACCGTACTGTCCCGATGCCAGCAGTTCGCTGGACAACATAGTATCGGTTTACGGAGAAGATGTGGTTGTAATCCGCTATCACTGGGATTTCCCGGGGCAGAATGATCCCTTCTACCTGGCCAATCCCACCGAGAACGATGCCCGGATCGAGAACTTTTACGGCAGCAATTACGTACCGCGCGGTTTCATCGACGGTATCGACTACACTTCCAACCATGGCACCTGGGCAGGAGGCGTCAGCTCGCGCCTGAATGTGCCCAGCCCGATCACTATCGAGCTGACCCCTGAGCTGACCGGCGAGACGGGCAGTGTCCACATCGTCATCGAAGTTGAGGAGCCGGTCGCCTCCGGCTTCGTCTACCTTTACACCGGCTTCATCGAGACCGGTATCTGGTATGCCGGTGAAGACTGGGATCAGGTATTCCGCGATTTCTTCCCCACCAGCAGCGGTACCAGTATCGACCTGAGCGAAACCGGCAGCTATGAATACGATATTCCCTTCGAGATATGGGGCGACTGGGATCTGGCCAATTGTGAACTGTTCGTCTTTGCCCAGGACCTGGTGACCCACGAGGTCTTCCAGGCCGCCCGCAGCTCCATCCCGATGGACACGCCCGCCCTCAGCTATGTCTCACACGAGATCGTCGCTGATGACAACGGCGACGGCCGTCCCGATCCGGGCGAGACCTGCGATATGGAGATCACCATCTTCAACGATCCCCGCTTCATGGACGCGCCGAATATCACCGGCACGCTGCTGACCGACGATCCCGATGTCACGCTCCTGCAGGCGGAAACCACCTTCCCCGACTGCGTGGCCGGCGAGGAGGTCACCTGCGAAACGCCGTTCCAGTTCGAAGTCAGTCCCGACCTGCAGCCGCACAAGGTCTGGTTCGTCCTGGAGACGGTGGCCGATACCTTCGATGTGGTCTTCGCCGACAGCTTCCAGGTGATCATGGGCCGGCCCCAACTGCTGCTGGTCGACGACGATTCGGAGTGGTTCATCGAATTCTACCAGTCCAGCCTGGTGGAGCTGGGCGTGCCCCACGACGATTGGGATGTCAACGCCGAGCAGCTGACGCTGGACGAATTGTCCAATTACGAGCTGGTCATCTGGGAGACGGGACGCGACCAGGAAACGCTGGACCTGGAGGATCAGGAGCTGTTGTCCACCTTCTGCTCAGCCGGCGGCAACCTGATGCTCTGCAGCCAGTACGCCGGGGAGGATATCGGCGAGACGGAGTTCTTCGGCGATATTCTGCATGCGGAACACACCGTGGATAATGTCAACCTCCACTTCCTGGACGGCGTGGCGGGTCATCCCTGCAGTGAGGGGCTCAGCCTGCTGTTGACCGGTTACGCCGGCGGCAACGACAGCGAATCCCCCTCCGGGGTTTCACCCCTGACGGGCGCTGAAGCCTGTTTCGCCTACCAGAACTCCGAAGAGTACGGCGCTGTCAGCTGGGAGGGCGAGGGCTACAAGACATTATACTGCGCCTTCGCCTTCGAAGCGATCGGCGGCCTGGTCAACACCAACACGCGGGAAGAGGTGCTGGGCACTATCCTGGGCTGGTTCGAGATCGAAGGGGAAACCGTGGCGCCGGTGGTCCTGCCGGAGCAGGTGCTGCTGCTGAGCGCCTGGCCCAATCCCTTCAACCCGACTGTAACCCTCAGCTGGGAGCTGCCGCAGGCGGCCGCGGTCGATCTGACCGTCTTCAATCTGCTCGGGGAACGGGTGGCGTTGCTGCCGGCCGGCAATCTGCCCGCGGGCAACCACCAGCTGACCTGGGACGCCGCCGCGCAGGCGGCCGGTCCTTATTTCATCGACCTGCGGGCGGTGGCGACAGGTGGCCGGAGTTACCGCGCGACCCAGCGGGTGACGCTCGTGAAGTAGGACATCATCGATTAAAAAGAGAAGGGCGGTTTCGCTGCAGCGAGACCGCCCTTTTGTTTTCCGATTACCCGGCCGTTTCTACCCCCGCAACCGCTCCGTCACCTCGCGCAACTGCTCGCCGACCGCGGTCATCAGCTCGCCGACTACCTCCGGCGAGAAGTCGAACGTGATCCCGGCGTTCCGGTAGATCTCCGGAATCGGGCGGGAGTAGCCCATAGCCAGAGCCCGCAGGTAGGCGGTGATCGCCTCCCGGCCGTCGCGGGCGTGATTGCGCCAGATCTGCAGTGCGCCCAGCTGGGCGATGGCGTATTCGATATAGTAGAACGGCATCTCGAAGATATGCAGCTGCCGGTGCCAGAGCGTGCGCAGCACCTCCTCCCGGCCGCTCCAGTCTACCTCCGGCACGAGATAGCGTTCCACCAACTCCTGCCACCGCTCCGTACGCTCCCCGGGACTGTGCTCAGGATTGGTGTAGATCCAATGCTGGAAGGCGTCCACCGCCGCTACCCAGGGCAGCAGTTCCAGGATGCCGTTGAACTGCTGGTAGACCGCCAGATCGCGGTCGCGCTCGTCGGCGTAGAAGCGCTCGAGATGCGGCAGCGCCAGCAGCTCCATCGACATGGAAGCCAGCTCCGAGACCTCGGCCGGCGTGTGGCGGTACTCCAGCAGCGCCAGATCGCGGGCGAGGAAGGAGTGGACGGCGTGGCCTCCCTCGTGGATCATGGTGGTCAGATCGCGGTGCAGACCGATCGCGTTCATGAAGATAAAGGGAACGCCGGTTTCCGGCAGCGGGCAGTTGTAACCGCCGGGGGCCTTGCCCTTGCGGTTGTCCAGATCGAGATGCTCCAGCCGGCGCATCTCCCGGAGCTTATCGCCCAGACCCTCGTGCAACCGGTCGAAGATGTCGATGACCCCTTCCACCAGTTCCTCCGACCGCTCGAAGGGGCGCAGCGGCCGTTCCAGGAAGAGGTCCACCGACAGGTCCCAGGGTCGCAGTTCCGCCAGCCCGAGCACCTCGCGGCGGAGGCGCCGCTGCTCCACCACCAGCGGTAACACCGTCTCCTCGATCACCTCGTGAAAGCGGAGGCAATCCGCCGGTGTGTAATCAAAGCGTCCCCCCGTCCGCCACCTGTATGCTCGGAAGTCATCGCAACCGGCGTTGCGGGCGATCTGATGACGCAGCTGCAGGAGACTGTCGAAGAGCTCATCCAGCTCCGCCCGGTCCTGCAGACGGCGCTGAGCCGTCAGGATCCAGGCTTCGCGCCGGGTGTCGCGGTCGGCGTCCTTCAGGAAAATCGTCATCTGCTGCAGCGTCTTCTCCTCGCCCCGGAAGTCGACGGTCATGCCGCCCAGGATGCGGCCGTACTGCTGGCTCTGCTCTTCGACTTCGGTCTGCAGCGGGATGTTCTCCTCCCGGAACAGCTCCACCGCGGTGCGGGTGCTGCGGTTGTATACCTCGAACCGGATCGGGTCCAGCTCCTCCAGGTGGGGATTGGCCAGGTAGAGTTTCTGGAATTCGAACAGCAGCGGCTTCAGACGCGGCTCGATCTCGCGGATGAAGTGGTAGTAGGCCTCGCGCCGCTCGTCGTCATCGGTCTGGCAGGTCATACGGATGTACTTCCAGGCGCCGCTCTCGGCGACAGCGGCCGTCAGTTCGTCACACTCGGTGATCCATTCCTCGAGCGCGGCCGCGGAATCGGGCCGGCGTTCCAGCAGTTCGGTGAAGAAAGGCTCCAGTTGCGACCAGTCGTCGAGGTCGATCTCCGGCGTGAGATAGCGGCGGGCGCGATATGGCGTGTGCGGCATGGCGTCTCCCTTTCGAGCTGTTATGCCTAGATGATATCCCGTCGCCGACAGCAAAACCATAAAAAAGGCGAATACTCTGGCGACGTTGGTGCGGGACGTCTTCAAGTATCCCGGAGTTTAGACATCAGAGAATGAAAACGACGCCCCGCTGACGATGTGAAATCGTCAGCGGGGCTGATTCCTCCTCCGCGCTCAACCTGGGGCTGATGCCCCAGGCTAGTGCTAAGTCGCCCCGTCGTGCGAAACCACTGCGCGGTTTCGTACAACGGGGCTGGAAAACAATATACAAAAAAAACGGCCCCAGAATCCCGGGACCGCTCGCAAAGATGGAATTGATATCTATCGATATCGGTAAGGGGCAGACGGTTATGAGCGCCTTATTTCAAGACGGTCATCTTCCTGGTTGCGGAATAATCACCAGCTGACAAGTGGTAGAAATAGACACCGCTGTTGATCCGGGCGGCGTTGAACTGGACGCTGTGCATACCACTGGGCAGTTCGCCGTCCACCAGCGTCGCCACCGTCTCACCCGTAATACTGTAGACCTTCAGGACCGCGTGGGCCGGTTCCGCCAGGCTGAACTCGATGGTCGTCGTGGGATTGAACGGATTCGGATAGTTGGGCAGCAGCGCGAATTCGGACGGAACCACCTCGGTGACCGGTCCGCACTCGTCACCGAGGATCACGTTGATGGTGAAGTTACCGCAATAATACCAGTAACCTTCGACCGCGATGTAGTAGCGGCCCTCCGGCAGGCACTCTATATCGAGTTCCGAGACCAGGCCACAGGCATCGTCGTTATCATAGATGACCGTTTCGCAGCCATCTTCCAGCAACCAGAGATAGGTGTCATAGTCGGTCCCTTCGTCGCAGAGCGAGATGAGAATGTCGCCGTCATACGGCATGTCGAAACGGTACCAGACATCGGGACTTTCACCGAGACCGGTATCATTGTACTCGCAGCTGTTGCGGGAGTCCGTATACGGGAAACTGTTGATGCGATAGGATTCGTAGCCGCATTCATCACCGTTGCATAATGGCTGGGCCAGGGCCGATCCACCCAGGATCAGCAGAGCTAAGAAAGTGGACAAGTACTTCATTTCCCCCTCCTAATGTGGGTTGCTGCGTGTTCTTGTCAGCCGTACCTCAGGTGGGATAGGAGTATTAGTATTGGCATATGTCTTACTATTATCGTCTGCAGGACTCCACGTTCTTAGTGCGTCTGAATAAGATGTAGCGATCCGGAATCGACTAAATCGCCACGCATTGAATGTGTTGCTCATAAGTTATGCATATAATTCGCGTCAGCGAAATTATCATTCTATTATCATTTTTCTCATTGAGATGAGTAAATCGCCTGAATCTCACCTCATTCCCTTCCGATAAAATATGAAAGGAGCTGGCGGCGGAGACCTGGACCGTTACCAGCGGTACAAGCAGCGGGATTAGTATGTCTTCCACCAGAACGATAGACTCCGTCACCACCGGTGTCGCCGGCGTCCGGATAGCGCGCCGGCTGCCGCTACAGCTGGAACTGCTGCCTCCCCTGGTGCTGCTCGCCCTGACCGCCTGGCAATGGGAAAGGCTGGAGATACCCTGGCTCTGGCTGACCGTGGGGTGTCTTTTCCTGCTGCTGCCACTGCGGCGTGTCGTTATCCGGCCGACCGCTGCACCTCCCCCGGCGGAAGCGGCGGTCGATCCTGCGCCCTCCGTGCAGAACCCCGGGCGGAACGGTTCGCTGGAGATTATTTCCGCTCCGCTGCGGGCCGCCGTCGACACCCTCGAAGACGGCATTTTTCTGCTGGATGAGCGCCGGGGATTCATCTACGCCAACTACGCCGTCTCCAAGATGGTCGGTTACAGTCCGCGCGAATTGACCGGCATGTCCTATTCCGACCTGATGACCGGAGAACCTTCCGACGAAGTCTTCGAGGCAATCCGGCAGCGGCTGGACAACCGCGAGGTCTGGCATGGCGAGCTGGTGGTGCGTCACCGGCACGGCCACCTGGTCGCTCTGGAGCTGGTGATGACACCGCTGCCCAACAGTACGGACGGCAGACGGATCTACGCCGGACTCCAGCGGGATATCATCAACCGCAAGCGGCTGGAGGAAAGGCAGGAGCGTTACGCCCAGGACCTGGAGCGGATCGCCGCCGAACGAACCGCCGACCTGGTCCAGCTGAACGAGCAGCTGCAGGAGGAATCACGCAAAGCCCAGGCCGCGACCCAGGCCAAGTCCCGTTTCCTGGCCAACATGTCGCATGAAATCCGCACGCCGCTTAACGCTATCATCGGCTTCACCGATATTCTGCTGGCGGAGGAGCTGTCCAGCGAGCAGGCGGAATACGTCGATATCGTCTCGACTTCCAGCCGCGCACTGCTGGAGTTGATCAACGACATCCTCGACTTCTCCAAGATTGAGGCGGGTGAGATGAAACTCTCACCCACCGCGCTTTCACTGGAGGAACAGTTGCGCAGCTGCTGGCTCCAGTTCCGCAAGACGGCGGAGCAGAAGGGGATCGAGCTGACCTGGGAGGTGGAGGAGAATATCCCCGCGCAGGTTGTCTGCGATCCGATGCGCCTGCACCAGATCCTGAACAACCTGGTCAGCAACGCTCTCAAGTTCACCCAGGAGGGATTCGTCCGGTTCGGTGCGCATCTGGGCGAGGAGGAGGACCTGGTGATCTACGTGCAGGACTCCGGTATCGGCATCGACGCCGAATACCATGCGGAGGTATTCAACGCCTTCCATCAGGGCGACGACAGCACCAGCCGCCGTTTCGGCGGTACCGGACTGGGCCTGGCCATCACCCGCAAACTGGTGGAGATGCTGGGTGGCAGTATCACCTTCAGCTCGGCGCCGGCCAGCGGTTCGACCTTCCGGGTGCGTCTGCCGCTCAACACCACGGAACCGCAACTGCCTACTGAAACCGGAGCCGCCGCGGAAAGTGCCCTGTCTCCGTCCGCCGGCAGCTATTGCGGCTTGATTCTGATTGCGGAGGACAACCCGCACAACTACCGCCTGCTGGAGAGTATTCTGAAGAAAGCCGGGCACGACACCCTGCACGCCTGGAACGGTGAGGAAGCGCTGGAGCTGTACGAGCGCTACCGGCAGGAGGTGGGCCTGATCGTCATGGACATGCAGCTGCCGGTGATGGACGGCTACACGGCGACCGCCGCCCTGCGGGAACTGCAATGCCGGGTACCCATCGTGGCGGTAACCGCCTATGCACTGCGCGACGGCGTCGGCGGGCGCAGCGATCGCGAACGCTGCCTGGCCTCCGGTTGCGACGATTACCTGACCAAACCGATTGAACAGCAGGATTTCCTCGCGCTGGTGGATCACTACCTCACCCGGCCGATCGCTATCGATACGGTCTGACCCGGACACCGCGACAGCACTGCCGGCCGATCCGGAAGCAGGGCGGCAGCCCGGCACCCACCCTTTCCTTGACTATCCCTTCCCGACTGATCATATTGACCCCAATTAAAACTGCTTCGTAAAGACATCCCTCCGCAGCACGAGGTCCTAAATGAAACACAGCTTGCGTGTGTCCGCGGTCCTGCTCCTGCCGGCTACCCTGCTGGCGGCGAACGCGGAGACCGGCGGACCGCTCTTCGATTACCTCCGTCTCAATGTCTTCCTCGCCGTCGTCGTAATGGCCGCTCTGCTCATCTACTTTTTCCAGAAGATCAAGAAGAGCCCGGAGACCATCTTCGTCCGCCGCATCCCCGGCATCGACGCCATCGAGGAGGCGGTGGGCCGGGCGACCGAGATGGGCCGGCCGGTGCTCTACGTGCCCGGTATCGAGGATATCACCGAGATCCAGACCATCGCCAGCATGCTTATCCTGGGCAAGGTGGCCGAGACGGTGGCGCTCTACAAGACGCCGATTCTCGTGCCCTGCCGCATCCCGTTCGTGATGACGGTGGCGGAGGAGATGGTGCGGCAGGCCTACTACAATGTCGGAATGCCGGAGGATCACAAGCCGGAGAACATCTCCTTCATTTCCGACGAGCAGTTCGCCTACACGGCCGGCGTCAACGGCATCATGCTGAGGGAGAAGCCGGCCGCCAACATCATGCTGGGCCGTTTCTTCGCCGAGTCTCTGATCCTCTCCGAAACCGGTTTCCAGTCCGGCGCCATCCAGGTGGCCGGGACCGCCGAGGTGACCCAGCTGCCTTTCTTTATCGCCGCCTGCGACTACACCCTGATCGGCGAGGAGCTGTTCGCCGCCTCCGCCTACCTGTCACGCGACGCCAAGCTGCTCTCAAACCTGAAGGCCACCGACTACTACAAGATCCTGATCGTCGGTATCATCTTCGTCGGCAGCATTCTGGCCACGCTGGGTTTCGACTGGTTCTCACGCATGTTGACTATTCACTAATCGTCTCAAAAAGCGTCTCAAAAATCGTCGAAAGAGAGAATAGATGAAAAAGGAAATCCCGCTCCTGATCACCTTCCTGCTGGGAGCCTGGATGATTCTGGAGTTCTTCTTCCACAATGTTCCCCATGTGGACAAGATCACCGAGACGCTGACCAACGGCGGTATGGTGATCGCAGCCTTCACCTACATCCTGGGGGTCATGAACATCCTGCAGGTCAACTACAACCGCATCCGACATCACCAGGACCGTCCCTACAAATGGACGCTGCTGGTCGGCTTTGTCGTCATGCTGCTGCTGGGTTTCACCTGGGGCATCGAGGTGGACACTCCCTTCCAGTGGATGTACAACACTTTCTATGTCCCCCTGCAGGCCACCATGTTCAGCCTGCTGGCCTTCTACATCGCTTCCGCCGCTTTCCGCGCTTTCCGCGCCCGCTCGGTCGAAGCGACGCTGCTGCTGGTCGCCGCGCTGCTGGTAATGCTGGGTCGTGTGCCGATCGGGGAAGAGTGGATCTGGAGCAAACTGCCGGACATCTCCAGTTGGATCATGGACTATCCCAACATGGCCGGCAAACGGGCGATCCTGATCGGCGCCGCGCTGGGCGCTGTCTCGACCGGTTTGCGGGTCATCATCGGGATGGAACGCTCCTACCTGGGAGGTGAGTGATGAATCTCTTAGATAAATTCCTGATCCTGGATCGCCGCTGGGTGTTCATCTTCATGGCGCTGGCCATCCTGCTGCCGCTGCTGGTCGATTTCTCGCTTCCATTCTCTCCGGACAAAGCTGTGATCGCCATCTACGACGAACTGGAGACGCTGGAACCGGGCACCAAGGTGCTGGTCAGCTGCGACTACGATCCCGGCTCCAAGCCGGAACTGCAACCCTTCACCGTGGCGCTGTTCTACTATCTCTTCACACATGAGCTGCGCCCGGTGATCACCTGTCTCTGGCCCGGCGCGCCACCGCTGGTGGAGAGCGCGCTGCAGGAAATCAGCGACATGCTGGTCGCGGAGGGCGGGGCGGCTCCGGTTAATCATATCGATTACGTCAATCTCGGTTACAAGCAGGGCGCGCAGTTCGTCATGTTGTCAATGGGTTCCAACATGCGGGAGACCTTCCCGCTGGACTACACCGGCACCTCCATCGACGAGATCGAGATTATGAACGGCGTCGAGAACCTCAATTCATTCCCGCTTTTCGTCGAGGTCTCCGCCGGTTCAGCCGGCACCAAGGAGTGGGTGCAGACAGTGCAGGCCCGTTATAATCTCCGGCTCGCCGCTTCCTGCACGGCGGTGATGGCTCCCGACTGCATCCCCTACCTGCAGGCGGATCAGCTGTTCGGCCTTGCGGGCGGTATGAAGGGCAGCGCCGATTTCGAAAAGCTGGTTTACGCCGGTACCGACTGGTCCGGCCAGGCCACCATCGGGATGAACGCCCAGAGCTTCGGCCATCTGGTCATCATCATCTTCATCATTCTGGGCAACATCGCCTTCTTCGCAACCAGGGAAAAGAGGTAACCGATGGATTTCGCATTTCTTGAGAGCCCCGGTTTCGTACTGTTCTCCGGTTGGATTACGGCGATTCTGACCCTGCTCATCTTCAGTTTTCTCTATAAAGACAATCCCTTCTACAAATTCGCCGAACACCTGTTCGTCGGCGTCTCCGCCGGTTACGGCGTTGTCATCGTCTACAACAACGTGATCCTGCCCAACCTCTGGACACCGCTGACCCAGGGTCAGTGGCACATGGGGATCTTCGGCATCCTGGGGATCATGATGCTGTTCAAGCTCTCCCGTAAGCTGCACTGGGTCAGCCGCTGGCCGCTGGCGTACGTCGTCGGCGCCTTCGCCGGCATTCAGATCATCGCCTACGGTCAGAGTGACCTGATCACGCAGATGCGGGCCACAATTCAACCGCTCTGGGTGGGGGGCGACTTTATCGCGACCATCTCCAACTGGCTGATCGTTTTCGGCGTGCTGGTCGGTATTCTCTACTTCTTCTTTTCCAAGAAGCATACCGGCGCCCTCGGCGTGGCCACCAAGATCGGCATCTGGTTCCTGATGATCAGCTTCGGTGCCTCCTTCGGCTACACCGTCATGGGCCGTATCTCGCTGGCGATCGGGCGTTTTCAGGACCTGCTGCAGTTTCCGGTCATTTCCAGCCTGGCGCTGGTGGTCATTATCGCGGTACTGGTGATTTATACCCTGGTGGTGAACAAGCGGGAAACGGTAGAAGAATAGTGACGAGTGATGAATAGCCGTGCAGTGTGTAGTGGGCGGTCGAGCGGGTTACGAATTTCGAAAAACACCCCGCAGGGGTGAAGTAATACAGCCCCGGGGTTCAGCCCGGGGTGACTACAAGTGACGAGTAGAGATGAAGACTATCCTGGTCACCGGCGGTGCCGGTTTCATTGGCAGTAATTTCGTCCGCTATCTGCTGCGGGAAACCTCCGATTACGACGTCCTCCACGTCGATCTGTTGACCTATGCCGGCAATCTGGAGAACCTGGTCGATATCGAAGGCGATGTGCGCCACAACTTCGTGAAGGCGGATATCGCCGATCCGGTCGCGATGGAAGCGGCTTTCGGCCGGGGACCGCTCTGGGGCGTGGTCAATTTCGCCGCGGAATCGCATGTCGACCGCTCGATCACCGATCCGGGGCTGTTCGTCCGCACCAATGTACTGGGCACCCAGCTGCTGCTGGACCAGGCGCGGCGCCACGGTGTCGAGCGCTTTCTGCAGGTCTCGACCGACGAGGTCTACGGCTCGCTCGGCCCGACCGGCAAATTCACCGAGGAGAGTCGGCTGGCGCCCAACTCACCCTACGCCGCGACCAAAACCGCCGCCGATCTGCTTTGCAGGGCCGCGTTCAAGACTTTCCAGCAGCCGGTGCTGATCACCCGCTGCTCCAACAACTACGGACCCTGGCAGTTTCCGGAGAAGCTGATCCCGCTGATGATCGCCAACGCGCTGGAGGACAAACCGCTGCCGGTTTACGGGCAGGGAGAGAACGTCCGCGACTGGCTGCATGTAGAGGACCACTGCAGCGCCATTCTGCGGGTGCTGGAAGCGGGTGAACCGGGCCGGATCTACAATGTGGGCGGCGACAACGAATGGCGTAATATCGATATCGTCAAGCTGATTTTACAGGAGTTGGGTAAACCTGAGTCGCTCATTCACTTCGTCAAGGATCGCCCCGGTCATGACCTGCGCTACGCCATCGACTCCGGCCGGCTGCAGAGTGAACTGGAGTGGCGTCCGCAACTGGATTTCCACACCGGGATGCGCCGGACGATCGACTGGTACCTGGAGCAGTCGGAATGGCTCGCCCACATGCGCGACGGCAGCTATCGCTCATACTACGAGCGTCAGTATGGCACCGATGTAAGTTGAGACCTGGCAGGTTGACGCTTGAGAGCGCAGTATGGCACCGATGTAAGTTGAGACCTGGCAGGTTGACGCTTGAGAGCGCAGTATGGCACGAATATAGGTTGAGACCTGGCAGGTTGACGCTTGCGAACGTCAGTATGGCACAAATGTAAGTTGATACACCACCGCTATTTTCCCAATTGATAAGAATTCCTTTGTAATTGGTAGGCGTATCGACATATTCATGCTCATGCCAGGCGCCAGTCCAGCCAGATAACCGCCACAGCTTGGAAGGGCGTCCCGCTTTGCCCCCGCCGGGCATAGCTGATGTGGAGCGACGTAATTGATTCATCGGTTGATATTGTCAGACACTCACACAAATACTCACCCCCCATACTACGGAAGGAATGAACTATGAAGAAGTTCTCCACGTTTGTTTTGACTCTTTTGATCAGCGCCACCGCCTGGGCCGGTACCGCGCAGACACCCCAGGCCGCTCTCAGTTCCGCGGCGGAGAAACCGGCGATCCTGACAGCCGACAAACCGCAGGGCAACCAGCGCACCGATCGTCCCGAAGGCGACACCATCGAAGATGCGATCACCATGGAAATCGGCGACTGCGTCTCCAATGACACCGGCGCTGATTTTGCCGATGATTACGACGAAGTCTGCCCTTATGAAGGCTCCGACTCCCCCGATGTAGTCTACACCTTCTTCCTCGATCATCAGGCCATCCTCGAGTTCGACATGTGCAACGCCCAGTATGACTGCAAAGTCTATGTCTACAACGCCAGTCTCGAGCTGGTGGGCTGCAACGACGATGCCTGCGAGAGCCCCCAGGGTGATCCCTACCGTTCGTTCCTGACCATCGTTGATATGCCGATTGACGAATACTATGTCGTCTGCGACGGTTACGGTGGTGAGATGGGTACTTTCGAGCTTTGCATCACCGAAGGGGATCCGGCCGAGTACGACATCCACCAGATCGTCCACACTCCGGGTGATTCCTGGAGCGCCGGCACCAGCCACACTAACGGTGACGATGTCGATTACCTGCGCGCTGACCGTTTCGGCAATGCCGGTACCATCACTCAGGTAACCGTCTGGGGTCTCAGCCTGATTTACGACAACGGCTGGAGTGAGTGCTCGGAAGACCCGATGGCTTTCGATGTCATGTTCTACGAAGCGGACGGTATGCCGGGTGCTGAATTGGCGAATTTCGACATCGAGTGTTCTCCGGTTGCCACCGGCGACGCCTATGCCGGTTATCCGCTTTATCAGTTCGACCTGGTTCTGCCGGAGTCGGTTGATCTGGTGGAGGGTTGGGTCGGTATGCAGACCTACGGCAACTGCTGGTTCCTCTGGATGAGCGCTTACGAGGTTGACGGCTGGTCCGCCCTCAGCACCGACGGCGGTGCCTGGGAAACCTATGACTACGATCTCGCCTATCAGCTGACACTTGGCGAAGGTGTGGCGCCGATCGGCAACC
>CAZFEC010000016.1:0-5982 GCA_964517435.1 uncultured Bacteroidia bacterium | reverse complement strand
TACGATCTCGCCTATCAGCTGACACTTGGCGAAGGTGTGGCGCCGATCGGCAACCCCGTTTCCGTGGTCCTGCATGACAACCATCCCAATCCCTTCAACCCGGTGACTACCATCAGCTACGACCTGGTGACCGCCCAGCCGGTTGAACTGGTTGTTTTCAACACCGCCGGTGAGCGGGTGGCGACTCTGGTCGACGGCTCGCAGGCCGCCGGTCTGCACAGCCTGCAGTTCGACGCGCAGCACCTGCCGAGTGGCGTGTACTTCTACAGACTGACTACTGGTGAGTTCAGCCAGACGCAGCGGATGCTGCTTGTCAAGTAATTGCTGACGCAATCACTTGACAAGTTGGACGAACACCAGCTTCGCTGGATGTTCGTCAGATATTAAAGAAAACTATTAAGGGCGGCCCAACGTGGTCGCCCTTTTTTATTGTCGTGTACTGCCAATCTTCACAATGCCATTTGAACTGCAATTGACATTGTCATTCCAAATCGTAAATAGCATTCCACCGCCCACACACTAGAGCAGACGCATTCGTCACTTGTATCACCCGCCCCCCAAATTCACTAAATGTGTTGTAACTTATGCATGCAGAACCCTAGATTGGGACTAGTGACAGAACCGGCGGTTCAGCTTTGAAGCAAGGTTCTGATGAATGGGGTCAATTCACATCTGCAAAACCACACTTGCCATATCGCGGGTCAGGCCAGCGACCATGGCCGCGCTGCCTTCAGACAGACACATAACAGATTCCCAAATACCCTTTGTATATCGAAAGGAAGAGCCATGAAAAAGTTCGCCATACTTTCATTGTCAATGCTGATGGTTGCGGCGGCGTGGGCAGCCACACCGAAGCGGTCAGCCCCGGCCACCGGGTGGAATACCACCAGCCTCAGCGCACAGAATGACATCTTCCAGGCGGGACGCCAGGGCGGCGATACAGTAGATGACGCAACCGTGATCGACGCGCTACCCTTCAACGACACCGGCACTACCATGGGCTTCAACGATGACTACGACGAAGTATGCCCCTACGAGGGCTCCACCGCGCCGGATGTCGTCTACAGTTACACGCCGGCGGTGGATGAGGACATCGACATCACCCTCTGCAACGGATCCGAATACGATACCAAGCTGTACCTCTACGAAAACGAGGTCACCCCCGGGGCGCCGTTCGCCTGCAACGACGACGAGTGTCCCGGCTATGTCAGCGAGCTGCTCGGACTGAGCATAACCGGCGGAAACACCTACTTCATCGTGATCGACGGCTACGACACCGAGGCCGGTAACTATGTGCTGGATATCACGGCGCTGGGAGGCGGGGACAGCTGCGACGATCCCTTCAACTGTGTGGAACTTCCCTACCAGTATATCGGCACCACCGCCGACAACACCGACACCTACGGTAATGCCGGTCCGGATGAATGGCACGCGTTTACCCTTGACGAAGCCAGTATAGTTATCATTGATCTCTGCAATGAGACCACCGACTACGACACCTACATTCATCTGCTCACCGACGATTGTGTCACGGTGGTGGCCGCCAACGATGACGGCGCCGAGTGTCCGGAAAGCCCCGCTCCCTATCCCCCCTCCCAGCTCGAAGTCGACCTGGAGCCGGGCAGTTATGTGCTCTGTGTAGAGGGGTATGATGTCGAGGCGGGCAACTACGGGGTGGATATCTACGTGTGGGAACCGCCGTTATACGGTACCTGCCAGTTCCCGCCCCACACTCCGGACGAGGATTGGAGCGCCGGTACCAGCCATAACAACGGAGACGATATCGATTACCTGCGGGCCGACCGCTTCGGTGAAGCCGCCGAGCCCATCGTCGGTGTTGCCGTGATGGGTCTCAGCCTTTTCAATGACGGCGCCTGGCACGATTGCGTGGAGGATCCGATGGACTTCACCGTCTCCTTCTACGAGGATGGTGATCTGCCGGGCGACCTGGTCTGTACGCATCAGTATGACGCCACGCCGGTGGCGACAGGCGACATCTATGCCGAATTCCCGCTCTACGAGATCTATTTCCCGCTGCCGGAACCGATCGAGCTGTTCGGAGGCTGGTTCAGCGTACAGAGTTACAGCGAGTGCTGGTTCCTGTGGATGAGTACGCCCGATGTCGACGGGATCTCCGCCATCAGCGAAGCCGGCGGCACCTGGGCCAGCTACGACTATGATCTGGCCTGGTGTCTCGCCGTTGGGGAAGCCGTGACCGAGCAGACTACACCGCACCAGGTAACGCTGCATGCCAGTTATCCCAACCCGTTCAACCCGGTGACCACCATCAGCTACGAGCTGGCTACTCCCCGGCAGGTCGAGCTGGAGGTCTTCAACATCGGCGGAGAGATCGTAGCGACGCTGGTCGATGGCGCACAAACCGCCGGTCTGCACAGCCTGCAGTTTAATGGCAGCAGCCTGCCCAGCGGTATCTACTTCGCGCGGTTGACCGCTGGTGAATTCGTTCAAACGCAGAGGATGTTGCTGGTGAAGTAGTCGGAAGACAAAATACAGAAGAAACATGTGGGGGCGGCCGGCGGCCGCCCTTTTTTTCACCCCTCCTTGACATCAATCGTCATTCGTCGCTTGTATCACACCTCCCGCCACGGTATAAACAAGTATTCGTTATTCCTTGCATGTCGGTTTATTTTCTGTGCGCTTTATTGCTGTGCGAGTGGAAATCCTTTGCGTCTTTCGGAATAATTGGCATTTATTGCTGTGAGCTTGGGCCAATACCCTTGGTAAAGGGTCGTAGCAACGATGAAAACGGTTCCATCTACACTGACAGCCCGCTATCTATCTCCCTGGAGTAACTCCCCAACAATAAAAATGGTTGTGTCTGTGTACTACACGGGCACTGGAAATACTCACACACCCTCAATAGGTAATGGAAGGAATGTGCTATGAAGAAATTCATCACGCTTTTATTCGCACTTTGTATCACACTGCCTGTCTGGGCTGCCGGTTCCGCCGGGATCGCCAACCCGACCCAGGCCGTGGTCAAACCACAGCTGGATCAAGCTGCCAAGGCGGATCCGGTGAGCGGCCCGACCACCGCTGCAAGTGTTGAACTTGCGGATATCGAAGCCAGAATCGTCGCCCTGAAGGAACAGGGTCTGCCGGTGCCGGCGGATCTGTACAAAGCGGCGCGCGAACTCCACGGACTGCCGGTTCATGAAGCACCCGCCGACCGTCAGGGTGGAGACACCGTCGCAGAGGCGACCCTCGTCGACTCCCTCCCCTACAACGACACCGGCACCACCGTCGGTTACACCGATGACTATGATGAGGTCTGCCCGTACGAAGGTTCCACCTCACCCGATGTCTGCTACTATTACGAACCGACGAGCGACATCACCGTCTACATCACCCTCTGCAACGGGTCCGACTACGACACCAAGCTCTACGTCTATGAGAACGAGGTCACGCCGGGCAACTACTACGCCTGTAATGACGATGCCTGCCCCGGCTATGTCAGCGAGCTGTTCGGTCTCGAACTGACCGGCGGCAACACTTACTACATCATCATCGACGGTTATTACGGCGATGCGGGCAACTACATACTGGACATCACCCAGATTGATGACTGCATTGTCGAATGTCCGCCCGAGGGTATTCCTGAGAATGAAGAGGATTGCTACGACGAGTATGTCGACGTCACCAACGGCGGCTGCAACTCCGATGGCTACCCCTTCGGCGTGATCGGCATTGATGAGTACATCTGCGGTACCAGCGGCACCTACATGTTCGAGGGGAATAATTACCGTGACACCGACTGGTTCATCTTCACCATCGAAGAAACCAGCACGGTGTACGCGGAAGCTGAAGCGGAATTCCCGCTGCAGATCTTCTTTGTGGACCATGGCGACTGCAGCAGCCCGGCCGTAATCGTCGGCAACAACGCTACCAATCCCTGCACTCCGATTTCGATCGAAACCATCCTCATGCCCGGCGAGTACACTTTCTGGGTAGGTCCCAGCGTGTTTTCCGACTGGGATTGCGGTCTGCCATTTGTCGGCTTTCTGACTGCGGAGCCCTTCGAAACGGAAGAGGGTGATTCCTGCGACGATCCGCTTTACGTCGACGCGCTGCCGTACCAGTTCTTCGGCACCACCGTCGACAACGTCGACACCTACGGCAATCCCGCACCCGACGAATGGCATCAGTTCGACATCGCCGTCGAGTCTCTGGTCTACATGACCCTTTGCGGCGGCGGTACGGACTACGACTCTTATGTCTACCTGATGGATGATGCCTGCACCACGGAGCTGGCTTCCAACGATGACGCCTGTGCAGAGCAGCCGCTGGTGTCGGAAATCATCACCATCCTGCAGCCCGGCACCTATGTCTTCGGCGTCGATGGTTTCAGCAGCAACTCCGGCGCCTACCAGCTGGATATCTGGGCGGAACCTTTCGAAACCGATGAAGGCGATACCTGCAGCGATCCCTTTATCGCCGATGCACTCCCCTACACCTACACTGGCACCACCGCCGACAACATGGACACATACGGTAACGGCTCGCCCGACGAGTGGCACCAGTTCACCGTGACTGCAAGAGCTCTGGTGATTATGGAACTGTGCGATGCAGTGACGGACTATGACACCTACATGTACCTGCTGGCGGATGACTGCGTAACCCAGCTGGCCTACAACGACGACGGTCCGGAATGTCCGGAATCAGGCGCTCCCTATCCGCCCTCCGAGATCGTCATGGAACTCGATCCCGGCACTTATGTCGTGGCGGTGGACGGCTACAGCGCTAGCGAAATGGGCAACTATGTCCTCGAGATCTACGAGGGCGAACCCTATGTCTACCTGCCCTGCCAGGAGGTCCACGGCCCCGATGATCCCTGGAGTGCCGGCACCAGCCACACCAACGGCGATGATATCGACTACCTGCGTGCCGACCGGTTTGGCCAGGCGGGTGAGGTCACCGGTGTAGAGCTTTGGGGCTTGAGCCTGGTTTATGACGACGGTTGGTTCGAATGCTCCGAAGATCCGATGGGCTTCGACATCTATTTCTACGAGGATGGTGCGATGCCGGGCGCTGAGCTGGCCAGCTTCTGGGCGGAAGTCTCACCGGACCCGACTGGTGATGCGTACGCCGGATATCCGCTTTATCTCTTCTACCTGCCCCTGGAGGACCGGTACTACATCGAGGAAGGTTGGATCGCCGTTCAGACGAGTGGCGAATGCTGGTTCCTCTGGATGAGCGCCTACGGTACCGATGAGATGTCGGCCCTGAGCACGTTGGGTGCGCCCTGGGAAGTCTACGGCTATGACCTGGCTTACTGCCTGTCGTTCGACGATGTCGCTGAAACGACAACCCCGCAACGGGTCATGCTGCATCCCAACTATCCCAACCCGTTCAACCCGGTCACCACGATCACCTATGACCTGGCCTTACCGGCCGAAGTCGATCTGCTGGTCTACAACATCACCGGTGAGACAGTCTCCACGCTGGTGGATGGTCCGCAGAGCGCCGGCACGCACAGCCTGCAGTTCGACGGCAGCGATCTGCCCAGCGGCATCTACTTCTACCGTCTGACTGTGGATGACTTCAGCAAGACGCAGCGGATGTTGCTGGTTAAGTAACAAATCAAGACAACCAATTTGTAGGGGCGGGTCTAGGACCCGCCCTTTTGTTTGATACGATTTTGGAGATCAAAGGGCGTCCTGAGTTTCAGGGCGCCCTTTTCTGATTCATTTCGGAATTTCGGGGTGATGCCGGCTGATACACGGGTACGTTTGAATATGGCATTGCTGATAAAACGGCCTCCATTGCCCCGGGTTTTTACCCTGGGGCGCTTGTGCAGAGGGTCTGTCTATCACCCCGGAAATCCGCGATGAACTCCTTTTTTATAAGGGGACTTTAACAACAGCGAAATAATTTTGCTTCTTTCTACGTCATTCCCGCCCCTGAAGCTGACCTTCCTCCCGAAAACCGGACCACTTTGAATGATAGGATTCTGTTGGTACA
>CAZFEC010000015.1:0-57871 GCA_964517435.1 uncultured Bacteroidia bacterium | reverse complement strand
TCTCCGACGGTGACGGAGGCGCCTGGGTGGCCTGGGAGACTGAAACCGCGACACCCAGCGGCAGGGATATCGGCGCTGCCCATGTCGATATCGACGGCAATGTAACGGCAGTTGATATTCCCCTGCCGAATGACCAGCGCTTCCAGAAACCGGCTTCGGACGGATACGGCGGCCTGTTCATCGCCATGGGAAGCGACCTGCCGACCGATACCGGCAACATTCATGTGGCCCGTATCCGTCGTAACGGGACCTTCGCCTGGGAAAGCGCTATCTGCCTGGAGACCGGTATGCAGACGACGCCCTGCATCATCGCCAGCCAGCCGGGGCAGGCGATCATCAGCTGGATTGACTATCGCGATCCGACCACCATCGCTGATGTCTACGCCATGAAAGTGGATACCAGCTCAATCTGCATGTGGCCCGCCTGGCCGGATGGCAGGCCGATCTGCATCGAGGATGATCACCAGGGCATCGCCGCCTTCAACAATCCCTGGATGACGACCGATGCCGCCGGCGGGGCGGTGATCATCTGGGGCGATCAGCGCGATGCGCCGGCCGGCTTCCTGTACGGCCAGCGGGTCGACGCGGACGGCAATATTCTCTGGCCCACCAACGGTGTGCCGCTCAGCAATGATCTCTCCGGAGGTACTTTTTACGGCAGCGTCACCAGCGATGACAATGGCGGCGCCTGGGCGACCTGGTGCGACAACCGGGATGGTCTCCCCGATGGAGGCTGCAACATCTACACCCAGCGTGTTTACGCCGATGGTTCGACAGCGCCGCCAGCCGATGCCTGTGCTTATCGCGGCACCTGGCATCCACAGGTTTTCGACCCGCACGAAGTCAGCGAGGTGTGGGATATGGTGAAAGTGGACTGGTGTCTCTGCCAGAGTCCCGACCTGCCCAATCCACCCTACATCTGGTGTCCGGACGACATCGCCGGCAACATCGTGGCGGCGCTCACCATGGCTAACGGTATGTCCGGTTACGCTCTCATCTGCAACTGCATGGAGGATGACGGCATACCCTTCCAGCCTGGTTTCGTGTACTACACCGGCTTACTGCCGCTGGAACATGTGGTGGCGGTCGCAGTCGACGACCGCGGTCCGACCGTCTGGGAGAAATCCTTCTGGTGGGGAAGCAATCCGGGGCAACTCCTGCTGCAGACAGATCTCTGGGGCAACCCACTCAGCGGCCCCTTTGATCCCGCGTCACTCGGTATCCCTGACTTCCAGGTCACCGGTCTGGCGATCGATGGTGAGAATCACCACCTCTGGGCGATGTGCGAAAGCCTGGGCACCGTCTTCTACGAGTTTGACATCAGCAATCCGGCAAATCCCTGGTTGCTGCAGGGACCGATTCCGGTGCCCTGGCACGAGGGCGATGTCTTCGGCGGTGGCGGACTGGAGTACAATGACGCCCTGCATCGCCTGATGGCTGTCAACGCTCCGGGTAAGACCGCCGAGTGTTTCATCGATCTGGAACCGGAATACAGCGGTGGCCTGCCGGGACCCGGTGTCGACCAACTCAACTACTGTCTGCTTTTCGAATCGCAAAATCCCTACGGACTCGCGGTTAAAGATGGCAAGGGCCCCGGCTTACGCGGCGTACTGGAAATCATCGATCACACCGCCCTGGACGCTTTCCCGCTCATGGGCTATGAACCGCCCTGCACCTTTCCGCAGATCCAGGAGCTGGTGCTGACCATCGAACGGCTGGAAGAGTTCGAGCAGGGCTATCGCCTGAGCTGGAACGCGCTGCCGGGAGTCGATCACTACAACATCTACCAGGCGGGCGAACCTTATCCCCAGCTGTGGATGTATCTCGACTCGACTACGGCGACGACCTACACTCTCAGTACTCCGGTGGCGCGCGCCTTCTTCCGTGTTACGGCGGTATATCTGAGGGAATGAGAATATCGACCAGGGCGACTGTAGATATTGGTGGAGGTGTGTACAGAATCTGCACATGACTGATTCCGCGTCGCTGCGGCGGCAAGAGTGCGAATTGTAAGCGCCGGTTGGCATTTCGGTCCGCTGCCCCAGGTTGCATCACCGTCAGGTTCGTTGATGATCCTGCTACAACCAGTCTGTGTGCAGGAAGTGTGCACGTTATGAACAGGGCACTTAAACGGCTGGCTTTATAATGCAAATAATACATTACCCTCCAAAATTATAAGTTAGCATTTATCGATTTCTCAAAACTGGCATGTCATTTGCACAATAATTCGGTAGCGCTGCACAAGCGCAACTGATTACACAGTATTACTGCCAAAATATCAAACTTTTGCCAAGCGGGTTAACTACCTGTAGGCTGGTTGCACGGTCTAGCCTTAAGCGAACTGATTACACAGTATTACTGCCAAAATATCTGACTTTTGCCAAGCGGGTTAACTGCCTGTAGGCTGGTAGCACGGTCTGGCCTTAAGCGAACTGGTTACACGGTCTTGCCTAATGCGATTCTGTGTTGTAGGAAATAGCTGTGGGATGTTGTGTCTGCAGCCTGATTACACTTACTCATTCATAAGAAGGAGAGAATTATGAAGAAGTATTCCGAGCTGGTTTTGTTATCGCTGGCGCTGATGCTCAGCACAGCACTAATTGCCAGTGCCACCACACTGCCCTTTACGGGCAACGTTCCGGTTGATTTCGCCGGATATCCAACTGAAGAAGTCGCTGACCTCGTCGGTGACGTGGGTATGCCGCTTTACGCTCCGCCTGGCGCCGTTTCCGGTTGGGAAATTGAGCGGGTGGTCTTCTACCTGAGTCTGGATGCCGATATCCTGCAGGTTGGACTCGATGCTTACGGCCTCGCGGGCGACGTTGATGGCAACAATATTGACGGCAACACCCCACAGTGGTTGCTCGACAACGGCGGTATCGATTACCCCAACCTGCAGAGCAGCGAGTCCATGGGTATTGCCTTTGATTTTGATCAGGATGGCGGTTATGACATCATCGCCGGTGTCTCCGGCTGGGATGATGTCCACAAGGTTTGCCAGTTCAGCGGCATCCCCGCACTTCCGTTCATGGCCTTCGGCACCGAGCTGGCGATGTTTAACGGCGGCCGCTTCTACAATCCGCTGCCGGAATCGCCCGATTACGAGCTGACGATTGACATGATTCAGCAGCTGGCCGTTGTCAGCAACGACACGCTCTGCTTCGACTTCCTGGCCTTCGGCGGTTCCTTCGAGGATGACGGCGTTGGTGAGGAATATGTCTTCGGCACCATCTGCATCGGTGACGGCACCCTGACCGCTATGCCGGTTCCGGAGCAGATCGAGCTGACGGCGTATCCCAATCCGTTCAACCCCAGCACCAACGTGCGCTTCACGCTGACCGAAGCCGGTCCAGTAAGCCTGAATGTCTACAACCTGACTGGTCAGCTGGTCAGCACTCTGGTCGACAGCGACCTCAACATCGGTGAGCATCAGTTCACCTTCACCGCTGACGGCCTGCCGAGCGGAATCTACATCGCTCAGCTTCAGACTGACAATTCCAGTCACGCCACAAGACTGATTCTGCTGAAGTAAAATATTACCTTCATTTCTTTTACTTACCCCCTTGAAGCGGTTCCGTTGCGGCGGAGCCGCTTTTTTTTGCCCTCGATCGCACAACCACCAGGGACATGTTCACCGCAATCCACCCTGGCTGCTGGTTTTTGTGCAGCAAGTGTACACAATAGAATCAGCGGACACACTCCGAACTCAACATATGAAAAAGATTTATTCGTAAGAAAAATATCATTGAATATAGTCGATTATTGCAACTGGCATGCCTTTTGCAAAATGTTGTTCGGCGTTGCACTGGCGCCACTGACTACACGGCAATATTGAATACTTATCGATTGCGAACTGTTACCTGACGGATTAACTCCCTGCGGGTGGTTGGAATGCTGACCCTGGCAGCATTCCAAATCCATTATGAACCATTAATGGTCCATTACGCAATATTCCATTGCGCCAATGTTCCATTGGGTTCAAAACGGCATTACACGGTCAAATCTTTTTGTGATTCTGTGTTTTGGAAATAGCTGCGGCTGTTGTGTCCGCAGCCTGGTTACTCTACTCATAAATCTTTAGGAGAGAAATTATGAAGAAGCTTTTTAAACCGGTTCTCTTAATCCTGGCGTTGACAATGGGCACCGCCCTGGTCGCCAGCGCCGCTCTCATCCCATTTACGGGGGATGTTCCTGCCGATTTCGCCGGATATCCCACCGAGACGGTCCCGGATCCGCTGGGCGATGTGGGCATGCCTCTTTACGCCCCGCCTGATGTCGTTTCCGGTTGGGAGATTCTTAATGTGGTCTTTTATCTGAGCCTGGAAGACAATGCCCTGCAGGTTGGTCTCGACGCTTATGGCATCGCCGGCGACGTCGACGGCAACGGTACCGACGGCAACACCCCACAGTGGCTGCTCGACAACGGCGGTATCGATTACCCCAACCTGCAGAACAGCGAGTCGATGGGTATCGCCTTTGATTTCGATCAGGACGGCGCTTATGACTACGTCGCCGGTGTTTCCGCTTGGGACGAGGTCCACAGGGTCTGCGAATTCAGCGGCATCCCCGCGCTCCCGTTCATGGCCTTCGGTACGGAAGTGCCTGAATGCAACGGCGGTCGTTTCTACGATCCGACGGAAGCTCCCGACTACGAGTTGACGATCGCGACTCTCACCCGTCTGACTGATGTCTCCGGCGATACGGTTTGCTTCGATTTCCTGGCGTTCGGCGGTTCCTTCGAGGATGACGGCGTCGGCGAAGAGTTTGTACCCGGCACCATCTGCATCGGTGACGGCACTCTGACCAACATGGTCGTGCCGGAGCGGATCGAACTGACCGCCTATCCCAATCCCTTCAACCCGAACACCACTGTCGGTTTCAGCCTGACTGAAGCTGGCTCGGTGACCCTGAATGTCTACAACCTGACCGGCCAGCTGGTTAACACCCTGGTCGACAACAACCTCGCCGCCGGTGAGCATCAGTATACCTTCAGCGCTGAAGGTCTGCCAAGCGGCATCTACGTCGCTCAACTCAAGACAACTAATTCCAGCCACGCCACCAGGCTGGTCCTGTTGAAATAACCACTCCTTCTTAAGCAGATCCACAGCGAACGGTCCCGTCACGGCGGGACCGTTTTTTACTCGCGATTTGAAATGCTCGCGATTATTGCCTGAAATCCAGATGACGCAGGGTGACGTCGGGGTATGCCCGGACCTGATCGGTGTTGACTCCTGTGCACATAGTGTTCACATCATGAACAGAGTATATGTCCTAATACTTGCTTAAGGACAAAAATAATAACATTACAGAAAACAATAATTAAATTCTCCGGTAATCTCAAGAGTTGGCACAGCTTTTGCAAATTAAGAGGCAAGCGCAGCAAAGGCGCTAACTGATTGCACAGTATTACTGACAAGATATTTAACTGATGACGGGTGGATTTATCTACCTGTATATAGGCTACCTGCAGTCTGCATTCTGGCTGCAGGCGGATTACACGGTCCAGCCATTTAAGGTATCAACGATTGATAAAGCTGTGGAATGATGTGTCTACAGTCTGATTACACTACTCATTTACTTAGAAGGAAGAGAATCATGAAAAAGTATTTCGAACTAATTCTACTCGCCACGATCCTGATGCTTAGCACCAGTCTGATCGCTAATGCCACCGCCTTGCTCTTCACAGGTGATGTTCCTACCGATTTCGCCGGTTATCCCACTGAGGAAGTCAGTGACCTCGTCGGTGACGTGGGCATGCCTCTCTATGCTCCGCCTGGCGCTGTTTCCGGTTGGGAAATCGAGCGGGTGGTCTTCTACCTGAGCCTGGAAGACGACGTCCTGCAGGTTGGTCTCGATGCTTATGGTATCGCCGGTGACGTCGATGGCAACGGTACTGACGGCAACTCGCCGCAATGGCTGCTCGACAACGGCGGTATTGACTACCCCGATCTGATGAACAGCGAGTCGATGGGTATCGCCTTTGATTTCGATCAGGATGGCGGTTATGACATCATCGCCGGTGTCTCCGGTTGGGACAATGTCCACAAGGTTTGCGAATTCAGCGGTATCCCCGCGCTTCCGTTCATGGCCTTCGGTACAGAAATACCGATTCTGAATGGCGGTCGTTACTATGATCCGGACGTTGCGCCCGACTACGAGCTGGCCATCAGTACGATTACCGAACTGGTTGAAGTCGTCAACGACACGCTCTGCTTCGACTTCCTGGCCTTCGGCGGTTCTTTCGAGGATGACGGCGTCGGCGAAGAGTATGTCTTCGGCACCATCTGCATCGGCGACGGCACTCTGACCGACATGGTCGTGCCGGAGCAGGTCGAACTGGGCGCCTATCCCAATCCGTTCAACCCCAGCACCAATGTGCATTTCACGTTGACCGAGCCCGGTCCGGCTACCCTCCGGGTCTATAATCTGGCCGGTCAGCTTGTCAATACCCTGGTCGACGGCGATCTCTCCGCCGGTGAACACCAGTACACCTTCACCGCCAACGGCCTGCCGAGCGGTATCTACATCGCTCAGCTTCAGACTGCCACGTCCAGTCACGCCACTAGACTGGTTCTGCTGAAGTAAGATATTTCCTTCATTTCTTTTACTTACCCCCTTAAGCGGTTCCGTTGCGGCGGAGCCGCTTTTTTTGGGATCGGGATCTCACTTCAACAGGAGCATCCGCCGGGACAGCTGCCGGTTGCCGACCCGCAGGTCGCAGAAATAAACTCCGCCCGGCAGTCCGCTACCGTCAAATCGCACTTCCTGCCAGCCGGCGGGCAGGCTGCGGTCCGCCAGAAGCCTCACCAGCTGTCCCCGGAGATTGTAAACTGCCAGTCTGACCGGAGCCGAAGCGGGCAGCCGGAACCGGATAGTCGTCACCGGATTGAACGGGTTGGGGCGGATCTCCGGCAGGCTGAAGTCGGGCGGCGGCGCGCTGTCCCGGACAACCGCTTCCAGCAGCCCGGCGGCAATCTGCTGGTAGAATTCAGCCAGCTGCTGCGACAGACCGCCGGTATAACCGAGGCCGACCGGACTCTCGCCGAACAACACATAATAGAAAACACAGGCGGCCAGGTAGGATCCTTCCAGGGAGGGGTGGCTGTGATCCCCGGACCAGAGGTCCGCCAGGGGATTCGTCTGCCGTGCCAGCGCCCAGCCTTCACCCACCGGCGATAGTCCGGCCTCCAGTTCCTCCGCGATCCGGCGATAGGCGCTGGCGAGGGAATCCTGCATATGGAAGAAGTCGACGAAATCGGGGCTGCAGTAGTCGTCGATACACTGCTGACCGCCGAACTCCCGCCCCCAGGTCATGAAGAACATGGTTGCGGCGCCGTTCTGCACGATCAGGCTGTCCAGCAACCGCGCGGCGGGATACATGCTGTGCTCCCGCCAGTAGGGGATGGTGGGAATCTGGCTCTGCTCCTGCAGTACGACATAATCCCAACCGCCCTGGGCGATCAAACCCAGCGTGGTGGCGTTGGTGCTGTGTCCCGCCAGAGTGTAGCCGCCCGGTGTGTTACTGTCATTGATCAGCGTTTTTGACGCCGCGGCCGCCAGGTCGGCGGTCAGTTGCGGGAGATCGTTGCTGTAGGTGTAGCTGTTGCCCAGCCACAGTACCCGCAGGGAGTCGACCGGTTGACCTGTTGCCGCGGGCACCGATCCCAGCAGCAGCAACAGGACGCCCGCCGTTTTGAATAAACGTGATACAACCGATCCGGTATGATGTCCCTGGTGATACATTTCATATCCTTTCGTTGATGATCCGGCAACGGAATGTCGCGGCAACGCCGTCGTTGCAGCGGGAATTGCGGTCACCACTTTCACTTCCGAAAATTCAGCCTGCATGATGCCGTCGCTCGATTTGAATGTCCGTTTGAAAACAGTCTTTCGGGCGACGGTTAATAGTATTCCCTATAATCGACTGGGTGATTCTGTCAATTATTTCGAAAAATACTATAACTTACAGCGACCACTGGACAGTTTCTTCTACAACTTTGAGTGTGCCGTCATCCGTTGCCGGTGTTGTGCGTAAGACGGGCGTTATCGTTCGTGATACAAAGTGCCGCTGCGCACTTTACATGCTGTAGCGAATGTCATGAGCAAATACATGCGACCTTGACCTGACCGGAGGGAATAACGATGCGACGTGATACGAAATCCCACCACCGTCCTGGTTTACGGGTGAGAACAGGGACCGGCATGATCCTGTTTCTATTCGTTGCCGCTACGGTCCTGTTAACCGGCGCTGCGATCGGCCGCACCCAAATCATCAATGAAACGGAAACGACGATGAACGACTGGGAGAATCCCGCCGTCTTTGCCCGCAACCGCGAACCGGCGCGGGCGTATTTCCACTGCTTCACGAACCGGGAAACCGCTCTGACCAACGATCCGCTGCAATCCCCCTGGCACCAGAGCCTGAATGGCACCTGGCGCTTCAACTGGGTTCGCAAGCCGGCGGACCGTCCGTGCGGTTTCCAGCGTGACGACTACCAGGTCGAGGATTGGGATGAAATCCAGGTTCCCGGCAACTGGGAAGTACAGGATTACGGCGTGCCGATCTACACTAACATCACCTACCCGTTTCCAGCCGATCCGCCCCGCATACCGCCTGACTACAATCCGGTCGGCTCCTACAGGACTACTTTCCGGATTCCTGAACAGTGGCGCGACCGTCAGATTTTCCTCCATTTCGGAGGAGTGAAATCCGCCATGTATGTCTGGGTAAACGGACGGGAAGTCGGCTACAGTCAGGACAGCAAGACGCCGGCGGAGTTCAACATCACCGGTTACCTGCGTCCCGGCGGCAACACGCTGGCCCTGGAGGTATACCGCTGGAGCGACGGCGCCTACCTGGAAGGACAGGATTACTGGAAGATCAGCGGTATCGAGCGGGATGTCTATCTGTACGCGACCCCCTCGCTCCGGATTCAGGATTTCTACGTCAAGGCGGAGCTGGACGAAACCTGCCGGGAAGGCGCCCTAAGCGTGGAGATCAGCCTGCAGAACCATCTCCCCGCCGCGACCGACAATTGTCGCCTGCAGCTGGAGCTGCTGGACCAGGCGGGCAGGGCGATGGTTGAGCAAACGGCGGCGGTGACGCCGGTGGAAGCGGGAGCCGTGACCACCGTGGACCTGGAGCACGGTGTATCACATCCGCACCCGTGGAGCGCGGAACGCCCCTATCTCTACACGCTGCTGTTGACGTTGGTCGCTGAAAACGGCGCGGTGTCGCAGGTCGCGACCTCCCGGGTCGGTTTCCGGCGGGTGGAGATCAGGGAGGGGCAGCTGCTGGTCAACGGGATCGCGGTCGCGCTCAAGGGCGTCAACCGGCACGAACATGAGCCGGCGACGGGACGCGTTGTCAGCGAGGAACTGATGTTGAAGGACATCGAGCTGATGAAACGCTTCAACATCAACGCGGTGCGCACCAGCCATTATCCGAATGTATCACGCTGGTACGAATTGTGCGATCAGTACGGGCTCTATGTCGTCGATGAGGCGAATATCGAGTCACACGGCATGGGCTACGATCCGGAATTCACGCTGGCGGAAAACCCGGACTGGCGGGAAGCGCACCTGGACCGCACCGTCAGTATGGTCGAGCGAGACAAGAATCATCCCTGCGTGATCATCTGGTCGTTGGGCAACGAGGGGGGTGACGGCGCCAATTTCGAGAACAACTACGCCTGGATCAAACAACGTGATACATCCCGGCCCGTGCAGTACGAACGTGCCTGGAGGCGTGCTCACACCGACATCTACTGCCCGATGTATGCCGGTATCGGCCACCTGCAGTGGTATGCGGAGAAAGAGCGATCCCGGCCGCTGATCATGTGCGAATACGCGCACGCTATGGGCAACAGCGTCGGCAACCTGCAGGACTACTGGGATGTCATCGACAGCCATCCCCAGCTGCAGGGCGGTTTCATCTGGGATTGGGTTGACCAGGGCCTGCTGGCCCGCAATGACGCAGGGGAGGAGTACTTCGCTTACGGCGGTGATTACGGCCCCCCCGATACTCCCAGCGACGCCAATTTCTGCATCAACGGCCTGATTCTGCCGGACCGCGAGATTCATCCCCATCTGCTGGAGGTGGGCAAGGTCTACCAGTATTTGAAAGCCGAGGCGGACTCGGCGGTGACCGGTCGCATCCACATCCGCAACGATTACGACTTCACCGACCTGAACGAGTTCCGGCTGCAGTGGCGTCTGCAGGGGGACGGCCACCAGCTGGCGGCGGGTGATTCCGAGCTGCCCGGACTGGCGCCGCACGCCGAGACGGCGATCGAGCTGCCGCTTCCCGTGATAAAGCCGGAACCGGGCCGCGAGTATTTCCTGGAGCTGGAGTTCATCCGCATCGAGCCGGCACCGCTGCTGCCGCCGGATCATGTCGCCGCCTGGTTCCAGTTCCCGTTGACGACGGCCGCGATACCGCCGGAACCGGCTCCGCCGGCGAACCGGTCCGATCTCATCCTGCTGGCGGGGGAGAAGCAACTGGAGATAGGGGGCGACGATTTCCGGATCACTTTCGACACGACTAGCGGCGAGCTGGTTTCCTGGCTGTACGCGGGACGGAAGTTCGTCCGCAGCGGTCCAGCGCCTGATTTCTGGCGTGCACCCACCGACAACGACTTCGGCAACGGCATGCCGGAGCGCTGCGGCGTCTGGCGTGATGCGGCCGCGGGACGCACCCTGCGGAACGCGACCTGGACAGAGCAGGATAACGGCACGGTGGAAGTACGCTTCAGTTTCGATCTCCTCGAGGGGGGCATCAACTACGAAATGTGCTATCGGATCTATCGCAGCGGCGACCTGACCCTGACCAGCACCTTTACGCCCACCCTTTGCGCCGGTTATCTCCCGGAAATGCCGCGTCAGGGAACGCAGATGATTCTGCCGGGTGAATTCAACCTGGTTAAGTGGCTCGGACGCGGCCCCCACGAGAATTACTGCGATCGTCAAACCAGCGCCGCAGTCGGTCTCTGGGAAATGCCTGTCGGCGCCATGTATCACCCCTACATCCGTCCGCAGGAAAACGGCTATCGCACCGATGTACGCTGGGCGGCCTTGACGGACGGCCGGGGAACCGGTCTCCTGGTGGCGGGAATGCCGTTGATCGGCTTCAACGCTCTGCACAACCTGACCGCCGATTTCGATCCCGGTCCGGAAAAACAGCAGCGCCATACGTATCACATTAAGCCGCGCGACCTGGTCTGCCTGAATCTCGATCGGGGGCAGATGGGTGTCGGCGGCGATAACAGCTGGGGCGCGCGGCCGCACGAGCAATACCAGCTGCAGGTGGCGGCCTACAGCTACCAGATACGGTTGCGGCCCTTCACGCCGGAAGACGGCGATCCGGAGCAATTCTGCCGATATCGTCTGCAGTAAGTCGCCTGCAGTAAACCGCCTGCAGAAATCGTCCGGAGTAGCCGGCCGGCCTTAAACTGTAAAGCCAACGCAATGCATTACCTGAAACAACTTCTATTCGCCTGGATCACGATTGCCCTTGCAGTGACCTCAACAACCGGTGAGGAGATTCATATGCCGGGAGACGACTCACCTCAGTATGAACAGATTCGTCAACGCCTGATCAGCGGCTGGAACAGCTGGAACACCCGCAGCGTGCTGTCTCAGGTGTTGCTCCCGGAAGGCTTCGCCGTCAACCTAGCGTTCAAGCAACACTACTGGCTGGAGGAGCAGTACCTGGCCGAAACCCTGATCGGCAGGCGCGGGCGTGGGGTCGAGCAGGTTCGTCCCGGTCCTCACGCCTGGGACGGCAGCTACACCCGCTTGGACCTCGAATGGGAGCAGCTGGCGGCACGGATCGAAACCGCGCATGACGGCGACGACCTGGTTATCCTGGTGACGCCCCTGAACGAGCCCGCTTCCCCAGTGAAACTGGTGGTCGAGAGCGCGCTGTTCTGGAACCGCGGCGGCACGCTGAACCGTCAAGGTGATACCCTGCTGGCTGACCTGGGGGGAAAACGTATCACGGTGACCACAACCGCACCCCATGTTGATGATTTCTATGTGCAGACCAAAACGCCTTACCTGGCTGTCGAGCTGACCCAACCGGTAGGCATCGCCACCGGCAAGTCCCGGTCGTTGGCCGAGATTGAAAGCATTGTGCAGAGGGAGCGGGCAGCCCTGGAGCGGACCGCCCGGCGCTACGGCGACCTGGCGGACAGCTGGCTGGCGATTCAAGCCGGCGTTGCCTGGAACCTGATCTACGAACCGAAGCATGACCGGGTGGTCTCCACCGTCGGACGACTCTGGAACGAGGAGTACGGCGGTTACTGCCTCTTCGGCTGGGATAATTTCTTCCTCGCGTATCTGACGGCCCTCGACAACCGTGATCTCGCCTTCGCCAACGTGATCGAGCACCTGCGCGGACGGACGGAGGAAGGCTTTATTCCCAACGACAACCGTGGCAACGGCAGCAAATCGTTCGACCGGTCGCAACCGCCGGTCGGTGCGCTCATGGTGCGGGAGATCTACAAACGCTATCCGGAACGCTGGTTCCTGGCGGAGGTCTTTGACGGGCTCCTGGCCTGGAACCGGTGGTGGATGCGGGCGCGCCTTAATGACGGTCTGCTGAGCTACGGTTCGCACGTGGCACAAAATCCCTTCAACGAACCGGCGGCACACACCAGGCGCGCCGCTGGTTATGAGTCCGGCATGGATGACTCGCCCATGTACAGCGGCGTCCCCTTCAACCCGGACAAGAACACCCTGGAGCTGCAGGATGTGGGCCTGAACAGCCTTTACCTGGCCGACTGCCAGGCGTTGATCGAAATGGCGCAGCTGTTGGAGCGTGTGGAAGCGGTGTCGGAGTTGACGCAACGGGCGGAACTGATCCGCCGCAATCTGGCCGCGCTCTGGAACGAGTCGACCTGCTTCTATCTCAACCGCCGCGCCGACACCGGCGAGTTCTCCCGGCGGCTCTCGCCGACTCTGTTCTATCCACTGCTGGCGGAAGTGCCATCCCCCGAGCGGGCGCGGGCTCTGATCGACGCGCACTTCAACAACCCGGGGGAATTCGAAGGCGAGTGGATTCTACCCTCCATCGCGCGCAACGATCCCGATTTCGAGAAACAGCGTTACTGGAAGGGAGCCATCTGGCCTCCCCTGAATTTTCTCACCTACCTGAGCCTCTGCCGCTACGATCTGCCGGCGGAGCGCGCCCGTTTGGCGGAGAAATCACTGCAACTGCTGATGAACGAATGGCGACGCAAAGGCTATGTCAGTGAGAACTACTCATCACTGACCGGCACCGGGGATGACGCCAGGCTTTCCAGCGACCGCTTCCACTCCTGGGGGGCGCTGTTCGGTATCATGGCTTTTATCGAAGCGGGCTGGCTGCCCTGGCCCGGCGATCCGTTAGCCGCCGCCGGGAGGGATTGATAAAAGGCTACTAACAGGGAAACCGTGATACACGATCTGCAAACCATCTACGGCGACGAGGCGGCGGCAAGCGAGCGGCAACGGGCGCGCTATACCCGCCTGGCCGAGCAGTTCCGAACGGTGTTCGGCAGGCAGGGTGGCTGTTTCGTGCGCGCTCCCGGTCGCATCGAAATCGGCGGCAACCACACCGACCATAGCGGCGGCTGGGTACTGGGCGCTTCGACTGTCCGTGATACAATAGCCTGCGCTGCGGCTAATCAGAGTAACGAAGCGGTTATTGTATCACGGGGATACAGCGAGCCGTTTCGCGTAAACCTGACCGATCTAGAACCGCGGACGGGGGAGCGTGAGACAACTACGGCCCTGTTGCGCGGTGTCCTGGCCGCACTGGCGCAAGCAGGTTACGAGTACGGCGGCTTCGACGCCTGTCTCGACAGCGACTTACCGGCTGGATCCGGTCTCAGCTCTTCGGCGGCGCTGGAGGTGATGCTGGCGCAGGTTGTCAACGCACTGTTCAATAACCTGACCATACCACCCCTGGACCTGGCGCTGGCGGGAAAACAGGCCGAGAACGAATACTTTGGCAAACCCTGCGGCCTGCTGGACCAAACGCTTGCAGCCGTCGGTGGTTTGCTGCTGATGGACTTCAACCAGGAGGATGAGCCCGGCCTGACTCCGCTCGAGTCCGGCTGCGCCAGGTCCGGGCTGGCCTGGCTGGTGGTGCACACCGGCGGCAGTCATGCCGATCTCACCAGCCTCTACGCCGAGATACCCGCCGAGATCGGTGCGGTGGCGGCAAAACTGGGTGCGGCGAGAGCGCGAGATGTCGCGAGTTCCGCGTTGCTGCAGCAGCTTCCCGGCCTGCGGGAGAGCTGCGGCGACAGGGCTGTAGCCCGCATGTTGCACTTCCTGGCGGAAAACGAGCGGGTGCGGGAGCAGGCGTCAAGCCTGCAGGCGGGAAATATGCCGCGGTTTCTGGAACTGGTCCGCGCCTCCGGCATCTCTTCCCGGTGCCTGCTTCAAAACAGCCATCCCGCCGCAGCGGTTGAACAACAACCGTTAACACTGGCGTTGGGATTGACGGAACAGTTCCTGGGAACGACGGGAACCTGCCGGGTGCATGGAGGAGGCTTTGCCGGCACCATCCTGGTTATCCTACCCCCGGAGCGTCTGCCTGAGTACGAGCGGTTGCTGGAGCCTGTATTCGGAGAAAAATGTATTACGCAGGTAACGATCGGCGACATCGGAGCCGCGGGGATTAATCTTCCCGCTGCTCAATTCTGAAAGGACTTAAGCCTGTGAAACTGATCCTGTTGCTGAGTGTCCTGCTAGGCGGACTGATGTTTTACGCGCAGCAGAGGGAACCTATGACGCAAAAAATCGACCTGATCCCGCAACCGGTTGTATACGAACCGGGCGAGGGAGTTTTCAACCTGAACGCGGAAACCGTGATACATTGCCGGAGCGAGGCGGCGTTACCGCTGGCCGACTATCTGGCGGAGATCATGGTTCAGGTACTGGAGATCCGGCTGCCGACAGACAGCGGGGGAACAGTCACCGACAATGCAATTATAATCCAGCTCGATACCGGGAATGAGACCACCGCTGAGGAAGCCTACCGCCTGCATGTATCACCTGAGCGCATCACGCTGAGCGCCCCCGCTTTGCCCGGACTGGCCCGCGGCATCCAGACGCTGCGCCAGTTGCTGCTGCTCGCCGGCACCGGGAAACTGCCCTGTGCCGAGATCCGTGACTACCCCCGATACAGTTATCGCGGCATGCACCTGGATGTATCACGCCATTTCTCCCCCAAGGAGTTTATCCTGCGCTATATCGACCTGCTGGCCTTGTACGGCTTCAACACCTTCCACTGGCACCTGGTGGACGACAACGGCTGGCGTATAGAGATCAAGCGCTATCCTCTCCTGACGGAGGTCGGCGCCTGGCGCGCGGATCGCAGCGGTATCCACTGGACTGAGCGCGAACCGCGGCAGCCGGGCGAGGCGACCACCTGCGGTGGATTCTACACCCAGGCGGAGATCCGAGAGGTAGTCGCCTACGCGCAGCAACGCCACATCACCATCATCCCGGAGATCGAAATGCCGGGCCATACCGTGGCGGCGCTGGCGGCCTACCCGGAGTACTCCTGCACCGGCGGACCCTTTGAGGTCTGCACCGGATCCTACTGGCCGAATGTCGATATCTTCTGTGCCGGGAAAGACGAAGTCTTCACTTTTCTGGAGAACATCCTGACCGAGGTTATCGATCTGTTTCCGGGGGAGTACATTCATATCGGCGGCGATGAAGCGGATAAGACGGAGTGGAAACAGTGCGCGCGCTGTCAGGCTCGTATCGTCGCGGAAGGGCTGACGGACGAGGCGGAACTGCAGAGCTGGTTCATCCGCCGGATTGAGAGCTTCCTTTTGTCTCACAATCGTCGCCTGATCGGTTGGGATGAGATACTCGAAGGCGGACTGGCACCGCAGGCGACGGTGATGTCCTGGCGGGGGATGCAGGGCGGTATCGCCGCCGCTACCGCCGGGCACGACGTCATCATGACGCCCACTTCGCACTGCTATTTCGACTACTATCAGGGGGATCCAGATTACGAACCTGCCGCGATCGGCGGCTACACGACACTGAAGAGAGTGTACACCTTTGAACCGACACCGCCGGAGCTGGATACTGCGGCTGCGTCTCACGTACTGGGCGGGCAGGGCAACGTCTGGACGGAGTACATGCCGACGACGAAACAGGTCGAATACATGTTGCTGCCGCGGATGTGCGCCCTGGCGGAAGTGCTCTGGTCGCCGGCGGAGCAACGGGACTGGGGGAGTTTTCGCCCAAGACTGGAGTCGCATTACGCCATGTTCGAGCGGCTGGGGCTCAATTATTCGAGGGGATCGTACCGGGTTGGTTTTCAACCGCGGCAGGTCGATGATGAGCTCAGTATCGAGCTGACCTCCGAGCAGCTCGAGCCCGAGATCCACTATACACTCGACGGCACCGATCCGGAGGCCGCGTCACCGCTTTACCGGGAACCGTTGCCGGCAGCGGGTACCATGGAGATCCGGGCCGCGCTGTTTGTGGACGGTGAAATGAGGGAAAAAGCGGCACGGCGACGTTTCGTCAAGCATCTGGCGTCGGGCAAACCGCTTCACTATAAGACAGCTTACAGTCATAAGTACCCGGCCGCCGGCGAGCTGGCTCTGGTCGACGGCCTGCGCGCGGAGCCGCCTTATCGCGACCCCGTCTGGCAGGGTTTCGAACAGGTGAATCTGGAAGTCGATATCGATCTGGGTGAGTCCCGGACGTTGCAGCAGGTCAGTGTCGGTTGCCTGCATCAGCAGCGGTCCTGGATCTTCCTGCCGGAGCGGGTGGAGGTGTCGGTTTCCCTGGATGGTGTTGATTTCAGCGAGCCGATGGTGGCTGAGAGTGCCATCGATCCCCAGCAGCCGGAGATGGTGGCGGTGGACTTCGCGGCATCACTTCCCGGGCTGGAAGCACGCCACGTGCGGGTGAAGGCGGTCAACCGCGGTGTCTGCCCGTCGTGGCATCCCGGCGCCGGCGGCAAAGCCTGGATCTTTGTGGACGAGGTAGTTGTAGAGTAAGTCGGTTCAATGCGAGGATGAACGTGATACATTACCTGGTGGTTACCGTCTGTCTGCTGTTGATCTGCCTGGGGGGGCGGCGACTGCGGCAGGGGAGGAGCTAGTGAACACTGACAGGGAACAGGAGATCCCGGCTGAGGCTTTCTTCCGGGCGAGCACCCCCGAGTAATTGTATCACACCGGGATTCTGCAATGAGCGAAGCGCTGATCTTCAATATCCAAAGGTTTTCACTGCATGACGGCCCCGGTATCCGCACTACGGTGTT
Source organism: uncultured Bacteroidia bacterium (assembly GCA_964517435.1). GTDB lineage: Bacteria > CAIWAD01 > CAIWAD01 > BS150m-G50 > BS150m-G50 > BS150m-G50. Next base: position 40,584 of record CAZFEC010000015.1, on the reverse strand, counting down.
TCTCAAAGGCTGTCCGTTGCGTTGCCCCTGGTGTCACAACCCGGAAAGCCAGCAGCCGGAGATCGAATCCTACTCCCACCGTCTTCGAGTGGGCGACCGCGTGTTCGTTGAAGAACGCAGTTTCGGCCGGCGTATCACGCTGAATGAGCTGATGGCGGAAATCGTGCGGGACCTCCCTTTCTACGAGCAGTCCCGCGGCGGGGTGACCTTTTCGGGGGGTGAGCCGCTGCTGCAGGCCCCTTTCCTGCTGGAGGCACTTGCGGCCTGCCACCGGGCGGGAATTGCGACCGCCGTTGATACCTGCGGTTGCGCGCCTGTCGCCGTGGTCGAACAACTCGCCGGCGAGACCGATCTCTGGTTGTACGATCTTAAATTGATCGACGCCGATGCGCATCTGCGGGCTACCGGAGCAACCAATACACTCATTATGGAGAACCTGCGGCTTCTGGCCGCAACCGGTGCCGCGATCAAAATCCGCTTTCCGGTGATTCCCGGCGTGACCGACGGAGAAAGCAATCTGGCGGGCTTGCTGACAGTGTTGGAGCGGTTGCAGGTGGTTCGAGAAATCAACCTGCTGCCGTATCACAAGGTATATGCGCACAAATACGGACAGCTGGATCGTGACGATTGGAGTTGTGATATTCCTGATGTATCACAAGAGCAGATGCGGAGCCTGAAGCAAAGGCTGGCGGAGCGAGGCTTCAGCGTCACCATCGGAGGCTAGTTATGAATAAGCGAATCGCGAAACTGCGGGAGGCCAGCCTGCAGGCCATCAACCGGTTATCCGCCGAACGCGCGCTGCTGGTCACCGAGTTTTACGATAGTCCGGATGTCTCAAACTATTCTATCCCAATGCAGCGGGCGCTCTGCCTGCAACACATCCTTCTCAACAAGATGCTCTACCTGGGGGAAGGGGAGCTGATCGTCGGCGAAAGGGGCAAGGCGCCCAAAGCCACTCCCACCTATCCCGAGATTTGTCTGCACACGCTCGAAGACCTGGAACTGCTGCATACGCGCCCCAAGGTATCCTTCCAGGTCGCTGCCGAAACCCGGCGCGCCTATGAAGAGGTTGTCATTCCCTTCTGGACGAAGCGGACGCAACGTGACCGCCTTTTCGACGCCATGCAGCCTGCCTGGCTGGCCGCTTACCGGGCCGGTGTGTTTACGGAGTTCCAGGAGCAGCGCGCTCCCGGCCACACCGTCTGCGGTGACAAGATCTACCGGCAGGGGATGCTGGATTTACGGGAGCAGATTCAGGAGCGGCACCACGAGTTGAAAGGGACACCGGAAGCCGACCGACAGTCGGAGCAGTTACGGGCGATGGCGGTCGCCGCGGAAGCCCTGGTGGAGTACGCGGAACGCTACGCGGAGCTGCTGGAGCGGGAAGTCGCGGCGGGAAGCGATGTATCACGCCGTTCCGAACTGTTGGAAATGGCCGCGATCTGCCGTCGAGTGCCGGCCCGTGCTCCCAGGACTTTCCAGGAAGCTCTCCAGCACTACTGGTTCATTCATGTGGGGGTAATAACCGAGCTCAATCCCTGGGACGCCTTCAATCCCGGCCGTCTGGATCAGCATCTCCATCCCTTTTATCAGCAGGACATCGCCACCGGCACGCTGACCAGGGAGCGGGCGCTCGAGTTGCTGCAGGCGTTCTGGATCAAGTTCAACAACCACCCCTCCCCGCCGAAAATGGGTGTTACCGCGGCGGAGAGCAATACCTATACCGATTTTGCCCTGATCAACCTGGGCGGTCTCAAGACGGACGGCACCGACGCGGTCAATGAGATGACTTTCCTGCTGCTCGACGTGATCGAAGAGATGCGGCTGCTGCAGCCCGGTTCCATGGTGCAGGTCAGCGAGCAGGGACCGGATGAACTGGTCCGACGGGCTCTCGAAATCATTAAGACCGGCTTCGGTCAACCGTCGCTCTTCAACAGCGATGTGATCGTCAAGGAGCTGGTGAGGCAAGGCAAGTCGCCGGAGGATGCACGCCGGGGCGGCGCCAGCGGCTGCGTGGAGAGCGGCGCCTTCGGTACGGAAAGCTACATTCTCACCGGGTACTTCAACCTGAACAAAGTGCTGGAGGTAACTCTGCACGACGGAGTCGATCCCCGCACCGGTGAACGCATCGGGCCGGCCACTGGCGATCCCGCTGGCTTAGGCAGTTGGGAGGAGTTGCTGACCGCCTTTCAAGAGCAGATGAACCATTTCATCGAAGTCAAGATCCAGGGTAATCTCGTCATCGAGCAACTCTACGCCGATCATCTACCCGTACCGTTTCTCTCACTGCTGATCGACGATTGTATCACGAATGGCCGGGACTACAATGACGGCGGTCCGCGCTACAACACCAGCTATATCCAGGGTGTCGGCTTGGGCAGCATCACCGACAACCTGGCTTCGCTGCGCCACAATGTGTTTTCCGAGCAAAGAGTGACGCTGCCGCAGTTACTGGCGGCCCTGGCGGACGATTTCGAAGGGGCCGAAGAACTGCGGAAGGACCTGTTGTATCACACGCCCAAGTACGGCAACGACGACGGCGACACGGACGAGCTGGCGCAGCGGGTTTTTCAGATGTTCTTCGACGCGGTCGATGGGCGGGCGAATAACCGCGGCGGCTGTTTCCGTATCAACATGCTGCCGACAACCTGTCATGTCTATTTCGGCAGCGTCACCGGCGCGATGCCGGACGGGCGCCAGGCCGGCAAACCGTTGTCGGAAGGGATCTCCCCGGTACAGGGCGCCGATCGCAAAGGGCCGACCGCTGCACTGCGCAGCGCCACCGTTTTCAATCATACGCTGACCGGTGGAACGCTGCTCAACCAGAGATTTTCACCGGAACTGCTCGAAGATGAACGCGGCCGGGAGGGTGTGCTGCACCTGGTGCGCGGCTACTTTCACCTGGGCGGACATCACATCCAGTTCAATGTCGTTTCGAGTGAAACACTCCGGGAGGCGCAGCTGCACCCGGAGCAGTATCGCGACCTGATCGTGCGCGTGGCCGGCTACAGCGACTACTTCAACGATCTGGGCGAGGAGCTGCAGAACGAGATCATCGCCCGCACCTGCCACAACGACTACTGAGCGGCGCCGGCGCGATGATGTATCACGCTACCAGAAGATCAGGTACAGGACCACCGTAGCGGCGATGACCACGCCGCCCCAGAGCTTGGCCGACGGATAACTGGTAACGTCGAAACCTTCCTGTACCGGTAACTGCCGGGGCTCGGGCAACGGTCGCAGCAGCGTGATCGCCGACATGGCCGCGATGAGTACGACGAAGGTGATCAGCATGTGATGCAGGAAAGCGATATCCGGCATCAGCCAGAGGCAGAATCCGTAAACGGGCACGCCCAGCAGCATGGCGGTGACTGCCGCCGCCGGCGGCGCCTTCTTCACGACGATGCCGAATAGAAACGCGGCTACAATCCCCGGCGAGATGAATCCCCAGATCATCTGAATGTACTGGAACACGCTGCCGAAGCCGGCGATGATCGGCGCCCACAGGCAACCGATCAAAACGAAGGCGGCGGTGGCGATGCGGCCGGTCGTCACCAGGGCATGACTCGTCGAGCGCGGCCGCAGGTGGCGTTTATAGATATCTATGGTGAAGATAGTCGAAGCTGAGTTGAGCATCGAATCCAGCGAGCTCAACACGGCCCCGAACAGGGCCGAGAACATGATGCCCCGCAAACCGGTGGGGAGGATTTTCTGAATCAGGAAGGGATAGGCCTGGTCCGCCTGCGGGATCTGCGTGCCGTACAATTGAAAGGCCATGATGCCGGGAAAGACGATGATGAAGGGGATCAGCAGTTTGAGCCCCGCAGCGAAGATGATGCCGCGCTGACCCTCGGCCAGCGATTTGGCCGCCAGCGTGCGCTGCGTGATAAACTGGTTCAAGCCCCAGTAGAAGATGTTTGGAATCCAGAGTCCGCCAACGAAGACGGCCACCCAGGGCATCTCGGGGTGATTCCAGGGCAGCACCGTATGCAGCTTCCCCGCGGATTCGGAAAGAAACTCGGCGGGTCCGCCCACCGCCATCAACGCGAGCACCGTCACCAGAATCCCGCCCAGGATTAACGTGATACCCTGAATTAAATCGGACCAGACCACCGCCTTCAACCCGCCGTAAATGGTGTAGGCGCCCGCCAGAATACCAATCAGCCAAATGCCCGTCACCAGATCGATGCCGAAGATCGAATTGAGCGCGAGCGAACCGGAATAGAGCACCGCCGCCAGCGCGACGAAGATATAGGCGATCATGATGAAGAACGCCATAATCGTCCTGGCCAGCGGGCTGTAGCGATACTCCAGATACTCCGGAATGGTGAAAATGCCGCTGCGCAGAAAGCGGGGCAGAAAGACGAGCGCCACCAGTACCAGGGTTACCGCCGCCATCCACTCATAGCTGGCGATCGCCAGACCCAGCTCGTAGCCGCGTCCCGCCATCCCGACGAAGTGCTCGGTGGAGATATTGGAAGCGATCAGCGAGAAGCCGATCAGCCACCAGGTGAGCCGGCGTCCGGCCAGGAAGTAATCCTCCGAGGTATCTTCGCGGCGTCCGGCGTAAAGCGAGATACCGATCACGATACCCATGAAGGCGATGAAAGTGATGAAATCGAACAGTGTGAAATTCATGCTGATCCCGATTGTGATCGTCGACCTGAAACGTGATACAGAATATGGTTCAGACTAATCCTCACAATTCGTATCCTGAAGCAACGATGGCGATATTCTACTCAGTTGGTGCCATAAAGGCAATTTGTATCACGTAACGAGGCTGCTTTGACTGATCGTGCTAACCTGGAGACATTGAGAACAGCGATGCTGGAACGGAACCTGGCGGCATATGTTGTGCCCGGCACCGATCCACATCTCAGCGAATACCTGACCGGGCACTGGCAGACGCGGGAATGGTGTTCCGGTTTCAGCGGTACGGCCGGCCTGGTTGTGATCACAGCCGCGCGCGCTGCGCTCTGGACCGACGGGCGCTACTACCTGCAGGCGGAGCAGCAGCTGCGCGGAAGCGGTATCGAACTCATGCGGCAGGGCGAACCGGGCGTACCCGATTGGCAGGACTGGCTGCGACAGGAGTTGCAGCCGGGCGACCGGCTGGGCGTGAACGGCAGGGTATTCAGTGTGAACAGCCTGCGCGAGCTGGCTGCAAAGCTGGACGATCGAGGGATCATTCTGGACACCAGCCCGGATCTGGTTGCCGAACTGTGGGACGACCGTCCGCCACTGCCCTTGACACCGGTTGAACTGCATGCACTCGAGTATACCGGTGAGGGCTGTCGCGAGAAGCTCAGCCGCCTGCGCGAACTATGTGCGGCCGCCGGGGCAGACAGCTGCCTGGTTACCAAGCTGGACGATATCGCCTGGTTGTTGAACATACGCGGCAGCGATATCGACTATCTCCCGGTCGTCCACGCCTGGGTGCTGGTGACGTCCGGCGAGTGCCTGCTGTGCATCGACGACAGTCGCCTGACGGAAGCAACCACCCGCGCATTGGCGGCGGAAGGGGTGACCCAGAGGGGGTATGACGAAATCGTCGACCTCCTATCCCGGCTGGATCGGAAAACGTTGTTGCTGGTGGACCCCCATCAGGTCAACCAGTGGCTCTGGAATGCGATCGGGGAAGGCTGTCGGCTGGTGGAGGCACCACAACCGCTGGTTGACCTGAAAAGCCGTAAGAACGAAGTGCAGATCGCCGGCATGAAGAACAGTCAGTTGAAGGACGGCATCGCTTTAGTCAAGTTCCTCTGCTGGCTGGAGCAGGCCTGGCGCGAGGAACGTATCACGGAAATCGACGCGGCGGAACGACTGGAAGCGCTGCGCCGCGAGCAGCCCTTGTACCGTGGACCCGCCTTCAAGCCGATCAGCGCCTGGGGACCGCATGCCGCCATGATGCACTACGCACCTACAGCCGCCGGCGCCGCGGAGCTCAGAGCCGGTTTCTATCTGTTCGACACCGGCGGCCAGTATCTCGACGGTACCACCGATATTACCCGCACGGTGGCGTTGGGCGAAATCCCGGCCGAAGCAAAACGGGATTTCACGCTGGTCTTGAAGGGTCATATTGCTCTGGCGCGGGCGGTATTCCTGAGCGGCGCCCGCGGGTCGCACCTGGATGTGCTGGCGCGATTGCCGCTGTGGGAGCAGGGAATCGACTACAAGTGCGGAACCGGACACGGCCTGGGGCAGTATCTGAGCGTTCATGAGGAGCCGCAACGGTTCTGGCGGAAGGGCGCGGAAGCCGTCCTGGAACCGGGGATGTTTATCACCAATGAGCCAGGCATCTATCGTGAGGGAAAGTATGGTATCAGGCTCGAGAACGACCTGCTGGTGGTCCCCGCGCACACCACCGCTGACGGTGAATTCCTGCGGTTTGAGAACGTAACACACTGTCCCATCGACCTGAACGCGATCGATCCCGGTATGCTGACGGAGCTGGAAATAGAGTGGTTGAACGACTATCACCGGCGGGTACAGCAGACACTGAGTCCCCATCTGGAGCCGCTGGAAACCGAATGGTTGGCTTGCAACACCAAGCCGCTGTGATACATGAATGAAGAACTGCAGAAATCCCGCGTACCCACCCTTTCCGCTGACGATGCCCGGCGCCTGCTCCGGGATCGGTTCGGCAAAGATGCGCGGGTAGAAGCGCTGCCCAGTTATTCCGACCAGAATTTCCAGGTCATCTGTGATACGGGCGAGCAATACCTCCTGAAGATCGCCAACGCGGGGGAATCGCTGCAGGTGCTCCAGATGCAGAGCCAGGCACTGAAACATCTGGCGGAGACGGATGGCTCGCTGCGAATACCACAACCGTTGCCTGATGTCGACGGTGAACTGATCACGGAGATAGAAGGTGTTGCCGGTTGTCGTCATCTGGTGCGCCTGCTCAGGTGGTTGCCGGGCACCTTTCTTTACGTCATATCGGAATGGACATCCACACTGATTCGCGACATCGGCGGTTTCATGGCGCGCCTGGATCTGGCCCTCGCCGCCTTCAACCACCCGGCGCAAAACCGGGATTACATCTGGAACCTGACGCAGGTTTCCGACCTGCGACCCTATCTGGAGAACATTGAGCAGCCGGAGCGACGCTCCCTGGCGGAACAGATGATCTGGTTGTTCGAAGCGAATGTCGTGCCGTGGCTTCCTGACCTGCGCCGGAGTGTGATACATAACGACGGCAACGATTACAACCTGCTGACAGTCCCCGTACAACCGGACGGCTACCGCATTGACGGCATCATCGATTTCGGCGACATGCTCGAAGCGCCCTTGGTCTGCGAGCCCGCCATTGCCGCCGCCTACGCAACTCTAAACCGGGAAGATCCACTGGCCGCGGCGCTGGAGGTGGTGTCAGGCTATCATGCCGTTCTGCCGTTGACGCGGGAGGAAGCCGAGCTTCTGTTCTACCTGCTGCTCGGCAGGTTGTGCACATCGGTAGTCATGTCGGCCGTCCACCTGGTCGAGGAACCTGATAACCGGTACCTGGCCGTGACAGCGGAACCTGCCTGGCAGGTGCTGGAAAAGCTGAACACATTGGACCATCGGGATGTCGTCGCCGCCTTTCAAACCGCCTGCGGGTACGAAACGACAACCGACCGGCCGCTGACCAAAAGCGAGATCGCCGACCTGCGTGAGCATCACCTGGCGGGGGTCTACAGCCTCTCTTACCGGGAACCGCTGCAAATAGTTCGCGGAGCGCGACAGTATCTCTTTGACGAGCAGGGCAATGCCTACCTGGATGCGGTGAACAACGTGCCGCTGGTCGGACATTCGCATCCCCGCGTCGTGCGGGCTGCTTGCCGGCAGATGTCTAAACTGAACACCAACACCCGCTACCTGCACGAAAACCTGGTGCGGTATTGCCGGCGTCTCTGTGATACAATGCCGGATCCGCTCAGCGTATGCTTTGTCGTCAATTCCGGCAGCGAAGCGAATGACCTGGCGCTGCGCCTGGCCCGCACTTATACCGACCGAGGCCATTACATTGTGCTGGGCGGCGCCTACCATGGCAACCTCGGTTCGCTGATCGAGATCAGTCCCTACAAATTCGCGGGTTCCGGTGGCAACGGGGAACCGGCGCATGTCCACACCCTGCCGCTGCCCGACCTGTACCGCGGCCCCTTCCTCGCCGACGATCCGAACGCCGGTGAACAATATGCCGCCCAGTTGCAATCACGCTTGCGGCAGATGCAGAAGGCGGGTGAGGGCTGCGCAGCCTTTATCTGTGAATCGCTGCCCGGTTGCGCCGGACAGCTGGAGCTGCCGGAGGAATACCTCCTGCATGCGGTGGAGCATGTTCACGCGGCGGGCGCGCTATACATCGCCGATGAAGTCCAGGTCGGGTTCGGCAGAACCGGCACGCACTTCTGGGGCTTCCAGACGCAGGGGGTGATTCCGGATATCGTCACGATCGGCAAGCCCGCCGGCAACGGACATCCGCTGGCGGCGGTGGTTACCACGCCTGCGATTGCCGCCTCTTTCGACAGGGGGATGGAGTACTTCAATACTTTCGGCGGCAATCCCGTCTCCTGCGCCGTCGGGCTGGCGGTGCTGGATGTGATACGGGACGAGCGGCTGCAGGAAAAAGCCCTCCTGGTCGGTAACCGGTTGAAAACCGATCTGTTGGAGCTGCAGCAACGCCAAGTCCTTATCGGTGACGTCCGGGGCCGGGGACTGTTTCTCGGCGTGGAGCTGGTGTCGGATCGCGCCGCCAGGACACCGGCGACGGCGGAAGCCGCCGCAGTCGTCGAGCAGATGAAGACCGCCGGCATTCTCATCGCCACGGATGGACTTCATCACAACGTGTTGAAGATCAAACCGCCCCTGGTGTTTTCGCTCGCTGACGCCCACCGCCTGGTTGGGACACTCGACAGGATTCTTACCGGCATCACGCCAGTGTGATACGAGCGTGAAAACTATGGCGGTGAGAACGGACAGCGGTTATTATGATACGGAAACACGAAGCAGGAGCAGGATTGAACCGCTCCGGTTCCACAGGCAGTGACCAAAAAGGGATGACAGATGGACCGTTACCCCGGTAATCCGATTCTCACCCGCGCGGATATTCCTCCGTTCACGCCGGAGCTGATCGATCCGACCTCGGTTTTCAATCCGGGCGCGGTCAAGTTCGCTGACCGTTATCAGCTGCTGGTGCGGGTACAGAATCGCGGGCGTGAGACATTTCTCCTGCCGGCCGACAGCCCTGACGGCGTCAATTTCACCGTGCGTGAGACGATTGTTGAGCTGCCCGGTCTCGCGGCGCTGCCGGAGCAAGTGTATCACGTCTATGATCCCCGTATCACCCGGCTTGAGGATGATTTCTACGTGATGGTCGCCATGGACATGGAGCAGGGCTGCCGGCTGGGACTGGCCCGGACCCGCGATTTTGAGAGCTACGATTTTCTGGGCGCTGTATCACAGAATGAAGTCCGCAACGGTGTGCTTTTTCCCGAACGGATCGGCGGACGCTACCTGCGGCTGGAGCGACCCAACCTGCACCAGCACAGCAGCGGCGCCACCTCCGGCAGCGAGATCCTCCTCGCGGAATCGGACGATCTGCTCGACTGGCGCACGGTCGGCTCGGTGCTCAGCGGACGGCTGCACTACTGGGACGAGCTGATCGGTTCCGGCCCCCCGCCGGTGAAGACGCGTGAAGGTTGGCTGCATTTGTATCACGGTATCGCCATGCATTTGTCGTCGGCTTATATCTATCAGACGGGCGTGATGTTGCTGGACCTGGAGGACCCCTCCGTCGTCATCAGCAGAGGCCGCTATAATATTCTCGAACCGCGGGAGACCTACGAGCTGACCGGTCAGGTCCCGAATGTCGTCTTCCCCGGCGGCATGATCGTCGAACATGTCGACGCGGAGGGATTTGCCCTGCCCGAGAGCGAAGTCAAAGTCTACTACGGCGCCGCGGACACGGTCATCGGATTGGCCACAACCACCATCGCGCGGTTACTGGCGGATAGCCGCACTCCGGTTGGAGAGAAATTATGAAGCAGACCGAGGTTGTACTGGCTGTCGATATCGGCGGTACCAACACGGCGGTGGGCTTACTGGACCGGGAGGGTGTCTGTCACTACTGGCGGGAATATCCGACCGATTCCACCCAACCGGCGGAACGACTCTTCGCTGCGCTGTTCACGGAGCTGGCGGAGTCCCCGGCGCAGCTCACCGTGCAAGCCATCGGTATCGGTGCCCCCAACGCCAATTACCTTCACGGCACTATTGAACACCCCCCCAACCTGCATTGGGATATTGTGGATCTCCCCGGCGTCGTCGCCGGTTTTTCCTCGCTGCCGGTTGCAGTCGACAACGACGCCAACGCAGCCGCGCTGGGCGAGCTGCTTTTCGGAGCGGCGCAAGGCAAACGCAACTTCGTGGAGATCACCCTCGGCACCGGTCTGGGCAGCGGGATCGTCTGCGACGGTGAGCTGTGGCGCGGCCAGCACGGCTATGCCGGCGAGATCGGCCACGTGATCGTGGAGCCGGGCGGGAGACCCTGCGGGTGCGGTCGCCGGGGCTGTCTGGAAACGTACGCCTCCGCTCCCGGACTGGTAGTCTCCGCGCGCGAACTGATGCAAGTCCATTCCGGGAGCCGGTTGCCGGAAATGGAAGAGGCTGCCATCCGGGCAGGCGCGCCTGATGCCAAAGCGCTGACGGCACGCGATGTCCACACAGCCGCTCAGGCCGGCGATCCGGCCGCGTTGGCGGCTTTCGAGCTAACCGGTCAACGGCTGGGACTGGCTCTGGCCAATTCCGCCGCCTACCTGGATCCGGAGGCTTTCGTGCTTTTTGGCGGGGTGGCGCTGGCCGGTGACTTCCTGCTGGAACCGGTCCGTAAACACCTGAACGCCAATCTGCTGATGGTTTACCGCGGCGGAGTCGAGGTGCTGCTGTCAGCGCTGCCCGGTGCCAAAGCGGCCGTGATGGGCGCAGCGGCGCTGGCCTGGAAGAAACTGGACTGACTGGCCGGCAGCAAGACCTGAGCGACACACCCCTGCCTTGCGAACCGGTTCGTATCACAATTGAGAGGAATCCCATGTTGTCCGTTCCGCTGTTCCTGACGTTGGTCCTGTGTATCACGCACTCGGCCTGTTGCGCTGAAACCGCCGGCTTCCCCGCACCCGCGATCGAGTTCGAGCCGGAACAGTATGTCTGTTACCGCACGGCGGGAGCGATCACGGTCGACGGGCGATTGACTGAGCACGCCTGGCAGGCGGCGCCGACCACGGCGTTGTTCGTCGACATCGAAGGTCCTCTCCGTTCCGGACCGCGCTTTGACACACAGGCGCGCATGCTCTGGGACGATGACTATTTCTACGTCGCCGCTGAACTCGAAGAACCGGATGTCTGGGCCAAGTTGGACTACCGGGATGCGATCATTTACTACGACAACGACTTCGAAGTCTTCATTGATCCGGACGGCGACACCCACGAGTACTACGAGTTGGAAGTCAACGCCTACAGCACCGAGTGGGATCTCTTTCTGGTGAAACCCTACCGGGACGGCGGCCCGGCGCTGCACGCCTGGGATATTCAGGGTCTCCAGACCGCCGTCTGGATTGACGGCACTTTGAACCAGCCGGGCGACCGGGACAAAGGCTGGACGGTGGAGATCGCCATTCCATGGAGTGTGCTGCGCGAATGTGCTCATCGCGACGCCCCTCCTCGCGACGGCGATCAGTGGCGGGTCAACTTCTCCCGGGTTGAATGGCACACGGAAGTGAGCAACGGCGTGTATCACAAAGCCATCGATCCCGCCTCCGGCAATCCGCTGCCGGAGGACAACTGGGTCTGGTCGGCGCAGGGATTGATCAACATGCATTATCCCGAAATGTGGGGTTACGTTCAATTCAGCGGACTGACGGTGGGTGCCGGAACCGTCGCCTTCCGGCCGCAAGAGGTCGAGCAGGCGGCCTGGCGACTGCGGCAACTCTACTACCTGCAGCGCGCCTGGTACAACCAACACCAGCGATTTGCGGATTGGAGCGAACTGTCCGAATTGCCGGCACCGGCGGTTGACGGCTGGTCCTGGCCGCCGGTTATCGAGCGCACGTCGCGACAGTTCAGCGCCACCTGTGTCCACGCCGGTACCGGTCTGTCGATGACCATTACGCAGGACGGGCGTCTGATCAGGCAGCCGGACGCGGACTAATACTCCTATCTATGAGTCACATTCCTACGGCTATCGTGACGCGAGCAGTTGCCGCCCTGATCGTGGCAACCAGCGTCGTCGCGTCCCCGCCGGGCCAGACCCATATCTTCTACTATCCCTGGTGGGGTAATCCCGCCCGGGACGGCGACTACCGGCATTGGAATCACGAAGTACTGGAGCCGGCTCCCGCAGACAGTGCGGTTCCCGCGGCCTACAGCGGCGGGGAGGATATCGGCGCTTCTTTCTATCCACGCGCGGGCTGCTACAGCTCGCACGATTCCACTGCCGTAGACCGCCAGGTCCGGCAACTGGACGCCGCCGGCGTTGAGGTCATCGTCGCTTCCTGGTGGGGGCGTGATACATTCGAAGATCGTGCTCTGCCGCTCCTGCTGGATGGCGCCGCGCGGCGAGATCTCCAGGTTTGTATTCATCTCGAACCCTATCCCGGCCGCAGCTGCGTTTCGATCCGGGACGATCTGGCTTATCTGCAAGAGCGCTACGGCTCGCATCCCGCCTGGTTGCGCCTGCCCACAGCGGGCAACCGCACCCTCTACTATGTCTACGACAGCTACCAAATAACGACGACCGATTGGGCGCTGTTGCTGGCACCCGACGGTGAACTGACCGTACGTGATACAGAACTCGACGCCCTGTTCCTGGCCCTGCTGGTGGAAGCGGACGACCGCGACTCGCTGCGGGCGGCTCAATTCGACGGCTTTTACACCTACTTCGCCGCCACCGGTTTCAGCTACGGCTCGACACCGGTAAACTGGCCGCGCCTTTCCGCCTGGGCGCGCGAGCACGGGTTGCTGTTCGTACCGTGTGTCGGTCCCGGTTACGACGACCTGCGGGTGCGGCCCTGGAACGGCGCCAACCGCCGTTCGCGCGAGGAGGGTGCCTACTACGACCGGATGTGGACGCGGGCACTGGCGGCCGATCCGGGACTGATCGCGATTACCTCCTACAACGAATGGCACGAAGGCACCCAGATCGAACCGGCGGTTCCTTTCGCTATGGCGGACTACAGTTACACAAACTACACCCCCCTCGATCCAGAGTACTACCTGCACCGTACCCGCTCTTGGACCGATCGCTACCGCGACTGCCTGCAAAAGGGCTGTGGCAGGGTGTCACCAGATTGTGTTCCGGCGCCGACCGCCGTCGAATTGTATCACACCGGCCGTCAAGCCACACTCGAACTCGGCGTTCAGCCGGACCCCCGTTATCCCGGTAGCGGTCCCGGTTCGCTCCTGGACGGCCAACTGGCGGCACCGACTTATCGCGACGGACGCTGGCTGGGCTTCGAAGGGGTTCGGCTGCGACTGGAGATCGACCTGGGCACGGCGATGACGATCACGGAATGCCGCGCCGGTTTCCTGGAACAGCAGGTGGTCTGGGTCTTTCCCCCCACTCTCTTTCAAATGGAATATTCGCTGGATGGTCTAAATTATGTCATCGCGATACATACCCAGACGGAACGTATCACGCCCAGCGATATAGCCCGCCGTCTGGAAAGTGGTGGCGGGTTCACGCCGATACGGGCACGGTATGTCCGTATCACGGCGTCGGGTCCCGCCGCCTGTCCGGACTGGCACGCCGGCGCCGGCGGCAAACCCTGGCTTTTCGTAGATGAGGTGATAATCAACTAGAGCATAGAACGGAGCGGAGATGGGATTCGGATTCCTTGACTGGGCGATTGTCATCATCATCCTCGGCCTGATGATCTTTTCCGTCTGGGCCAGCCGTCACCTGATGCGGAGTGTAGCCGATTTCCTGGCGGCGGGCCGCACCGCAGGCCGCTACCTGGTCAGTATCTCCAGCGGCATCGCCGGTCTGGGTGCGATCTCCATCGTCGGAACCATGGAGATGAACCTGGTCGCCGGTTTCTCCATGTCCTGGTGGGGCATGACCATGGGACTGATCGTCCTGATCATCACCGTCTCCGGCTGGGTGATCTATCGCTTCCGGCAAACCCGCTCCCTGACCCTGGCGCAATACTTCGAGGCGCGCTACAGCCGTAACTTCCGGATCTTCACCGGGCTGATCGCCTTTCTCTCCGGTCTGATCAACTTCGGCATCTTCCCCGCCGTCGGCGCCCGCTTCTTCATCTACTTCTGCGGGCTGCCGCATACGCTCCAGCTGGGTGGCCTGGAACTCTCCACCTTTCCGCTGGTGATGATCCTCCTGCTGTCGATCTCCCTCTACTTCGTCTTCTCCGGCGGTCAGATCGCCGTCATCATCGGTGATTTCTTCCAGGGGGTCTTCGTCAACATCGTCTTCGTCATCCTGCTGTTCTATGTCTTCTTCACCTTCGATTGGGGGCAGATTCACGCCGCGCTGGCTTCCGCCCCGCAGGAAGCATCGCTGATCAATCCCTTCAAAACGTCTCACGTCGAGGACTTCAACTTCTGGTACTTCCTGATCGGCATCTTCGGCGTGCTGTACAGCGCCATGTCCTGGCAGGGGACGCAGGGCTACAACGCCTCCGCCCGCAGCGCGCATGAAGCCAAGATGGCGGGTGTGCTCGCCGGCTGGCGCGGCTTCCCCCAGACCATGCTCTTTCTCTTCATCCCGATCGTGGCCTACACGGTGCTGCACCATCCCGATTTCTCCGCCATCGCCAACAACGTGACGGCGACGATCAGTCATCTCGATTCGGAGGCGGTCCAGAGTCAACTCAAGGTGCCGCTGGTGCTGACGCACATTCTGCCGCGCGGACTATTGGGCGCTTTCGCGGCGGTGATGCTGGCCGCGTTTATCAGCACGCACGATTCCTATCTCCACTCCTGGGGCAGCATCCTGATCCAGGATGTAGTGATGCCGTACCGCAAGCGGCCGTTTACGCAGAAGCAGCATCTGGTCGCGTTGCGGCTCGCTATCCTGTTCGTGGCCATTTTCATCTTCTGTTTCAGCCTGCTCTTCAAGCAGAGCGAGTACATCTTCCTCTTCTTCGCGATCACCGGCGCCATCTTCGCCGGCGGCTCCGGCGCCGTCATCATCGGCGGCCTCTATTGGAAACGGGGGACGACCGGCGCCGCCTGGGCGGCCATGCTTACCGGATCTACCATCGCCGTCACCGGAATTCTGATCCACCGCATCCCGGCGGAGCTGTTCGAGGTCAGTCGCGACCACCTGCCGCTGTTAGGACAGCAGTTCTGGGCCTTGCTGCACTGGCTCTACGAGATCAACGGCCAGGCTTACTGGGCGCTCGGCATGATCGGTTCATCGCTGTTGTACATTGTCATTTCGCTGGCGTCGCGCTGTGCCCCCTTTAACCTGGACAAGCTGTTGAAGCGGGGTGAATACGCCGTCGCGGGCGAGATGAAAGTGATCAGCAAAGTGCCGGAGCGGGGCTGGAAGCTGCTGGGCATGGGGCGGGAGTTTACCCGCGGCGACAGGTTCATCTACATCATCAACTACATCTGGACCGGCGGCTGGACGCTGGTGTTCATCATCGGCACTATTTACAACCTGCACCACGATGTCGCCGACGCGACCTGGATGCAATTCTGGCGCATCTTCCTCTGGATTCACCTGGCGATGACCGTCATCTCCATCGCCTGGTTCACTACGGGCGGCTTCATCGACCTGCGCCGGATGGTGCGCCGCCTCAAGACGATGCAGCGCGACGAGCAGGACGACGGTTACATTACACAGTAAACGGAATAAGCGATGTACGAACGGGAAACTGAAATGGCCGTCAAGCGACTGGATCGCTTTCTGGAGCGGGTGACGCGGCAAGTCCTGGCGGAAAAGCAACCGCTGACGGCGACCTGCGGCTGGAGCAGCGAACCGGTGCCCTTTGAGCGACGTGATACACTGACCTTCAAACCGGTTGCTGCGGGGGAACAGTGGGGTAAAGCCTGGGAAAGCGCCTGGTTCCACCTGCAGGGGACTGTACCGGCCGCGTGGAGCGGCTGTCCGGTTGTGGCACAAATCGATCTCTCCGGCGAAGGACTGGTATTGTCGTCCGATGGAGTCATCCGGCAGGGAATCAGCCCCGGTTCCGTCTTCCAGTGGGATTTCAATCGCGACCTGGTGCGGCTCTACGAGCCCTGTCAGGGTGGTGAACGGGTGGAATTATGGGTGGAGGCGGCCGCCAACGCCCTTTTCGGAGTCTTCACTAAACCGGATCCGGAGCGAGACGATCCTGATCGCCACGGCAGCCTCGATGCCATCGTCAAGGAACTGAACCTCTGCCGCTTCGATGAGGAGCACTGGCAGCTGTGGCTCGACCTGCGCCTGCTGCGGGGGATGCTGCAGGAGCTGCCGACCGGTAGTGTGCGCTACGCCCGTATCGTCAGGACCGTCAGTGAGGCGATCAACGCCTACGCGGTCGAGACGGAGCCTGCCGCCGCTTGCCGCGAAATGCTGAGCACGGCTTTGACGACACCCGCCGCCGCTTCCGACCTGAGGGTGACCGCCGTCGGGCATGCCCACATCGACAGCGCCTGGCTCTGGCCGGTACGTGAGACAATCCGCAAGTGCGCCCGCACCTTCGCCAACCAGCTGGAGCTGATCGACCGCTACCCGGAATATGTTTTCGGCGCTTCCCAGCCGCAGCACTACCTCTTCATCAAGGAGCACTACCCCGCGCTCTACGATCGGATCAAGGCCGCGGTCGCAGCCGGCCGTTGGGAGCCACAGGGCGGCATGTGGGTAGAGGCGGACTGCAATATCACCGGCGGCGAATCGCTGGTGCGGCAGATCCTGCACGGCAAGAACTTCTTCCGGGACGAGTTCGGTGTGGAGGTGGACAACCTCTGGCTGCCGGATGTCTTCGGTTATTCCGCCGCCCTCCCGCAGATCATGCGGCGCAGCGGGCTCGAGTACTTCCTGACCCAGAAGCTGTCCTGGAACCAGCTGAACCGGTTTCCGCATCACACATTCCAGTGGCGGGGGATCGATGGCAGCGAGGTGCTGGCGCACTTCCCGCCGGAGGACAACTACAACAGCATGCTGGAGGCCTCCTCGCTGATCGCCGCCCGCGAGCGATTCCAGGAGCGGGACCGCCTGGATGAGTTCCTCAGCCTTTTTGGAGTTGGCGACGGCGGCGGCGGACCCAAGGAAGAAAACATCGAATGGGGAATACGGCAGCGTGACCTGGAAGGCACGCCGCAGGTGCGTTTTGGTACCGCGCGGGAGTTCTTTCACCGGCTGCGGGAGCAGGCGGACCGGCTCGACAGCTGGTCGGGTGAGCTGTACTTTGAGCTGCATCGCGGCACGCTGACCAGCCAGGCGCTCGTCAAACGAATGAACCGTCGCCTGGAGCACCGGTTGCGGGCGGTGGAATTTCTCTGGAGCTGCCTGCCGCCGGCGGAGTATCCGCGGGAACGGCTGACCGACGCCTGGCGCCTGCTCATGCTCAATCAGTTCCACGACATCCTGCCCGGCTCCAGTATCAACCTGGTCTACCGTGATACATACGCCGATCACCGCGAAGTCGATCAGCTCTGTGATACATTGGAGCGGGAAGCAGCGCCGCGGCTCTTTCACGAGGACGCCGGCAAGCTGGTGCTCTTCAACAGCCTGTCCAACACTTACCGTGGCGTAGTCGAACTGCCGGAGACCTGGCGGGAAGCGGGTCTGCAGACGGAAGCGGGTGAGCCGCTGCCGGTACAGAAGGAAACGGAGCACACCACCGCTCTGGTGGAAGTGCCGCCTCTCACCTACCTCACCCTGGAGTGCGGCGGCCAGCCGCCGATGGATGCAACCGCCGTCGAGCCGGATCTGCAGCTCGAGAACGACCTGGTGCGCTATCGGTTCGACGAGCAGGGAGTGCTGCTGGAGGCTTACGACAAGGAGCTGGAACGGGAGATACTGGCCACGGCAGGGCAGGGCAACCGGCTGGCGCTCTATGAGGACCGTCCCAACGACTGGGACGCCTGGGATGTGGACAGTGCCTACCGCGACTGCCTGGTAGACACGGCGCACAGCCTGGCAGCGGAAGCGATCTGTGCCGGGCCGGTGCGCGCCGGTTTGCGCTTCCGGCTGCTTATCGGTGCATCTACGGTGACGCAGGAGGTCTACCTGGCGCGGGACAGCCGGCGGTTGGACTTCGTCACCCGGGTGGACTGGCGGGAGCGCCACCGTCTGCTGCGCACCTCCTTCCCGGTCGCCGTGGCGAGCGAGCGGGCAACCTGCGACATTCAGTATGGTTTCCTGGAACGTGATACACACGCCAACACCTCCTGGGAGCGGGCGCGCTTCGAGGTGGCGGCCCACCGCTATGTCGATCTATCCGACAACGACTACGGCGTGGCTCTGCTCAACGACTGCAAGTACGGGCACTACCTGCGCGGCAACCTGCTGGACCTGGCGCTGTTGCGGGCACCGACCAATCCCGATCCCGACGCCGATCAGGGAGAGCACGAGTTCACCTATGCACTGTTGCCACACACCGGCGATCTGCGTCACTCAGATGTGATACAGGAAGCCGCCCGCCTCAACCAGGGAGTGCTGATGTTCCCAGGCTGGAGTGCGGCCGGCCGGCGCTTCCCGGTGGAGTTGAAGGGAAAAGGTCTGTCCCTGGAGGTCTGTAAGCTGGCTGAAAAGGAGGAATGCCGCATCCTGCGCATCGTCGAGACCAGTGGCGACCGGGCGGAAGGCAGTTTGTCCTGCGCAGGGGCGGAGCTGATCGAAACCGACCTGATGGAATGGGAAGAGGGTGAAAGCCACTCCTGTTCAGAGCCGGTACCGCTAGCTCTGAACCGCTTCGAATTGAGAACCCTCAAGCTACGCGGTGGCGAATAGAAAACACTCAGCCAGACGCTGCTACCGTCAATTCAGAGTTGCGTGGCGCTGAGAACGGGTGAATCCGTAACCCCACCTGGCCTGGTGCAACCGGGTCACCTGATCCTAACCTGCCGTTTTCGGGCGAAAAACCCGCGTCCAAGCATTAAAAACGACCTCTTTTCGAGCCTTAATCCTGAAATATCAAACCCATAGCAAGGTCCGACCCCCAGCTTTCCCAAATTTGGTCCGACCCCATTGCTCCGTACCCGTTACAAATTCTTTACTCCTGCCTGCGCCGTCTAACACATTTTTCAATCCGATTTTCCCTGCTTGCGGAATAGTTACCATTATGTTATCATTATAGTTCGCTCAACTGTAGCTCACACAAGAATCCGGAGAACGGGGACTGGGAGAACGCCCTTCTGAAGCGGCTCTACACGCTCGCGCTCCACGACCAACGGTTCCAAGCGGTTGGTCATTCGCAAGTTCCACTTCTGCTTCTTTTAGGAACGGTTTTTGCTAAACCTTTTGCGACAGTACGCCCGGCAGTCTGGCGGCTCCTCGAAAACCGCGGGCGGCATCTGCTAACGTGCCGGAAACTCGCCGCCACAGCAGTAACAAGGATGCAATTCAATATCAATGTTTGAAATATGTTTGTAAAGCAGAGGAAATAATGAAGAAGTTTCAGAGCCTTTTGATTCTATCCCTGGCACCGGCGGTCCTGTTTGCCGGTAGTCAACAATATCAGGTTTCCGCACCACAGCTGGAGACTCAGGGTGACTACACCACGGTCAACTTCCCCAACGCCGTCTACAGCAGCGCACCCGGCAGCCCGCAGATTCCCGCCTGGCCGGTCCAGCTGCTGCTGCCGCAGGGCACCGCCGCCGCTGATGTCACCGTCGAGTACAGCGGACGCGTCGACCTGCCCGGCAGTTATCGACTGCCGCCGGTTCAGCAGGAGTATCCGCTGTCACAGGCGCTGAACGCTGCTCGCACCCAGCCCGACCCCGCCGTCTACAATCTCGATCAATATCTCCCGGAAGCGGCGGACCTGCACGAAACCACGGAGTTCCTCTGCGGCCACGGTATCCTGCTGGCCCAGGCGCATCCGGTGCGCTACAATCCCGTCACCGGCCGGCTTTTCTACTACAGCCAATTCATGGTCCACTGGCGGACAACCTTCGCTGACGATGTACGCAGCTGTCGCGAACAGGCCGCCGGCCGCGTCGCCAGGCTGGTCGACAATCCGCAGCAACTGCACGGTTACAGCTACAGCCATGACCGCCCTGAGGGTGACTACGATTACGCCATCGTGACCGACATCTCCCTGCAGACGGACTTCCAGCCGCTGGCCGACTTCAAGAACAGCCTCGGCATCCGCACCCAGATTCACCTCATCGACGATATTCTCAACCAGTTCGACGGTCAGGATAACGCGGAGAAACTGCGCAATTTCCTGATCGCGGAATACGAAGATCACGGCATCGGTTACCTGCTGCTGGCCGGCGATGTGGAATTCGTGCCCTGGCGCGGGCTCTATGTCAACACCTACGGCACCTGGGATCACCTGCCTTCCGACATGTACTTCGCCTGCCTCGACGGCAACTGGAATGACGACGGCGACAACTACTGGGGTGAGCCGAACGAGGCTGACTGGTATGCGGAGCTTTCCGTCGGCCGCGGCAGCGTCTCCACCAGCTACGAGGCGAGCAACTTCGTCAACAAGCAGATCAGCTACCAGCAGTCACCCGTCGTGGAGGACCTGGAGAACTACCTGATGATCGGCGAGAACCTGGACGACATCCCCACCTGGGGCGGCACCTGCAAAGATCAGATCATCAACGGCTCTTCAGCGCACGGCATCGTGACCGCCGGCATGCCGGACAACCTCACTGTCAACACGCTGTACGATCGCGACTACTACTGGTCGTCCGGCCAGCTCTTCGACCAGCTGGGTGAGGGTGTAAACGTCACCAATCACCTGGGTCACTGTAACTGGAACTACGCCATGAAGTTCTACAACAGCGATGTGACCCTGTCCAACTTCACTTCCGACGGCGTCAACCATAACTTCCACATCGGCTACAGCCAGGGCTGCATCCCCGGCGCCTTCGAAGAGACCGATTGTATCGTCGAGAAGATGACCAACCTGGCCAACGGCTATGCCGCCTTCGTCGCCAACTCGCGCTACGGCTGGTACCAGCCCGGCGGCACGGGAGGCTCCTCCCAGCTCTTCGATCGCGAGTTCTTCGACGCACTGAACGGCGAAGAGATCTACATGATCGGCAGCACCAACCGCGACAGCAAAGAGGACCTCGCCAGCTGGTGCACCAGCAACAGCGGCATGCGCTGGAGCTGCTACGAGCTGAATGTCTTCGGCGATCCGACCCTGCAGATCTGGTCCGCCGCCCCGCTGGAGCAGAACCTCGTCTACCAGACGGAACTGGTGACCGGGATGCCGCAGATGGAGCTGACCCTGACCAGCGACGGTCAACCGGTCGCCGACGCCCTGGCGGCGCTGGTGCGTGACGGCGAACTCTACGGGCGCGCTTTCACCGATGAGAACGGCGAGGCGACGATCGTGTTCGACCAGGTGATCATGCCGGGTGAGTACGATCTGATGATCTCCGGTCCCAACCTGCTGCCGACCCCCTGGGCGGTCACCGTCATCGCGCCGGACGGCCCCTACCTGGCTTACGCGACGCACAGCATCATCGATGACGCCTTCAACCAGAACGGACAGGCGGAAGCGGGCGAGACCGTCGACATGCCGCTCGAACTGCACAACTACGGTTCCATGGAGGCGACCGGCATCACCGCCGTCGTCACCACCGAGGACCCGCAGGTGACGATGCTGGAAACCGAGACCGCCTTCGATACGATCGAGCCCGGCCTCGACGGCACCAGCCTGACCCCGATCTGCTTCAGCACCGATCCCGCCTGTGTGGACGGACAGCAGATCCTGTTTACTTACGACGTGGTCAGCAACGAGGATGAGTGGAGCGGCAGCTTCCTGACGACGATACACGCGCCGGAACTCTCCGCTCAGGGATTCCGCGTCAACGACGGCGATAACGGCCAGCTGGATCCTGGTGAAACCAGCGAGATTCTGTTGACGATCCACAACGGCGGCAGCGGCCTGTTGACCGGCGTCGAAGCCGCCCTGACCCTGGTCGACGACTATGTCGACGTGACGCAGGGTCTGTGTACGCTCGATCAGATCGAACCGGACGGCAGCGTCGATCTCAGTTTCACGATTACCGCTTCCCCCGACACCCCGATCGGGCATGACGTCGACCTCACCATCACCGTCAACGGCGACCTGGACTTCAGCGCCGATTTCGAAGTCGGTCTCATGGTCGGCCTGACGGTGGAGGACTTCGAGACGGGCGACTTCAGCCGTATGGAATGGGAGATGAGCGGCGCCGCCGACTGGGTCATCGACGGCAACGTGCCGCAGGAGGGCAACTTCTGCGCCCGTTCCGGCAGCATCGGTGACAACTGCCAGTCGATGATGTCGGTCAGCGGCTATGTGATCGAGGAGAGCGACATCTCCTTCCACTACAAGGTTTCCTCCGAGGATAACTACGATTACTTCCGCTTCTACATCGACGGCGAGATGCAGTTCCAGATCTCCGGCGAACTGCCCTGGATGCCGGCTACCTACGAAATCCCGGTCGGGCATCACACCTTCGCCTGGCGCTACCACAAGGACGGCGGCGCCATCGAAGGCGATGACTGCGCCTGGGTGGACTACATCATCTTCCCGCAGTTCGGACCGGCGCCGCAACCGCTGATCGAACTCGATGTCACCGAAATCGAGGTTTATGTACCCGGCGGCGGCACGCTGGAAGAAACCCTGACGATCGGTAACGCCGGTGAAGGGGAACTGGAATACACAATCATCTTTATGGATGACGCCTTCTCCTATCACCACGACATGGAAGCTGGTGAGGCCGGCTGGGAGCACGCCGCGGACACCGGCGATCCCTGGCACCTCACCCAGCATGACTGGAACTCCGATGATCACGCCTGGTACGTCGGCGAAGAGGACAGCTGGCAGTACGCCAACGACCTGCACGGCTGGCTGGTTTCACCACCCTTCACGGTCGGCGAAGAAGCGCAGCTCAGCTTCTGGCACCGGGTCGACATGGAGACCGTCGACGAGACCTTCGCCCGCGACGCCGGCATCATTGAGGTAAGCACCAACGACGGCGACAACTGGCTCCAGGTTTCCCCCGTCGGCGGCTATCCCTATCACTACAATAACGAGGACGGCGGTCCCTTCAACAACGGCCAGCCCTGCTACTCCGGTACCACCGAGTGGGAACAGGTGCAGGTCAACCTCGGCGCCTTCACCGGACACACGCTGCTGTTCCGCTGGCGCTTCGGTTCCGGCGCCTCCGGCACCGGCGAGGGCTGGTATATCGACGACCTCGCGATCGGCAGCTTCGGGACCGACTGGATCAGCTTCGTGCCCGCCGAAGGCACGGTGGATCCAGCCGACGAGACTGATGTCGTCATCACCTTCGACGCCACCAACTACAGCGATGAGCCCCTGAGTGGGTTGATCTTCATCAACAGCAACGATCCGGAGAACCCGGAACTGGTTATCCCGGTGGCGGTTACGGTCGGGAACGAAAACGTCGAGGAGCAGCTGCCGCTCAGCTTCTTCCTGGCGCAGAACTATCCCAATCCGTTCAACCCGGTGACGACGATCAACTACGGTCTCAAGACCGATTGCCAGGTCAGGCTGGTGCTCTACAACACGCTGGGACAGCAGGTGATGACGCTGGTCGACGCCTGGAGCCAGGCGGGACAGCACCAGGTGCGGCTCGATGCGAGTTCACTCGCGTCCGGGCTCTACGTTTATAGAATGACAGCAGCTGACTTTACCGCTATCCGCAAGCTGGTGGTGGTCAAGTAGGAAGTTCATCACTGCGCGGAGTCGGTCCATCGAACCGCTCCCGCGACTGGACTACCTCGGCTTTACGATAGCGATGCTGTTGGAATGCATTATGCCTTGCCCGGGGGGTTCCGGGGATTCGTTAATCCCCGCATACTCCCCGGTGCAGTATCTACATTTCTGGAGATTTAAGATGAAATTCAGTGCTCGCCTCTGCCTGATCCTCGTTTTACTGCAGGCCCTGCCGGCCGCGGCAACTGTAGAAACCGAACTGCTGCACGCCGATCCCGGCCACTACGCCATGCGGCTCCGTCTGACTGATAACGGATTGACTTCGACTTCGATCGACGGCAAGGATTACGACCGGCTGGAGCAGGAGGGGCTGCGGGAGGCGCTGGCGCCCGGCGATCCGGCTCTGCTTTCGCACACTTTCGTGCTCGAGATCCCCGCGACCAGCGATGTGACCTGCCGCTACAACTACAGCCGCACGGTCGTCCACGAGATCGACCTGCCGCCGATCAGCGAGGAGATTGAGGCGCCCTTCGGTGAGACAACAGCGCCCAACCCGGCGGTTTTCTGCACGGATGCCTTCTACCCGGCCGAGATCGTGCAGATCTCCGATCCCGCCGTCCTGCGCAACCACCGCCTGGTCCAGGTGGCCGTCACCCCCTATCAGTACAACCCGGTCACCCGTGAACTGCGGGTCTACCACGATCTGGAACTGGATTTCCGGTTCGAAGGCATCAACGAGATCAACCAGGTGACGCGGGAGCTGCCTCCTTCCGCCACCTTCGAGCATTTCCTCGCCGGCTCGGTGCTCAACTACGAGCAGATGCAGCCGCAGCAGCGCGACTGGGATACGAACCTGGGTCTGGAACCCATTCTCTATATTTTCGACACCGGCGCTGAGGATTACCTGCGCCCCTGGCTGGACTGGAAACAGCAGCAGGGGCATGTCGTCTACGAGGCGACGGAAGAGGACATGACGCTCACCTACAGTAGTCAGGTCAAGAACTACATCCAGACGGCTTACGACACCTGGGACAATCCGCCGGTATTCGTGGTCCTGGTCGGCGATCCCAGCTACTGCAGTTTCGGGCGCGTCGCCGCCTCCAACTCCACCGGCGATCACTACTACTCCCAGCTGGATGGCAGCGACATCCTGGGCGATGTCTTCGTGGGGCGCATGTCGGTGGCCAGCGCCTCCCAGCTGCAAAATGTCGTCAACAAGCAGCTCAGCTACGAACGCAATCCCTTCCCCGGTGACAACGGCTGGTTCGACCGCGCCCACCTGGTCGGCGACAACTCCTACAGCGGCATGTCCTGTGTCTATGTCAACGAGAACATCCGGCACAAGCTGGAGGAGGCCGGTTTCAACGATGTCACCTCCTGCTACCACTACCTGGGCTGCACCAATGAGGTCAACTCGATCCGGAACGCCATCAACGGCGGTATCCTCTATTTCAACTATCGCGGTTACTGGGGCATGAGCGGCTGGGACAACTACGACGCCAACCAGCTTACCAACGGCTACATGCTGCCTTTCGTCGTCACGATCACCTGCGGAACCGGTGACTTCGTCAACAACACCGGTTTGAGCGAAGGCTTCTACCAGGCCGGCACCGCTTCCACTCCACGCGGCGCCATCGCCGCCATCGGGACCGCCACCACCGGCACTCACACCCGTTACAACAACGTAGTGGATGTCGGCATCTACGGCGGGATCTTCGATCACCAGCAACGCACCGCCGGCGAAGCGCTGTTCCAGGGCAAGTTCGACCTCTGGCTCGCCTATCAGGGTATCGCGTCCTACCATGTGAACAATTTCTCACACTGGAACAACCTGATGGGAGATGCCAGCCTGGCGCTGCGCACCGCGCTTCCCACGGAGATTACGGTCGGCTGTGCCGGGACGGTTCCCGCCGGCGCCACCGCTCTGCCGGTGACGGTTCTGGCGGACAACATCCCGCTGCCGGACGCGCTGGTCACCCTCTGCCGCCTGGGTGAGGAGGGTTTCCAGATCAGCGCCCGCACCGACGAGGCCGGGCAGGTGGTTCTGCCGCTGGCCGGCACCTACACCGCCGGCGAGGCCACCCTGACCGTCAGCGGTCTCAATATTTACCCCGTCCAGCAGGATGTGCAGCTGGTCAGCGAGGATGTCTATGTCGATATCGCCGGTTGGGAGCTGGATGACGACGCCGAAGGCGAGAGCAGCGGCAACAACGACGGTCAGCTCAATCCGGGTGAGACCATCGAACTGATGCTGGCGCTGGGCAATCTCGGTACGGCGGAAACGGCCACCGGCATCAGCGTCGCTCTCGCCAGCAGCGATATCCGATGCGAACTGCTGCAGGGCGAAGCGACCGGACCGGATCTCACTCCCGGCGAACAGGGCGACCTCAGCCTCCCGCTGCTCTTTGATTTCGACGGCCTGATCGATCCCGAACTGCCGCCCCACCTGTCGGTGCAGCTGGAGATCGCCACCGACCAGGGCGCTTTCCTGGCGGCGCTGCAGCTGCCGGTAACGGAGCCGCTGCTGCAGGTCGACGTGGTCGATGCCGATCCGCAGGGCGACGGCACCATCGACCTGGAGGAAGCTTGTGAGTTGAACCTGGAGCTGCGGAACATCGGCAACAGCGAATTTCCCTTCTGCGTCGCCGAACTGGTTTGCACCGACGACTGGCTGGAGGTCCTGACCGGCAGTTCGGCCTACGAGCTGATCGGCATCGATGGCGTTGGCGGCAACCTGACGCCGTTCGAGGTGCAGCCGGTCGCCGGTTGCTTCAACGGCCAGCTGATCCCGGTGCGTTTGACCCTGTCCGCCTACAACGGCTACACGCAGGTCCTGGACTACGAATTGAAGGTGGGACGGGTGCTGGCGGAGGATCCGCTGGGCCCCGTCGCCGGGCTTTACTACTGCTTCGATTCCGACGACGTCTTCTATTCGCAGCATCCGGTCTTCAGCTGGATGGAGCTGAGCGAGATCGTCGACGTCGACGAGGCGCTCGACCTGACTGATTACTACAATGAGGATGACGACTCCGAAGCGATCGAGTTGCCGTTCGATTTCGTCTACTGGGACCAAAGTTATACCGAGATCACGGTCTGCTCCAACGGCTGGATTGCGATGGGCAACCAGGAAGATCAGGTCAACTACCGCAACTTCCCGATTCCCACCGGTATCGGTCCCGGCGCCATGATCGCACCTTTCTGGGACGACCTGCGGACTACTTCCGGCAGCAACCCGGACGGTAAGGTCTTTCCTTACTACGACGAGACGAACCATCGCTTCATCATCGAATGGTACGACCTGACCCAGGTCGGGCCCGGTTCGCCTTCCGAGACCTTCCAGGTCATCCTCTACGATCAGGATTACTTCGGCACGCCCAACGGCGACATCCTGTTCCAGTACCTGGAAGTGACCAACAACACTAACAGTTCCACGACCGACAACAACTACGCGACCGTCGGTATCGAATCACCCGACCAGGTCCAGGGGCTGGAGTACTCCTACTGGAACGACTACCCCATGGGTGCAACCATCCTGCGCAACGAACTGGCGATCCTCTTTACCCAGGAGCGGGGCGAGTATTCGCAGACCGACTCCTGGGAGCCGGTGATCACTCACCTGCCGCTTCCCTACCAGACCGGCGACGGACCCTACGCGATCGAAGCGCAGATCGTGGACGATTCCGGCATCGCCTACGCCAATCTGCATTGGAGTACCGATGAGGAGAATTACACCGCGGTAACGATGGTCAACAGTGAAGACGACACCTGGACCGCCGAAATCCCGGGTCAGACGATCGGCACCCGCGTCTGGTACTATAT
This sequence comes from uncultured Bacteroidia bacterium, assembly GCA_964517435.1. Classification (GTDB taxonomy): domain Bacteria; phylum CAIWAD01; class CAIWAD01; order BS150m-G50; family BS150m-G50; genus BS150m-G50. Next base: position 12,931 of record CAZFEC010000015.1, on the reverse strand, counting down.
CGAAGCCGTTGATGCCTCCGAGGAGGCGAACCAAGCCACCACCCAGGTCTACACTTTCATCATCGGCGAATGGCAGGAGCAGTACGCCGACGACATGGAGCAGGGCGAGGGTGACTGGACACACAGTGCGCCGGAAGGCTGGATCGACCAGTGGCACCTCAGCGACCAGGATCAGACCAGCGGCAGCTACAGCTGGAAATGCGGCGATCCGGAAGGAGGCGATTACGCCGAGTGCATGGACAGCCGTCTGCTGCTTACCCCCTTCGAGGTGGCCCCGGAAGCCCGCCTGCGTTTCTGGCACCGTATCGAGGCTGAGGACTCTTATAATCACGCCGATTCCTGCTATGACGGCGGGGTTGTTGAAATCTCGGTCGCAGGCGATCCCTGGCAGGTACTGCCCGCCCTTACCGGCGGCTACAACAAGTATTTCCGCTGGACCAACGGCTACGGTCAGCCGGCCACCCATCCCTTCCCGGGCGGCACTCCCTGTTTTTCCGGTGAGTTCGACTGGCAGGAGAGCACTTTCCTGCTGCACGACTACGCCGGGCAGAGCATTGAGATCCGCTTCCGCTTCGGTTCCGACGAGGGAACGGAGCAGGAAGGCTGGTACATCGACGACCTGGTAATCGAGAACTTCTTCCCGCCGGAAGCGGCAGGGGAGGAGCCTGGCGTCGCTTTGCCGCGGAGCTGCCAGCTGGCTCAGAACTATCCCAATCCGTTCAACCCGACCACCACCATCGAGTATGCTATTCCACAGGCGGGTCCGGTGCGGTTGCAGGTCTACAACCTGCGCGGACAACAGGTACTGACCCTGGTGGATGCAGCCCGGCCGGCCGGCCGGCATGCGGTCGTGCTGGATGCGAGTCGACTCGCTTCAGGGCTTTACTTCTATAGTCTGACCGTCGGCGAGTTTCGTGATACAAAGAAGATGATGCTGGTGAAGTGAGAAGCCTCTCGCCGTTAAAATGCGTGAGGTAGAAACCAACCCATACGTTGATTCGCCTTGCGTTGAAAGACGCAAGAAGGGCGCTAAGGAAGCAGAGAAAACTGTTGATTGTCACCAAAGGGTGGACCAAGTGTCCGCCCTTTTTGTATCGAGATCCGACTCTCGATCCCGATACCGATCCCGAATACCGAAGTCGCTACCTACAATAATTCTTCCTTTGCGCTCTTTGCGTCCTTGGCGAGAGGTTCTTCAACTCCCGGCTCCTGACCCCGCCCCACCTTGCTTTCCGCCGGTGTAATCGATATTTTTTCAAGTTGTATCCATAACGACATCCGGAGTTTACATGGACAAGTGCATCACCCTCCTGTTGACAGCAATCCTGCTGGCGGCACAGTCCGCGACCGCCGCGGCTGGCAGCGACCTGCTTTCCGCCGACCCGACGCACTGTATCCTGCGGTTGACTACACCCGCGACCGGTCTGGAGACCGTCAGCCTCGACGGCGAAACTTATCACCGGTTACGGCAGGAGGGAATGCGGGAAGTCCAGACCGCCGGCGCGCCCGGGCTGGTCTCCCATACTTTTTCCCTGGAAATCCCGGCGACCAGTGATGTCGTGTGCGATTATGATGCCGATTACGTCACCCTGACGGGTGTCCGCCTGCTGCCCACCGGTGAATCCGCTGAGCCGCAGCCAGGTGCCGCGCCGCCGGCTCCGGATCAGGATATCTACGGCGCCGATCGCTTTTTCCCCGCCGAGATCGTCTCCATATCGCCGCCCGCCATCATGCGCAACCACCGCCTGGTGCAGGTGGCGGTGACGCCGTATCAGTATAACCCGGTGACCGGCGAGCTGCGGGTCTACACCGAATTGGAGCTGGATTTCCGCTTCGAGGGTGCCAATCCGGTCAATCAGCTCACCCGCGAGTTGCCGCCCGCGGCCGCTTTCGAAAAACTCCTCTCGGAAGCGGTGGTCAACTACGACGCGATGCTCCCCGTACGCGAGGAGGGCGGTTCCCGCCGCGACCGCGAAGGGAGTTCCGGTCTGGACCCGATCCTCTACATCCATGACACCGGCGCGAACCAGTACCTGGACCAGCTGCTGGAGTGGAAGCGGCAACAGGGGCATGTCGTCTACGAGGCGACCGAAGCGGATGTCAGCCTCGAAAACTCCGCTCAGATCAGGAACTACATCCAGACCGCCTATGAAGAATGGGAGCCGCCGCCGGTATTCGTCGCGCTGGTCGGCGATCCCAGCTCCTGTAGTTTCGGGCGCGTCGTCGCTTCCAACTCCAACGGCGATCACGGCTATTCGCAGCTGGCGGGTGACGACATACTGGCGGATGTTTTCGTCGGGCGCCTCTCGGTGGACAATATCACCCAGCTGGCGAATGTCGTCAACAAGCAGCTCAGCTACGAACGCAATCCCTACACCGGCAGCTGGGATTGGTTCGACGGCGCGCTGCTGATCGGCGATAATTCGCTCAGTGGCATGTCGACCGTTTACACCAATGAGAACATCAGATACAAGATGGAGGAAGCCGGCTTCGGGAACGTGATCACCTGCTATGCCTATCAGGGCTGCAACGAGGTCAACACCATCATCAGCTCCTTCAATGACGGCATCCTCTATCTGAACTACCGCGGGTGGCTGGGCATGAGCGGCTGGAGCAACTCCTATGTGAACAGCCTCAACAACGGCTACATGCTGCCGTTCGTCGTGACCATCACCTGCGGTACCGGCGACTACGTGGGCTGGACCAGCTACACGGAGGGCTTTTACCAGGGCGGCTCGATCTCGACGCCGCGCGGAGCCATAGCCGCGATCGGTACCGCCACCTCCGGCACTCACACCCGTTACAACAATGCAGTGGATGTCGGTGTTTTCAGCGGCATCTTCGACCACGGCCTGCGCACAGGCGGCGAGGCGCTGTTCCGGGGCAAGTTCGATCTCTGGTGCGCCTACCAGAGCGTCGCGCCGGGTGACGTCGTCAACTACTCCAACTGGAACAACCTGATCGGCGATCCCAGCCTGATGCTGCGCACGGCGGAACCGCTGCTGCTGACGGTGGAGTGTCCCGATGACCTGCCGGGAGGCGCCACGGCACTGCCGGTCACGGTGACGGCCGGATTGGAACCGGTGGCGGAGGCGGTCGTGACGCTGTACCGCGGCGGTACGGAAGGCTTCCAGCTCACCACCGTGACTGACAGCGACGGCGCCGCACTGCTCCCACTCGAAGGTATCATCGGTACCAGCAACGCTCTGTTGACCGTCAGCGGCGTCAACCTCTCGCCCATCCAGCAGCAGCTGGCATTCGTCACCGCCGGTGTATACGTCGATGTCGCCGCCTGGGAGCTGGATGACGACGCGGAGGGGGAGAGCGACGGCAACGGCGACGGTCAACTCGATCCGGGTGAGACGATCGAACTGCGGCCGCTGATGACCAATCTCGGCAATCTTACGACCGCCACCGGCATCACGGTCACGCTGACGTCCGAAGATCCGCGTCTCCAGCTGACCCAGGTCACGACCACCGTTCCCGATCTGCCGCCGGAAGGGACGGCGGACTGCGCGGAACCGCTGGTCTTCACCTGCAGCGAAATGATCGCGGCGGATCTGCCGCCGCAGATTCTATTGACGCTTGGCATCACGTCCGATCAGGGTGAGTACACCGCCGCGACCGTAGTGCCGCTGCTGGAGCCGCTGCTGGCGGTCGAGCAACTGCTGCCCGATCCGTTCGGCGACGGCGTCATCGACCCGGAGGAAACCGGCGCTCTGCAAGTCGTGCTGCACAACCAGGGCGAGGTCGTTTTTCCCTTCAGCAACGCCGAACTCACCTGTGACGATCCCTGGCTGACGGTCGTGTCCGGCCTTTCCGGCTACAACGCCATTCCACCGGATGGCAGCGAGACCAACCTCACCTTCTTCGAGGTACAGCCCCTGGAAGGTTGCTTCTACGGTCAGCTGGTTCCGCTGCAACTGACCCTGTCCGCCGCGGAGGGGCCGACACAGCAGCTGCAGCTGGAGCTGGCGGTGGGTACCGTCACCGAGACCGACCCGATCGGTCCGGCAGCGGACATCTACTACTGCTTCGATTCCGGGGACATCTTCTATTCGCAGCATCCGCTCTTCAACTGGATGGAGATAAGCGAGATCGTCGAAGAGCCGCTCCCGCTCACCGACTACGGCGACGAGGATGACGATTCAGAGTGGGTTGAGTTACCGTTCGAGTTCACTTACTTCGACCAGACCTACGATACGATTACCGTCTGCTCCAACGGCTGGATCGGGATGGGCAACCAGGAAGATCAGGTCAACTACCGCAACTACCCGATCCCGGCCGGTATCGGTCCCGCCGCCATGATCGCTCCCTTCTGGGACGACCTGCGGACGACCGCCGGCGGTGATCCGGACGGCAAAGTCTTCTGCTACCACGACGCGCCGAACCACCGTTTCATCGTCGAATGGTATGATCTGCAACAGGTCGGTCCCGGCTCCCCCTCCGAGACCTTCCAGGTGATTCTCTACGACCAGGACTACCTCGATACCCCCAACGGCGACATCCTCTTTCAGTACCTGGATGTGACCAACAACCACAACAACAGCTGGACCGATAACAACTATGCCACGGTCGGCATCGAATCCCCCGATCAGACGCAGGGTCTGGAATACAGCTACTGGAACCAGTACCCGACCGGCGCCGCGCCCCTGGCGGATGATCTGGCGATCCTGTTCACCCAGCAGCGGGGCGTATTCTCGACGGAGGATATCTGGCCGCCGGTGATCACTCACCTGCCGTCCCCCTGGCAGGAGGGGAGCGACCCCTATCCGGTCAGTGCCGAGATCACCGACGATTCCGGCATCGATCATGCGGATCTCCACTGGAGTCTCGACAACGAGACCTTCCAGACGGTGGCGATGGAGAACAGCGGTGGCGACAGCTGGCTGGGCTACATTCCGGGGCAGGAGATCGCCACCCGCGTCTACTACTACTTCACGGCGGTGGATGCTTCCGACAACGCCAACGGCGCGTCCACACCGGTTTACAACTTCATCGTCGGGGAGTGGCAGACGCTCTTCAGCGACGACATGGAGCAGGGACAGGGCGACTGGACGCATGAGGCGCCGGTCGACTGGAACGACCAGTGGCATCTGAGCCAGGAGGATTACGCCAGCGCGACTCACAGCTGGAAGTGCGGCGACAGCGGCGCGGGGGAATACACCGAATTCCTCGACGCCCACCTGCTGCTGCCGGAGCTGACGGTACCACCGGAAGCGCGACTGCGATTCCAACATCGCATCCAGGCGGAAGTCTCCGGCTCCTATCCCGATTCCGCGTATGACGGCGGCGTGGTGGAATTCACGCTGGACGGCGAGGAGTGGCAGCAGCTGGAGCCACTCACCGGCGGTTACAACAAGCATTTCCGCTGGACGGCCGGCAGCGGCAACCCGGTGACCCATCCCTTCCCGGGCGGCACTCCCTGCTTCTCGGGGGAGCTCGCCTGGCAGGAGAGCACCTTCTCGCTGCTGGAATACACCGGTGAGACGGTGCAGATCCGCTTCCGCTTCGGCAGCGATCAGAGCATCGGCATGGAGGGGTGGTACATCGACGACGTAGTGGTGGAAAATTTCTTCCCGCCGGATGCCGTGAGTGACGATCCGCAACCGCAGTTGCCGCAGTGTATCACGTTGTCTCAGAACTACCCCAATCCCTTCAACCCGGCTACCACGATCGAATTCGCGCTGCCGCAGCCGCGGGAGATCCGGCTGGCGGTCTACAATGTGCTGGGACAGCGGGTGGTGCTGCTGGCGGAGAAAAACTGCAACGCCGGTACACATCGAGTCCAGTTCGACGGCAGTAGTTTCCCGAGCGGTGTGTACATCTATCGACTATCCGCCGGTGATGCTGTCCTCTGCAGAAAGATGATGCTGGTGAAATGAGCGGAGTTCCCTTGCCCATACGACACCAATTCCGCGCGACCGGCTCCCGCGTCAGGTTCGCATTGCTGCCGGTCCTGCTGCTGAGCCTCGCCCTCACCGCCTGCCAGCGCGATGGCGACGTCGTTACCGACGGTATCCGCACTGCCGCCGCGATCGTCGCCAAACAGACGCCGGACTGGTGCCGTAACACGACCATCTACGAAGTCAACCTGCGCCAGTACTCCCCCTCCGGCTCCTTCAGCGCCTTCGCGGAGCACCTTCCCCGTTTGAAGGAGATGGGGGTGACCATCCTCTGGCTGATGCCGATCCACCCGATCGGAGTGGAGAACCGCAAGGGCGGCCTCGGCAGCTACTACTCGGTGCGCGACTACCTGGGCGTCAACCCGGAACATGGTACGCTGGCGGACTTCAAGCGGCTGGTCGAACAGGTGCACGCGCAGGGGATGTACATCATCCTGGACTGGGTGGCCAACCACTGCGCCTGGGATCACCCCTGGGTCGACGCGCACCCGGACTGGTTCAGCCGTGACGCGAAGGGGAATATGTACCCGCCGGTGCCGGACTGGAGCGATGTCGTCGACCTGAACTACGACAATCACGCCATGCGGCGTGCCATGATCGAGGCGCTCTGCTACTGGGTGCGCGAAACCGGCATCGACGGCTACCGCTGCGATGTGGCCGGTATGGTGCCGTTCGACTTCTGGCGCGCGGCCCGCCTGGAGCTGGACCGGATCAAGCCGGTGTTCATGCTGGCGGAGTGGGAGGAGCCGGAACTGCACGAAGCGTTCGAGATGAGCTACGCCTGGGGGCTGCACGATGTCATGCGGGAGATCGCCCGGGGTGAGCGGGGCGCGACCGCGGTACGGGAGTACTACGAGCAGAATCGTCGCGACTACCCCGCCGGCGCCATTCGGATGAACTTCACCAGCAATCACGATGAGAACTCCTGGAACGGAACGGTCTTCGAGCGCCTGGGGGAAGGGGTAGAGGCTTTCGCCGTGCTGACGGCGCTACTGCCCGGCATGCCGCTGGTCTACAGCGGTCAGGAGGCGGGGCTCGACCGGCCACTCGCTTTCTTCGACAAGGACCCGATCGCCTGGCGCGAGCATCCCTGCCGGGAACTCTACCGGAAGCTGCTCAACCTGCATCAAGGGAACGCAGCGCTCTGGAACGGCGCGGCGGGCGGCGAGCCGGTCTGGCTGGAGACCACGCACGACGAGACGGTCTGCGCTTTCAGCCGGGAACGGGAGCGGGACAAGGTGGTCGCGCTCTTCAACCTCTCCGGCCTCCCGCAGCAGGTTGAACTCAGCGGGATCTCCCTGCGCGGTGATTATCGGGAGCTCTTTTCAGAAACCGAATCGACGGTTGCATTCACGGAGCGGGCGCAGGTGGAACTGCCCCCCTGGGGCTATCGCGTGTATGTAGCGGAGTAACGGGCAAGCGCGGGGACGACTCCACTCCGTGGTCTACTCGAAGTCGTAATCCACCACGTCGCAGACCGGCTGGTAACCGATCCTGCTGTAGATCGAGTTCGAGGTAGGATTGGACAGGTCGGTGTAGAGGAAACAGAAACGCAGACCCTCCGCCAGGTAACGCCCGCTCAGCGCCGCCACGCAACAGGAGGCGTAACCCTTTCCCCGGAATTCCGGCGGCGTATAGACGAAGGTGATGCGGATACCGTTGGTGGTACGGCCGACGCCCGCCACGATCGATCTCGGTTCGCCGTCCTGCCAGACGAACAGCTGCTGTTTGGCGATCAGCCCCTCGACCAGCCCGGGCGCGATTTCCGGGATACCGGTATCCCGGATGAATCCGTCGCACCAGCGGGTGATCAGATCCTGATCCGCCGGTGTAGCGACGCGCAGCTGTCCCGGTGCCGACCGCTCGGGCGCGATCAGCCGCTCCATAAGATAGATGCGCTGCTGCATACCGCGCTGTGCCGTGCCGCCTTGCCGCCGGCACCACTCCTCGGCACAGAGCCGCGCCAGCGGTTCCGGCCCCAGGATGCCGGGAATGCTCTGATAGAGCGCGGCTACATCCTCGATCAACGGCACCACCCCTTCCTCCGGCATTCGCGTCAGCAGCAGTTTATGCGGCGGGGTCCGCATGGCGCAGCCCGCCACCTCCCCTGCGTGTGACACGGTCGCCAGGTAGATCGGATCCTGGTAAGGGTGATCGCCGGTGCGCAGGCGCTCCGCCAGCCCCAGCATCAGGTTGTGCTCCGCCTCGGCGGCCAGCAGCCAGTCCCGGGCGTGAGCGAGAAAACTATCGGCGTCTGGGTGACGCTGGACACGCATGACTGACTCCATATGTTCTTCCAACGGCCTATAGTATTGCTAGGAAATAATGGCCGAATCGATCCCACACTTTCGGTAGCAATACAATAAACCGATGCCTGGATGTTGTATTCAAACGGACAATCCTAACGAGCATCGGCCTAACGGGTTCCGGTGAGGCGTCCATCCAGTCGGAACTCTTCAACTTCAACCAGTTTGGCTTTGGCGATCTCAGGATGTAACGGATTGATGAGGATATTGGATTCGTGCGGGACTACCGCGGAAGGAACCCGCAACAGTAAAGTCTCCTTTGAAACCGCCCAGCTGCTGCCCAGGTTCGGCAGCTCCGACGGTGGAGGATAATGCCGCCAACCATCAGGTAGATTACTCTCATCAAGATCGCTGACAGACGCTCCCCTGGCGACTTCAAGTGTCGCCAGACTCAGCGCCGCAGGCGCCTGTGTCAACGCTGCATGTACCGCAAACTCGATAGTTGCCAGCGCCCGGGTTTCTGAGGTGTAGATCAAAGGGGTGCCGCGGTGATTCCAGCGCCCACCGTACAACCTGGCACCCTCACCACTCAAATCGCGAATATGCTCGGTCCTCGCTATGCGGTATAACAGCATCAGGCGAAGACACCGTGTTCGATGCGCCCCAGCTCGTCGAGAACCAGCTCGATACCAAAGCGGGAATTCAGCAGGGAAAGCGGTGTGCGGTCCCCCAGCGCCTTACAGACTGAGTTCAGCCAATCCAACAGTCGTCGCGATTCGTCAAAAACCTCTTTGCCCCGGACTACGACTTCCGCTATCTGCAGAATGTGCTCCGAGGTAACCTGGTTGAAGCGCTCGCTGTTGGTATAGCGCTGAATGGTACGCTCGCCCACCGGTAGCAACTCAGCTATCTGATGTACCGAAAGAGAGAGGTGTTCGGCTAGATGCAACAGCGAACTCTTCTTGATTCCCCGCTGACTCAGGTCGACCAGATCTATACGATTGCTGATATCACCCTTGACCGCCCGGGTTCCTCCGAGAACGCTTTTGAGATCAGGATATTGCATAAATTGCTCCATATACACGGCATGCCATCTGTCGTCAATATAACGACAGATGGCATACATGTCAACAGTCCCGCGATCTCGGATTGAGATGTTGATTCAGGCTAGAATGGATTGATCAACCCGCACTGCAGGTAGGGTTCCGGCCAGTCACCGCCGTCAAAGGTCGTCCGCCAATCTTCCGGCGCCTGGGCCTGGCCGACAGCCAGGAAGAGGAACGGTGCTCCGCCCAGTTGAATGGCCACTTTGGCTTCGTAACCGGTGGACAGCAGCCAATCCTGCGTTCGACCCTGGTCGGCATACCAGGCATCACCCGCGTCGACGAACAGCGCGCCGGTAACCTGGCCCAGTTCTACGCCCAGCACCTCGAACGGCAGGCCGGGCAGCAGGGGCAGCCGGTATTCCAGCGTCCCCAGCAGCATACGGTCGCCCAGACGTATCACGTCCAGTCCGCGCAGGCGGTGGTTCTCCGGGATCAATCCCTGCAGGGCGTTGGGACCGGCGCCGTAGACCGGGAAATCGTCGGTGAAGCCGATGTAGTCCTGGGCCGGTGCGTTGCCGGCGAGGGCTTTTCCCGCTACCCGCAGGAAGAGTGCGCCGCCCGGCAGGCGCTGGTTGAGGAAGGAATCCCAGCTGTAGCGCTGGTAGGTATAGTCGCCCCAGAGATCTCCCAGCGCGAATGTCGAATTGAGATTGATCCCCCAGCCCTGCCGGGGCAGGGCGAGGTTATCCCGGTGCGGCCGGCGGTTCATCCAACGATAATCGATCCCGATCAGGCTTTCGTTTCCCTCCGCCGGTACCGGCAGCTGGCCGGCGGGATGTGATACAAATTCTTCCTCCTCGCTGTCCCAATCCCGCATTTCGCACACTGAACGCCGGTGCAACGCCAGGTGAGTGCTCAAATGATGATTGGAGGCGAGGGAGTTGCCGGCGTTGAAGGGAAGATAGAACGCCAGGCTGGCGCCGTCGGCCAGCTCCAGCAACCCGGTATCGCTGCTGTCGTAGGGCCGCCAGGTCCAGTTGATATTGTGATACGCGCTCAGCTGCCAGAGGGGGCCGTGTTGCGCGTTCAGGTAGCTCACATGGTAGAACGGGTGCTGGAAGTCCCAGGTGGTGCCGCCGATGACCTGGTAGAGATGCTTGCCGAGAGCATCCGTCCAGACTGTAGCCCCGACGAGTACTTCCGCCGGTAACACGATGGAGGTCAGATGTTTCCAGTGATGCAGGAACCTGTAGCGGTGCCGGTCGAGAATTTCAGCGGGCCGGTTCGGATCGTAGACAGGCAGCGGCTGTTCCGGCCGCTGCTCCAACCAGGCGGTGAACGGTGCCCGAATCCTGAATTCCGAGGTGGTGATGGTGCGTTCCGGATCGACCAGGACCACCCGCACCGAATCGGCCGTGTTCATACCGGTCGCCATGACACTGTGACCGCGCGGCGTCCACTGGTTGCTCCAAAGCGCTTCACCGACATCTGTGTTCTGCACGATGTCGCCGCTGCTCAGCTCGAGTGTATGCAGGTTGGGCGTTCCTCCCCGGTGTGAGGTGAATGTGATACGTTCACCTTCCGGGTGCCAGACCGGTAGATACTCCACCGCCGGATCGTCCGTCAGGCGTTCCATCATACCGGTCTCGATGTCGATCAGCGTCAGGTTGAGATCGCCGTCCGGACCGGAGACGGAGCAGACGATCCGTTTGCCGTCAGGTGCCAGGCGGGGGGAGACGATCTGGGTGTTGTCGCTGAACCGGGTCAGCTGCCGCAGGTCGGAACCGTCCGGCCGTATCGAGAAGAGATTAGAGATGCTGTTGTTGTGTGATACAAAAACGATCCGCTCCCCGTCCGGGGACCAGTCCGGCCAGGATGCCCGCAGATTGCGGGTGATCCACCGCTTGCGGCCGGTCTCCAGATCCGCCACCCGCAGATCCCAGATCATCGAGCCATGTTTGCCGTAATGGTACTTGGCGTAGACCAGCCGGTCGCCGTCGGGTGAGAAGGTCAGTGACTGGTGGAAGCGGCCGTAGTCCAGGGTCCGTTTCTCCCAGTTGGGTTTCACCTCCTCCTCATCGTCACCGTCGTCATTCTCATCCTCCTCCGGCCACACCAGGTCGCCGATGATCAGCGACCGGTCCCACTGGTCCTCATCGTCCCGGCCGACCAGCGCGATGCGGCTGCTGTCGGCGGCGAAGGCGAAGGCGTTCACCCGCTCCAGGGGCAGGGCGGCGACCTCCCCCACCTCCTGGTAGGTTTCCCGCTGGGATTTGTAGGAGTAGTAGTAGCTGTTCATCACTTCGTCCCAGTGCTCTTCAAAATGGTCGACCGTGATACCGGTGGCCTCTTTAAAAGCCTTGTCAAACAGGTTGAGACCCAGTTTGCGGTAATTGACGAGCTTGATCAGGGTCGAGTCGCCGTACTCCGCGGTCAGCAGCAGCACTTTGGAATAGCCGTCGTGGTGCGGATCCATCTCATCCAGCTCATGCTCGAAAACGTGATACTTGTGGGAGATGTCGGAGCGGTAGGGCCGCCATTTCTCGGTACAGTATTCCGCCAATCCTTCGACGAACCAGGCCGGAGTCTGCCCGATGAGGAAGTGCCATGGCTCCGGCAGCCAACTCTTAACTGCATTGGCGTAGATAATATGCTGCAACTCGTGCGCGAGGACCTGTTGCAGCCACTTCCCGTTCTCCAGCCAGATAACGGCGTCGTTCTGATCAACCCAGATGAAAGTCTGGTTGGTGAAGATGGCATAGCCGTTCATGATCTCATCCTCGGTGGTGAAGATGATGTCGATCACGGGCACCTGTTCCACGCCCATCTGTGCCATCAGGGTGGAGCGAATCTGCTCCGCCCAGTCGGCGCCCACACGCGCCAGCTCTTCGATACCAGCGTGATAGTGCACATTGAAGTGTTCCGTTTCCAGGGTGTGCCATTCCAGCTCGCTGTGAACACGATTGGTCCAGACCCAGGTCCCCTGCGCCCAGGCGTTCAGGGGCAGCAGAATCAGCAGAACTAACGGCAGACGGAGATATTTGTGCGACAGCATGGCGAGTTCCTCACTTTTGGGGCACGTTGCGTTACGCGAAACCAAAATAGGTTTTCCACGGATGTGACACACCATTTTCCTGACGGGAGGCTGATCGTTATGCTGGGTATTGCCTGGAGAAATTGCTTTATTAGGGTCGAAACCTGAACTATAAGTATTTCCCGGTCAAACTGTCCTGGCCGCTCTGAGCATTTCGGGAAATACTTAAAGTTATGCTCGTTGCTGCTTTTGCAGATGAACAATTTTATAAGCATAACCATAAACGGAGGATACAATGCCACGCGTGATACACTTTGAAATCGGCGCTGACGATCCGGAACGGGCAGCGGAATTCTATCGCCAACTGTTCGGCTGGAAGATCAACAAGTGGGAAGGTCCGATCGAATACTGGCTGACTGAAAGCGGCGGCGAAGGGGAGCCGGGCATCGACGGTGGCATCATGCCGCGGGAGCACCCCGGCATGAACACAGTCAATACCATCGGGGTCGACTCCATCGACACCTACCTGGCCAAAGTACCGCAGCATGGCGGCAAGGTGCTGACGGAGAAGATGTCGATTCCCGGCGTCGGCTGGTCGGCCTACTGCCAGGATAGCGAGGGGAACATGTTCGGGCTTTTTGAAAGCGACGAGAACGCAGGGAAGTAGGTTTCGGAGATTTCCGCGTCGCTTTCAAAAGC
>CAZFEC010000014.1:0-62223 GCA_964517435.1 uncultured Bacteroidia bacterium | reverse complement strand
ACTGTCGCTGAGTTTGTAGAATGCCCAGAATCTCTCTTCTTCGGTCGTTCCAGCATCCACCAATGATATAGATGTACACTTCGCAATGATCACCATTAAGAGTGCTGAAGCTATGATTGAGAAGTAGAAGTATCTCATTTCTAGAGAAGCGTGGTTTACTGTACGTCTTTGAAACCTGTCGGATCAATTTCTATGTGTAGCCTGCTGTCAGCAATGTAGAGCTTTTCCGAATGTTCTTCATGGTAATTCTGTCTATCTTCCATCGTTCGCATCTATCACCCCTCCTTCCCCGCCCGGCAATTCTTATCAGCTCCCCAACCCTTTGAGTCGCGAACTTCCGGAGTTCTTCGCCCCCGGTACCTGAACGGCGCGGTTTTTCTACCGGTTCCGATCTCCTTCAACTTCTTGATATATCATCACTTTATGGGCTACGCCGGACGGACGGCTCCCACGCCGGCAGTATGTCCAGCCGGTTGGCCTCAAATGGAATGAATTTTGCCTGTCTGCTGATGAACACTAGCAGAAGGGCAGCTTTTTCCGGATGGCTGACGAGCAAACCTCTTTCCAGGATCGAACCGAACCGGCAACCCCGAAGCGGCGTGAAGACGCCCGCAAGAAGGGTAACGTGGCGCGCAGCATGGAGATCAACTCCGCCGCCGTCATCCTGGGCGGATTGCTGGCGCTGCTGATGCTGGGTAACTACACCCTGCAGACCGTGCTGGACGGCACCCGCTACATCTACACCCACGCTTCCAGCTGGGGAGTGGAGGTGGACCGGCTGTCGGAGATCGGCGGTTTCAGCGCCTCCATAACCGGCAGGGCGGTGCTCCCCTTCATGCTGCTGGTGCTGGTGATCGGTCTGGCGGCGAATCTGGCGCAGGTCGGTTTCCTGGCTTCGGCCGAATCGATTCGGCCCGATTTCGACAAGATCAATCCGGTCAAGGGGTTGAAGAACATTTTCTCCCCCCGCTCGCTGAACGAACTGATCAAGAACTTCATCAAGATCCTGGTGGTCGGTTTCGTCGCCTGGCTGGTGGTGAAGGCGGAGCTGGATGGTTTTTTCAGGCTGGGTGATCAGTCGATCGCCGGCATACTGGCCGCGGTGGCGGCCAGCACCCGCAACCTGATCATCTGGACGGCGTTGTTCCTGACCGTCATCGCCGCTTTCGACTGGTGGTTTCAGAAATGGGACCACGCCCGCAAGCTGCGGATGACTAAACAGGAGGTGAAGGACGAACGCAAACAGACGGAGGGGGATCCGCTGCTCAAATCGCGTATCCGCTCGCTCCAGTTCGAGCTGGCCTTCCGCCGCATGCTGAACGACGTACCGGAGGCCGATGTGGTCATCACCAATCCCACCAGCTACGCCATCGCCATGCGCTATGACCACCAGGAGATGCGGGCGCCGCTGGTGCTGGCCAAGGGCGCGCGCAAAGTGGCGGAACGGATCCGGGAGATTGCCCGGCAGCACGAGGTGCCGGTGATCGAGAATCCGCCGCTGACCCGTTCGATGTACCCGGTCGTGGAGGTCGGGATGGAAGTGCCGATTGAATTCTACCAGGCCATCGCCGAAGTGCTGGCCCTCGTTTACCAAAACAAAGGCGTAACTATCTGAACATGGACGATCGCATCACCCTCCGCAACAGCACCTTTTCCACCCTGGCCCGCCGCAGCGATGTGCTGATCTCGATCGGAGTGGTCGGGATTCTGGTGATGATGGTCATCCCGCTGGCCCCGGCGCTGCTGGATGTACTGCTGGCCTTTAACATCGCCATCGGTCTGACCGTACTGCTGGTGGCGATCTACAACACCGAGCCGCTGGAGTTCTCCATCTTCCCCGGTATGCTGCTGATGATCACGCTGTTCCGGCTGGCTCTGAACGTAGCCTCCACGCGTCTGATCCTGGGCGACGGCTACGCGGGGCAGGTGATTTCGGCGTTCGGCGGTTTCGTGGTCAAGGGCAACTACATCGTTGGTTTCATCGTCTTCCTGATCCTGGTGCTGATCAACTTCATCGTGATCACCAAGGGTGCCGGCCGGGTGGCGGAAGTGGCGGCGCGCTTCACACTCGATGCGATGCCGGGTAAGCAGATGGCGATCGATGCCGACCTCAACAACGGCATCATCGACGAACAGGAGGCGCGACAGCGGCGTGAGAAGATCAGTCGGGAAGCGGATTTCTACGGTGCGATGGACGGCGCTTCCAAGTTCGTACGGGGTGACGCCATCGCCAGCCTGATCATTACGGCGATCAACATCCTGGGCGGTTTCGCTATCGGCATGCTGCAGCTGAAGATGACCTTCAACGAAGCGATCTCCAACTATACCCTGCTGACCGTAGGCGACGGTCTGGTCAACCAGATCCCGGCCTTGATCGTCTCCACCTCGGCCGGTATCATCGTGACCCGGGCCGGGGCGCAGAACAATTTCGGTTTCGACATCACCTCGCAGCTGCTCAGCCGCGTCCGCCCGCTCTTCATTGTGGCGGCGGTGCTGCTGTTCTTCGCCTTGGTGCCGGGACTGCCGACGATTCCCTTCCTGATCCTTTCGCTCACGGTCGGCGTCGTGGCGTTCAGCCTGCGCCGCGGCCGCGAGGTGCCGGAGGAAGCGCCGGAACAGCCGCAGGAGGAAGAAGTGAGTGAAGGCAAGATCGAAGACTTTCTCTATGTCGATCCGATGGAGATCGAGATCGGCTACGGTCTCATCCCCCTGGTGGATGTGGAACAGAACGGCGATCTGCTAAACCGTATCACGCTGATCCGTAAACAACAGGCGCTGGATCTCGGCATCATCATCCCGCCGATCCGCATCCGCGACAACATTCAGCTGAAACCGGAGGAGTACACGATCAAGATCCGCGGCATCGAAGTGGCGCGGGGCGAAATCAAGGTCGGGTACTACCTGGCGCTCAACGCGGGGGAAGCGGGCGAGGAGATCGAGGGATTCAAAACGACGGAACCGACCTTCGGCATGCCGGCCACCTGGATCCGGGAAGAGAGCCGGGAGCGGGCCGAGCTGCTGGGTTACGCCGTCATCGAATCGCCGGCGGTACTGGCGACGCACCTGGTCGACGTGATACAAAAGAATTCCTGGCGCATCGTCGGCCGGCAGGACGCCATGAACCTGATCGAGAACATCAAGAAGGATAACCCGGCCCTGATCGAGGAGCTCTACCCCAACCTGCTCAGCCTGGCCGTGATACATAAAGTGCTGCAGCGGCTGTTGAAGGAAAGTGTGCCCATCCGCGATCTGACGACGATCCTGGAGACGCTTACCGACTACGCGCCCTCCACCAAAGATGTGGAGATCCTGACCGAATACGCCCGCTTCTCACTGAACCAGACGATCACCCGGCTCTACCAGCACGAGGACGGCCGGATCTACTGCATGACGCTGGATCCGGTCCTGGAGGAGATGTTCAGCCGCGAGCTGGAACAGACCGCCCAGGGACGTGAACTCAGCCTGACGCCGGAGATGTTCGCCGCTATCGTCAAACAGGTCCGGGACTTCGCCGAGCAGCTCTCGACGCAGGGGAAACGGAGTGTACTGCTGACCGCGCCGACCGTGCGACCTTACCTGCGGAAGCTGCTGGAAAGCACCATGCCGGACATCAGCCTGGTCTCCTACAGCGAGCTGGTACCGACCGTCGAGGTTGAGTCGATCGGCGTGGTGACGCACAGGAGTATCACCGGCGGCGAGGAAACCGTCGAGAGCCTGGCCGGCGGCGAGAGCGGCCAGGACACAACCGTGCTCAACCCGTAAGAGGAAGCACACAACGCGGCGTGGGCGGGCGACGTTCCGGCCCGCGACCTGGAGTAAGAGATGGAGATGAAATCCTACACCGGCACCGATTACCGCGACATCATGAAACGCATCAAGCGGGACTACGGCGATGAGGCAGTCATCATCAAATCGGGACGCCAGAGCCATCCCGCCGGACCGGAGTACGGCTGGAGCTACGAAGTGATCGTCGGCGAAGCGGAGAGCGGCGGCGGGCTCAACCTGCCGGAGGGGGTGTTCACCGCCGGAGCGCCGGGAGGCGCGGCGATCGCCGGATCGGGCGGCGCGCAGCTGCAGGACGAAATGCAGAAGCTGTCGCGCTCCATCCAGGGCTTGAACCAGCAGATGAGCGGTTCCGGTCCGGGCACTGCCTGGCCGGCGCTGAACGATATCGCCCGGCAACTGCGGCAGGAGGAAGTGAGCGGTGATGTGATACAGGATCTGCTCGCGGATCTGCAACTGAACGCCGCCCCGCGCGAACTACGATCGCGACGCCTGATGCGGGACCGCGGCGCCGGCTGGATCGCCCGGCGTTTCAAGGCGGCCGGCACGCCTTCCGCACCGCAGGGCACGCCGGTCAAGCTGGCTTTCATCGGACCTACCGGCGCCGGCAAAACGGTGAGTCTGATCAAGCTGGCCGCCAATCGCGATTTCTTCGGCGGTCGCCGTCTCGGCATCCTCAGTCTGGACACTACCAAGATAGCCGCCACCGAGCAGCTGCGGACGTTCGCCGGCATCGTCAAGGCGGAGTTAAAGCTGGTCTACCGGGAACGGGAGATCAAACCGGCCCTGCGCCAGCTGCAGAACTGCGAAGTGATCCTGATCGACACGCCGGGTGTATCCTGGCGGTCGACGAGCAGGATGCGGCAGCTGGAGGGAATGCTGGAGCTGTCGGCGCCGATGGAAACCCATCTGGTGCTGCCGCTTTCCACCAAGTATTCCGACCTGCGCCGGATGGTGCAGGAGTACCGGCAGGTTAATTTCAACCGCATCCTCCTGACCAAGCTGGATGAGACGGCCACCCTGGGGAATCTGCTCAACCTGGCCTGCGAGGTGAAACCGGTATTCAGCTTCCTCGGCAACGGCCAGTCCATTCCGGAGAACATCGACAGCGTCCACCCGCTGCGGATTGCGGAATGGCTCCTGGACAAGCGGGGCTTCAAGGTGGAGCGCTGACGGGCAGGCCGGACAGCTATAAAACAGTGAGAAGGCAAAGATGAACGGACCCTTGGTCAAGCAGATAGGCAAGTTCCTGGTGCTGGTAGTGATCCTGATGGGGGTGCTGGCCGATTTTTCGCTCCTGACCATCTTCGTCCGGGCGCTGGTAGTCTGGGCCGCCTACACTTTAGTGGTTTCTATTTTGAGTGTTGTTTATAATTACTGGCAGTTGGAGAAGAGACAGGAAGCCGTCCGGAAAGCGGCACGCGCGCAGCAGGTGTCTACGCCTGCCCCGGAAGCCGCCCCTAGTGCTCTCCCTCTCGTCGAAGCAGAAAAGGAATAGACCATGCCTACCGACATGAAAGAGGTCTGGGCCGAGTATCAGACTACTCATGATCCGGCCCTGAAGGAGAAACTGCTGGTCGAATACCTGCCGCTGGTGAGACTGATCGCCAGCCGCATGAAGATATCCCTGCCCAACTCCGTGACGTTGGACGACCTGATCGGCGCCGGCACCATGGGGCTGATCAATTCGGTGGAGCATTACAATCCCGATCTGGGATTCAAATTCGAAACCTACGCGGTGCCACGCATCCGCGGCGCGATCCTGGACGGATTGCGCGACTTCGACTGGGTCCCCCGCTCCATCCGGGCCAAGGAGCGGATGCTGAGCAAGGCGATGTTGACGCTGGAAGCGGAGTTGAAGCGGGTACCCACCGACGATGAGCTTTCCGAAAGGCTGAATCTGTCGCTCACCGAGTATCACAAGTTGCTGGACGAGGTTTCCGCCACATCGCTGCTCTCCTTCGACCGCCCCTTCACCACCGATGAAGGGCAGGCATCCAACCTGTATGACGTCGTCGAAAACCAGTATAACGACAGCCCGCTCGATATCATGGAGCGCAAGGAAATCAAGACGCTGATGGTCAAGCTCATCAACTCGCTGCCGGAGCAGGAGAAGCTGGTGATGGCGCTCTACTACTACGAGGAGCTCACTCTGAAAGAGATCGGTCAGGTTCTGGATATCAGTGAATCCCGCGTTTCCCAGATACACACCAAGATCATCATCAACCTGAAGAACAAGATCCGTCACTTGATAAAAGTCTGACCCCAGCGCGTGACAGGAGTTGCCGCCCGGGTCAAGATGGCAAACCGGTGGTGAACAGATGACACGCTCCATCGACCTGCAGGATAACTTCTCCAAGACCAAACTGATCGAGCGGTTGGCGGAAGCGCAGCGTCAGCAGGCGCTGCAGCAGCAGGCGGTCAGCGCGAAGGGCGACCAGGAGAAGGCCGCGCGGCAGGCGCAGACCGCACAGGAGCCGCAGGAGGACTACCGGGTCAAACCGGACGGGGAAAAGAAAAAGAAATTCATCAAGAAACGCCCGGAAGCGGAGACGGAGGCGGAAGCGGATGCGGAAGCCGCGGAGGAAACGCCCGTCAAGCCGCCATCAGAGGATGCCGACGCGGATCACACTATTGATTTGAAAGCCTGAGTATGCCGATCCCCCCACGCCAGCCCAGCAAAGCGGAGAAAGTCAAGTCCATCGCCGATGGGATTCTCGACCTCCCCTCGCTGCCGCTGGTAGTGGCGAAAATCGTCGAACTGGTGGACAACCCCAAGACCAACGCCGCCACCCTCTCCCGCCTGATCTCCACCGATCCCGGTTTGACAGCCCGCATGCTGAAGCTGGCTAACTCCGCTTTCTACGGCTTCCCGCGGCGGATCGGCACCATCAACCTGGCGATTGTCGTGCTGGGTTTCAACACGGTCAAGGATCTCGGTGTCAGCTCTTCGCTGGTGGACCGTTTCAGCTTCACGCACGGCATCAACGATTTCGATATGACCGGTTTCTGGGAGCATTCGATCGGCACCGCCATCGCCGCGCGCATGATCAGTCGCAGCGGCAGCTACCGCGTGGTGGGCGAGGCTTTCGTCACCGGCCTGCTGCATGACATCGGCCGCCTGATCATCGTCCGCTACCTGCCGCAGGAGTTCCAGGAGATCCAGCGCCTCCAGCGGGAACGGAACTTCCTGCTCTGGGAAGCGGAAAAAGAGGTGCTGGGACTCAGCCACGCCGAGATCGGCGGTCTGCTTACACAGCGCTGGAACCTGCCGGAGCAGATCGTGGAGGCGATCCGGAATCACCACCAGCCGCTGGAGGAAACGGAAATCTCGCTGTTGACCGCCACCACCTATTTCGCCGATTTCCTGACGCGCCGCCTGCATCCGCAGTACGCGCAGGAAGGCAAGGCATGGGGTGTGGCCGAACCGGTGGCCAACCTGCTGCAGCTGCGCCGCACCGCCAACGGCGATGTCGATATCGAGCATTATCTCCAGCTCTTCAAAACCGAATTCGATCGTGCCGAGACTTTCCGCAATATCATCCAGGGCCGCGATACGCCGGTGGGCGATTACCAGGCCTGGGGAGAAAGCATCTAGCCGAGATGGCAGCGTGATACATCCCGTTTGTATCACACACAACACGCGGGCCTCTGCTCCGGCAGCGGCCGTTTGCGCTGCACCGGAATCTTGCACTATGAGCAAGTCAGAAAACAACACCGAGACTGAGCAGCTGCGCGCAGAGCTGGAGGCCGCCTGCCGCACCCGTGACGCGTTGCGGGAGTCGCTGAACGAGTTCAAGGAGATTCAGCAGCTCTCGGAGACGATCCGGGCGGCGGTGGACCCGGACAACGTGGTCACCGCTCTCTTCGCAGTGGTCGCCCGTCTGGTCGAATACCAGTCCTGCGCAGTCTACCTGCTGACGGAGGGGGAGGAGCCGGTCTGTTTCGGCAGCCCCGAACGGAAGCTCGCCACCGCGGTTCCCGGCCTCATCAGCGACGGCATCATCGACTGGGTGCAGAGCGAACGACGGGCGGTGCTGGTGCCCGATATCGATCTGCCGCCGGAACAGCGTTCGGAAGTCGAGGATACCGCTTCCTACCTGGTGGTGCCGCTCGCGGTGGGAGGACGCGGGATCGGTTTTTTCATCTGCACAACGGCGGCGGCGCGTGATACAATCACGCAGGCCAGGCTGGATACCCTGTTCTATACGGTCAACCAGGCCGCCGTCGCCCTGCAGAATTCGCTGCTCTACCAGGAAATCGGCCGCACCCGCGATTTTCAGGACAGCCTGATCAGCAATGCGCAGGATGCGATTATCGTGCTCGACTCCGAATTCAGGATCGACTTCGCCAATCCCGCCGTGGAGCAGCTCGGATTCAGGCCGGATGCGTTTCTGCGCCGTGAATTCCTGGAGCTGCTGACCGACACCGGGCAGCAGCAACAGTTGCAGGAACTGCTGGCCAGCCGGGAGCCGGGACGCCTGAGCGTCACGCTCCTGAACGATGTGGAGCAGGAGCTGCCGGTCGACCTTTCGGTGGCGCCGCTGCCGGAGACGCATCATCACCGGCAAACCCTGCTGCTGGCACGCGACATGACCGAAACCCGGCGCCTGCAGCAGAAGGCGATTTTCGAGGAGAAGTTCCGCGCCCTGAGTGAAGCCGCCGTCGCCGTCAATCACGAGGTCAATAATCCGCTCACCACCATCCAGGGGCAGCTGTACCTGCTGCTCAACGAAGCGGAACCGCCGCTGAGCGACAAGGACCGCCACCGTGTACAGACAATCATGGACAACAGCAAGCGGATTCAGGACGTGATACAAAGATTCGAGAAGGTTGAAGAAATAGAATCGGTCCAGTACCTGGGCGACCTGCGGATGCTCAATCTGCGCTCCGATCCGCCGCAGGAGAAGGAGGGGGAATGAGACCGGTATCAAAACAGAAGAGGTGTTACATGTCCGGGCTGCGAGTAACAGCGCCGGCCATCGCCCTGCTGCTGGCGCTGCAATCCGCGGCGGCGGTGCCCAGTCTGGTCGACATCCGCCACGCTCCGCATGAAACCTACTACCGGATTGTTTTCGATCTCAGCGAAAGGGCACCGGTAGCGACCGAACGTCATCTGGACGAGGGTTATGTCGACCTGCGGTTCACCAGCGAGGTGGAGCTGCTGGCCAAGCACTTTCAGCAACCGACCAGTCCCTTCGTCACCAGCATCAACCTGCTGGAGATCTATCCGAACCGGTTGACCTACCGGATCGCGGTCAACGAGGTATTTGAAGTACACGCCTTCCGTCAGGGAGGGGGAAATGGTTTCCGCTTCATCGTCGATTTCCTTCACCGCAGCGCGGAAACAGTCGCGGTGTCTCCGCCCGTCAGCCGTACCGAACAGGCCGTGACACCACCGGTACGGAAACCGGTCAAGACGGTCGAGCCGGTGGATGTATCACAACCGGTGGCGGGTAAAAAGCCGGAACCCGAACCCGCCGCGCTGCAGGATCTGCAGCAACTGCTGGCCATCGCGGCCACCCTGGAAGCGTCCGGCAACCCACTGACCGCCTGCCGTATCCTGGAGGAGGAGTTGACGCTGCATGCGGACAACGACACCCTGCATTACCGGCTCGGCGCGCTCTACCTGGCGGCCGGAATCGAGTCGCTGGCAATGTCGCACCTGGAGCCGTTGCTGATGCAGTCCCGCTATACGGTCCCCGTTACCCGTCTGCTCGCCGGACAGGAAGGCGACCGGCAACGGACGCGCGGGAAGCGAGCCGACCTCGCAGCGCGGGGGGATGACGCCGCCGGGACTGCCGACGGACCCAGCCGCGCCACACACTTGAGCCTGATCATCCTGCTCTCACTACTGGCGGGAGCGGTCCTGTTCGGCGTGGGCTGGCTGATCTGGCGCCGCTGGTCGGAGCACGCGCACCTGGCCGGATTCGCGCAGGCGCATGCGGAGGAGGAGACGGAAGCCACTCCCGCAACCGGAGCGAAAGCCTCCCCCGCAACCGAAGCTGATGCCCCCTCCGCAGCTGAGCAGCCGGAGACCGCGCCGGAAACGGAAGCGGAGGTGCCACCGGCGGCGGTGGATACCCCGGAACCGCCTCCCCCCGCTCCACCCGCGGAGGAGAGTACCGGCTATGCGCGCGACCAGGAGGTCTACCGGCTGGCGGACAAGAAAAAGGGTACGGCCGAAATCGCCGAAACCCTGGGCCTCAGCCAGGATGAAGTACGTCTTATCCTGCAGTTGCGCCAGGAAGAAAGCGAGCAGCCGGTGGCTGAAGCCGCGGCCGGGGACAATGAGGAAGCCTGAAGGTGAGGCGGTCCGCACAAGATGCCGAGATAGCGCAACTGCGGCGTAATCTGCGCCGGGGTCAAATCCTGACCGCCCTGGTCAAGGGCCAGGGCAGCGGCAGCCGCTGGTACCTCTCGCTGGGAGGTGTGACCCTGCCCTTCGACAGCCGCGACCGGTTCGTCATCGGTGAGCGCATCCTGCTGCTGGTGCAACGGTTGCAGCCGCGCATCGTACTCAAACGGGTGGGCCATTTGCGGGACGGCAGCGTCGACAGCTGTCTCTAAACGTAAACACGGGGAAATGATGACCGGGAAGAAAGCGCTGGATATGCTGGCCAAACTGGGCGCCCTGATCCAGTCCACCCGCGATCCGGATACCACGCCCTCGCTCCTGCTCAAGCTGACCCGGGAGGTAATTCCCTGGCGGGACGCCACCCTCTATCTCTACGATTCCGGGGACGACTGCCTGAAGCGCAGCGCCCAGAGCGGCCGCGAAGTCAATCTGATCCTGCCGGTGGATTTCGAACTGGGGAAAGGGCTGGCGGCCTGGGTGGCGCGGCGGCGGCGCCCGCTGCTGTTGACCGACATTCAACGACTGCGCGAGCGGCGTGACGATCCGCTGCGCTCCTTCATTTCGGTACCGCTGGTGGTCGAGGAGGAGCTGGTCGGCGTGCTCAACTTCGGACATCCGGAACCGCACGCCTTCGACGGCATCGATCTGGACATGCTGGCGGTGCTGGGGAGCCAGGCCGCCCTCATCATCCGCAACCTGGAACTGGTGAAGCGGCTGCGCCGGTCGCACGCAGAACTGCAGCGCAGCTACGCGCAGCTGCGCCGGATGCAGGCGCAACTCCTCGAGCAGGAACAGCTGGCCACTATCAGCCGGCTGGTGACCACGCTCAACCATGAAATCAACAATCCCCTGACCGCCATCGCCGGCAACGCCGAATTGCTTGCCGCGCAGCTGGAAGGAAATGAGAACGCCTGCGGCAAACTGCAGACGATCCTGGACGAAGCGCACAAGCTGGGACGCATCCTGCAGCAGCTGGTCAATATGCAGCGTCCCGTCGTCCAGCCTTATCTCGATGACAGTGAGATGTTCGACCTGGCGGCGTCGGCGACGCCGGTAGCCGAAGCGGAGATCCTGGTGGAGGGCTAGGTGTCCTGTCCTTGCGGGCGGGAGCCGTCCGCCCCGGGCAGATAGACATCGAAGGTGGCGCCCTGCCCCGGGTCGCTCTGCAGCTCGATGAACCCGCCGTGATCCTTCACGATTCCCCAGACGACCGCCATACCCAGACCGCTGTTGCTGCGCCCCATCTTCTTCTTGGTGTAGAACGGCTCGAAGATGCGCTCCTGGTCCAGCGGTGGGATACCGGCTCCGTCATCCTGGATGGAGAGCTGCACATAGTCGTCGGTCTCGACGCCCTCCTCCCGCATCTGTTCGTCGTTCAGCGTACAGTTGGTGGTTGTGATCCTGATCCTGCCACCGCCGTCCGTCATCGCTTCCGTTGCGTTGGTGACGAGGTTCATGATCGTCTTGGCGACATGTACGGTGGAACCGGAAACACTCTGCAGGTCGTCGGCCAGATCGGCCTCCAGTTTCAGACCGGGAAATTCCGTACGCAGTATCGCGCATTCCGGACCGGCCAGGTAGCTTCGGACGACGTCGTTCAGGTTGATGAGCTCAGTCGACTCCAGACCGCGGCGGGCCATGGTCAACAGGTCCTGTACGGTGGTCGCCGCTTTGTGGCCCGATTCCCGAATTATTTCCAATGGTTTGCGCAGTTTGCTCTCGGGACTCACCTGGGTCAACAGGTAGTCGGGATAACTGACCAGTCCGGAGAGGATGTTATTCAAATCATGAGCGACGCCGCCGGCCAGGGTACCCAACGCTTCCATTTTGCGGGCCTGCTGGAGCGTGATCTCCATCTCGTGCAGCTCCCGCTCGGCCCGCAGGACCATCCGCGCGTTCAGGAAGTAGTAGAAGTAAACCAGCACGATCAACAGTATGACGCCACCCAGCCAGAGCAGGCGCTGCCGGAAAACCGCGGAGGCACGCAGCACTTCATCTTCGCGATCGGAGATGCAGATCGACCAGAAGGTGTTGAGCAGTTGAACGGGACAGTAGGCGGCGTAGTAGGCGAGGTCCGCTTCCGCGTGTGTCACCTCCGGCGGCAGGGTAAAGGTGGTCACTCCCTCGCGGCTGGACCGCATCGCTGCCAGCAGTTCCCCATAGCTGTCACTGACGGTTACACTGTCGGGGTCCGAAAAGGCGGAAGAGGCCGGCTCCGGCAGTTGCGAATAGAGAACCTGGCCGGTGCGACTGATGACCAGCATCTCGCTGCCGGAAGCGGTTGCGATGTTGTCCAGATACCGGGCCGCAATGTGTTCAAAGGGAATCAGCAGCTCGAGACCGCCTGCAAACCGGTCTTCGTCGAAAACCGGCACCTGGATGGCGACGGCGTCATAACCCTGCACGGCGTGGAAGACATCACTGATCAGCGGGGTCTGCGCCGACTGCAGCTGCAGCACATGTTTCTGTTGTGAGACATCCACGCCGATCGCGTCGGGATTGAAGGGAACCGTGAAGAGAATGCGCCCTTCCGCATCCAGGCGGGTGATCGCCCGCACCCGTTCCTGGCTGCTGACGAGCCAATCCTGCATGATCTGTTTGCCGTCCGAATCGAAGTTGATGATCGGAGCGGTACCCGCGAGGTAGACGAGATCGTTCAGGCAGTGGTCGAAGAAGGAATGGATGCCGAGACTGGCCTGGCGGGCGAGCAACAGCTGACGCGTCTGGTGATCGGCGAGGTTGCGTTGCTGCTCCACCCGATAAATCGAAACGGTGAGGAGGGCGAACAGCGCCAGGAGCAAAGGCAGTGGCAGCAGGCCCTTCCACCCTCGGATCTGCAAGTGGAACCTCTGAGCTGGTTGTTTCTATTGCCTATTGATTAACGAGGCCGCCGGCAGTGGTTGGCTGCGGCGGCGGATCAATATAGTTGGCGCGAGACGTAATAAGTGGTCCAGACGGCACAAACGCAAGTAACTCGCATTATGCCTAGGCGTCTCCTGGCGATAAAAAAGCCCTCCCGGTTGGGAGGGCTCACTGGGTTACAAGAACAGGTCAGTTCTAGTGCACCGCCACCACCCGGTAGAAGCGGTCGAGACCTCCCGTCGCTTCCTGGTAGGTGAGTTCGGTGGTGTCGACCAGATGGTACTCCGGCGCGGGATCGAAATAGGGCGTCGCGGCCGCGTAAATGCTGTAGCTGACGGCGCCGGGTACCGCGCTCCAGGTCAGGGTGACGACGCCGCTGTCATAGGTGACAGCCAGATCGGTTACCCCCGGCACTTCAAAGAGGAAGTCGCCATCGTCCCGCGGTTCCAGTTTGAAGGCGTCGAACGAATAGTACAGCAGCCCGGTCAGCTGCGCGATCGTATCGTCCACCACGGGGACATAGGTGTAACTGCCCATATCGTCCACCACCAGCGTGCCGGTGCCGTCGGTAACGCTCCACTCCCCGTAGCCGAGATCGGGATTGACCACGGTCAGTCCGCTCACCTGCAGGAAACAGCCTTCGTACTGTTCGGCGGAAATTTCAGCGCAGGTCAGGCTGAGGGGAGTCGGCGTAGCGCCGCTGCTGTGGATAGTGTAATCGGTGACGTCGCTCAATTCCGTCATGTCGTAATACTCCAACACCGTGGCGGTCAGGCTGAGCGAGTCACCGACGGCGGGTAGGATTGTGTTGTTGTAGACATAAACGCCACTCCAGGGCGCGCCGTTATCCTCACTCAGGAAAAAGCCGAAGCTGAAAACACCGGTGACGATACCGCCGGTGTTGACGATCGCGCCGGCGTAGGGAGACACGCCTAAGGGATCCTCCGTGTACTGGATCTCGGTGATGGTGACATCGTTGTCACCGCCCGGCAGTGTACCGCCGGCGGCGGTGAAGCGGGCCGCGAACTCCTGGAAATACTGGTCGGCTATACGCGCGTCATGTATCACAATCATGTTCTCATCGTTGTAGAAGCCGCCCGAAGTGGACCAGTTCATCGAACCGGTGACCACCACCGGATCCGAGGCGGGATGATGGGGATCGATGATGATATACTTGTGGTGCAGCAGGCCGGAGCCGTTGCCGTCCATATAGACATCGGCGGGGGGATTCCAGGGATCAGCGCCGGTGCCGGCCATATCCGGGTAGACCGAATAGGGAGAACTGCCCTGAGCGTAATCGAAGACGCCGCGCACCGGCACCCCGGCGTTGAAACGGGCGTGCAGCGCATCCTCCACATCGGTGCGGGTAAAAGAGAAGATGCAGAAGTAGATGTTGTAGTTCGCCGTAGCGATCAGCTGGGTCAGGTGGGAGGTGGCGCCGTCGGAGGGGGAGAAGTAGATTTCGACGTCGGTGGTGTCGATCACGACATTGTGCAGGGTGTTGTCGAGCTTGTTGTTTCCGAAACGGCTGTTGGCGCTGGAGGGCGTTTCGCCAGTGGATCCCCACATCTCGTTGAATTCGTCCAGATAGACATCGCAGAGATAACCGGATTGAACCACCAGCACGTTGTTGTCGTCATAAACATCCGACGAGTAGGTGAAATTGAAGGAACCGGTCCAGAGCTGATCATCCTCATCGCCTTCGTCCAGACGGTAGTCGAACAGAACGAACTTGTTGTGCATCAGGTCGGAGCCGGGATTGCTTCCGTAGGCATCGTCGATAAGATTGATGCCGGCATTTTCGATCGCCTGCGTGTAGGAATTGTGGTTGCCGTCTTCGATGATCACCCGCACGCTGACGCCGCGGTTGTGAGCCGCGATGATGGCATCGGAGATCTCGCTGAGCGTGAGGTTGTAGATGCAGACATCGAGGGAAACCTGGGTGGCGTCGATCATCTGGACCAGACGCGCCGCGAGGTCATCGTAACCATTGGCGGGTGCGTAGACGGCATAGGTGGCGTCGACTGAACTGTTGAAATAGGCGGAAATCGTCCCCTGGGTCGGCGGACCCGGCTCGCAGTCGGCGGCGATCGGTGTCGGGGGATCGATATCGGCGAAATCTGCGGAGCAGTCGTCGGTGTCGGTGGTCGGCGTCAGCCGTTCCAGCGAATGGCCGCTGGCGACGCCCGGATGCGGCGTCACGCCGGCGAAAACGCCGCTTTCGAAAGCCACCACATCTTCGTAGTCGGCGTACCAGCTGTGGGACAGGATAACCTCGTCGCCGCTGTTGCCCAGCGCGAAGGGCATGATGACATCCGCCGCCAGACCGAAGTGGGCTTCGAATTCAACCGCATCGCGGG
This sequence comes from uncultured Bacteroidia bacterium, assembly GCA_964517435.1. GTDB lineage: Bacteria > CAIWAD01 > CAIWAD01 > BS150m-G50 > BS150m-G50 > BS150m-G50. The sequence goes on along the minus strand of CAZFEC010000014.1, from coordinate 46,860 downwards.
CGATCAGGAGGTAGTCTTCGGTGCAGATGATCGTACCGCCCGGGAAGGCGTTCATCGATTCGCCGCCCCCTTCGGTTTCCTCGTCGCCGAAGTACCAGCCGGAGAGATCGACATCGACCGGGCCGTTATTGTACAGTTCGACGAATTCCCCGTTGTCGCTGCCGATGACGTCATAGTGGACTTCATGGATCAGAACCGCGGCGGGCAGGCTGGACAGCGAGAGAAAGAACGCCGCTCCGATATAGATCAGCAATTTGCGCATTATGAGCTCCCCTGAGTGGATGAAAGCTGTATAAGTGTTAAATCGACAAGTAAAAGGTCGGGCTATACTGGTAAAATACTATTCTCGGGGTGCAATGACAATAGAAGGAGGGGGGAGGAAAAAATAAGATTTCTCGCAAAGATCGCAAAGAAACGCAAAGAAGAGAATTATGGTTAGATGGTAGCTGGCTCCGGGTGTTACCGGAGTAGAAACGCTTTTTGTCGCTAACTCATTGCGCCAGTTGCTTAAGCCATCTTCTACCTAACAATATTAATGTCTTTTCTTCCTTTGCGTCCTTCGCGTGCTTTGCGAGAGATTCTTGGTTTTATTCCGCCAGCAGCTGATCCAGGAACTCGTGCGTCAGCTTCATCGGGTGATCGTTGAAGCGGACCTGGTTATCCTTACCGATGATGATCGTGCGCGGAATGCTTTTAACCTGGTACTGCTGCGACAGCTTGTGCTCGCCGTCATAGTAGACCTGGAAGGTGTAGTGCGGGTTCTTGTCGAGCCACTGTTTGACCCGGTCGGGATTGTCGCCGCGCCAGGCGGTGTTGACGACCAGCAGCTCGAAATCGGGATGCGGGCTGTACTGCTCGTGCAGCTCCTGCACCTTCGGCATGGAGAGGATGCAGGGCATGCACCAGACGCCCCAGAGTTCGTACATGCGAACCTTGCCGGCCAGGCTGGCCAGGTCGAAATTCTTGAGGTCGATGATCTGTTCCTTGACCTGGGGCGCGGCGTTGTCCGCCTGCGCGGTATCCTTGCCGCCACAAGCGGTCAGGATCACCATGGCTGCGCCCAGCCACAACGTCAGGATAAAATTGCCTTGTCTCATGCTGCGCTCCTACTTGTACTGCTCAATCAGTTCCTGGTACTTGCTCTTCTTGCTCAGGCCCACCACCTGGTCCACATGCTCGCCTCCCTTGAAGAAGTGAGTCTGCGGCACCGAAATCACGCCGTAGTCGCGGGCGATCTGCGTGTTGACTCCGACATCGACGTAGAAGCCCTCCACCTCTCCCGGGAATTCATCCAGCAACTCCTCCAGCAGCGGGTGCAGCTTCTTGCAGGGCGCGCACCAGGTGGCGCCGAAATCGACGATGACCAGGTTCGACTTCTTGAGCACCTGCGCCTCGAAATCGGCCTCGTTCAGGTTTACCAGTTCAGCCATGACGGCTCCTTTCTATTCGATTGTACTCAGATCTTCCCTTAACCGGCCGCGTTCCGCTTCCAGCCGCTCCCACTGCTCTTCCGTCAGCGTCACTGCCCGCAGGTTATCCTCCACCTGTTGGGGGCTGCGGATACCGGCGATGGCCGCGGTGACGCCCGGCTGACGGTAGTTCCAGGCCAGCGCCAGCGAGGCGGCATTGGTGCCGGCTTCCTCAGCCAGCGGCACCAGCATCTCATGTACGAAACGGTTGATGCGCGCGAAACGCTCCCCCTGGAAATCGGCGTCACTGCTGCGAATGTCGGTTGTGGGAAACTGAGGTTCCTCCAGGTACTTGCCGGTCAGAATCCCGCGCAGCAGGGGGCCGTAGGTGATGACGCCGACCTCTTCCCGCGCGCAGAACGGCAGGATCTCGTCAGCGACCCGGTCGCTCACCAGGTTGAAGGGAGGCTGCAGGCTGTCGAAATGCCCGAAGCGATGGGATTCCTGCAGCTGCGCCAGGCTGTAGTTGGAGCAACCGATGGCGCGCACCTTGCCGGAGCTCTGCATCGCCACCAGCGTATCCATCACCTCCGCCGCAATCAGATCCTGGCCGGGCCAGTGGATCTGGTAGAGGTCGACATAATCGGTCTGCAGCCGCTGCAGGCTTTTATCCAGCTGACCGCGGAGGCCTGCCGGCGTGAGATCCAGCTTGACGCGCCGGCGCTCGTCCCAGACCGGCCCGCCCTTGGTGAAGATCAGCACCTCCTGCCGCCGCTCCCGCACCGTCTCGCCCAGCAGCTCCTCGCTGTGGCCGTATCCGTAGATGGGAGCGGTGTCGAAGGCGTTATAGCCCAGTTCGAGGGACCGGTCGATCGCCAGGCGGGCGGCGTCGTCATCCGGCGGGCCCCACCAGCTGCCGCCGGCGGCCCACAGTCCCATCACGATCTGCGGAGTCAGTATGCCGCTGCGTCCCAGCGGGCGGAGGTCCGGTTGCAGATGCGGAGTCCCCATCATTCCGCTCCTTTCAGCTCCTGCAGCTGGGCGGCAGCTCGCTCATAATTGAAATCCGCCTCGCTCCAGAAACGCAGGGCCAGCTCGAAGTGCTGACAGGCAGCCTCCGGTTCCGCCGCCTTCAACATCTCGCCCAGCTGGAAGTGCGCGTCGGGGGATTCCCAGCGGAAGCCGAGCACGGCGCGGAAATGGCGCAGCGCCTCCCGTTCGTCCTGCAGCTGGTTGCGGTAGACCAAGCCCTTGTAGTAGAGCGCATCGATCAGGTTGCGGTTGTGACGCAGGGCGTTGTCGAAACTCTGCAGGGCACTGTCGGGCCGATCGCTGGTCATTTCCAGTTTACCCAGCTCCAGCCAGGCGGGTGCGAACTGCTCCTGCTGCTCCAGCACCTTGCGCAGCTTCTCTTCCCCCTTGGCCTCCTTGTCGGCGTTGATGAGCGCCATCCCGAGGCGATACTGGAAGTTCAGGTTCTGCGGCATCATTTCGACCGCGTTCTCGAATTCCTTCAGCGCCAGGTCGTATTCCTGGTTGCTCTCCAGCATATCGGCCAGGCGGAAGCGGAGGCCGGCGTCGCGGGGAACCTTCTCCTCCAGGCTGATCATGATGTCGATGGCACGATCGCGCTCGCCCGCCTGGAAAAGGGCGTCCGCCAGCTCGAACCGGGCGCGGAAGTTGTCGGGATCGTGCTGCGAGACTGCCTCCAGCTGCTCGGCCGCTTCGGCGAACCGGCGCATGTGCAGATAGAGGTAGCCGAGCAGATAGCGGTCGTCGTAGTTCTCCGGGTCTTCGGTCACGCCCTCTTCCAACTCCTCCACCGAGGAGATACCGAGGGGACGGCTCTGCTCGAACTGCTTCAGGTAGAAAGCCGCTTCGCTGTAGTCCGGTTTGACCTCCACCGCTTTCTGCAGCTTCTCGATCGCCTCTTCGATCCGGCCGAGTTCCTTGAGGGCCATAGCCTGCATGAAATAGGCAGCGGCTTCCTCCGGTTTCAGCTCGACCACCCGGTCGTAAGTGGCGACAGCAGCGTCCGGCGTCTGGAAGCGCACCTGCATCATGGCCAGCTTCATCAGGGGTGTGATATCCTGCGGAGCCAGCTCGCACCACTGCCGGTAGTAGCTTTCCGCCTGCTCCCGCTGCTCAGTGAAGTCGCTGAGCTGAGCCAGGTTGCTGATCGCCTCCAGGTTGTTCTGCGGCTGCAGCTCCAGCGAATGCGCGAAGTGGCTCAGCGCCGTCTCGGCGAAGCCCTTCTGCAGCGTGGCATAACCTTTGACATTAGCGGTCTGAGCGATCTCGCCGCCGGCTTCCTCACACTTGACGGCGTAGTCGAAGGCGTTCTGCGGTTCCGCCTGGTTCAACGCAAGGCGGGCCAGCTGCAGCAGCACCGCCGGCTGCTCCCCCTTCAGGTCCAGACTGGCATTCAGGGCCTGTTCCGCCTGTGTCAGCAGTTCCGGCTCCTGTTGCGCCCGACCGGCGTAGGCAAAACCGAGATCGGCCAGGAAGGCGGGATCGCCTTCATACTGCTCCCGGTGTTTCTCCATCAGCTCGATCGCCTGCTCGAAACCGCGCGAATGCAGGTGCGCCCGCCCCAGCTCCAGTTCCAGCTCCGGATCGTCCGGTTTCTCCTTCAGCTCCTGCTCGATGGCCTCCAGACCGCGCGGCACTTTGCCGGAAGTCTGGTTCAGGCGTTCCAGCACATTCCGCGCCGCGGTGAAATCGGGGAAGTCGTTCAGGAGCTGGTTCAGGATCGTCTCCGCCTCCTCCTGGCGTCCCAGGTCGGCCAGGACCAGAGCACGGCTGTAACGCAGGTTGGGATCGTTCTCCTCGATCGCCAGCCCCTGCTCGATGATCGCGAGCGCTTCATCGAAGTCCCGCCGGCGCGAAAGCAGGGTGCCCAGTTTGGTATAGACCGGCAGGTAGTGGGGATTGAGTTCCAGCGCCTCGCGGTACAGCGGCTCCGCCGCCGCCTCGTCCTGCAGCATTTCGTGCGCCTGCGCCAGGTTGAACTTGATACCGCCGTCAGTTGGATGCTGTTCCGTCAGCTCCAGCAGCAGCTCGCGCGCCTCCGCCGCCTGCTTCAGGTTGATCAGCACCAGCGCCTTGAAATTTCGCACATCCCGGTCCTGCGGTGAATCCGCCAGAAAGGCCTCGACCACCTCCAGCGCTTTATCGTTCTGCTGGGTGTTGCTCAGGAACATCAGGTATTGCATGATGCCCGGCTTGTCCTGCGGGTTCTTGGCGTAGCCCTGCTGGAAGTACTTCTCAGCCTGCTCCCGCTCCCCCATCGCCTGGTAAGTAAAACCGAGGCTGTAGAGCAGCGGTGTCGCCTCCGGGTTGAACTTCAGCGCCTGCTCGAAGCTCTTGACCGCTTCCGGGAACCGGCGCAGGTTGATCAGCGCCTGGCCGCGATGGAAGAAGACATCGGGGAATTCCGGGCGGTGGTTGAGGGCCAGGTCGAACTCCTCAAGCGCCTGGGCGAACTGCCCGGTGCCGAGGTAGGCGACGCCGAGGAAATAGTGCCCTTCCGCGTCCGCCTGGTTGTAGGAGAGTCCCTTGCGGTAACCCGCGATTACTTTTTTCAGATCGGGATTAGGAGCTGTGTGTATCCGGTGAGTTTCCTGTATCCATTGTCTCGCTTTTTCCTGGTCCGTTTTGCCGGCCATGCTGTCTCCTCATCATCAAGAGTGAAAAGCGGTACGCTCACATTGAAATCCGCACCACCCTGCTGATGCCGCAGTGATGCATCCCGGCTAGGGCAGGGGCATATGTGAGTGAACCGCGGGCACGGGATAGTATTGCTGGGAATCAGCGACATATCCGCTATACGCTTCTATAGCATTACCCTGAAGCGTTGCCGCAAGCGGCAACGAAGCCAGACCGATGCATCTGATAGCGTTTGCCAGGGGTATTATCTGCGCGCATCGGCATAACCGTTTACATTAAGTAACCGTCGTAGCAATTCCAAACCTAAACCGGTGATGCGCGAACTCCCGGCACTCACCCGTCATTCGGATCCGATTGACAGCCGGCGGATTCGCGCTGTGGCGAGGTTTTCTCCCGCCCCGGTTTTTCGCTTGCCTTTTCGAGAGTCCACGACTAGAATTAGTGTTCGCGAAAACGCATCCCACCTGGCGAACCTGATCGAAAAGGGGTGCAAAGAGGATGAGTCACACGAGCGTGACTCACAGCCGGAACGCAAGGAGTACAGGATGTCACGAGTTTGCGAAATATGCGGTAAGGGGCCGATGTTCGGTAATTCCATCAGCCATGCGCACAACGTCACCAAGCGGGTTCAGTATCCCAACCTGCAGACGGTGCGTGTCATGAAGGACGGCGCCCGGGTCAAGATGCGCGTCTGCACCTCCTGTATCCAGGCCGGCAAGACCATTCAGCGGTAACGACCGCCTAAATCGGAAATCATTGTAGGGGCGGGTTTGTAACCCGCCCTTTTCTTGTCAAACGGAAACAACATGAAGGCGCCCCGATAATTCGGGGTGCCTTTTCGTATCACGTGTTCGATCGGCATTGGTGGGCAAACGAAGGGAGGGTTATTATTCGTATCCCGAATGTAGTAACCCGCCCCAAATGTTACTACGCCCACGACCGCAGGTCGTGGAAATCCGCCCCTACAACGTCTTCAAACGTTCCTCGATCTCTTATGTAATGGGCAGGTCAAAGACCTGCCCCTACAATGTGCTCATCCGCTCCTCGATCTCCTTGCGCAGATCCTCCGTTGTGACCGGTGGTCCCCAGGGGTTGTATGGCTCCCCGTCCAGGAAGAGGGTATCGGAAATGCCCCACTCCTTCAGATTGTCCCCCTCGCCCGTGTTCACCTCGCGGAAGCGGATGCGGTCTTCCAGGCCGTCCACCGCGTCGCGTACCGTGATACATTGACCGCAACTGCCGGTGCACCAGCCGTTGTAGAAGGCGTCCACCGTCACCAGGCCCGCTTCCGACTGCGGTCGCTTCTGTTCGCGATACCAGCGCGGAGGTTGAGCATCCGCTGTGAACGGCTTCCAGACCAGTACCGCCTGCCCCGTCTGGTCGACCCGTTCGTAGCCCATGTGCTCCCAAAAGGATACCGGGTTCCAATAGGGAAAGTCCATCCCCCAGGCGACGATCCCGTCCACGGCAGTCTCGCGGATCTCCGTCTCGATCTGCTCCAGCATGAAGCGTCCGCAGCCGTTGCCCTGCCGGTTGCCGATGTGATGATCGTAGCCGTGCACCCAGATACAGAGGATCGTCATCAACCGTTCCCCCTGGATGTGGCTCTCCTCGATCGGCAGGTACTGGCAGAGGCCGGCGATCTCGCCGGTGTCTAGTTGCAACACCTTGGCGCGGAAGCCCTTATCCCGGCGGGTGGCGATCCATTCCTTTCGCAGGGCGATAACGCGGGGATCGTCCGGTTCTTCGTCGTGCAGGCAGCGCAGAAAGGTCGCTTCGGTCTCGGGGGTAAGGTCTAGTAGTTGCATGGGGGCTCCGGTTTGTTGATATCGTCATTCAGCTATGATCGGTACTCGGGATCGGTATCGGGATTCGGTAGAGACTGCGATTCCGATAACTTGACGCCTTCCGACTCGTCGTCAGGCGACAAGCGAACTGACGTTTACTCAGATTCATCAGCTGCAGGTTCGAATACCGATTCCGAACTCCGATGATCGTAGCAATCAAGGATCACCCCACCCGCAACCCATAATACAGATGCCCCACCCGGCGGCCGTTGAAGTTGATGAGCTCCGGCAGATGGCCCCACTCGGCAAAACCGAACCCTTTCAGCAGCCGGATATTGGCATGATTCTCCGCAGTTAGCAGCGCTACCAGGGTGTCGTAGCCCAGTTCCGGAGCGAGGGCGATCATCTCCCTGATCAGACAGGTAGCAACACCTTGTCGTCTGTGGCTCACATGCACGAAGTAGCTGATCTCCGCGACATGGCTCAGGGCGCGTCGGCCGGGACGGTAGGCGCTGAGACTGCACCAGCCGAGCAGCTCTTCGCCCTCCTCCGCGACCAGGATCGGGTAGCGATCTGCCGTGTGCTCCGCGAACCACTGCTCCCGATCTTCCAGGGTAACCGGATCGATGATGGCGATGGTTTCAGCGGCGATCGCCTGGTTGAGGATCGCCAGGATCGCGGGGAAGTCGGTGGTTTGGGCGTGGCGGAGGTTCATGATGAAGATCCAGAAACAGATGTCGTGCGTCTCAATCCAGATAGACGCAACTCGGTACGGCTGGATAAAAGCGCTGCCCTACCCCATATAGTCGCTGAGACCGTTGAGGAACAGCTGCACCGCCAGCGCCACCAGGATCATCCCCATCAGCCGCTCGACGGCGACCAGACCGCGCCGGGCGAGGATCCGGATCAGGAAGGTGGAACTGAACAGGACGATAAAGGTGCCGGCCCAGGCGAGCAGCGCGGCGATCAGAAGGTTGATCATATGAGCCAGGGAGGTGCTGGAGAAGAGGATCAGCACCGCCAGGAGAGAAGGTCCGGCGACCAGCGGTATCGCCAGGGGCACCAGCAACGGCTCGCCGTCCATTTCATCGGTGATCTTCAACTGCGTGACGGGAAACACCATCCGCACGGCGATCAAAAAGAGGATGATACCACCGGCGATGCTGACCGACGACTGCTGCAGCCCGAGGAAATTCATCAGGTAGCTGCCGCCGAAAAGGAAGATCAGGATCACCACCAGCGCCAGCAGCAGTTCGCGCACTACGATGCGCTGGCGGCGATGCTCCGGCACGCGCTCCAGGATCGGCAGGAAAACCGGAATGTTCCCGAACGGATCCATGATCAGGAACAGCGTTACGGCCATGGAGACGATTTCCACCCAGTTTACCTGGAACGACACAGGGACCTCCTTTCTTCAAATCCCGCTCCGGCGGAGTGGTTTGCTACTGGCCCCGGGTTTGGAGACAAAACCCGCACCTCAACACTTCCGCCGGTAGTACCGCGGCCCCTCCGGCGAATCCTCGATGACGTAACCCAGCTCCTGAATGCGATCGCGGATGCGGTCCGCTTCCGCCCAGTCCTTCCGATCCCGGGCGGCCTGGCGATCGTCCATCAGCTGCTCGATCTCGGTGTTGCATTCCTCCTCCTGCACGATCACCCCGAGCACGCCGTCGATGCGGTCGAGGAAATCGCGCACGGCGGCGGCGCTGCGGCTGTTCAGACTTCCCTCATCCTGCAGCCGGTTGATTTCCGGCAGCAGCGAGAAGACCGCCGCCAGAGCCGGGGCGATGTTGAGGTCGTCGTCCAGCGCCTCCCGGAAGGTTGTTTCCGCCTGCGTCAACAGCTCAGTCACCTTCGCGTCGCTTGCGGCACCTGCTTCGGAGGCTTGATCAACAGTACGGCAGAGCGACTTGTAGAAGGTCTGCAGCCGCTGTACGCTGGCTCCCGCCGCCTTGACGCCGTCGATCGAGAAGCTGAGCTTCTGGCGATAGTGCACGGTCAGCAGCGCGTAACGGATGGCCAGCGGGTCCAGCCCCATCTCCAGCAGCTCCGGAATGGTGTAGAAGTTCGAGAGCGACTTGCTCATCTTGCGCCCTTCCACCAGCAGGAACTCGCTGTGCATCCAGTAGTTGACGAATTTATCCTCATACCCGCAGACGCTCTGGGCGATTTCGTTCTCGTGATGAGGAAAGCGATTGTCGACGCCGCCGGTGTGCAGGTCGAAGTGGGTGCCCAGGTAGCGGGTCGACATGGCGCTGCACTCGATGTGCCAGCCGGGACGCCCCTTCCCCAGCTCGGTTTCCCAGAACACATCGCCGTCCTCCGGTGTCCAGGCTTTCCAGAGCGCGAAGTCACGGGCGTCGTCCTTCTCATACTCATCGTTGTCGACGCGGCCGCTGGAGCGCATCGAGGCGGGATCAAGGTTCGCCAGCCGGCCGTACTCCGGGAAGCTGGCGATGCTGAAATAGATCGAACCGTCGCTCTCGTAGGTGTGCCCTTTGGCCTGCAGTTTCCGCACTAGCTCCACCATCTCGGGAATGTGGTCGGTGGCGGCCGGGTAGTGCTCCGCCGGCTCGATATTGAGCGTATTCAGATCCCTGAAGAAGGCGTCCTTGTAGCGCAGGGTGAACTCCTGCAGCGGCAGGCCCTCTTCCCGTGAGCGCCGGATCGTCTTGTCGTCGACATCAGTCAGGTTCAACACCTGGGTGACTTCGAAGCCGCTGAATTGCAGATAGCGGCGCAACAGGTCCTCGAACATCCAGGTGCGAAAATTGCCGATATGGGGGTAGTTGTAGACGGTGGGACCACAGGTGTAGAGGCCGGCCTTTCCCTCCCGCAGGGGGACGAATTCTTCTTTGCGTCTGCTCATGCTGTTGTAGAATCTCAAGGCCATTGTCATGCCTCCTTTGACCGTTTACCGAAGAGCCCCATGACGACATCGATGACGAAACCGGGCTGGTTGCGGAAGATCGTCAGCAGCACCTGGCGCAGGTTGCGCTTCACTTCCGGCACCGCGCTCAGTTTGGCGGTGACGCTGTTGTAGGTTTCGTCGCTCAGCCCCTCCATCAGGCGGCGCACCTTGTAGTAAAGCGCGTGCTCCCAGCCGACCCGCTTCTGCCACACCCTGCCGTAATCGGCCAGGCCGGCGGTGCTGACATCTCCCCGCTCCAGGGCGGCCGCGGCGGTCGCGGCGGCCAGTTTACCGGCGATCATGGCGTTGACGATGCCGGCACCGGTGACCGGGTTGGGTTGGTGCGCGGCATCTCCCACCACCATGATCCCGTTGCCGTAGGGCTGCTTCAAACCGCCATCCAGCGGAATGCCGCCGCAGGTGGTGCTGAGCACGGATGCGCCCGGAAAACGCTGCGCGATGAAGTCCGCCAGGTAGGCCTGCGCTTTGCGTCTGATCGAAGCCTGTCCCGATACGCCGAGACCGATGTTGGCGCTGTCAGCGCCCTTGGGAAAGATCCAGGCGTAACCGCCGGGAGCGATATCGTTGCCGAAGAAGAAATCCACCTGGCCCGGATCGAAGTCGACCCCCTGCAGCGTCACCTGCTGGCAGGTGTCGATATCCTTGAGCGGCGTAGCGGAAGGCACTCCCGCCCAGCGAGCGATGCGGGATTCGATCCCGTCTGCGGCGATCAGGAGCCGGCACGCCAGCCGTTCGCTGCCGCGTCCGCCTTCCAGCTCCACACCGGTGACGCGCCCTTCCTCCAGCGTGACACCGCTGACGGTGACGCCGGTTTCCACCCGGGCTCCCGCTTTGGCGGCGCGGGTGGCGAGGTAGTAGTCGAAGCTGCGCCGGTCGAGAATGTAACCGGCACCAGGCATCGCCAGGTTGAAGTAGTTGTCATCCGGCGAATAGATGCGCACCTGATCAATGCTGCCGGCGATCCAGCGCGGATCCGGCTCGCAGAACTCCACCAGCCCGTCGTGCGGCACACCTTCACCGCAACGCACCGGCACGCCGATGTCGCGGTCCTTTTCGAGCAGGAGCGTCTTCAATCCCGCCGCGGCGCAGTATTCCGCCGCCATGCTGCCGCCCGGCCCGGCACCGCCGATGATGACATCCCAGACCACCGCCGTCATTCCTGCTCCTCGGCTTCCTCCTCCGCCGCCGACAGCGGACAGACATGGACACACAGTTTGCACTCGGTGCAGATGCCGTAGTCGATGGCTATGTAATGCGTGCCCATCTCGATGCAGTTCTCGGGGCAGACCCCGACGCAGGCACCGCAGTAGTCGCAGACGGCTGGATCGATCCTGATCATGACTGGTTCCAGTAATAAACAACACCGGATTAACCGGTGAGTTGAACGAAGTCTATTCTGTAAAGGAGGGGTAACGCCTCCGGAAACGCTGCCGGTAATAATAGCGGAGCAGCAGATAGCAAGTGAGAATTAACAGGCCGAACCAGAGAAATGCAACCGCAACGGCCAGCCCCAGCAGTAATAGGGAGAGCCGTACCGCCAGGTTGACGGCCCTGACCTCAACGCGGCGTTTGAGCGCGAGGCGAAGTTGCAGGAGCAGCGAGAAGAGCGTCGGCAACGCCAGCAGGTGGAATCCCGCCATCAGCGCCAGCAATGCGGCTGCCGCCATCAGCACGGTCGACAGGCGCAGGGTGAAGTGGTCGCCCGCGACCACAGCCAGGGTACGGCGTCCGGTAGCGCGGTCGCCTGCGCAATCGGGGATCTCGGTCAGCAGGCTGATGGAGAGCACGGACAGCGCCATGGCGAGGGTTTCCAGCCAGGCGTGTCCGGCGAAATCGCTCCCCTGCTGGAACAGCAGAGCGGCTGCCAGCGCCAGCGCCAGCGGTCCCAGCAGCAGCCGCTCCTTCAACCGCAGCGGCGGGAAGTTGTAGGCCCAGGCGGTGATGATAAGGAAGACCAGCAATCCCAGGACGTGATACAATCCGGCGCGCAGGGTGAACAGCAGGGCTCCGGTCAGCAGCAGGCCGGTCATCAGGCGCGCCTCACCGCTGGAAACCACTCCCTGCGCCAGATGCGGCAGCTTGGCGTTGATGCGGTCGCCGGCGAGATCGCGGAGCTGGTTGACGATGAAGGCGGCGCCCAGCAGGCAGGTATAGCCTGCCAGGAGCCAGGCCAGCTGCGGATTCATCCCGCGGGTGGCACCCAGCAGGAGTACCGTCCACGCGGTGAGAATCAACACCGGCCGGCAAAAGGTGAAATAGTCCAGTCCCCTCAGGATGGCATTCATCAACCGCTTTCCTCCCGCGGATGTCGATGGCGGCTCGCCCGGGCGGCGTTGTCTCGCAGGCGCTCCCAGCTGATGCGCCGCAACGACGAACCGCGCGTGGCTTTCTCCCAGGCGGCGGGTTGCTCCGGCAGTTCGCCCCGTCTGAGTTGCCGGGCGATGGTACGGGGTTGCAGGTCGGCCAGGGTCGTCTCCGGCACCTCCCGGTTCCAGGGACAGACCTCCTGGCAGATCTCGCAACCGAAGATGCTGCCGGCGTAATCGATGTCGCTCGGTTCCGCGTCCGGTCGTTCGATCGTGTGATACGAAATGCAGCGGCGGCAGTCCAGGACGCCCGGCGGGGTCAGGGCCCGGGTGGGGCAGGCGTCAAGGCACTTGCTGCAATCGGCGCAGAGATCCGGATGCGGATCGTCCGGCGGCAGTTCCACTTCGGTAAACAGTTCACCCAGCAGCACCCAGGAGCCGTATTCCCGCGTCAGCAGGAGCGTGTTCTTACCGATCCAGCCCAGACCGGCCCGCTGGGCCAGCACCTTCTCCATCACCGGTGCCGAATCGACAAACCAGCGGCTGCGGCAGCCACTCGCCGTCCGGATTGTGGCGGCCAGCTGTTTCAGAATACCTTTGAGCACCTTGTGATAGTCGCGTCCGCAGGCATAACGTGATACAGCGTAGACCGGGTTTTCCTCCGGTACGGCTGCGAAGTAGTTGACCGCGATCACGATGACGGTGCGGGTGCCGGGGACCAGCAGTTGTGGCGCGAGTCGCTGTTCGGGTCGCCGTGCCAGCCAGGACATGCCACCCTGCCGGCCGGCAGCCAGCCAGTCGCGCAGGTGGGAGGAATGTGGTTCGACCAGCGGCGAGGTATCAGTCACCCCCGCCGCGGCGACACCCAGCCGGGCCGCCTGCGCCAACAGCTCCGTTTTCAGGGTATTCCCGTCGGTGGAGAGTGCCACGGTTCAGAGCTGCTCGATCGCGGCCAGCAGCTGCTCCAGGTAGTCGGGTGCGTCCGGATCCAACGTCACGTCGAGCACCGTTTCCACCTCAATCCGGGCGTCGGCAAACTGTTCCAGGAGAAAGAAGTTCCAGGCGCGCACCTTGCGCATGGCACGGGCGGTTACGGTGGCGATGCGACTGTAGGTCCAGTCATCGCCGGCCAGCGTCAGAGCCTCCCCTGCGAAATGGATGGCGGAGAGCCGCTTCTCCAGCCGGGAGCGGGTCAGCGCCAGTCCGGCCAGCGGAGGTGCCCAGTCGTGCGAACGGTCTATCGCCGCCAGGAAATTGCCCTCGATGGCCGCGAGATAGTCCTCATCGCTCTCTTCATCCGCATACAGCTCTATCTCGGTCCAGGCGATGCCGTTCCAGGCCTCCGCCCGGTCACCGTCTTCCCGGACCGCATCCAGGAAGGTCGTGAGCGCCCGGTCGTAGTCGGCGGCGCTGTAGGCCTGCCAGCCGTCGGAGATCAGCTCGTCATAGCGCTCGTCGTCGTCGCCGCATGCATTCAGCAGCAGACCCAGGACCAGCGCCGGCAGTAGCGTTTTCAGCAGCTTGATCATCGGTTCCTCACTTCAGATAGAGCATTTTTTGAATGAGCGTGGCGCGGTCACCGCTGCTCTCCACTTCCAGCACCGCCCAGTACATGCCGGAGGCGTGCTGGTGGGGCCGCCAGTCGACCTGGTGGATTCCGGCGTTGAGTGTGCCCTGTCGCAGCACCTCCACGCGCTGTCCCAGCAGGTTGTAGACTGAGAGCCGCACCGTGGCCGTCGCCGGCAACGCGAACTCCAGGCGGGTGGAGCCGTTGAAGGGATTGGGGTAGTTGTCCCGCAGTGCCAGCTCCGCCGGTACCGTTTCCGATTCCAGCCGCCGGGCGTAGGTCCCCCCTTCATGTATCACAACAGTGTTCGCTCCGACCGGTGCGATCGGCCGCCAGAGGCCGTCGTCCAGCCGGCAGATGACGCCGGGTGCGGGGGGAAACATCAGGCGATAGGCACCGTTGCCGATCAGCTGTACGCCGATATCTCCCTCCAGGAGCGTAGCCGGATCGCCGCTGAGCCAGTCGCAGCGGATGCCGTCACCGAGGTGGACGGTCGTGTAGCCACCGCCCGCCTGGCCCAGGTCGCGCTGCGTGGAACCGGGCAAACCGTGCGCATCCACCATCTGCACCGTCAACAGGTATTCCCCCAGCTGTTCGAGGTTGAAAGCCCAGTGAAAACCGGTGTCGGTGTTCGGCAGCGGTTCCGCCTGGGAAGAATCCACCAGGGTGCTGTCCGCCGCTGTCAGTTGCAGCCAGGGCGCAGCTGCCAGTTCTTCACTGCTGATGATGCCGAGATCGAGAAAGTGCGGAAACACCGGGTTCTCTACCAGTCCCAGCGAAGCCACCGGCGGCGTGGCGTCGATCTGAAAACTCAGGCAGGCGGGGACGCAGGGAATGTCCTCGTCAGCGAGATGAGCCGTTACCCGCCAGTAGTAGAGGACCTCCTCCTCCAGCGGCTCGGTCACCTCGAAAGTGGTGGTGTCGATGTCGCCGTAAACGGCTACCGCCTGGCTGAACTGGTCGTCCAGGGCCAGTTCCAGCGTGTAGGTGACATCCGGATTGCCGGTCAACGGCCCCGGGTCCCAGTTGAACTGCGGCGTCAGCGAATGCAGCCAGGGGGATTCCTCCACCAGGATGATCTGGGGATCGGTCACCCGTTGCGGCTCGTCGGTGGTGATCAGGATAGCGGTCCCGTCCGCCAACATCTGCGAATCGGGTCCGTAGCGCTGGGCGAAGGTGACCTCCAGACCGTGATAGTGGTCGTGGTCGGTCACCCCGACCGTCGCGTAATTGGCACGGGCGTCTTCATCGTGTATCACACGATACTGGAACAGGATCCGGCTGTCCCCGGTCGTCGTCGGGTAGGTGACCGGATCGTAGAGGATCGCCTGGAAGGTTTCCTCCATCGGTTCCGAATCCCACAGATAGCGGTTGTAGGTCTGACTCCATTCGACGACGAAGCGGCCGTCGTCCATGTCCTTGTAGAAAACCGGCACCCAGACGGAATCCTCGTTCGGCGTGTATTGCGGCTTCAGGTCGTCCCAGAACGGCATGATCAGGTTGGAGGGACCCAGACCGGGCGGGATCATCCAGTTGGTGAAATCGGACATCCAGGTGTAGTTCATCGACAACCAGCCGTTGGAACAGATGGTGACGGTGTCGAAGCTCTCGCCGTAGTAGCGGAAGGTGAACGGCAGCGGCAGGGTGGCGCTCTGGTCGTCATCCAGCCAGAGGCGGGTGCCGTCGCCTCCCAGCCGCGTGTCGATTTCGATCCAGTCGTAGCTGGGGCGGTTCAGGTAGTTATAGTCGCGGCTCTCGTAGGCCCAGTAGCCGTAGCCGTCCGGGCCGGTGGGATCGCCCGGCAACCGTTCGCCGTTGATGATTTCGATGTCGAGCAGCTGCTGGAACCCCGCCGGCGTGGTTAACTCCAGCTGCAGTGGCAGCGTGAGACCGGGCAGAATGTCTTGGCCGCCGGTGACGGTGAACTCCACCGTTGTCTCGCCGCCTGCGTCGATAACGCCGATCGGCTGGGCGGTTGCGGTAACCACGGTCAGTTGCGGCGAGGTCGTCGTCAGTAGACCGGTGAGGTCGCCGCTGGACAGGTCGCCGTCGTTGGCCAGCGTCAACTGTAGAACGGCCTCCTCCTCCGGGTCGATGATCTGATTGAAGTCCCCCGGTAATGTGTGTGACACAAAGTAGGGCCGCGAAGCTACCGCGGCTGTTTCATCGATGGTAATCTGCGAGAAGCCGTCGCCGCTGATCGTCAGTTCGAGCTGCAGCGGCCAGCCGTGCAGGACCGATTGTGATACATCGATCAGGAGCGGATCGGGCGATGTGGCCTCCTCCCCCGGCAGCAACTCGCCCAGCGACAGCTCGCTGTTCTGCAGCATCAGCATGGTGTCGGTCGCCGTCGCCGCCAGGTCGACACCCGGCAGGGTCTGGCTGCCGCTGTTCTGCAACGTGGGGAACCAGGCGACGGTCTCGCCGGGATTGACCAGGCCGTCGCCGTCGCCGCTGGAACCGCTGTTGCCGTCTTCCAGCCACTGGCTGGCGGTCAGGGTGGCGTACTGCGGCCGTATCACGACCGGGATGTCCGTCAGTTGCGGATAGCTGTCTTTACCGAGCACGGTCAACTGAAGGGTACCGGTTTCGGTCAGACGCGGAAAGGTCAACAGCAGCTCGCCGGTGCTGTCCGTCCGCCCCCTGCCCAGCTGCTGCTCGGACTCCTCGCCGGCTACCAGCGTCACCAGCAGGTCGGACAGCGGCGTTCCCAGCTCGTCCGTAACGCTGATACTGAGGCTGGCGGCGCCGACCGCCAGGGTGTCGAGTGCGGTTACCGTCAGCGGCACCGGCACGCTGGTGCGGATCCGCAGGCTGGGATCACCCAGCAGATTGTAGACGTTGAAATAGAAGTAAACGTAACCGTTTATCTCATGCTCGTTCGGAAAGGCGTTGTAAAGGTCGATCTTCGCGCGCAGGGTATTTCCTCCCATAGTGGCGATGCCCTCGTTGAAGAGACCACGATAGAAACCGGCGTTGAGCGCGTTGTTGTAGATCGAGCGGGTGTGCAGGTCGCTCGGCGCGAAGACCGCCACCCCGCCCCGGGGCGTGCCGGGATTACCCAGCCGCAGGAAGGCTTCGGCGAAACAGGGCTCATGATTGACGCTGCCGAAATCGCCGGTGTTGCAGACGATCGACAGCATGATGGGCGTCATATAGCCGTTGTTCAGGTTCTGGTTCATGTCGGTGATCGAGTAGGAGGGCCGCTGCCAGTGCTCTGCATCAGCCCAGCCGCGGTAGTTGACGACGCTGACGCCACTGTTGATGGCGTTGGAAATCATCGGCTCACCGGAGATGTGCGGCGGATAGTAGACCGTATCCACCTGGGTGTAGCCGTTGTCCAGCAGCTTTTCGACCACCCAGCGGCTGGTCAGCACCGGCGTGACCGGGATGATGCCGCCCTCCGCAAAGTTGCCGCCGACGACCAGTCCGTTCTCCAGCCAGTCCTCCTGGTCCGGGATGCTCCCCTCGTAAGGCTCCGCCTCGTAGCGCATGATCTTCTCGGCGATCACCAGCAGCTGCAGCGGCGCATCATGAACCGAGAGACGCCCCAGCAGCAGGTCGGGCATGTAGTCGTCGCCAACCTTGAGACTGTACTGCAGGTCGGTCACATCGTAGTCCTCGCCCTCCGCCTCCGGTATCAGGAACGTGGGGCAGGCGTAGGTGCCGTCCTGGTCGCCGATCAGGATAAGATACTCCGGCTGATACTGCGCGTAGTAATCGGTCAACCAGGAATCGAGGTCGTTGTTGGTGATGGTGTTGCCGCCGCCCGGCATCTGATCGAAGGTGACGTAATCCACTTCGAAACCGGCGCGTCGCTTCCAGCGCAGCAGGTCGCCGATATAATTGGCATACAGCGGCGCTGATACCACCAGCAGCCGGGGGAACTGACTTTCGTCGCGGCTGCGGTAGAACTGGCCGTGATTGACCAGCAGCGTTTCGTACAGCTGGTCCATTTCACGGGAGCAGTTGATCTCACGACAATCGCGGTCGCCAGCGAGGTTCACGCGAATAGATGCCGACTTCAGGATGCGCACGCCGTCCTGCTCCACCACCGCCGGTTGCAGCACCAGCGGTACCAGGCGCAGGTCGCGCATCATCCCGCCGGCGCCGACAGTGGCGAAGCCGGTCAGATTGGTGCCGCCGGTGTGTGAAACAGAGGTGAGCTGATCGTCGTGATACGTCGACAGCTCCAGCCCGGCGTGAAATTCGGTCTCTATCTCACGCAGTTCCAGATTCAGCTCGGCCGCGCGCGGCACCTCCAGCCAGAGCGTGACAAACGGCAGCCGCGGTTGGTTCAGATAACTGGAAAGCTGCATCCCGTCAATGATGAGGCTGGCGCTGCCATTCTCTTCATTGATTGACATCCCGGTTAATCGGTAATGTATCACGACGGCATCAGGCTCCCGCACTACCTCCAGGCCACCGCAGTCGATTACGGCCGCACCGGCCAGCTGCAGGCCGCCGAGCAACAGGGTTATAATCGCCAGTCTCTTCATCATCTCCGGATAACCTCCAAAACTCAAGATTCGCTGCTGCTCACTTCACGAACAGCATTTTGCCCGGCGCGGTTGTTTCCGCGCCCAGCCGTACCTGATAAAAGTAGATACCGCTCGGCAGCGTTGCGGCCGGCCGCCACTGCAGCTGCTGCCGTCCGGCAAGCGTCGATTCACCCGCCACGACGACGACGCGGGCTCCCCGCACGTTGTAGACGGTCAATTGCGGCTGCAATCCCGCCAACCGGGCCGGCACGTCGAATACCACGGTAGTGGCGGGGTTGAAAGGATTGGGATAGTTTCCCAGCAGGTTCAGTGATGACGGCAGCGCTGGGATTTGTATCACGTCGTCCAGCTGATTGGACAGCCGCAGCTCCGGCGCGTTGATATGCCAGCCGTAATCGTTCACCCATTCGTCGGTAACCAGGTGGAACCGGAGGTGGAGCATACCGCCGCAAAACTGATCCAGTGCCCAGGCGCTGTGTATAAAACCGCCACTGTGGCCGCTGAACTGCTCCAGCGTCGTCCATTGGCTGCCGTCTCCGCTCACCTGCACTTCGGCGTAATCGAAATCAGCCTCCAGATCGATCAGGTGTCGCAGGTGCAGGGAGGCGTGGTGATAATCCGTCAGCGACAGCGGTTCGGCCAGGGTCAGGGTCGCGTCCATGTCGTTGTGGGTGTAAATGGACGTGTTTGACACCAGGTGCACGCAGGTGGAATCGTCCTGCATGACGGCCCAGTCCTCGTTGGCACCGCCAGGCGTCCAGCCCGAAAGGTCATCCACCGGCAGTGTGACTTCCGTGACGCCGTCGGGGAGACCGATGTTGCACTCGACAGGTTGCGTCAGCTGCAGAAAGCGCTGCGCCAGGACGTACTCTTCGTGATACGCGCTGACCCGGTACTCTCCGGCGGGCAGTTCCACCGCGTAGCTGCCGTTGCTGTCGAAGGTGTAGAGGGTGTCGTGCAGCGGATTGTAGAACCGCAATTCGCAGGGCACCAGTGTCTCGTCGTCCGATGTTTGATAGGTGTTGCCACTGACGGTCCAGAGCGGCAGGGGCAGCAGTTCGATCACATAATCGGTCGGCTGCTGCGGGTTGACCAGCAGCGTCTGCTCGTACACCTCGTAGCCCGGCTTGCTGACGCGCACCAGGTAGGAACCGGCGTCCAGCACGCGGTAGAAGCGACCGTACGGCAGGCGGCTGCAGCGGGGTTTGATCTCGTTGCTGGTGTGTTCCAGCACTTCCACCCGCGCGATCAGCGGCGCAGCGGTGACGGCGTCAAGCACCCGCCCCTGCAGCATCGGAGCCGCGACCTGATAGCCGATCAGGCGATTCATCATCCAGTGCACGCCCTGCAGATTATCATCGATAATCTGGTTGATGATGTCCCAGTCTTCAGGCTGAAAGGCGCCCTCCTCCTCATTGGTGCCGACCTCGATCAGGAAGGAAATCGTACCCCAGCCGCCGTAGGCGTAGTTGTGCGCGCTGCCTTTGCGGCCGCCGCTCAGCACCGACGCATAGGTGGAAGTGCCGTCCAGGGTGGGAATCTGTCCGGCCAGACTGGTGCCGAGGGATACCATCAGGTCCACATCGGGACAGGGTTTGATGATCTGTTCGTCTTCGGGGTGCTTCCAGCCCCAGGGATAGATGACCTTCTGGAAGTTGGTGGAGGTGCGGGCGCTGTGATAGGCGATGAAGTAGGCCAGGTTGTATTCCTCACCCAGATCACGGATGGCCTGCTCTTCGGTTTCGGAGAAGGGGTAGGCCCCGCGATAGTAATCGAAGGCCTCCGCGTCCTGAGCGTGCCACAATGTATCACCGTGATTCCAGAAGAAATCGTAGTTGCGGTTGAGATCGACGCCGCAGGAATCGTTGCCGATGCCGGGGGATATCACGCAGTTGCCTTCTATCTCGCGCAGGTTTTTGCGATAGGTGACATCCTCTTCGCTGAAGATGACACCCATCCCCTCCGGGTTGTTCGACGGTATGATGATGATCTGGGTGGCGGCGATCCAGGCGACCCAGGGCATCTGATAGCGATGGGCGATCAACTCCTCGGCGAAGCGGAGCACGATCTCGGTGCCGAGGATTTCCTCCGCATGGCAGGTGCCGATCAGCAGCACGCCCGGTTCATCCTCGTTCTGCTGCACATTGTCGCTGATCACGGCCGCCCAGATCGGCAGCTCATACTGGCTGGAGTAGCCGATGCTGTCGACGCGCATGATATCGGGATGAGCCTGCGCCAGCGAATCGAGCAGCGCATAGCATTCCGCGTAGTTGTGGTAGTAGTCGTCGAGAACGGCGGAGGCCGGCACTGACATCATCAGGAGTGCGGCCAGCAGCAGGTACAGTCTCATTATAACTCCAGCTTAAGGCACTTGCGGCGACCGACGAGTACGCCGGTGTCCGTCCGCATCAATTCTGCAAAATATATGCCATTCGCCAGCCACGCCGGCACCGGCAGCGTAACGAGCAACCCCTCTTCATGCTGAACGCCATTGCACTCATGCGTGTAGCGCAACCTTCCCAGAATATCATAAAGTTTGATCTGCAGCTCGGGATTGTAATCGGCATAGCTATCGATCAGAAAACTCAGACTGTTGTTAAAAGGATTGGGGAAAACGCAGATTTCTTTACCGGCCAGCTGCGGCATATTCGCCCGCAGGTGTTCGACCACCCGGGGCAGATCTACCAGCCCCCAACCGAAAGCGGTATCCGGCGCTGCATTGTGGCTGGCGTATTGCTTCATCAGTTCAGCCAGGGGCAGGGGCAGCAGGCGCGGTTCCACCTGCAGCAGCAACGCCACGCCACCCGCGAACAAAGGCGCGGAGTAGCTGGTTCCGTACCCATTGCGGTAGATGGGCATACCCGGATTGGTGTCGATAACCCAGGTTTCGGCGCCCATCGCTACAAAATCCGGTTTGATGCGGCCATCCCAGGTGGGGCCCCGAGAACTGAACGGGACAAGGCTGGAGTCGGGATAGACAGCACCCACCGCCATGACGCTGTCACCGTCGGCGGGCGAAGTGACCCGGCCGTGCCAGATGTCATGGGTGGAACCGCTGTTGCCGGCGGAGTTGACCATGAAGATGCCGCGCTCGGCGGCCAGATCACAGGCGACGGTTGTGATACAAATGTCACCGTTGAGATCCTCGATCGTATAGTCATGTTCACCATCGTCAAAGAGGCTGTAGCCCAGAGACGCGGAAGCGATATCCACGCCGAGGCTGTCGAGCCATTCCAGGCCGGCGACGAAATCATCCTCCTCCGCGTTGACCTCCTCGTCGATGTGTTCCGTCTTGGCCAGGGCGAAGGAAGCATCATAGGCGGCGCCGATCAGGTTGTACGGCGCCCAGGCGGCGATACAGCCCAGGGTGGATGTGCCGTGGTGGTCCTGGTTGGAGGAGTCGGGCGCTTCGTTCCAGACCACCGGATCGTCGTAGTAGAAGTCCCAGGTGGCGACGATGTCAGCCTGGGCCAGCGCGGTATGTTCCGCGTTGAGCTGCCAGCCGGAATCGAGCATGCCGATGAACACGCCGCTCCCGGTGTAGCCCATCTCGTGCAGAGTGGGGATGCCCATCTGCGCCAGCTGCGTCCAGGAGTTGCCGTAGATGGTCGACCGGTCGATCCACGGAGATTGTTTCTCGACAACCGGGGGCAGCGGGCGCGTCAGGGTCAGCACCGGACGGACATCACGCACCGGCCAGCGCGCCTGCAAACGCGCCGTCACGGCGGGATCATCCGCGATGGAAACCGCTCGCAACCAGCGTGATACATTGTGTATCACTGCTCCTTCGCTCCGCAGTTCAGCCAGCCAGGCCGGGTCGACGGATTGGTTAACCGTCGCGGCGGGATCGAGACCGGCCTTCTGCAGCCGCAGTGCCGCGCGCTCGGTTCCGGCAAAAGCCCCGCTCCGCGGGAGTTCGTCGAAGAAGATCCAGGTTCTGGCCGCCTGAGCGGCGGTCCCGCTCAGGAATAGAAGTACAACCGCAATCCAGAAGTTACGCATACTCATGCTTCCACCCGGAGTCTGTTACTCGGTGAATACCACCTTCTCGATGATCACCGGCTCCACCGGCCAATCCTGCATTTCCATGGGACCGGACGGGGTTTGTGTCACATGCGTACCGGTGGTAACCTGGCGGATGGCATCGACCGTCTCCATGCCTTCCACTACACGCCCGAACACCGCGTAGCCATAGCCCTGGACGGTGTTGTCGCGATGATTGAGGAAGGGATTGTCCTTGACGTTGATGAAGAACTGGGCCGTGGCGCTGTTGATAACGCTGGTACGGGCCATGGCGATCGTGCCCCGCTCGTTCTGCAATCCATTGCCCGCCTCGTTGGCGATGGGATCGCGGGTTTCCTTGTATTCGCCGGCCTGATTGAAACCGCCACCCTGGATCATGAAATTGCTGATCACGCGATGGTAGATGGTGCCCGCGTAGAAGCCGTCGTTGACATACTGCTCGAAGTTCGCGCAGGTAACCGGCGCCCGGGCATAGTCCAGTTCAATCTTGATGTCACCATAGTTGGTGGTCATGATTACGGTGCGGGTGTCCGGCATGGCGGTTTCCTTTCCACCCTCCTGCGCCGGAGCGATGGTGGCAGCAGCCAGGGTCAGCGCGAGGACGAGTGTAGTTAAATAGTACTTGTTCATGGTAGACCTCATGTATTACAAAACTTGTTCGATGACGGTGGGTTCATGTTGCGCGGCGGCCTTCAGGGTCACGTCGCGACGGCCGGCCAGATAGCGGCCGGCATTGCTGAGAGCCAGTTCCGGTTCGTTGTTCTCCTCGCTCAGGTGCGCCAGGTAGACCAGTCTGGTTTTGGGGCTCAGATGGTCCCTCAGCAATTCGCCGGTCTGATCGTTGGAGAGATGACCGCGTTGACCGCTGATGCGCTGCTTGAGAAACCAGGGATAGGGCCCCTCCCGCAGCAGGCGCGGACAATGATTGGACTCGATGATCAACGCGTTCAAATCGTTGATTCCGCGTTTTACGGCCGCTGTCGGGAAACCGAGATCGGTGATGACGCCCAGCTTGCAGTCCCCTTCGCGTACGATGAAAGCGCAGGGATCGGCGACGTCGTGCGAGGTGGAAAGCGGTGATACCGTCAGACCGCAGATGTGGTTGTCGGCGGTCAGGAAGCGAATCTTCTCGCTGCCCCGGAAGAGAGCGCCGGACGCCGCGAATGTATCACGGCTGATATACACCGGTATCCCCAGTTTGCGGGCGGCGATACCGACGCCCTTGATGTGATCGGAATGCTCGTGTGTCACGAATATCGCTTGAATTTCCGGCGGATCGATTCCCAGCAGCTCCAGGCGACGTCGCAGCTCCCGAAAGGAGAGACCCATATCGATCAGGATGGCGCCCTCAGCGCCGCTGATCAGGGTGGCGTTGCCTTTGCTGCCGGAAGCGAGCAGAGTGAATTCCATCCGGTGTTATTCCATTGCTGACATCTGTGTTTTACAGATCGCGGCTGCCCGGTTTGTCGATCGGTTGTTCCCGGTGGCAGAGCGGACAGTCCGCCGCTTCCCAGGTAACCACTTCCTGACGGTGGGCCGCGAAAAACGGAACGCCGAAATCAGCCCGGCCGCCGGAACGGTCGACGATGGCGCCGACACCGACTACCCGGGCGTCCCGCGATTGCACGAGTTCGACGACTTCCTGCACGGAGCCGCCGGTCGTCACCACATCCTCCACCACCAGTACGCTTTCACCGGCCGCGATGTCGAATCCGCGACGCAGGGTCATGGCACCCGCCTGCCGTTCGGCGAACAGGGAGCGCACATCCAGCAGCCGCCCTACTTCCTGCGCGACGACGATTCCGCCGATGGCGGGCGCGATAACGGTGTTTATCCGTTCGCCCGTTTGCTGAAAGTGTTCAGCTATCCGCCGGCAGAGCGCTTCGCAGAATTCGGGGTACTGCAGGACGAGAGCGCATTGGAAGTACTTGTCGGAATGGCGACCGGAAGTCAGTTCGAAATGCCCTTCCAGCAAGGCGCCGGAACGCTCGAACGTCTCCTCGACGGAATAAGCTGCTGTAGTCACTTCAACCTCCCAGGATAAACCTGCGTTCGTAGAGAATATTCAAACGGGTGATGGTATTCTGCGTATCGATTTTCGGATCGATGAAAATGACGGCAAAACTGCGTTGTGTCGGCGATTTGTCGATGCGCAGCACCTCGCCCAGCAGATCGGTGAAACTGAACTCCTCGATATCAAAGCTGAGCATTACATGCGCGCCCTGCTGCAGTTCGACCCCGTCCGGGAGATCGGCCAGTATCTTGACGCCGCCGGCGCTGATGTTGAGGATGCTGCCGTTGATGGTGCAGCTCTGCCGTTCCGCGCCCGAGTTCTGGTATTCCAATTGTATCACAACCGGAATCCGGTGCTCAACCCGGAAAAACTGCCGTCGCTGTTCGCGCCAGAAGTTTCGGGGTTGGGCTACCCGCAGCAACTGCAGCCGCTCAACCGGGAAAACGCCGATCACATACGAGCTGAAATGATAAAGGGCATCGTGACGTACGATAGTACCGCGCACTTCGTCGCCGGCTACGAGAGCTCCCTGCCTGGCTTCCGGCAGATCGAGCAGGTTGACGGCGAAGAAGTCCACCCCCACATCCGCTACCTGAGTACGGAAGCGGATGCGTCCCTCCTGGTGCCGGATGGAAAGGGAAAGCTGTTCACGCAGTTGCAGATGGGTAGCGTTCATGGCGTTTCCGTCAAGGCTGCTGCGATCCGGTCGCGATAATCCAGAGCCTGCTCCCGCACCAACGTCTGGAAGTCGCCGGTGCCGGTGGGATAGATAACTGCACGTGATACATTGACCATGAACAGCGCGTCGGCGGTGGGGGCGGCGGCCGCCAGAGTCGCGGCCAGGTCGCCACCCTGGCTGCCGATACCGGGCAGGAGGAGCGGCAACCGGGGAGCCTCCCGGCGGATGGCGGCGATCAGTTCCGGCCGCGTTGCGCCGACGACGGCGCCGAGATTGTCCGCTTCGTTCCATTCCAGCACTTTGCGCAGCATGCGCAGGTAGAGGGGGCCCTGTTCGGTCGGCAGGAGCTGGAAATCGGCGGCGCCGGGGTTTGAGGTCAACACGAGTGCAAAGGCGCCGCGCTCCGGGTAGGCGAGAAAAGGTTCCATGGCGTCATGGCCCATCAGGGGATTCAGCGTGACACAATCGAAGCCGAGCTCGTCATAGATGGCGCGCGCATAAGCCCTGGCGGTATTGCCGATATCACCCCGCTTGGCGTCCGCGATGGTGATCATATCGTCGGGTACCGCCGCTACTACTTCGTGCAGCAGCCGCCAGCCCCGCTCGCCCAGCGCTTCGAAAAATGCGAAGTTGGGCTTGAACGCACAGGCCACGTCGCTTACCGCTTCGATCACCTCGCGCAGGAAGGCTGCGACCGGGTCACTGCGGCCGGCAAAGGCGGCCGGTATCTTGGCGGGATCGGGGTCGAGACCGACGCAGAGGTTGCTCCCGCGCGCCTGGATCGTCTGCTGAAGTCGTTGGTAGAAGGTCATTCTGTCCGGTCCGGTCCTTTCCGTGGTTTAGCGCTGGCAGCCGGCCGTTTGCGTTTGGTCCCGCGGGCAGGGGTGCCGGTTGCCGCCGCTGTTCGAGCCTTGCGCGGCCGGCGCTGAGGAGCGCTGGTGTCAGATCCGCGCTTGCGATTCTTATCATAATAGCGCCGCGGTCGCAGGGATTCGACAATTTTCAGGTCAAGCTTGCGTTCGGCCACATCACATCTGGTTACCTCGACCAGCACCGGTTGGCCGATCTGGTAGCAGATACCCTGGTTGCGTCCCTGCATAGTCCAGCTTTTGGCATCATAAACATAGTAATCGTCATCTAAAGCCGCTACCGGCACCATGCCGTCCGCCAGGATTTCCTCCAATTCTATGAAGATGCCGAACCGCTCGATACCGCGGATCACACCGCGCCAGCGCTCCCCTACCCTGTTCTCGAGGTAAAGCAGCTGCTTGATCCGGATCGATTCCCGCTCCGCCTCCATGGCGTTGATCTCGCGTAGCGTTGCGATCTGCGCAGCCCGCTTCAACTCCGCGGCCGGCAGCGTCCGTTTGTGATACATCTGCTTCAGGATGCGGTGCACCAGGAGGTCGGGATAGCGCCGGATCGGCGAGGTGAAATGCGTGTAGTTGTCGAAGGCGAGTCCAAAATGTCCGCGGTTTTCCGTGCTGTAGACAGCTTTCATCATGCTGCGTAACACCACTTCGTTCAGCACCAGTTCGGTAGCGGTGCCGCGGAACTCCCGTAGAATCTTCTGCCAGGCCTCGCCGGTCTGCAGCGCCTCCGGATCGACGACGACACCCAGGTGCCGGACGAAGTCGGTGAAACGCAGCAGTTTCTCGCCGCTGGGCACCTCGTGTACCCGGTAGATGCCGGGCACCGCGGCCTCCGTGATACGCCGGGCGACGTCCCGGTTGGCCGCCAGCATGAACTCCTCGACCAGGCGGTGGCTGTCCAGCTGCCGCACCGCATCCACCGCCACCGGCAGGCCGGTGTCATCCAGTTCGAAGCGCGGTTCGGCGGTGCTGAAGTCGAGACTCCCTTCCCGTAGTCGCCGGCGCCGCAGTTTGCGGAACAGCAGGTTCATGTGATACAGGCTGCGCTCCACCGTATCGGGGTGTCGTTCCTCCGGATCGTAATCGCGGCGTCGCACCCGCGGCAGGCGGCTCAGTATTTCCTCCACGGTATTGTAATCGAATCGCCGGCAACTGCGGATCAGGCTGGGGAATACCTCGGAGCGGCGCGGTCGGCCGCGCTCGTCGTAATCGATCAAGCAACTCAGGGCATAGCGATCCTCCCCCTCGCGCAGGCTGCAGAGGTCGGAACTCAACCGCAGCGGCAGCATGGGTACGACCTCGCCGACCAGGTAAACGGAGGTACACCGCTGCAGTGCCTCCCGGTCCAGTTGCGAACCGGGCGCGACGTAATGTGACACATCCGCGATATGGACGCCGAGGCGGAAACCGCCGTCCGGCAGCGGCGTGATGGAGACGGCGTCGTCGAAATCGCGCGCATCAGGCGGATCGATGGTGAAGATGGTCCAGTCGCGCAGGTCGCGGCGTTCCCAACCCTCGGCCCCGGCAGCGGGTATGGTGGCGTCCAGCTGTTCTGCTTCCCGGAGCACCGGGGGCGGGAAATCGCTCGGCAATAGCAGGGCGCAGCGCAGGGACGCCTGCAACAGTTCCGCCCGGGAGGCCTCTCCGTAACTCCGGATGATGTCGGCCGCGACGACGGTACGCTGGTAGTGGGTGGTTTCGTAGACTAGTCCCGCCAGCACCTGCATACCCTCGTGCAGAGGCAGTTGCGAATGACGGATCGCGATCGCCCCTTTGAGAACGCCGTCGATGGGAATCAACATCTGACGACGACCCCAGCGCTCGATACGCCCCACCACCTGCCGGGCGGCACGCGCATCAATCGCCACTACCTGGCCGGTGGCCGGCAGACCCTGTCGCGCGGACAACGGTTTGACGCGCACGGTATCGCCGGGCAACGCGCCGTTCAGATCGGCGCCGCGAACCTGTAGTCGCTCCGTACCGTCCAGCGGCAGGAAGAGCACGCCGCCGTTGCCGTTCAAGTGGAGGGTTCCGATGGTTCCCGCCGGTACGCCGGCGCCTCGCGGCAGCCGCCAGGTGCGCTTGGCGGCGCGTTCGATGGTTCCCTCTTTCAGCAGAGCGGTCAGCAGCGACTTGAAGCGATCGTAGGAGCCCGGCCGGCGCAGGCGGTTGAACAGTTCGCGCGTCCGGGCGGTGCCGCTTTCGCTGAGCGCCTCGACAACCGCCTGGCGCAGACGCTGTTCACGGGCGCTGATGTTCTTACTCATGTCCGTGC
Organism: uncultured Bacteroidia bacterium; assembly: GCA_964517435.1. GTDB lineage: Bacteria > CAIWAD01 > CAIWAD01 > BS150m-G50 > BS150m-G50 > BS150m-G50. The sequence goes on along the minus strand of CAZFEC010000014.1, from coordinate 18,825 downwards.
TCCCGTTCGCCGCTGGCGATCAGGTAGCGGGGCCGCCCGGCCAGGTCCGGTTCCACCGTTACCTCCTGGAAACGCGACTCGAAAAGCTGTTGTACCGTCGTCGCCGCGGGCGCGGGCAGTTCACAAAAGATGCTGCCGCCCGGCGCCAGCAGACCGCCTTCACTCAGCAGCCGGTAGAAGGAAAGACCGTCACCGCCGTCGAACAGAGCCGTATGCGGTTCCCATTCCCGTACATTAGGGGGCAGTGTTTCACGCTCGGCGATATCGATGTAGGGAGGATTGCTGACGATTACGTCCCACTGACGTTCGACGGACAGATCGAAGGCGGACCCGGTCACCAGTTCGATCCGCTCGGTGAGTTTGTAAGCGGCAATATTGCGCTCCGCCAGTGCGATTGCCTCCGGCGAGGAATCGAGCGCGGTGACGGCCGTCGTCTCCGGCAACGCCCGCGCGAGAGCGATCGCCAGGCAGCCGCTGCCGGTACCCAGATCGAGCAAGGTGCGCGGAAGCTGCGGCTCCAGACGCGCCAGCACCAGGTCGACCAGCCCCTCCGTCTCGGGACGGGGGATCAGCACTCCCGACGCCACCGCCAGGGTCAGGTCGCGCCAGTCGGTTTTGCCGAGGATGTACTGCAGCGGTTCCTGGTTGCCGGCGCGGCGCACCAGCTCCCGCAGTCGATCCCGCTCCTGGTCACTGACGGGGCGATCATATTCGACATAGAGATCGATGCGCTTCAAGCCCAGCAGCTGGCTGAGCAGCAGTTCCGCCGCGCGTCGCGGCGATTCCACCTGGCGGGAAGCGAGGTATTGTTCCGCCGCTTCCAATACTGACAACAAGGTCCAGTGGCGCCGGGCGGCATTATCCTTCATGCTGCAGCTTTTCCATTTTGTCCGCCAGCCGTAAAGCGGCGATGATCTCCTCCAGGTCGCCCGCCAGCACTTCGTTCAGACGATACAGCGTCAAGTTGATGCGGTGATCGGTCACCCGGCCCTGCGGGAAATTGTAGGTCCGGATCTTGGCACTGCGGTCGCCGGTCAGCACCTGCGAACGGCGCTCGGCGGAGCGCTTCGCCTGCTCCTCAGCCTGCTTGCGGTCGTAGAGACGCGACAGCAGCACCTTCATCGCCTTGGCCTTGTTCTTGTGCTGGGACTTCTCATCCTGGCAGGTGACGACCAGGTTGGTGGGCAGGTGGGTGATGCGCACTGCCGAATCGGTGGTGTTCACCGACTGGCCGCCGTGACCGGTGGCGCGGTAAACATCAATGCGCAGATCGTTGGGATCGATTTTGATTTCGACTTCACCCGCCTCCGGCAGTACGGCTACCGTGGCGGCGGATGTGTGCACCCGGCCGGAGGATTCGGTCAGGGGTACTCGCTGGACCCGGTGCACGCCGGCTTCGTACTTGAGCTTGCCGAAGACATCCTTCCCCTGTACGCTGAACACGATCTCCTTGAAGCCGCCAATGCCCTGGGCGTTGGTCGAGAGGGTCTCCACCTGCCAGCGTTCCAGTTCCGCCAGGCGGGAATACATGCGAAAGAGATCGCCGGCGAACAGCGCGGCTTCGTCGCCGCCGGTACCGGCGCGGATCTCCATGATCACATTCTTGGAATCATCCGGATCAGGCGGCACCAGCAGTTCCTTCAGTTGCGCCAGCAGCTCCTCGCTCTGCTCGGAGAGTGCTTCCACCTCCTCGCGCGCCAGCTCCTGGAGCTCTGAATCCTGCTCCTCGGCCAGTAGCTGGCGTGCGCCAGCCAGCCGCTCTTCCAGTTCCAGCCACTGTTCATGCCGGGTAACGATCTGGCCCAGCCGGCTGTGGTCCCGGCTCAACTGAGCGTATTGTTCCTTATCCGAGGCCACTCCCGGCTGGGAGAGCTGCTCGGTGAGAGCGCGGTACTGTTCAGCGACCGCTGACAGCTTCTGTCGAATTTCCATGGCGGAATATCCTTGATCAATCCGTGGGTAATCGTCGGTCGATATCGAGTCGAGGTGAACGTGCGGCAGCTAACCGGGCTGCGCGGCCGCCGCTTCCGTCTGCAGGGTGGCGCGCTCGGGATCGATGGCGTGATCGAGGGAGACGAGCAGTGAGACGAGCGCTACCTCCAGCATCGCCGGTTCCGGCTCGCGGGTTGTGATACGTTGCAGCCAGAGGCCCGGCTTCACTACCTGCCGGCCCAGCCAGGTATCACGGTGGCGCGCGGAGAGCCGCAGCATCTCGAAGGAGAAACCGGCCACGAGGGGGATGAAAGGGATGTGCACGAGCAGGCGATGCAGGGCGGAGTTGTAGTCGCCGACCAGCCAGATGATCAGCGCGTCGATCAGCATGAAGGCCACCATCGTCAACAGGGCGACGATCAACACGAAACTGGTGCCGCAGCGGGGGTGGAAACGGGAATGGGCGGCGGCGTTGTCCGCCGTCAGCTCCTGCTTGTCTTCATGCGTCGCAATCGTCTTGTGTTCGGCGCCGTGATACATAAACAGACGCCGGATATCGGGCGCGAGTGAAATCGCCCAGAGGTAGCCGATCAACAACGCGACCCGCAGCGTACCGGCGATGATGTGGAAGATGATCGGGTCGGCGCCGGGTTTAACGAAGCCGGAGATCAGATAAGGCAGATAGATGAAGAGCCCGATACCGAAGGCGAAGGCCAGGATCATCATCAGCACACCCAGCAGCCTGTCCCACCAGGATTTGGGCCGTTCCGCTCCATCCTCGGTCCGGCGCTCCTCCTCGGTCGCGATCTCCGCGCTCCAGTTAAGGGTGCGCATGCCGATGGTCAGCGACTCCCAGAGGGCGGCGATGCCGCGCAGTAGCGGCGGTTTCCAGAGACGGATCCGTTTCGCCAGCGCCAGATAGGGCTCCAGTTTGACCAGAATATCGCCGCGTTGACGGCGGACGGCGGTGGCGACCGCGTCGCGGGAGCGCATCATCACCCCTTCCAGTACCGCCTGGCCGCCGACGGTGACCTCGACGGTGTCCTCCTCGGCGCGAACACTCCATGCCGTCAGCCAGTGCAGCGGCAGGAGCAGGAAACGGGACAGGGGCTTCAGATCGGATCTCACGAGTCTATTTCTCCCGGCAGGCGCCCGGTCGGGGCGCTTAAAAAAAACGGAATCCCGAAAGATCCCGTTGTGAAATTCTAACGAACGAGCGACCGGCGCTCAGGCACGGTCGTCTTCCAGATGCTGATACTTCTTGCGGAACTTGTCAACGCGTCCGGCGGTGTCGACCAGCTTCTGCTTGCCGGTGAAATAGGGATGGCACTCGGAGCAGATCTCCAGTTTGACGTCGCCGGTGGTGGTACGGACCTGGAAAGTGTTGCCGCACGCACAGGTGACGGTGGCCATCTCGTATTTGGGATGAATTTTGTCCTTCATGATGAATTCCATTTAATTCGGATTTCGAGAATCAAATTTTACTGTACCGTCCACTCGATTGCAAGTGTTTTGTCGGTCGGCAGGAAATAATGGTCCTAATCCAGCCGTTTCATCATCTCGAAGAAATCGATGTTGTTCTTGGTCTCGCGCATCTTCTCGATCAGGAACTTGATGTTCTCCTCCGGGCGTTTGCCGGCGCTGAGGTTACGCAGAATCCAGATGTTGTTGAGGATCTTGCGATCCAGGAGCAGGTCCTCCTTACGGGTGCCGGAGCGGTTGATGTCGATCGAGGGATAGATTCGCATGTCGGCCAGCTCCCGGTTCAGCACCAGTTCCATGTTGCCGGTACCCTTGAACTCCTCGAAGATCACCTCGTCCATGCGGCTGCCGGTTTCGACCAGTGCCGTCGCCAGGATGGTGAGGCTGCCCCCCTCCTCGATGTTGCGGGCGGCGCCGAAGAATTTCTTCGGTTCGTAAAGCGCCATGGCGTCGACACCGCCGGAGAGGATGCGGCCGCTGTGCGGCGCTTCCGCGTTATGTGCGCGCGCCAGTCGCGTGATGCTGTCCAGCAGGATAACCACGTCGTGACCGTATTCCACTAGCCGCTTGGCCTTGTTCAGCACCATCTTGGCCACCTGCACATGCCGTTCCGGCTTCTCGTCGAAAGTAGAGCTGACTACCTCCGCGTCCACCGTCCGCTCCATCTCCGTCACCTCTTCCGGGCGCTCGTCGATGAGCAAAATGATCAGGACCACTTCCGGGTGATTCGTAGTGATGCTGTTGGCGATTTTCTGCAGCAGGATGGTCTTGCCGGTGCGCGGGGGGGCCACCAGCAGGCCGCGCTGCCCCTTACCGATGGGAGTAAAGAGATCCATGATCCGCATGGAGACTTCGCTCGCCTCCCGCTCCAGCATGAATTTCTCCTCGGGAAAGAGGGGGGTCAGGTTGTCGAAGAGAATCCGCTCGCGAGTCTCTTCAGGACCGCAGAAGTTCACCGCCTCGACCTTCAACAATGCGAAGAAACGCTCGTTGTCCTTGGGGGGACGGATCTGGCCGGAGACGATGTGCCCGTCGCGTAGCCCGAAGCGGCGGATCTGTGACGGTGAGACGTAGATGTCTTCCGGACCGGGCAGGTAGCTGCTCGCCTCGGAGCGGAGGAAACCGTAGCCGTCCGGCAGTATTTCCAGGACGCCGCGGGCGAAGATGAGTCCGTCCCGTTCGGTCTGGCGGGCCAGCAGCTTGAAGATGAGCTCCTGCTTGGCCAGTCCGCCGACGTTTTCCAATCCCATTTCCTTCGCGATCTCAAACAGCTCGCTGACTTTGAGTTGTTCCAGTTTCGCCAGCTCGAGTGTGTTTTCCATGATAACGCCTATTGCTTTGTGCTTAATCTGCCCCAGAGGGAATTGTTGCTCGTCTTACGATCCGAGTTATCTGATTAGTCTTACCAGACCTGCGACAGCTGAATCGGATTGCCGTCGGGGTCGTAGAAAGTTACATGCTTCTTCATGCCTTCCACCTCCTGCACCGGTCCGGCCATGGTGACTCCCTGTTCCTGGAGTTGGGCGATGGTCGCATCGAGGTTTTCCACTTGTATCACGGGACAACCGCCGCCGCCGCGCGGGGAGGGGCTCTTGAGACGCCAGTGCTTGATCGCCAGCCGTACTTCCAGTTCGCCCGGTCTGAACTCGGCCCAGCCCTCCTCGTCGTCAACGAAGACCAGCTTGAAACCGAGTGTATCACGGTAGAAGCTGACGGCGCTCTTCCAGTCGCTGACGAAGAACCAGACCAGTTCCATTCCTTTTACGCCGATCATCATCGCGTCCTTTGTATTACAAATGTATCACATGATTTCAACCATACCGCGGCGGCGAACCGCAATACTGCGGCGAACCGCAACCCTGCGGCGAACCGCAACTTTGTATCACGCGCGGAAGAACTGGTTGTGCTCCCGCTCCCAGCCGATAGTCGTCTCCGGTCCGTGCCCCGGCAGCACGCGGGTGGTGGCGGGAAAAGCGTACAATCGCTCCCGCACGGATGATTCCAGCTCGTCCCAGTCGCCGCCCCAGAGATCGGTGCGGCCGACCGATTCGCGGAAGAGGGTGTCGCCGGTAAAGAGCATCTCGCTGCCGTCCACCGCCGTGAGACAAAAAGTGGTGCTGCCGGGCGAATGGCCGGGCGTCGGCAACGCGCGCAGCGGCCAGGGCTGCTCGAAAACCGTGCCCGCATCCTGCAGCAGCCGCTCCGGGTCCGGCAGCTGTTCGGCCTTCAGACCGAACATGTTCGCTTGCTCCGGGAGATTCCGGTACAGCGGCAGATCCCCTTCCGGACAGATCACCGGCAACTGCGGCCAGGCGCGCTTCAAAGCGCCGACACCGAAGATGTGATCCAGATGGCAGTGGGTTAAAAGAACGGCGGCCGGCTGCAGTCCCTTGCTCTCCAGGTGCGCGATTACGCTCGCCGGATCACCGCCGGGATCGATCAGCCAGACCGGATTGTTGTCGTCAGATCGTATCAGGTAGCAGTTGCTCTCGAAACTACCGAGCACAAATGTTTCTATTTGCAACCGGGATCAGGCTCCTGTTTTCAGAAGGGGGAAAGTGGTGATTGAGTTATGCCCACTCTATTCGTCCATCTTCAGAAGGGATAGCGGGCATAACCTTGCAATATTTCCCGGAATATTCTAACGGCAAGGACAGTTTAACTGGGAAATACTACACCTCATTATATCTGAAGCTATGACGGTTGTCAAGGGGAAAAGGGGACGATTCGTGTTAATCCGTAGTTCCTCAGACTACCATGCGACAGTTAACAAACCCCCGGACATGCCGGGGATTTGTTGTGATCGTAAAGATTACACAGCGAACGATGGGAGGTTGCGCCCCTACTCCACCTGCTTCAAGGCCGTCAACGCGGTCAGCCGCACGATATCGGTGATGGAGGGCTTGCGCTGCAGCACGTTGACGGCGCTGTCCATGCCGACCAGGATCGGACCTACCCGGACCGCCCCACCCAGCTCGCTGACCAGCTTGTAGGCGATGTTGCCAGCGTGCAGGTTGGGGAAGATCAACACGTTGGCGGGCGACTTCAGATCGGAGAAGGGGAAGTCCTCCCGTAGCGTTTCGCCACTGACGGCGATGTTCGCCTGCATCTCGCCGTCGATCAGCAGGTCTGGGCGCATCTCCTTGACCAGTTCAACGGCGCGGGTGCACTTGGAAGTTTCCGGATGCTTCACCGAGCCGAAGTTGGAGAAGGAAAGCATGGCGATGCGCGGCTTTACTTCCAGCTGCAGCGCCAGGTCGGCGGTCATGATGGCTATCTCCGCCAACTGCTCGGCGGTGGGATCGATGTTGACCGTCGTATCGGCGAAGAACTTGATGCTGTTCTTGAAGATCAGCATGTAGACGCCGGCCACGATCTTGCTCTTGCACTGGCCGCAATTGATCTTCAGGAAGGGACGCAGGGTGTCGGGGTGGTGCGAATGGGCGCCGGCCACGACGCCGTCCACCCGCTTTGTCTCCAGCAGCATCGCCGCCAGGTAGAAGGGATTGGTCAGCAGCATGTGCTCCGCTTCGTTGTGCAGAACGCCGTGACGCTGGCGCAGCTCCAGCAGCCGGTCGGTCAAGGTTTCCAGCTGCTCACAATGATTGGGGTCGACGATCTCGATCTGCGAGGGCTCGATGTTGTACTCTTTACAGAGCGACTGGATCCTGGGCGTATCGCCGATCAGAACCGGGGTGGCCAGCTCCTCGTCCAGGATGGCTTTGGCAGCGGCGGCGATCAGCGGGCTGTTCCCTTCCGGGAAGCAGATCCGCTTGGGCGACTGCTTCGCCTTGTTGTAGATCTGGCGCATGATGACGTGGGAGTAACCGAGGTGTTCCTCGAGATCCCGCTTGTACTGCTCGATCCAGGCGTCGACATCGTCGATCTGCAGGCGGGCGTGCCCCTCTTCGATCGCGGCGCGGGCCACGGCCGGCGCTTCCCAGAGCAGCACCCGCATGTCGACCGGCTTGGGGATGATGTAATCCCTGCTGAAGCTCAGCTTTACCCCGCCGTAGGCGCGTGATACATAATCGGGCACATCCTCCTTGGCCAGGTCGGCCAGGGCGCGGGCGGCGGCGACTTTCATCCCCTCGGTGATGGCGCGCGAGCGCACATCCAGCGCGCCGCGGAAGATGAAGGGGAAGCCGAGCACGTTGTTGACCTGGTTCGGAAAGTCGGAACGGCCGGTGGCCATGATCACATCGTCGCGGGCGGCCAGTGCGTCATCGTAAGTGATTTCCGGATCGGGATTGGCCATGGCGAACACGATCGGGTCCTTGGCCATGCCCTTCAACATATCCTGGGAAACGGCATCCTTGACCGACAGGCCGACGAAGACGTCTGCCCCGACCATGGCTTCCTCCAGCGTGCGCAGCTCGGTATCTTGTGCGAAGTATTCCTTATAGGGATTCATGCCGGCGGTACGGCCGGTGTAGATCACACCCTTTGTATCACAGAGGATGATATTCTCCCGCCTGGCGCCCATCGTCTCGTAGAGTTTGCTGCAGGCGATACCGGAAGCGCCGGCGCCGTTGACGACGATCCTGACCTTCTCGATCTTCTTGTTCACCAGCTCCAGCGCGTTCATCAGGCCGGCGGCGCTGATGATGGCGGTGCCGTGCTGGTCGTCGTGGAAGACCGGGATGTCGAGCGACTCCTTCAGTTTCTCCTCGATGTAGAAGCACTCCGGCGCCTTGATGTCCTCCAGGTTGATGCCACCGAAGGTGGGCGCCATCAGCTCGCAGGCCTTGACGATTTCATCGGGGTCCTCGGTGTCCAGCTCGATGTCGAAAACATCGATGTCGGCGAAGCGCTTGAACAGCACTCCCTTGCCTTCCATGACCGGCTTGCCCCCCAGGGCGCCGAGGTTGCCCAGACCCAGCACGGCGGTGCCGTTGGAAACCACCGCCACCAGGTTGCCGCGCGCCGTGTATTCATAGGCCTTGCCGGGATCGGCGGCGATCTCGTTGCAGGGATGCGCCACGCCGGGCGTGTAGGCCAGCGACAGATCGCGCTGCGTCTCACACGGTTTGGACAGTGTTACTTCGATCTTACCCTTGCGTCCGCTGGAATGGTAATCCAGGGCTTCTTCGCGAGTGATCATGATATCTCCTGTTACAGTTCAGCAATCGTTAAAGAAAAGGACGGGAACGCGCGGGGACACGCGTTGACGCCGCTTGAAGGTGTCGAATCGTGCGGGGTGGCCGGGCTTGCTTCACTACCGGTCATGCCTCTGGACATACATGGTCGTTCAAGATAAAGGCGGGGGAGTCAGGGTCAAACATATTCAGGTTCGCGGGGTAGAATTGCATAAAATCAGCGGGCGGAAACACCTTCGCATACACTTCGCTACCAGCGCGGCGTCGCGCGGCGCGGTTTAATCTTCCTCCTCCAGCGGTTCGTCCAACACCCTGTAGACCTCCTCGTCGACGAACAGCTGGAACAGTTCGGGATCGATCTGTCCCCCTTCCACTTCGAAACCGATGATCTTGAGGGCGCGCTCGGTGCTGACCGCCGGCTTGTAGGGACGGTCGGAAGCGGTCAGGGCGTCATAGTGATCGGCGACGGCGATGATGCGGCTCGCCAGCGGGATTTCAGGCGCCTTCAGACCGACCGGGTAGCCGCTGCCGTCGAGGTACTCGTGATGGGCGCTGGCGAAGCGGGTGAGATTGCGCAGTCCCTTCAGCCAGGGGATCCGCTCCAGGAACTCCCGGGTGTGATCCACATGCGATTCGATCTGGACCCGGTCCTCCTTGGTCAGGGTGCCACGCGGAATCGAGAGGATGGTGCACTCCTCTCCGGTCAACAGTGGCTCTTCGGTACCGTCCGGCAGACGAACCTGTTTCTCCTGCATCCCCTGCAGCCGTTCCGGCGCTTCTTCCGGCAGCGGGCTGGGGTGGTTGGCCTGCTGGACTATCTCCCAGCATTCCTCCAGCTCCTGCATCTCCTGTTCGTATTCGGCGCGCAGCTGCTCCTGACCGGCTTCGTCGGCGGGGTCGGCGCGCAGCATTTCCGCCTGCTTGCGGTGAAAACCGGCTTCCAGCGTGGCGAAGACCAGTCCGAAGCGCATCTGCAGAGTGAGGAACTGATCCGGATAGAGCTTGTCCGCCTTCTCCAGCACCTTCTCCCGTACGCCGACCTTGCCGAAGTCGTGCAGCAGCGTGGCGTACTTGAGCTCCTTCATCTGCTCGGCGTCGAAGTGCACATCGGCGAACGGCTCGCGATCCGTTGCCGAGACCGCGTCCGCCAGGGCGAGCGATAATTGTGATACACGCTGGGAGTGACCGGAAGTACAGGGGTCCCGCTGTTCAATCGCTTTGACCGCGGCAACGACGAAGCCTTCAAACAGCGCCTCGATGTTCTCATAGAGCTGACTGTTCTCCAGGGCGACCGCCGCCTGCGAGGCCAGCGAGGAGACGAACTCCTCGTGCCGTTCGGTGAAGCGGCAGACCTCCCGTTCGAAATCGGCCTTGGTCTTCAGCAGCGTTTCCGGCGCGCGCTTGGCGTTGATCAGCTGCACGACGCCGATGATCTCCTGGTGATGGTTGCGCATCGGCACCAGCAGCATCGACTTGGAGCGGTAACCGGTCTTGCCGTCGGCCACCTCGTAGTTGAAGCGGAAGGGAGCCGATTCCGGGATGCGGTAGACGTCGGGGTAATTGAGCACTTCGCCGGTGACCGCCACGTATCCGGCCATGGAGGTGCGGTCCAGCGGCAGCACGAACTCCCCCAGCTCCATCTCCAGCGAGTCGTTCTGGGCGGTCTTGAAGCGCAGCTGCTGCTCGGTACCGCTGCGATCGGTCACGTAGATGCTGCCGGAATCGGCGAATGTGATACGCCGCGTTTCAGTCAGGATGCGGCTGAGCAGGCGGTCGATGTCCAACTCGGCGGAAAGCGCCCGCCCCACTTCGTTGACGGTCTGCAGCTCGCGGCGATAGAGCTGGAGTGCCTTGAAGAACTCCGGCTGGTTCTGATGGGTGGAGATGCGCTGCAGCGCCTGACGCAGGAGGGCATCCAGCTGCGGCGGCGGCAGCGGGTCGGCGCTCTGGAAGAAGAGCCGCTCCAGGCCGGGATCGAGACGGCTGACCGTCTCCAGCTCACCGGCATAGATCAGCAGCAGCGATTTGCCGTCGCTGGGCCGCGCGATCACCTCGCCCAGCTCCTGACCGTTGGACTGCAGGTACTCCTCATCCAACAGCAGAATCGTCTCGGAGGGAAACCGCTCCAGCCGGCTGATGTCCAGCTCGCTGAACTGCAGGCTGCCGAACGACTTGCGAATCGATTCGGTCTGGCGGAAATATGTCCGGGAACAGATTACGTGAATCATCTGCCTTTTAGAATCTCGAATCCTATGATCTGACGCTGGATCTGGCTGGTTCCTTCATAGATCTGGAAGATTTTGGCGTCGCGGTAGAGCTTTTCGACCGGGTACTCCTTGTTGAAACCGTAGCCGCCGTAGATCTGGACCGCGTCGGTGGCGATGCGGACGGCGGCGTCGGCGGCGAAGCGTTTGGCCATGGCGGCGGCGCGCTTATTGGACTGCCCGTTGTCCATCAGCCAGCTGGCCTTGTAGGTGAGCAGCCGGCCCATCTCGACGTCGGTGGCCATGTCGGCCAGCATGAAGTTGATCGATTGATGCGCTGAGATCGGCACGCCGAACGCCTTGCGCTCGCGGGCGTAGTCGCGGGCGTACTCGAAGGCGGCGCGACCCAGTCCGACTGCGGCGGCGGCTACCATCGGGCGGGTGATGTCGAAGGCGCCCATGGCCAGCAGGAAGCCGCGTCCATCGCGTCCGACCACGTTTTCGGCCGGGATCTCAACGTCGTTGAAAGCGATGGCGCGGGTGTCGGAGGCGCGCTGTCCCATGTTGTTTTCCTTTTTGCCGACCTCGATGCCGGGGGACCTGGCGTCCACCCAGAAGCCGGTCAGTCCGCGCGCACCGCGGGCGGGATTGGTGGTGGCCAGCACGAACATCCAGTCCGCCTGGCCGGCGGAGGTGATCCACATCTTATTGCCGTTGAGGATGTACTTGTCACCTTTCTTCAGCGCTGTCGAGCGCACCGCGGCCACATCGGAACCGGCGTTCGGCTCGGTGACGCAGTAGCAGGCCAGGGTGAACTCCTCGACGAACTGCGGAAACACCCGCTGCTTCAACTCATCGGAGGCGCCGTACATCAGCGGTGCCAGGGCCAGAGTATTGGCTTCCATGGCGGTGCCGATGCCGGTGCAGGCGGCGCCGATCTCCTCTGAAATCAGCGCGCCGTCGACGCTGTGCAGACCCAGGCCACCGTACTCTTCCGGGATGTGGAGGTTCATCAGGCCGATTTCATGCGCCTTTTTGAGTATGTCGACAGGGAACTCGGCGGTTTCGTCGTAATGGGCGGCCTGCGGTTTGATCTCGTTCTCAGCGAAGTCTTTCGCCAAAGCCTGGAACTCGAGTTGCTCGTCCGACAGCGCAAAATCGATCATACTGCCTCCAGTCCTGGTGGGGTGTAATCCTCCCGGCAGCCGGTCTGCGACCGCCGGAGCGCGTGTGGATTTATACTGACGTAGAAGGTATTACACTTCTTACTGGCAGGCAAGGATAACCGGGAGGCGGGCGCGGGAGGGGGTGGAGATGGAGGGTGGTGGGGGCGGTTTTTGTGGCGGGGAGGAGGGAGGAAAGCGGGTTTTGCTGGTGGGGGAGGGGGAGCCTCATTAACTTACTTCAGCCTGCTTCCAGGTACCTCAGACCTGGAAGGAACCGCATGCCACAAAACCTCCCGGAACTCCTGCAGGCCGCCTGGCGAACGCAGGATTACCGGCAAGTCATTCATCTCCAAACCGAGTCGACGTCTGCCAAACTGTCCTCCGCGGACCGCCTGGCTCACCTGTTGATGCGCGGTGAGTCGCACCTGCATCTCGAAGAAGCGTTGGCGGCGCGTGATACATTCCTCGATTGCATCGTTCTGCTGGAGAAAAGCGGCCGGAACCGGCGTCAACCGCACCTGGAGTATCGCGCTTTACTGGGGCTGATCCGCGCCAACCGGCTGGCGGGTGAAGCGGCAAAAGCGCTGGTACTGCTGCAGCGGCTGCGGGAGTCGGTCCATCCGGAGGATGAGTCCGAACGGCGGGAGTTGCTCGTCGAAGAAGGGTGGTGTCGGCTGGCACAGGGGGAGCGTATCGAGCAACCCATGGGCGTGATTGATACTGATACGTCGCCCTCTCAGCTGCTGGCAGCCGAACAGCTTGAATTCCATCTGCTGGAAAGCACGCGGTTGCGTCAAATGGGACGGTTCGAAGCCTCCCTGGCTCTGCTCGCTCCCTGTCGGGACAGCGATGCGGCGCATCTTCTGACGCGGGCACGTTTGTCTCACGCGCGGGGATGGCTGCAGCAGCGGCTCGAGCGTAACCGGGCGGCGGTCGTCAACCTGGAAAGCGCCATCACCATATTCGATCGCTATCAGATGTATCAGCGCCTGATCGAAGTCAGGGCGCTGCTGGCCCGGACTCTCTTCCAGCTGGGCGAGAGGAGTAATGCAGTGCGGCTGCTGAAATCGACGCGAGCGCGGGCTTATCAACTCAATCTGGGTGTGGAGACCATCCTGGAAGTCGCCGAGGATTTCAACTGCGACTTCTCAGGAACCGGTCCCCAGCTGCAGCACCTGGCCAATCTGCAGGAGTTGCCCGGCCTAACTCCGGCCATTCGCGGGGTTAACCAGCGCATCCACCAGATCGCCGCTTCGGAAATCCCGGTGCTGATTCTGGGTGAAACCGGAGTAGGCAAAGAATTGACGGCGCGCGCCATCCATGCGCAATCCGAACGGCGCCGACAGCAGCTGGTGACGATTCACTGCCCTTCCCTGTCGGAGTCGCTCTTCGAGTCCACCCTGTTCGGGCACCGGCGCGGATCTTTTACCGGCGCCACCACTGATCGTGAGGGGCTGGTGGAGCAGGCTGCCGGGGGTACCCTCTTTCTCGATGAGATCAGCGAGATCGCACCTCCGATCCAGGCGAAGCTGCTCCGTTTTCTGGAGACCAGGGAGTATCACGCCGTGGGAAGCAACCGGATAGTACGCGCGGACATCCGTCTGCTGGCTGCTTCGAATCGCACCTACCGGGAGCTGGCCGTCGAGCGAAGGTTCAGAGCCGATCTACTGCACCGCATTGCAGGCGTTGTGATTGAGGTACCTCCTTTGCGGGAGCGGCGGGACGACATCCCCCTGCTGCTGGGGACCTGGTTGCGGGAGCTCAACCAGCGTCATCATCACCGGAAGATCATCGCGCCGGCCACCATAGCGCTGCTGAAGAGCTACACCTACCCGGGCAATATCCGTGAATTGCGTCATCTCTTCTGGGAAGCGTGGGAACTGGCCCGTAGCAACATTCTGCCGGAGCATATCTCGCGACAGCGTTTCCAGGCGACTCAAACCGGCAGCGAAGCGGAACGATTTCGAATCGAGCCGTTACGGCAGGTTGTCAGCGACTTCGAGCGGGATTATCTGCAACGCGCATTGCAGGAGGTGCGTTTTGACAAGTCGCATGCTTCGCGACTGCTGCAGATCAGTCGCCAGACGCTCTATACCAAACTCAAGCAATACGGCCTACTGTCGCGATAACCGCGATAGCAAAAAAGGGGGCGAAGCGCCCCCTTTCGAGTGTGAAGAGATGTGTAATAGTGGTGGGAAGATCAGTTACTCTCGGGACAGATGAGACCCTCCGGGTCGTCCAGCATCATCGTTACCCGGTAGTAACAGGCGCCGGGGAGTGGATTGGTGTCGATCCAGTTCTCAGTACAGGGGTCGAGAAACTCCACCGGCTCCGAAGGAAATTGATAGGGATCGTCACTACGGTAGACGTAGAAACCGTTTAGTATATGTCCCCCGGGGAGGGGATTGAGAGTCAAGACCACCGTCCCGGCCTGGAGAGGGGTGACCGTGATATCAAGCTGAGGTGGCGGCAATACAAGCTCCGCCGTCACCGGGTGGGCGTAGCGGTTGCATATGTTACCTTCGCCGTTCCACCAGATCGGGAAATCGCAACCGAGAGCATACTGGAGTAATTCACCCTGCCCGGCGGTAACCAGACGCACGCCATCCTGAGTATGTGTAAAACATGCGCGGGTCGGTGAAAACAAGTTGTGCAGCAGCCAAGGTTCGTAATCACCATAGAAAGGGTCTCCTGTTGCGGTAATCAAAGCGGTGCCTTGCTCCTGCGACGTGGCGAAGTATTCATAGATGCCGTCTTCATCAAGATCGGCGCCCTGAATGGCCGTGAACAGGGGATCCGGCACATTCAGCGACTGACTCCCGACGAGCATGAAGTCCTCACCAGCACAACCGACTCCTACTCGTTCTCCATTGAAAACAGGCATAATTGAAGTGGGATAGACACCTTCTTCCCAGTGGAAGTAGTGGTTAAAAGACATCTGCTCTGCATCCCAGTAGAAGATATGCCAACCATCAGCACAGGGGAGTAGCAGATCGAGCCAACCGTTCCAATTGAGATCGGCTGCGTGCGGTTGCCCGAATCCGGCGCCAGGGTCCGTCCAATCATGAAGCACGGTTGAGTTTCTGTCGCAAATGACGAGATGATCGCTTTCTACTAGCGCCAACAGGTGGAGGTTATGATTCTGCAGTGCGCAGACGCGATCGGGGGCTATCGGCAGGATTCCGCCGACCGTAAACATGTCGTCGGTGGTTAGATCGTAACGCCAGAGCCAGCTGGTTTCTGGATCCCCGACTGCTTCCGTGAAGAAATGGAGTTCATCGGCTATCTCAAGCCCGGGCTCCAACAGTCCATTGAAGGAGATAGTCTGGTAGCCTCCTGTTGACAGGTCGCGGATATACCAGTACTGCTGGTGCCACTCACCGCCCTGTTTGACGATGAGCTTCGTTCCGGACTCCGATAGCCACGCATTCAGGACAGGGCTGTCGGGAACCCATTCGTAGTGGATTACTTCGTCGTCGACAACTACATAAATCTCGTACCTCTTCCAGGCGACCGTGGTATCACCACGACAGTATAGACCGGCGGGAGAAATCATCAATGGCGTATGGTGTGTGGGTGCCAATGTGCGTCCGGCAGTGATCGATTCATCCATCAGTGTGTCACCGCCAGTAGATACAACCAGGAGATGACAGGGAATGGATTCGCCAAGTTCGGAGGCAGGAGCAGACGGCAGATTCTGGATCTCAACGCCGGTGACGCTCAAACCGGAAACCATAGGTACTGAATACCCGGTCCAGCCATCGCCGCTCAGAGTCACAGTGACCAGGCCGGCCTGCATACCCTGATTGCGAAGAGCTACCAGACCGTTGCCTTCCAGATCGATAGTGCATTCCTCCAGCACTAGCGCGACGGGAGGCGGTTGCAGCCACTCGATTTCCAGGCTGCCGCCGATAGCACCGGCTGTGATGTCGCTTAGCCGCTGGAAATGCGGGTGATTCACCTGCCATTCTTCAAAAAGGAGGCTATCGACGCCGAGATAAGGGAAGGCATAGTCATGGCCATAGCCTGGACATACAGCGGGAATAGAATTAACGCGGTATTGATTATTCCAGCTGATCAGCGCGGTTTCACAGAGGTAGAGACCCGCTCCGTAGCGGTGTCCCGCATAAAAATTATTCGCCTGGGTGAAGAGGGTCAGAGTACGGCGGTGGCTGGAATCCTGCGGATTCACGAAGATTCGCCGATCCTCAGTGAAGAAGCTGATGCTGTAGTCCTCTTCCGGATCGAGGTGGATTGGATTCCACCAGCCGAGGCACTCCTCGATGAAAGGATCTACCCAGGCGGGTTTCCAATAGGTCTTTTCTCCGCTTATTCTGGGTGGCCCCTGCCACCCTTCGCAGAGCAAGTGCGCCCGGCCGATGTCGTTCTCGGCGGGATCCAGCTCGCCGTAACCGAGGGTACCAAAGATCATCCGGCAGATCTCGCCCGAACTCAGCAGCTGATGATCGGTCCAGATCGAAGCGGACATATGGCTCTCCGTCACAGCGAGCGGCAGTGCCCAGCCGCCGGCATCATCGGGGGGGACTCCCCAGAGCAGCAGGAAGACATTGTAGGGATCGGTTTCGGTGGAAAAGCCCAGTTCTGTCAACCGTGCGGCGACCATCGACATGATCATTTCCGTGGGATAGTAGATCAGGGAGTCAAGCGTCACCGGCACCACCACCGGTTGCGGCACATTGCCATTCCAACCTTCTGCAATCCAGCCTGGGTGGTCGGGATGGTAGTCGCCACGCAACTCGTCCCGCCTGAGATTGATGCCGCCGTTGCCGTGTTGCGCCGCCCAGAGGAAGTGGTCGCGGACGGAAAGCTGGTTGGTTTCGCCTTCGACATAAAGAGGGGTTTGGGGTATTGTCTGCTCGAAAATATACTGATCCAGAATTGGGACTACATCCTCAACCGGGAAGTCATACCACCCGGGGGCATCGGATGGTGCGATCGGTACGATGGCTATCCGATATTCCCCCTGGACATCATAATTCCAATCACGTGTGTCCAGTTGTCGCGATTGCAGATATTCCCGATATGCTCCTGTTATCGTAGCGCCGGGCCAGATCCCCTCCGGCGGGATGCCATCGTACAAAGGAAGCCCGGAAGATACCAGTGCTCCCCAGTCGCCGGAGCGCGAACCGTATGCGGCAAAGAAGATCGTCTCTTCGGCGACTGCATATACCACTGGATAGCCTTGGTCCAGCTCGTAGAGAGTGCAGTCCTCGCTGCCGTGGGCAACCCGTAACAGCGCAACATCACCCAGCGCTGTATCGTGGCAGGTTACCGTATCGGTGAAACTGATACCGCTGACCAGGCGCTGATCGCTGCCGTATACGGTAACGGCGATCGTTAAGGCGCTCAAAAACAGGAGAACACAACGCTGTCTCATAACTCCTCCCTAGACTGAAATTCGACTGAATCGACACTATGGGATTCACTATGCAATCAGCGTGCCAGTTTAAATCCCCCTTTTTCTATTCGTAAATTCAATAATAACAAGGGCTGTGTGGAGAAAAATCTCGAGAGCGATTGTCAGTACTGTCAATCTTTGCCAGAGTTGTCAATAGCTAGGGGAGGTAGAGCACCTTCACATGCTCAGGTGGGGATTGCGACCGTCGCAGTGAAATGAAATAGAGGCCGGCGCTCAATCGTTCCGGCTGCCAGTCGATCGTTCTCGTTCCGGGAGGTAGCGACTGCTGCCACTGGGCAATCTGTCGACCCAGCAGGTCGTGGACCGTCAGCTCTACCTGGGCCGGCTGCGCTACATACAACTGCAGGCGACAGCTGTTGTTGAAAGGATTCGGGTAGGCGGTGATTGTCTGCTCAAGATGAAACGACACGGCGGTGATCGATTCCAGCTCATCGGGCAGGAGTTTCATACGAATACCATCGTAGTCCTGCCAGATCAGGTGCAGTCGCTCCGAATCAGAAAGCACATGGGATCTACGACCTGAATTGATTCCGGCGTTATCGAGGAATACTACTGAGTCCTCAAAACCGAGGAAAATATCACAACTGTGGCCGTTCAGGCTATCGCGTTGAAAGATCCAGTCGGCATCATCTTCGCCAAATGGTACCACAATTTGGGTATTGCTAAGCGAATTGTAGAAATGGATGGCATCTCCAGTAATCCCCTCATCATTAAACCTTTGATAGTAGCACTCTTCCCAAGAATTGAAGACAAGAGAGCGATCCGACCAGTATCCGGAAATGCACCATTCATCCTCATCGTCAGTCACCAGTGTATCCACCCAGTTTGTTTCAAAATCGTCCAGATTAAAGCATCTTACACGGGTGAAATCATGCATCGCATACTCTAGCAGAAACAGGTTGGTATCAACCTGGTGCGAAGAAACAAACTGATGCCCAATATCACAATTGACAGAACTGTCACTCGCCTGCCCGATGATATGCACGGTTCCCTCATGGCAGAGGAGAAAATGATCCCCCTGTTCAGCCAGCGCGAAGACTACATTGTAGTTGGGATTGGGATACGGACCGATCGGGCGCACCTCATCCCCATCCGGATCGAACCAGCGGCCTGTCCAGCTTTGTCTGCTTGAATAGTCGTTCCAAATGAGAATACAGCCAGCTTCGCTTGCGGTCATCCCATAATCCTGCATACCCTCTGTATAATCCGGGTCAGATTCGGAAGTGAGGATTCGATGCCAGAGCGTTTCACCATTGAAGTTAACTGCGTACATCTGCCAGTGTCGCTCCGGTAGACCATGCAGAGTCAGCACATAACAGCGATCGGAGACGGTTTTCACAATAGCAGGCGTTCCAAATGCTTGTATAGAATCAGCATAGGTCTGGTTGAAGAGGATCTGCGGCTCTTCATCAACGAGTTGATATGAGAGCATCCAAGGAGTGATATCCTGGTATTCAGTCATGATGTCGTAAAACACGATCACCTGTTCGTCCGGAGTTATG
>CAZFEC010000013.1:59703-66195 GCA_964517435.1 uncultured Bacteroidia bacterium | reverse complement strand
TCTACTGTGCCGACTCTAATCCACATCTCATGAATCTGACGGTACAGGGTAATGCGGCGGATGTCTACTCGATTAACAATTATGGCGGCGGCATCTACTGTAGCTATTCCAATCCTTATATTGACAGCGTAGCCGTCATTGATAATTCGGCTGATGATGGGGGTGGAATCTTTTGCTCGAACTCCAGCCCCTGCATCATCAATACCGTGATTGCCGGGAATTCCGCAGAGCTAAGCGGAGGCGGACTTCGCTGCGTAGATAACTCCAATCCAACCTTGGAAAACGTAACGATCACAGGCAATTCAGTTAACAATTATGGCGGTGGTGCCTACTTCAGAGATTCTAACCCAAGCATCTCAAACGTTCTGATAGCGGAAAACAGTTCCAACGGCGGTGACGGTTACAGTCGCGGAGGTGGGATGTATCTATGGTCATCAAGCCTTCACCTGATCAATGTCACACTCACTGATAACTCTGCGGATTACTGCGGTGGGGGCATCTACTGCAATTCATCAAGTCCAGTACTTGAGAACGTCATCTTATGGAATAACTACCCTCAGGAGGTATATCTCGATTACCTCGACGATTTAAGCATTACCATTTCATGTTGCGACGTTGCAGGTGGTGAGGCAGGAATCGAGAACGGCACCGTTTACTGGCTCGAGAACAACATCGACGCCGACCCGCTCTTCTGTGACCCCGAAAACGGCGACTACCGCCTGCAGCTGGATTCCCCCTGCCGCACTGATGTATGCGGTTTCATGGGGTATACCGGCGAGACTTGTGAAGGTGAGATCGTTGAGAACAGGACGCCGGTACCCTCAGACTTCTTCCTCGCCCAGAATTACCCCAACCCCTTCAATCCCTCCACCACCATCGAATACAGCCTGCCCGCACCCTGCTCCGTGACGTTTTCCGTCTACAACATCAACGGGCAGCTCGTTGACGTGATACAAAGTGGATTTATGCAGGCGGGTCAGCACAGCGCCGTGTGGACGCCGGAGGAACTGCCTTCAGGTGTTTATATCTACCAGTTGAAAGCGGGCGCTAATGCAGTTTCGCGAAAGATGGTATATGTGAAGTGAACTTACTCTAATTGCGAAACTGCCAAGCGTGTCGCCATCGGCGACTAAGCCGTTGTTAAGGTGAGTTACATTAAGTGATTAGAACCGTTTTCGAACGCTAATGCTTCTAGTCGGAATTCGGAATCGCTATCGGTATCGACACAAAATCCGATACCGATTCCGAGGCCGATTCCGAGTACCAATACCAAATTCTCAACAATTAGCGTTTATTCTTGCACCTATCGGCGCAAGGCGAATAGACCAACGGGTCAGTTCAGAAATTGCAGGTTCGAATTAGCGTCCATTAGCGGTTCTATTATGGAGTCTCAGAAGGGGAACCCCCTACTCCCACGCCGGCCAGAAGATTCGCTCGATCGCGGTTGCCAGGCGGGTGTCCTCGTCCAGCGTGACCAGGACCGCGGAGACATGCAGGTCGTCGGTGGCCGGTTCGTAGCGGAAGGGGGTCTGGTAGAGGAAGCGCCGTATAGCGACCTCCTTCTTCATGCCGATGACCGAATCGTGGGCGCCGGTCATGCCGACATCGGAGATATAGGCGGTACCGCCCGGCAGGATCCGCTCGTCGGCGGTCTGGACATGGGTGTGGGTGCAGATCAGTGCGGCGACCTGGCCGTCCAGGAACCAGGCCATCGACTGTTTTTCAGCAGTGGCTTCCGCGTGAAAATCCACCAGCACCGGGCAGCGGTTGAATTCCGGCAGTGCCAGCTCCCGCTCCACGGAACGGAAGGGGCAGTCGATGATCGGCATGAAGGTGCGCCCCTGCAGGTTTATGATCGCGACCTCTTTCTGGGTCCTGGTCACGATGTGCATGCTGCCCTTGCCCATCACCCCCTCGGGGTAATTCAGCGGACGCAGCACCTGCGACTTCTTCCTCATCACCTCCCGCACCTGGAAGCGGTCCCAGATGTGGTTGCCGCCGGTGATCACATCCACTCCCATGTCGGCGAGCTGGTTGACGTCGCCGGGGGTAAGACTCTTACCTTCATGGATATTTTCACCGTTGACGATGACGAGATCGACCGGGTTCTCCGCCAGGTACTGTGGCAGGAATTGGGAGAAGATCTCCATACCGGTCGAGGAAACGATATCTCCGATGAAGAGGACCTTGATCACGCTGTTTCACTCCTCGCGGTTACAAACTACTTCGCCATATCGATTGCCCGGAACTCCCGGATTACGGTGATCTTGATCTGCCCCGGATAGCGCAGCTCCCGCTGGATGCGCTCAGCGATTTCGTCCGCCAGCGACTGCAGCTTCTCGTCCGGCACCTCGCCGTGCTGCACGATCACCCGCACTTCACGGCCGGCCTGGATGGCGAAAGCCTTTTCGACCCCCGGCATCTCGCAGGCGATGGCCTCAATGCTGGAGAGCCGCTGCACATAGCGCCCCAGGTCCTCGCTGCGCACGCCGGGACGGCTCTGCGAGATCTGATCGGCGATGTATATCAGCTGCCCGGAGATATCGTTGTCGTTCTCCCGGTTGTCATGGGTGCGGATCGCGCTGACGACCGCTTCCGGCTCCTTGTACTTGCGCGCGATATCGGCGCCCACCTCGGCGTGATCCTGCTCCATCGCGCCCCGCACCGCCAGACCGACGTCGTGCAAGAGCCCGGCGCGCTTGAGCAGCCGCGCGTCCAGGTCCAGCTCACTGGCCAGCAGCCCGGCCAGGTTGGCCACTTCCAGCGAGTGCTTGAGGGCGTTCTGTCCCAGCACGTTGCGGAAGTGCAGTTTTCCGATCAACTGGACGATCTCCGAGTGCACCCCGTGGATGCCAAGGTCGACCACCGCCTGGTTGCCCAGTTCCATCGCGTATTCGCTCATCTCCTCGCGGACCTTCTCGACCACCTCCTCGATGCGCGCGGGGTGGATACGGCCGTCCGCCAACAGCTTCTCCAGCGTGAGCCGGGCGATTTCCCGCCGGTAGGGATCGAAGGCGGAAAGGGTCACCTTCAGCGGGGTGTCGTCCACGATCACCTCGACGCCGGTGACATTCTCGAAGGCGCGGATGTTGCGGCCGTCGCGGCCGATGATGCGGCCCTTGATGTCGTCGGAGGGCAGGTTGACCTCCGTGACGGTGGTCTCGCGGGCCAGCTCCACGGCGGTCCGCTGGATGGAGGAGACCAGGATGCGCCGCGATTCCTGGTAGGCGTGCAGCTTGGCGTGCTCCTTGATCTCGTTGAAGGTGGTGGCGGATTCTTTCTCCACCTCCTCCTTCAGATTGTCGAACAGCTTCTGGCGCGCCTCCGCTTCGGTCAGGCCGGCGATCCGCTCCAGCGTCTCGTTCTCCCGCTTGATCAGCTTTTCGATCTCGGCGAGCTTGTTTTCGATCGTGCTTTCTTTCTGCGCGAGGTTCTTCTTGCGCAGGTCAAGTTCATGTTCACGCGTCTTGAGCGAATCGCGGCGGGCGATGACGGCGGTCTCCGCCTCTTTCAGCTGCTGCTCCTGCTTGATCAGGTCCGATTTCTTCTTGTGAGCTTGAGCTTCGTATTTCTCCTTCTGCCGGTACCACTCATCCTTGGCTTCCAGCGCTTTCTCTTTCTTGAGGATCTCTCCTTCCTCGCGCGCCTCAGCCAGTATCTCATCGGTCGACTTGGTCAGGATCTGATAGCGGGAGCGGCTGACGGAAGTCGCCAGCCACCAGCCGACACCAAAAGCAGCGGCGGCGGCAACTACGGCGATGATTATCGTTAAAAGCATGGTAGCCTCATTATTCTCTCGCCAAGGTCGCCAAGATCGCGAAGAACGCTAAGAACGAATAAGGGTTAGGTTGCAGCAGGTTCCGACAGATATCCTGAAACATAGCAAGTTCTGGTATCATGTCTTTTCCCCGCTGCTTACTCTCTCCCAAATCCAACCATAAATCTCTCTTGGCGTCCTTGGCGCTCTTGGCGAGAGGTTCTTCTTAACGTTAAAACAAAAAGCCTGTGGAGCTCACCAGAAAGGAAGAACCTGCCACGACATAAGTGGGTGACAGCCCGGCGCTTCAGATTTCCTTAATCACACAAGGCGAAAGGCCTGTCTTAGACGCCGCTGAACAAATCTCCCTTCAAAAGAGTGTTGGTTCTTTTTTGGTGATCACGCTCCACAGGCAAGTCAGGAACCCAGTTCCAGTAACTGGTCTATGGATCTGGATATTGTCTGCGCTTTTTGAGCCAACTCCTGCTCGGAATCCTGATTCTGCTGCTGCAACCGTTTCAATTCGGCCGCGATATTCATACAGGTTACGATGGCAACCTTGGCGGAATCCTTAATCTGAGCGGAAGCGGCGATTTTCTTCATCTGTTCATCCACGAATGTCGCGGTCTTTATTACGAAATCCGCGTCACCGCTGGTGGTCAGGGGGATCTCCTGATCGTATATCCTGACGACGAGTCGTTGCTTATCCATCACCTTTACCGTTGGTGATCACCTATGCTAAATTGTCAAGTCGTTCCATCAATGCCCGCAGGCGCCGGCGGGCGGTTTTGACCCGCGTGGGATCGCCGCTTTCATCCTGCAGTTTGTCGCGGTCGGCGACCAGGCGCTGGCTGTCGCGTTTGAGCTGCTCCACTTCCAGCATCAGACGGGTCATTTCCGTCTTGAGCTCTTCGTTCTCCTCGGTGAGGGTAAAACCCTTGGCGAGCAGCTGCTCAACTTTCTCTTCGATTAAACGTAAGTTCTCCAGATCCACGTCAGCGGAGTCTTCCGTTAAATTCCTGTCTGACCGTTTTCACGATCTTCTTGATGCGGCTGTCGACCTGCTCGTCCTCCAGGCTGCCGCTCAGCGAGTTGAAGCTGAGGTTGAAACTCGCGCTCTTCCAGCCCGCTTCGATTCCCTCGCCGCGGTAGAGATCGAAGAACTCCACCTGCCGGAGCTGCTTGCCGCCCTGACGTCGAATGGTCTCCAGCACCTTGCCGATGGCGGTGTCTTCCGGCAGCAGGAAGGAGAGGTCGCGCCGGTTGTCGGGGAAGCGGGAAATCTCCTCCGCCTTGACGCCGGAACGATACAATTCAAGCAGACCCGAGAGATTCATCTCAAGATAACAGACATCCTGCTCAATATCAAACTCCGCAACCAGCTCGCGTTGCAGATCGCCGCCGGCGAACAACACCTGTTCCCCGCGGCCCAACCGCAGGCAGTTGGCGGTGAAACGGGGATCGCCGGGCGGAAGTTCCTTCAGCTCCGCCGTGTCGAAACGGGTGAGGAACAGCTCCCCCAGGCCCTTGAGGTCGTAGAAGTTGAACTGCCGTTCCGGCTGATCCCAGCTCTTGGCCTGCGCCGTGCCGGTGAGCAGCACGCTTAAGATATGGTCCTCGCGGGTCTTGTTGTAAGCGGTCTCCTCGAGATGGAAGGTCCGTCCCACCTCGAAGATCGCGATACTGCGGTTGCTGCGGTTCAGGTTGTAGGCGGCCGTCAGGAGCAGGCTGGGCAGCATCGAAGTCCGTACCACCGCCAGATCGTCGGAGATGGGATTGATGATGCGGAGCGGCTGTTCGCCGTCCGGCGCGGTCAGCTCATTCTGGCGCGGATTGATCATCGAGTAGGTGGAAACCTCCTGCAGACCGGCGCGCACCGCCAGCTTCCGCATGGCGTCGCCCAGCGCGCGCAGCTCCTCGGTCCAGGACTGGAGCGGCACCAGCGAATGGACGGCCGCCGGCAGATCGCCGTAACCGTGCAGCCGGATGATCTCCTCGATCAGGTCGATCTCCCGCTCCAGGTCGTAGCGGAAAGTGGGGATCTTGACGTCGTAGCTGTCCCCGTTTTCCGTCACCTCCAGCTGGAGGCGTCGCAACAGATTCATCTGCTCCGCGGCGGGGATCTCCATCCCCAGCACCCGGTCTACCCGCTGGGGCCGGACAGACACTGTGGCCGGCTCCTTCGGCTCCGGATACGCGTCGACAGCGCCCCGCAGGATTTCCCCGCCGGCCGTCTCCTGCATCAGACGCGCCGTCAGGTCGATCACGTATGCGACGTCGTTGGGATCGACGCCCCGTTCGAAGCGGCGGGAGGAGTCGGAAACGAGCCCCAGCCGCCGGGAGGACATGCGGATGTTGACCGGATCGAACCAGGCGCACTCGATCAGGATGTCGCTGGTGTCGTCCATGACGCCGGAGGCCAGCCCGCCCATGATGCCTCCGACCGCCACCGGCCGTTCGGCGTCGCAGATCAGCAGCACCTCTTCGTCCAGCTTGCGTTCCTCCTCGTCGAGGGTGATGAAGGTCTCGCCGGCCCGGGCGAAGCGTACCACGATGCGGTTCCCCGTCACGTTGCGCAGGTCGAAGGCGTGCAGCGGGTGCCCGGTCAGCCAAAGGACATAGTTGGTGACGTCTACGACGTTGTTGATCGGACGCAGGCCGACCGCCAGCAGGCGGTCTTGCATCCAGCGGGGAGAAGGTTTGATCTGCACGCCGCGCATGACGCGGGCGGCATA
>CAZFEC010000013.1:56764-59603 GCA_964517435.1 uncultured Bacteroidia bacterium | reverse complement strand
ATCTTGAACTCGCGGCCGTAGAGCGCCGCCAGTTCGCGGGCGATGCCGATGATGCTCTGACAGTCGCCGCGGTTCTGCGTGATCTCCAGGTCGAGCACGATGTCGTCGTAATCCCACAGATCCGACAGCGGCGTGCCCGGTTCCAGCTCTTCTTCCAGCACCAGGATGCCGCTGTGATCTTCACTCAGCTCCAGTTCCTGTTCGGAACAGATCATGCCGTGCGACTCGACACCGCGCACTTTCGCTTTGCGGATCTTCATGCCGCCGGCCAGTTCGGTCCCCACCGTCGCCAGCGGTACCAGTTGCCCGGCGGCGATGTTGGGCGCGCCGCAGACGACCTGCAGCGGCGCCTCTTTACCCACCTCCACGCTGCAGAGCATGAGGTGATCCGAATCGGGCAGCGGCTCGCAGGTCAGCACCCGGCCGGCCACCACGCCTGCCAGCGAGCGGGAAAAGGTTTCGATCTTCTCGGTTTCCAGGCCCAGCATGGAGAGATCGTCCACCAGTTGCTCGGTGGACACATCGAGGTCGATCAGGCTCTGCAGCCAGTTGAGAGATACTTTCATAGGACGTCCCTAGAACTGGGCGAGTAATCGCAGGTTGTTTTCGTAGAGCAGGCGGATGTCGGTCAGGCCGTACTGCAGCATGGCGATGCGCTCCAGCCCGAGTCCGAACGCGAAACCGGTGTACTCTTCCGGATCGAGGTCGACTCCCGACAGCACCGCGGGATCGACCATGCCGCTGCCGCCCATCTCCAGCCAGCCGGTCTGCTTGCAGACGCGGCAGCCCTTACCGCCGCACAGGAAGCAGGTGACATCCACTTCGGCGGAGGGCTCGGTGAAGGGAAAGTAGTGCGGCCGGAAGCGGATGTCGGTCTCGGGGCCGTAAAGCGCGCGGTAGAATTCCAGCAGCGTGCCCTTGAGTTCGGCGAAGGTCACCCGGTGATCGACGTAAAGCCCTTCCACCTGCATGAACATGGGGGAATGGGAGGCGTCCGGCTTGTCGTTGCGGTAGACGCGACCCGGCGCGATGATACGGATGGGAGGCCGGCGTTTTTCCATGACATGGATCTGGACCGGCGAGGTTTCGGTGCGCAGCAGGTGTCCGTTGTCCAGGTAGAGGGTGTCCGACGGGTCGCGGGCGGGATGCCAGAACGGCGTGTTGAGCGCGTCGAAGTCATAGTATTCAGACTCGACCTCCGGCCCTTCCGCCACGGTGAAGCCCATGCGGGTGAAGATCTCGATCACCCGCTGTTCGGTTTGCTTCAGGGGATGCTCCCGTCCGAGCCGGGGCACCCGGCCGGGGATGGTGATGTCGAGCGCGGTCGCGGTCTGTTTCGGCTTGAGCGCGTCACGGCGCGCGTTGAACTGCTCCTCCAGCTCCCCTTTCAACTCGTTGAGCAGCTTGCCCGCTTCCGGGCGCTCCTCCGTCGTCAGCCGCCCCATCTCCTTGTAGAGCGCGGCCACCTGTCCCTTACGAGCGAGGAAGAGGCGGTAAACCTCGTCCAGCTGCGGTTGGGTTTCCGCCTCCGCCAGTAACTTCTGGAAGTCTAGCCTGATCGCGTCGATCCGGGACTTCATCTGCTACCTGCCTTTCCATTTGGAAGGGGAAGTCGGATCTACTGTTTTACCAGGTTGACGATGGACTGGAATGCACCCGGATCGTTGATGGCCATGTCGGCCAGGAGTTTACGGTTGATCTGAATGTCTTTCTGCTTCAAGCCGTGCATGAAGCGGGAATAGCTGAGCCCCTCCGCCCGGACGGCGGCGTTGATGCGCGTAATCCACAACTTGCGGAAATCGCTGGCGCGGCGGCGTCGGTGGATAGTGGAGTACTGCATGGAGCGATCGACGGCATCCATCATGGTACGCAGCACATTTTTGCGAACACCGACAAAGCCCTTGGCCTGCCGGCGGATCTTCTTTCTGCGGCGGTGGGAGGCAACGTTATTGGTTGCGCGTGGCATGGAATTCTCCTCTACTATTTACGGCTGAGCAGGCTCAGCTGGTAATCATTCTCTTAATGTTCTGCAGGTTGGTGGAGTGCACCAGCGTGGCGGAACGCAACCGGCGCTTCTGCTTGCGGGTTTTGCAGGAAAACTGGTGGCCGGCGTAGGCGTGGTGACGTTTGACCTTGCCGCTGCCGGTGGTCTTGAACCGCTTGCAGGCGCCGCGGTTTGATCTCATTTTCGGCATGATTGTAAGCTCCGTTTATCTCTACTTCTTCTGCTTCTTCTTCGGCACCAACTGGGTGACCATGTTGCGTGCTCCCTCCATCGTGGGAGGGGATTCCACCTCGGCGAGATCCTCGAGGTAGGTGATGAATTTCTCCAGCACTTCCCGGCCCAGCTCCTTGCGGGCGATCATGCGGCCGCGGAAAAGGACTGAAACCTTAAGCCGCGCGCCGTCTTCAATGAACTCGCGGGCCTTGCGCGCCTTGACCTCCAGATCGTGATCGTTGATGTTGGGGGTCAGCCGGATCCCCTTGACCTGAACGGTGTGCTGTTTCTTGCGGTTTTCGCGTTCCCGCTTGGCCTGTTCATACCTGAACTTGCCGTAGTCCTGGATCTTGGTGACCGGCGGGTTGGCCTGGGGCGCGATCTCCACCAGATCCAGTCCGCGTTTTTCCGCCTCCGCCAGTGCTTCCTCCAGCGGCAGGATGCCCAGCTGTTCCCCCTCCGGCAGGATTACCCGCACCCGGGACGCCTTGATGAACTCGTTGATCCTGGCCTGAGGCGTTTTGATGTTTTCAGCGAACCTTTTCTTTATTGGTTCCCCCTTGTGTTGTGACAGGGACTGTTCTCTTCCCGCATACGGGACTCTTCCCGCTCACGGGACTC
>CAZFEC010000013.1:0-56664 GCA_964517435.1 uncultured Bacteroidia bacterium | reverse complement strand
TCCCGCTCACGGGACTCCTCCCGCATACGGACGATCAGCTCATCCAGCGGGATGCTGCCCAGATCGCCCTTGCCATGTTGCCGCAGGGAGACGGTCCCGGCGGCAATCTCTTTTTCTCCCACGATCCCCATGTAAGGAATCTTTCTGACTTCGGCTGCCCGGATCTTGTAACCGATCTTCTCGTTGCGTCCGTCGACGATCACGCGGAAACCTTCCCGGCGCATCCGGGCGGCGATCTCCTCGGCGTAAGCCTGGCAGGCGTCGGTAATCGGCAGCAGCGCGAACTGTACCGGTGCCAGCCAGACCGGGAAGTTGCCGGCGTAATGTTCGATCAGGATGCCGATGAAACGCTCGAACGAACCGAACACGGCGCGATGGATCATCACCGGGCGATGCTTCTCGCCGTCCTCGCCGACATACTCCAGCTCGAAGCGTTCCGGCATGGAGAAGTCGAGCTGGATGGTGCCCAGCTGCCAGCTGCGGCGCAGCGAGTCGCGCACATGGAAATCGATCTTGGGGCCGTAGAAGGCGCCGTCGCCCGGATTGAGCTGGTATTCGATCTTTTCCCGGGCCAGGGCGCCGGCCAGCGCCGCTTCCGCCCGCTCCCAGATCTCCAGCGAGCCGATGTATTTCTCCTCCGGGCGGGTCGACAGTTCGACGAAGATCTCCTGGAAATCGAAACGCGCGTACATCTCGAAGATCAATTCGATGACGCCGATGACCTCATCCTCGATCTGCTCCGGGGTGCAGAAGATGTGCGCGTCGTCCTGAGTGAACTGGCGCACGCGGAACAGCCCGTTCAGCTCGCCCGATTTTTCGTGGCGATGCACCATGCCCAGCTCGGCGTACTTGAGCGGCAGCTCGCGGTAGCTGTGCGGCGTGTTGCGGTAGAGCAGCAGGTGCCCGGGGCAGTTCATCGGCTTGACCGCGTATGGGTTCTCGTCGATGGCGGTGAAATACATCCCATCCTGGTAGTTGTCCCAGTGGCCGCTGAGGTGCCAGAGCGCTTCGTTCAGGATGATCGGAGTCTTGATCTCCTGGTAGTCCTCCCGGTGATGCACCTGGAGCCAGAAGGAGCGGATCTGGTTGTAGACCACCACGCCGTTGGGATGCCAGAAGGGAAAGCCGGGGCCCTCCGGGTGCAGCGAGAAGAGGTCGAGTTCCCTGCCGATTTTACGGTGATCCCGCTTCTTGGCCTCTTCCAGGAACTTCAGATGCTGCTTGAGCTGCCTGGCGTCAGGGAAGGAGACTCCGTAGATCCGTTGCAATTGTTTGTTCTTCTCATCGCCGCGCAGGTAGGCGCCGGCGATCTTCAGCACTTTCAGCGCTTTGACCCGGCCGGTCGAGGGGAGGTGCGGCCCGACGCAGAGGTCGACGAAATCGCCCTGCCGGTAGACGCTTATCACCTCGCCTTCCTCGAACTCGTCGATCAGTTCCAGCTTGTAGGTCTCGCCCATCTCCTCGAACAGACGCTTCGCCTCCTCGCGACTCAGTTCGCTGCGCTCGTAGGGGAGGTCCTGCTCGACCAGCTCCTGCATCCGCTCTTCGATCCGGGGCAGGTCATGCGCGGAGATCGGCTCGGGGAAATCGATGTCGTAGTAGAATCCCTGTTCGACGGCGGGTCCGACCCAGAGCCTGGTATCGGGATACAACTGCTTGACCGCCTGGGCCAGAATGTGAGCGGAGCTGTGCCAGAAGACCTCTTTACCCGCCGGGGAGTTGAAGTCGAGCAGTTCCAGCCGGCAGTCTGCTTCGATCGGGAAATCGATACCGACGACCCGGTTGTCCAGTCTGGCGGCGACGGTGCGCTTGGCCAGGCTGTTGGAGATGGAAGCGGCAACGGCGTGCGGAGTGATCCCGCGATCGAACTGTTCGCTCGATTCGTCGGGAAAGGTAATCCGCACCTGGTCCGCCATGTCGACACCCGGCTTGTGGCCGCTCGCGGTACGCCCGGAAGCGGCGCGGCGGCGTTTGTGGAAAAATAGAAAAAAAAGCCAGAGAACTGGCTCCAAGCACTTCGCCCACAGCGTGCAGCGGCAAAATGCCAAAAGACAATACCTGCCCCTTCCTGCTTGCGAAGCGCGGGCAGGTATCACAATAAGAAGTGGGCGATACGGGATTCGAACCTGTGACCCCTAGCTTGTCGAGCTAGTGCTCTAACCAGCTGAGCTAATCGCCCTCATTTTGAGCTAATAAATTTCAATCCTAACCTAAAGATAGTCAAGAGAAATGTCGGGCTCAACCGGGTTCTCCCAGGGCTGAACCGGGTTCGCCCGGGCTCAACCGGGTTCCCGCGGGGAAACGGCCGGTTACCGGTCGCTCGCGGCGGACACCAAGAGTGAAAGGTATTGCTTATGGAACAATATTTGAGTAGACTGTTCACATTAAACGACGACGGCAACTGAAACCACGCTAAATTTATAATCTGCGGTAACCTGCTGAATGACACCATTCATCCTGAATCCAGCTATTTTAAATAAAGGCCTGCAATGATCCTCTTGCGAGCACTCCTCTTCACATCCCTGATCTGGTCACTTACCACCGCTCAAGAAAACGACATCTGCGAGATGTGTCACGATGACGCCACCCTGGAAACGGTGCGCTACGGCGTGCCGCACAGCCTGAACGTCGTGTCGGGCCATCTGGCAGGCAGCCCCCACGAGGGATTCGATTGTATTCTCTGTCATATCGACCTGGAAGGCGTGGAGGACTGGCCGCACCCGGAAAGGCTGCATCTGCCCGACTGCGGATCCTGTCATCCCGATGCGCAATCTTCCTTCATCGACGGCTTCTACACGCCGCTGCGCGATAAAGGCTATACTGCGATTCCCAACTGTATCGACTGTCACGGCAAACATCAGGTGAAGTGGAAAGGGGAGCCGCGCGAGGTATGCGGCGTCTGCCACCAGGAGGAGCTGCGGGAATTTACCTCCTCCAATCACTACGGCATACCTGACGAGTTGACCTGCGTTTCCTGTCACAATCCCCATCACAAGTTCGAGCGCCAGGAGTACAGCGAACAGGACTGGAAACTGCAGGTCACCAAGGGCTGCCGCAACTGCCACGCCGACAATGTGGCCAACTACGACATGTCGGGGCATTTCGCGGCCGTGCTGGCCGGGAATCCCGACGCTCCGGTCTGCTGGGACTGCCACGCCCGCCACCAGGTGCTGACCCCGCGCGATCCCAACAGTCAGGTAGCGGTCGACCGCCTGGATCATGTCTGTATCTCATGTCATCGGGACTACGAACTTTCGATCCATCGCTCGGAGGATGTCGGAACTGCAAAGCTGGAAACCTGCGTCGCCTGCCATACCGGTCACGAGACCGATATGAACAATCCCACTTCGATCATCATCGACGAACAGATCGAGGCGGTCTGCCTGCGGTGCCACCTGGAAACGCTGGTGCTGGGTGATGATGAGGCACACGGAGCCATTCACCGCGACCAGTTGCACCTGGCGCAGAACGGAGTGGAGACCGATTGCGCGGTCTGCCATACCTACCATCATAAAGTGCCCGATCATGCCGGTATGGAGCTGAAGAAGACCTGCGGCGAGTGCCATCCCCGCGAGCAGGCCGAATACGAGAACTCCAGCCACTACATCGCCAGCGCAAAGGGCCACACCGAGGCGCCGAACTGCATCGACTGCCACCGCGAGCGTCTGATCCGGATGCCGGGGGAACATTTCGACGGCCAGACCATCACCGAACTGTGCAGTTCCTGCCACACCGACGACAAACTGGCCCTGAAGTATGATCTCAATCCCAATGTGCTCGACGGTTACCAGACCTCGTATCACGGCCAGATGTACATGCTCGGCTATGAGGGAGACGACTACGCCACCTGTGTCTCCTGTCATAATAATCACTCGATCCTGCCCAGTGACGATGAAGCGGCCAGCACGCATCCGGAAAATCTGGTCACTACCTGCTCCAACTGCCACCCCCGCGCCACCGCCAGCTTCGTGGAATACATGCCACATCCGCAGCCGACGCTGAAAGAAGCCCACGCGGTCATCTACTATATCAACTGGTTCATGATCGTGCTGCTGGCCGGCACCCTGAGTGTGTTCGGCGGGCACACCGTACTCTGGCTCATTCGGCTGGTGATCAAGCGCCTGCGGCACGGGCCGCTCAAGAAGCCGACCCGGAGCGATAAACGGATCCAGCGCTTCTCCCGGCCGGAACGGATTCTCCATCTCTTCATGGCTGGTGCCTTCCTGACCCTGGCGGCAACCGGTCTGCCGCTGAAATACAGCCACACCGAGCTGGCCAACTGGTTCGTCAACAACCTGGTCGGATTCCATACCGCGGCGCTGCTGCACCGCATCGCGGCGCTGACGATGTTCGGCGTGTTCATCGTCCACATCCTGATGATCCTCTACAAGCTGATCATCCAGCGCAAGAAGGGACTGTTCTGGGGCTCCAACAGCCTGGTTCCGAACTGGCAGGATGTGAAAGACTTCTTCAACCACCTGCTCTTCTTCGTCGGGATCAGAAAAACCGAACCGGAGTTCGGGCGCTGGACATACTGGGAAAAATTCGATTACTTCGCGGTTTTCTGGGGGATGATGGCGATCGGTGCCTCCGGCCTGACCCTCTGGTATCCGGAGGAGTTCACCATGGCGGTGCCCGGCTGGATGATTAATGCCGCCCATATCATCCATTCCGAGGAAGCCCTGTTGGCGACCGCCTTCATCTTTACGGTGCACTTCTTCAACACCCATCTGCGGCCGGGCGCCTTCCCGATGGACGATGTCATCTTCACCGGCCGATTGTCGGAAGAGAAGTTCGAGGAGGAGCGTCCGCTGCAGAAGCGGATCACCACCGACGAGAGCTATCAGCATCTGTTGCGCAGCAAGAGCCGGAAGTGGACCATCGTCTTCTTCTATCTGGCCGGTTTCAGCTTCCTGGCGCTCGGGTTCCTGCTGCTGGTGTTAATCATAATTGGGTCCTTCTTCTAACGGGAGATAACCCTGCTCCCCTGTCGGCCTCAAGGCTTTTCGGCCTGGAGGTTGAAGAAGGAATGCTGATTCAAGATCAGGGGGGTGTTATGAAAGTCTGCCGTATCCGGTTACTCGCTGCACTCATCCTGCTCTCATTCTGCGGCGCAGCCTGCCTCACTCACGCGCAGGAGAGTGACGACTTCGAACCGATTAGCAACGCGGACTGCGCGGATTGCCACGAAACCGACCAGCATGACGTCGTGATCACGGCGGATCTAACAGCTTCTACCCACGACGGTCTGGAGTGCCAGGATTGTCACATCCACACAACTTTCATCCCACATGTCGTCGATACTACCTTCATGCCTGGTTGCCAGGGTTGCCGCACCTGTCATGAGGAACAATCGGAACAATACACTTCGCACGGGCGGGAAGCGGCACAGAAATGCGGCGATGTCCCCACCTGCGCCAATTGCCACGGTGCACACCTGGTTCTGCCGCCTGATGAGAAAGCTTCATTGGTGCATCCGACCAACCTGCCGGAGACCTGCGGCAGATGCCACGAAGACCTGGACATGGTCAAACGGCACAAGTTCCTCCTGCCACACCCGGTGGAGCTGTACTCCCAGAGCATTCACGGCAAGTCGAGTAAGGGGGGGCTTTACGTCGCCGCTACCTGCAACGATTGTCACTCCGCCGAAGGGACGGCCCACAAGATTCTTTCCCCTGATAATCCGAAATCCTCGATCAATCACTTCAATATTCCGCAAACCTGCAGCAAGTGTCACAAGGGGGTTACCAGCGACTTCTGGGAAGGTATCCACGGACAACTGGTCGTCCGCGGCGAAACCGACGCACCGGTCTGCACCGATTGCCACGGTGAGCATGGCATCATCGACACCGATCACCCCGATTCACCGGTTTCCAAATCGCGGGTGGCGGAAGCAACCTGTGCTCCCTGTCATGAATCGACCACGCTCAACGAGAAATACGGGTTGCCTTCCGGCCGGCTGCACACCTTTATCGATAGTTATCACGGACTGAAGAGCAAGGCGGGTGACACCGAGGTCGCCAACTGCGCCTCCTGTCACGGCGTGCACCGCATCCTGCCAAGCAGCGATTCGACCTCAACCGTTTTTCCAGGCAACCTGCGTGCGACCTGCGGCGAATGTCATCCCGGAATTTCGGAGAAACTGGCGAAAATCCCCATCCATGGTATCTCCGGCAAGGGGCTATCCACTCCCGTAGCGGACATAATCGAAAAGATCTACATCGCCATCATCATCGTGTTGACCGGCTTCATGGGGCTGCACTGGTTTATCGATCTGGTCAAACAGGTACGCAAGATGCTGAAGAAGCCGCAGGTGAGGCGGATGCATATGGATGAAGTCTGGCAGCACATGTTCCTCATGGTCAGTTTCATCGTGCTGGTGGTCTCCGGCTTCGCCCTGCGCTTCTCAGACTCCTGGATCGCGGTACCGTTCAAGATGCTCGAGCACGGTTTCCAGATGCGCGGCGTGATACACCGCAGCGCGGCGGTGGTATTCATGTTGACCACACTGTGGCACATTCTCTTCGTACTCTTGAGCAAGCGAGGGCGCAAGTTCTTCCGGGATATGTGGCCGCTGTTCGAAGACTTCAAGATGCTCTGGCAGCGGGTACTCTACAACCTGGGCCGACGTGAGGAGATGCCCCGCTTCAAACGCTTCAGCTACATCGAGAAGATCGAGTACTGGGCTCTGATCTGGGGCAGCGTGGTGATGATCGTCACCGGTCTGATGCTCTGGTACGACAATTACTTCATCAACTTCCTGCCTAAGGGTTTTCTGGATGTAGGGCTGGTAATCCATTACTGGGAAGCGTGGCTGGCCACGCTGGCGATCGTGATCTGGCACCTTTACTCCACCGTCTACAATCCGGACATCTACCCGATGAACGCGAGCTGGTTGACCGGCACCATGACGGAGGAGCAATACGCGCACGAACATCCAGCGCATCTGGAGGAGATCGAGCTCGAGGAGGAACAGTCGCTGCGCAAAGAGATGGATCACATGGCGACCGTCCACACACCGGAGGAGATCGCGCGGGAGGTGGGACGGGGTGAGAGCAAAGCCGGCGCGCCGCCAGAGACGGAGCCGCCTGAGGAAGACTACAACGTGGAACCGTAGGACCACTACAGAATTGCTTTATGTAAGGGGTGTGCAGCACACCCCTTTTTCGACCCTTCTACGCCATAGTATTTCCCGGAGAAGATGCCTGCCATTAAAAGCATTTCCGGAAATACTATAACGCGATGCCGACATCTCCTTTCGCATAAGGACATTTTTACGTGAGCATCACGCTATTCCCTTGCCACTGACGAGCAGGATTTCTAAACTTTATGATTGAGAGAAACCTCATTTAAAAAGCCCACAACCACAGGTTGCCGGGCACACGCTCAGACTAAGGCACTCACGCTGTTTGCAGGAAACTTCCCGGGACATATCTCCGCAGTCTTCTCGTCGACCGGGAAACGCGTTCGAGTGTTTAGCATCGAAACAACGATAAGCAAGAAATAGCCCAACGGAGGAATCATGTTGACAAAGCGAACGCTGTTGATCGCTCTGATCGCCTGCTGTGGAATACAGCTGTCGGCGTTGGCGGACACGCCCTACACCCCCGGCCGCCTGATCGTACAGCTGGCGGAACATCCCCGGATCGTGGACAACAGCGATGTAGTGCTGACCGACGATCCCGTTCTGAACGACGCCCTGGCCGATTGCTGGGTGCAGGACATTGAGCCGCTGGTGCCCGCCTGGCGCGAGGACAAGCATGGTCACATGGAGATCGACCTCTCCCTGCTCTACCTCTTTCACTTTCCGGCCGAACTGGATGTCTTCAACAGTGCAACCCGCCTCAGCCAGGTGCCGGGAGTGGTCTGGGCCGAACCGGACTACCTGATACCGCTGGCCCGCACTCCGAATGATCCCTCCTTCCCCAGTCAGTGGCACCTGAACCGCATCGAGTGCGAAGCCGCCTGGGACGCCTTCGAGGATAATTCCGAGATAGTTGTCGCGGTGATCGACACCGGCACCGAGTGGTTCCATCCCGATCTGACCGACAACATCTGGGTCAACCCGGGTGAGGACCTGGACGGCGACGGCGTCGTCTACGAATACGACAACATGCCGGGCGAAATGGACGAGATCAACCAGACCGACGACGACAGCAACAACTACGTCGACGATTTCATCGGCTGGGATTTCATCCACTACTACAACAACGACTGTCATCCCAGCGAGGACTGCTCGCAGCAGGATAACGACGCTCGCGACTACAACGGCCACGGCACCCACTGCTCCGGCATCGCCAGCGCCGTGACCGACAACGCGGTCGGCATCTCCTCGGTCGCCTGGAACGCCAAGGTGATGGGGTTGCGGGCCGCCTACCACACCGATGACGGCGGCGGTTCCTTCCCGCAGAGCTGCGTGGTTAACGCGATCTACTACGCCGTCGACAACGGGGCGCACATTATCAGCATGAGCTTCGGTGGGGGCGGCGGCATCTCCATCCGCGTCGCCTGCGAACTCGCCTGGGACGCCGGGCTGGTCACCGTCAAAGCCGGCGGCAACGATAACAGCCCCTACGCGCCGGATCAGACTACTTACGCCGAGGGAATCATCAACGTGGCCGCCACCAACAGCAGCGACCACAAGGCCATGTTCTCCAATTACGGTTCCTGGATTGATGTTTCCGCTCCGGGCGACAACATCCTGAGTACCATCCCGAACGGCGGCTACACGAGCTACGGTGGTACCTCCATGGCCTGTCCCCTGGTCGCTTCTCTGTGTGCGTACATCTGGGCGCTCTATCCGGACTACGACAACGCCGAGGTGCGTCATCACCTGCTGCACACGGTTGACTACATCTATGACATCAACGAGGAATACGAAGGCCAGCTGGGCACGGGTCGTATCAACGCCTACAAGGCGGCTTACGGCATTTTCTCGGCCTACATTACCATGGGCGACATTCACCTGACCGACGATGTTCCCGGCGGCAACGGCGACTGGCGCCTGATGCCCGGCGAAACCGCCGGTGTCTGGACGACCCTGAGCAACATCTGGATCAATCCGGCTTATAACGCCTGTCTGACGCTCAGCACGGATGATCCCGACATCACGATTACGAATCCGGTCTATGAGTTCGGTAACATTGAACCGGACACCGAAGTCGACAACGAGGCGGATCCGATTCTGTTCGAAATCGACGCCGGTGCCGAGCCGCACTACTCCATGGTGAACCTCTGCTTCTATTCCGACTTCTCCGACAGCATCACCTACGAGATCCCGGTTCAGATCGGTCCGGGCGAGATATTGATCTACGACTTCGACGGGCTGGCGGGTGACGACGAACTGGTGCAGTACTACCAGGCGGGATTTGTTGAGGCGGCGGTAAATGTCGATTGGTACGATATCGATATCGGCGATTTCCCGGAACTGAACGGTATCGAGCTGGTGCTTTCCGACTACGCCGCTGTCCTGTTCTATACCGCCGAGAACGACGCAGTCATACCTGCGGATGTGCTGGATGGCCTGGAGGGCTATCTCGCCGAGGGTGGTCGCGTGCTCTTCACCGGTCAGTACCTCTATGACCACATCGATGATGAGGTCTTCATCGAGACCTATTTCGGGTGTGAGCCTTCCGAACTGGAAGTGACCAACCGGGTGGTTTACGGTCTGCCGGGCACCGTCTGGGATGATAGCATCGTCCTCCTCCAGGGCACGCAGGGCGCCGGCAACCAGCAGGTTCCCTACCCCGCCTACCAGCCCACTTCCGGGATCGCGATGATGTCGGGGGAGACTGTGGAAAGCGACAAGTGGGTCTGCTTCGGTAAGGAGGACGGCAACTGGATGACCATGTTCATGGCGTTCAGCCTGGAAGCGACCGGCGGCAGCACGACCACTTCGCTCAGCGAAGCGCTGCTGATCGTCTTCGCCGACTACTTCGGCGTGGTGGAAAGCGTCGAGCAGCCCGGCGCGGGCGGTACACTGCCCAACACCCTCAGCCTGAGCAGCTATCCGAATCCGTTCAACCCGACCACCACCTTGCGGTTCAGTCTGCCGCTGGCGGCGCAGGTCGAAATCACGATCTACGACCTGATGGGCCGCC
The DNA here is from genome assembly GCA_964517435.1 of uncultured Bacteroidia bacterium. Taxonomy (GTDB): domain Bacteria; phylum CAIWAD01; class CAIWAD01; order BS150m-G50; family BS150m-G50; genus BS150m-G50. Next base: position 46,564 of record CAZFEC010000013.1, on the reverse strand, counting down.
AGGTTGAGCTGCTGGCCGCCGGTGCCTTCAACGCCGGTGTGCATACCATCGACTGGCATGCGGCCGATCACGCTTCCGGCGTCTATTTCGCCCTCCTGCAGACCAGGGGCGAGCAGGCTGTCCAGAAGTTGATGTTGATCAAATAGGCGACAGGCTGGTACTGAAACTTTTACTGGAAGGGCGTCCCGCGGTTGGGGCGCCCTTTTTTTGATTCAACGTGGTTTTCGACGCATTTGAATCTCAGGCTGACAGGTATTCTACACCTTGGAGAAAGCCTGAGTGGCGTTGTGCCTGAATGTCTTCGCTGACACTTCCGAATCCAAAGTGGATCCAGGTTTTGGGCGCCAGGTATTAATCTAATATAGTAACCGCTTTGCTGGCAATAGTCAAAATATCAGGTTTCACTAAGATGTGAAACATTATTGTCATCTCTTTAATGCTAGTGGTTACCGTTGCTAAATAATCGCTATATTGTTTTTTTTTTAATTTACAGCACCTATCATAACTTCTAGTGAATAATTCTCACATTCCACTTGACTTCAACAACTCAATTTGATATAGTTCTGCTGCAGGGATATTGCGTGTTATAGGTCTATCTTAAAAGCAAAATTAGCAGATGTAGGAGTGTAAATAACTGGAATTCTAGTTATTTAAGAATTCTAGTAATAGACCTACCGCGACATACCCCCCTTTTTCAGTCACAGATGCTGTGACAAACACTCAGAATAGCGTACAGTTACAGCCTAATGCTTTGTCTAGCCGGTTGGTTCCGAAGAGTTTTCTGCGGGGAATGCCATTTGAACTGCAATTGACATTGTCAGTTCCAAATGGTGTTTGGAATGCTGCCCTAGTCAGCATTCCAAATTGTTGACAAGTCATTCCAGGTTCTTACGGAATGGAGTGAATCGACACGATGTTTCCGCTGAAAACGAATCCAGCTAACCGCCAGTCAGCCCTCCTGCTGCTGGTCTGGAAGAAACACCCGCCTTAGCTGATCTCATCTGAAACTCAAAACTATGAATTCAGTGTCTAATGTTGATTATATCCGAATCTTCCCGTAAGCTCTGGAGTCTTCACGGGATGATCGGATCCTAAGAGTGAGGTGTAAAATGTACCGGATAAGTCTATTCCTGATCAGCTTACTGATTGTATCAACGACAGTATTTGCTACAGACTATGATGTGTGGGCTGATATGTCTAGTACAGCAGTTCAAGATGTGATCAATGGAATGGTAGATGACGATAGACTATTCATGTGGCATGTCGATAATGACTATGTATTCCACTTAGCGATAGAAGTTGCTGATAAGGATATCATCATCAGAGGAGGTGAGGATGGCATCATTATTATGCATCTTTGGCCTGGCGGAGACCCAGCTATTGAAATCGATCTTGATCAAGATTTTGAGGATATGCGAGTTGAGAATTTGACATTCCGTGCACTCGATAACACAACTCAAAGAGCATTACATATCAATGGCGCGCCAACAATTGAGGATTGCATTTTCATAACACCTGAAGAAGTGAGTGCCAATGGAGGCGCGATTTGCGCACAAGGCGTTGATGCAGCTCATAGAGCTAGGATCACGAACTGCGAATTTAACGGATATTCTACTTATCTGGACGGAGTCGCAATCTGGGGAAACTACGTTGATATTGATTATTGCTGTTTCAGCGATAATCAAGATTCATACAGTAATGGATCGATCGTTTATTTGCAAAACGGTCTAGTTGACGATTGTACTTTTGAGGAGAATACAATCCTTGATGGTGCTGTGATCTGGGGAAATAACGTTAGCATTGCGAATTGTTGGTTCAGTGACAATGAGGATACCGGCAATAATGGATCCATCGTTCATCTCCAAGACGGTTTGATGGGCCATTGTGTCTTCGAGGGAAATACACTTGCTGAGCCGGTTGGTACAGACGCTGGCATTGTGTGTGTCGATTCCGACAGCGAGGTTAGATATTCCACATTTGTGGATAATACATGTCCAGCATTGCACTCTCTCTCGCCATCAGCCTGGCCCTATATCTTGGGGACGATTGTCAAGAGCGATTGCGATTTCAATCTTATACCAACAGATATGTCGTACAATGTATGGTACTCCTGCATGGATGATCCAAACCTAGGACTTCCTTTTAATCGACCCGCTTTCGAGGATCCTCGGTTCGTTAATGAGGCTACAGGCGATTATCGACTTCTACCAGATTCGGATTGCATTGATTTCGTTGATGGTGATGAGCCTGACGATCCTGACGGCTCACGACCCGAAATCGGCTATTGCTACTACCCCCAAATCCGCTTCGTTCCGGTTGAATATTCTACCATCCAGGCCGCGATGGTAGATAACTACAATGGCGCCGAAGTAGCTGTCAGTCAGGATCCGGGTACTTATTCAGAGTACCTGGTAATCGACGGCAGCTACATTATTGAGGGCGATCCGGATCTCGATTTCGGGATTCGGAAAGACGGTACGGAAGAATGGAGTTATACTCCCATCAACGGCCAGTCATTTGTCTTCTACATCAACGATCTAGAGATTCCAATCACATTCAGGGATCTGGATTTCACCGGATGCAGCGGATGTACACCAACGCCGAAGGCTATTCATGGATATTGGCCAACCGAAACTTGTGAATTGACCCTCGACAACTGCACCTTTGATGATTTTGGAGATTTGACTAACCCGGTGAACGGTGGCGCTGTATTTGCAAACGCGACTACCGCTTCACCCGTCGTTGAGATTGTCAATTGTGTATTTGATGACTGCAAGGGTGACAATGGCGGCGCCGTGTACGTCAACAGCGTTGATGGTACAGGTGTGGTCGAGATCAAGGGTGATACCGAGTTCTTGAATAACGACGCCGCATTAACCGGAGGCGCAGTCTTAACACATGGTTGTCACTTATGGATCGGTGAACTTGAAACACACCATCGAGTGAGGTTTCACAACAACTACGCCGCGGAAAGAGCAGGTGCCATTTTCGCTTATTTCAGTGGCGACCTTCCTGGATCAGGAAATTCGCATTTCTATAACACTGATTTCATCAGCAACTCCTGTGGCTGGACAGGCTATGCCTGTGCTGATGTGCTGCATTTTACCCTTAATACCACAAGCGGAACCACCGGCTGCACGTTCGAGAATTGCCTGATAGAGCATGAATCTCAAACAGCCTTTTATAACTACAGGTTTGATAACATCACAGTGACACGAAGCACCGTTTTCAGCCTGGTCGATCCTCCACCTGTTTCGATCCAATGTGATGAATCTAATGAGACAATGCTCACAGTCAATAGCTCAATCCTTTCAAGTCCGCCTTCCAACTTTGGCGCTGATTTCTACGATATCGATTACACTAACATCGTGAATGGGACTATCCCCGGTCCAAGTAGTCCTTACAACATCCAGGCCGATCCCAAATTCGTCAACCCCGCCAATGACAACTACTGCCTGCGCTGGGACAGCCCCTGCCTGGATACGGGTAATCCCGATCCCCTGTTGCGCGACCAGGACCACACCCAATGCGACATGGGATACCGGCAAACTTATAAGCCGATTCCATGCGACGCCGGTACTGATTTCACCAGTCTCACCAAAGGTGTTTACTTTGCCACCGACGATTTGAATGTCGCTTCCGGTTTCTCGCTTCCTTCCGGCAGCTTCCTGTTGCTGGGTTCCCTGGTCGATGTTACGATCATCGCCGGCACTGCTGATGTTTTTCTGGGGAGAGAGGAGGATGCCGAACGGACGGTAATCACTTACTACAGCCCAAATCCTGAGATAGATTTCCATGAGGAGCCTGATCCTCCCCGCGGTGCTTTCTCAATCAGTGGAAGTCCGGCGGTTCCCCCCGCAGCCGACTTACATATGAACCACCTGGGCTATGTGGAAACGGAAAGTGAGTTTGCTGTTACCTGGGTTGACCTGTCCGTAAACGACCTGAGGTTCTGTACGGATGATTGCGATGAACCAGAATCGACGGTACATGGTCGTTTCTACGTGGGTTCCGGCTGTGTAGGGACAATATCCAATTGCCTGCTGCGCGGCTCCTGGATGAACGAGCAGATGGTGATCTTCGATTCCAACGTCATGCTGTCCGACTGCGACTTCCTGGATTACGAAGATACCGGTTTGCTGCTTGTGGACTTCGGACACAATGCCGACTACGAGCTGCAAAGTTTGGACTTTGAGGGCTACGGGACACCCGAGAGGGCTAGAATAGGTGTTTCCGCTCTAAACAGCAGCTTCCGTCTGACAGACTCGCGAGTTGAGAATCACGATAGTTACGGTATGAAGGGCAGTTACGCCTGGTTCGACATGCACCGGGTGGCTCATAACCGCATTGTTGCCAACTCCTTTCCCAATCCAAACCACGGCCAGATTTCCCTGAACGAGTCCAACTGCCAGTTGGATTGCGGTGCCAACAAGATTGCCTATAATGATGATGACAACGACAACATCCTGATCCGTGATCAGGGCGGTCTCCAACAGCAAAGCACAGACGTACACTACAACGATTGGGGAGATGCTGTTGTCGATCCCTCCAGCCCACGTTTACTACCGGAATGTTGGGGAATCCTGGTCTGGGATCCGCTCTACGTTTGGAACGAGCTTCCACCCATGAACGATTGCAATGAACAGAATATCCCGGCTGAGATGTTCGCCCTGGGGAATTGGCAGGAGATCAACGGTCAGATACCAGAAGCGATATTCACCTATAATCAACTCATCATATTATTCCCCAGTGATCCCTATGCAACGCGGGCCGTGTTCCGCCTGAAAAAGATCAGTGGTATGGGGCGCGATGAGGGCTTGGCTGTTAAAGCCGGCTTCGAGGAGGATCTCGAAGCGATCGGCGACCAGAATCCCGACCTCACCTACTTCCTGGAGGGCAACTTCTGGATACTGGAAGGTAAGCTGATAGACAAGGACGTGGCGCTCACCGAACTGGAAGGCCTGCGCGATCAGGCGGGGGCGGAGGATGCCAGCACCTACTACGAGCTGAGTCACGCCTACCTAGAAGCCTGGGACGATGCGGGGAGTCCCTACGCCGAGAGAGATCCCGACACCGCCTGTCAGCAGGTGCGTACGGAACTGGCTCGCCAGCAGGCCTACATTAACCAGGCACTTGAAATCTGCGGGATGAGTACAAACACATCGGCTGATCCGGAGGTGCTGCCGGCTGACTTCAACCTGACTCAGAACTACCCCAATCCCTTCAACCCGGTGACGACTATTGCCTATTCAGTTCCAACGCATTGTGAACTGACCCTGGCGGTCTACAACGTTCTGGGACAGCGGGTGGCAGTGCTGGCGGAAGGCAGCCACCTGCCCGGCGATTATGCGCTTCAGTTCGACGGTTCCGAATTCTCCAGCGGCCTGTATCTCTACCGGTTGGACAGCGGAACGCACTCGGTCGTGCGCAAGATGATGCTGATCAAGTAATTCAAACAAGTCCGGGGGTGTTTCTCACCCCCGGACTTATCACTTGCTCGAATTCACACAGAGATGTATATGGCTTTCAAACACTACTCGCGAGAATACCTGGCAGCACTTATATTCACGGCAGCAATCATGCTTCCCGGCGCTACCGCAAAAGCAATCATCGAAATCCCTGAAGACTACGACCGCATTCAGGATGGTATCTTCGCCGCCATACCGGGCGATACAATACTCATCTCCCCAGGAACTTACATAGAGCAGTTGGAAGTCGAGCAAAAGGATCTGACGCTTAGCTCCCTTTATCTCACCACCAGCGACACTGCCTACATTGCCAATACCATTCTGGATGGCGATTCAACCCTGAACATCCTCAGCAGTTTCGGACCACATACAATGAACATTGTCGGTCTGACTTTCGCACATGGTATGGGTTACTATTCGAGTGAAGAATCCCGCTGGTATGGAGGTGCCATAACTCTTAAGGACACGAGTACGGTCAATATTGATCACTGTTGGTTCATAGAGAACTACGCTGAATGGTACACTGGAATCTACGCTTTGGATTCAAGCAGCTTTTGCGTGCGAAACAGCATCTTCACCCGAAATGAAGGCGAGGAACGAACAAATGTTATCCGGAATAATAGCGGCAATCCGAGCAGTCTCATAGACTGCTATTTCCACGAGAATGTAGCAGGTGCTACCGCGCTTGTTTCGCTGACAAGCACTGATGCAACAGTTGAAGGATGCACATTCTATGAGAATCAGGGTAACTATGGCGGCTCTACACTCTCTCCCATGTTGCTTTACGCCAGAGCAGAACACACTGAAGTGTCCGACTGCATTTTCCGACGAAACTCTCTACGGCGGCAACCGGGTCTTGTCCATCTGGGGTATTCGCAGCATCTGACAATGAACAACTGTGTCTTCGACTCCACTTTCTGTGATCATGCCTTAGCAGAAGGCGTTTCTACCGAGCCCTTAGTTGAGATAAGTGGTTATCATGTGAGCCTGAACAACATCCGCATCGCCGATAACAGCGCTGTCGACGGCGACAATTGCGCTATCAGTATACGTGTCCAAGGGTATCAATCGCTAGTCGCTGATAGTATTTTCATAGTTAATAATCATGAAGAGTTTGAACAAGGCCATGGTGGTGAACCTGGTTGTTCTTTCGGCTGCCCCAACAGCGTTGCTTTAAGTCACATCTACGTCACAGACAACTCCGCTCATCGCACTGACATTGATGAATACCCAGATGAATATGATTGCGCGCGTTATTTCACGACCGTTAGTGGCGACGATGTTTCAGTAGAACATTTAGTCAAAGCTAATAACGTAAATGACTATCGCCAGCAGGTGTTAGGTCTTTATATCCCTGACTCGTCGCCCTGGCAGCGGGTTTATCTAAACGACATTCTGATCCATGATAACATACGTCTTTACACTACCCCTTTTGATGAGAGTTTTGGGTGGGGATCGGGAATCACGACTGGAGGTGCAATCTGGGGTAAGCTTGAGATCGAAAACCTGCGGATCTACAACCAGTACAATACTATTCTCGGATCCGCAGTTTATGCAAGGGCTGATACCATTCTCATCCGCAACTCCCACATCAGCGATTGCGGCAATGGGGCGATTTCAGTTTCAGCCAACCACTTTGCTATGGAAAACGTGCTGATTCATGATTGCTGGAATACTCGGGTGGAACCATCTTCTCATATTGTTAGAGGATCAATAGGCAGGAGTGCATCGATCAGAAACACTGCCATCATAGATTCCTACGGTGATTATGGAATGGCTGCATACTTCGGCGAGTTTAACACTCCTGACGAGAAAACAATCCTGATCGAGAACTCTATAATTGACAACACCTGCCCCTATGGTCAAGACCTGGGTTACAATGCCAACGCCAACATCGACTTCACCGTCCGCTACTCCAACATCGATGGCGGTTGGGAAGGCATAGGCAACATCGACGCCGATCCGCTTTTCACCGACCCTGAAAACAACAACTACGTTCTTCAGCCTGGCTCCCCCTGCATTGATGCCGGCAATCCCGATCCCGCCTACAATGATCCGGAAGATCCCAACGATCCCGGCTGGCCGCTCTGGCCTGCCCAGGGCACCTTGCGCAACGACATGGGCTGCTTCGGCGGTCCCGGCGCGGCTGAGTTCTGGGAATTCTGGGAGTACATGCCGGTCGTTGAAACAGATCCACAAAGCGATCTGCCACAAACCGTCGAGCTGCACCAGAATTACCCGAATCCCTTCAACCCCACCACGACGATCGAGTTCACATTGCCACATCCACAGGAGATCACCCTCACGGTCTACAACCTCCTGGGGCAGCGGGTGGCGGTGCTGGCGGAAGGCTCATATATTTCCGGCCAGTACCAGGTTATGTTCGACGGAAGCGGATTGGCGAGTGGAGTGTATGTGTATCAGCTAAAGGCAGGCAACCAGGTAGAGACCAAAAAGATGGTGCTGGTGAAATAACTGACACAGGCCATCAAAGCCTGCGAAATCTTTGTATCACGATCCAGCCTTTACATGCTGCTTTTACTCCCGTTTTCCTGAATCACGAATTCCGCGTGACCCGGTTCCACTCCAGTTCTTTATCATCCAACCCAGCAACCCTTAGAATATTTGATTCATATCCGGCAGCATGCAGCTTCTCTTTCTCTCCTGCAAACCCTTTTGCTGACTTGTTGGCTGGTTTTTCTTGGGCGACAGGGAGGAGCTGCTATATCTTTTTAGGGTCGAAGCGGGGTGACCGCTTCGCGCAGGCGGGCGTAGCTCAGTTGGTAGAGCGTGAGCTTCCCAAGCTCGAGGTCGCGGGTTCGAGACCCGTCGCCCGCTTTTTCAAGCGCTTCGTAACACGGGGGGACCAGCCGGTCCTCCCGCCCTTCTCCTCACCTCGCAGCATCCTGGTTCTACATCCTGCTTCCCAAAAAGCGGACAAGCGCCGATGCCGATGCTCATTAATGCTGTCCTCAGGAAGAAGGTAGAGCACAATCGGTTGATGGTGTTGCCGCAAAATGTGCATTCCGAATTTGACCATTCGTTTCCGGCAATACTATATTGTGCCATGCCTGACGCCACGCACAACAGCGACGGAACGATACCAGCGCCCCCTTCCCCCGGTTCTGCCCGCGGTCCGCGGCGGCTGATCCTGCTGCTGCTCGCCATTCTCACCCTGCTCACTGTCGGACTGACCATCGTCGATTACCACCGCGTCCAGCGGCTCACCTACGAACTGGCCGTCGAGCAGGCGGTGAGTCTGGTGCGCGAGGTCGAGAGCGCGGTGAACCGGGCGGCGCTGGCGGAGGAGAGCGTGCGGCTGGCCCTGACGGAACAGCTGTTCGCGGTCGCCTATCTGGTGGGACAACAGCTGGAATGGAGCGAAGGGAACGCGGCGGAGTTGGCCACCGCCTGTCTGCTGGGCGGTGTCTCCCGCATCGAGCGATTCAACGCCGGGGTCGAGCTGCGCGCCGGCAGCGATGACGGTCCCGCCGCCGCCCTGACACAGCCGGACTGGGTGTCCGCCGCAGGAGCGGTAGAATGGGTCCAGGGTTTCCACGGCGGCGCGACCGGCGAAGAATACTACGGCGTCGTCGTGCAGCTTCCGGACGGCGACTACATCCGGGTGAGCGTCCGCTCCCCGGAACTGATGGCGATCCGGCGCGACCTGGGTCCCGGCTCAATCCTGCTCGACCTGGCGGAGCAGCCGCAGGTCCGCTACGCGCTGCTGGACTCTGAAGAGGGTTTCGTCGCCGCGACCGGCGACCTGCCTCCCTGGCTGACCGCATCCCCGGTCGATCCCTTTCACGCCGACGCCATGGCCGCCGCCGACTTCCAGGCCGACTTCCTGCAGACGCCGGAGGGATCGCTGTTCGAGGCGCGGGCACCCTTTGGCATGGCGGGCGAGTTGGTGCTGCGCCTCGGTCTGAACACCGATCACCTGCAATCGATCCGCCAGCGCAACCTCGGGGTGCTGGTGATCCGCTCGCTGCTCTTCGTCCTGCTGGCGACGGCGCTGGCCGCCTACCTGATCTCGCGGCAGAACCTCCGCTGGCTGGCGAAGGAACGCCGCCGCATCCTGCGCGAAATACGCAGCCTGGAAGCGAACCGCACCCTGCAGGAGCGGCTCTCCGCCATGGGGGAGCTGGCCGGCGGCGTCGCCCACGAAATCCGCAATCCGCTCAATACCATCATCATGGCGGCCCAGAGACTGAAAAAGGAGATCGATCCCACCGGCCAGCCGGAGCAGTACCAGGGTATCCTCAACGCGCTGCAGAGCGAGGCGCAGCGGATCGAGCGCATCATCAGCGATTTCCTGGCGTTCGCCCGCCCGCCCCGCGCCCGCAAGACCGCAACCGAGCCGCTGCGGGAACTGCAGCCGGTGCTCGACTCCTTCCGACAGCTGACCGACGGCCGGAATGTTGAGTTTGCGGTGGAGGTCGAGTCGTTGCCGGAGTGCCGGCTGGACGGTGACCTGCTGCGCCAGGCGGTGTTGAACCTGCTGCAGAACGCCCTGGAGGCGGTACCGGCTGAAACCGGCCGCATCCGCCTGCGCGGCTTCAGTGAAGCTGGCTGGCTGGTGATCGCAGTTGAGGATAACGGACCCGGCATTCCGCCGGAACGGCGCCAGCAGGTCTTCGATCTCTATTTTACCACCAAACAGGCCGGCACCGGTGTCGGCCTGCCGCTGGTGCACCGCGTAGCCATGGAACACCAGGGACGGGTGGAGATCGCCGCGAGTTCCCTCGGCGGCGCCAGTTTCAGACTTTATCTCAACCGAGAAAGTGAAGAGGTATGAATCAACCGCGAGTTCTGCTCACCGAAGATGAGGCGCCGCAACGGGAAATGCTGGCCGGCTCGCTGGCGCAGCACGGCTACGAGGTACTGCAGGCACAGAACGGTGAAGAAGCGCTGGCCATCATCCGCGGCGAGGAGGTGGACCTGCTGCTCACCGATCTGCGCATGCCCGGCATGGACGGCCTGCAGCTGTTGACGGAGGTGAAGCAGCTGAATCCGCTGCTGGAGGTGATCGTGATGACCGCCTTCGGCAGCATTGAGACAGCGGTCACCGCCATGCAACAGGGAGCTTTCACCTTTTTGACCAAGCCGGTCGACATCACCTCCCTCCACGCCCAGGCGGAGCGGGCGCTGGCCTGGAAGCGGCTGAAGGAGGAGAACCGGGAATTGAAAACCCGCCTGGGCGAACTGCCGGAAGCTGGTATTATCGCGCAATCGCAGGAGATGCGCCAGGTGCTGAACCTGGTCGCCCGCGTCGCCGCCGCCCGCGCCACCGTCCTGATCCTGGGAGAATCGGGGACCGGGAAGGAGGTGATCGCCCGGGCAATCCACGCGGCGAGTGAACGGAAAGCGGGCGCTTTCGTCGCGGTCAACATCGCCGCCATCCCGGAGAACCTCCTGGAGAGCGAGCTGTTCGGACACGAGAAAGGCGCCTTCACCGGCGCGGTGGCGCAGCACCGGGGACGGTTCGAGCGGGCCGACAGCGGCACGCTTTTCATCGACGAAATCGGCGATCTGCCGCTGCCGGCGCAGGTCAAGCTGCTGCGTGTCCTGCAGGACGGGGAGATCGAACGGGTGGGCGGCACGGCGCCGCTGCCGGTGGATGTACGGGTGGTGGCGGCGACGCACCGCGACCTGGACGCGGAGGTCCAGGCGGGTAATTTCCGGGAGGATCTCTTCTACCGCCTCAACGTAGTGCGCATCGTGATTCCGCCGCTGCGCGGCCGCAAACTGGATGTGAAACCGCTGGCGGATCACTTCCTGGCTAAATTTGCGTCGCTCAACGGCAAGGAGGTCACGGGGATCGAATCGGCGGCCCTGGACCTGTTGATGAAACACTGGTGGCCCGGCAATGTGCGGGAGCTGGAGAACGCGATCGAAAGCGCCGTGGTGCTCTGCCGGAGCAACCTGATCACGCCGGACGATCTACCCGAGACGGTGAGAGGCGAAAGCGGCATTTCCACCGCCCAGCGTTTTCCCGGCGACGACGCGGCGCTGCCCCTGCCGGAGAGACTGGAGCGCTTCGAAAAGTACGAGCTGCTGAAAGTGCTGGAGGAGACCGGCGGCAATAAATCGGAAGCAGCCAGGCGTCTCGGCATCTCGGATAAGAATGTGCGGGACCGGCTGAAACGCTGGGGAATTCAGTAGGTGCCACGGCGATAAAAAGGTCGGATGGGCAGACAAATCGGTCGGATTAGACGCCCGATTTTGCTTTCGTAGATAGAGATTGCTGCCCAGGCTCGGCGAAGTGCCATGACAGTCATGGTTTTCGATACCGGACGCGGCGACAGTGGTCAGGCGCCGGTGCGATAAAACTGGCATCGCTTTTGCATCAGCCTGGGTGAGGAGAAGATCATGTTGAAATTAATACTCATTTTCACGCTCAGTCTGGCCTGCCTTGGGCAGGCAAGCGGTTCCGAGCGAAAGAAACCTGACGCAAAAGCGAAGCCGGCCTTCGTCGATGAAGACGGCGACGGTCTCAACGACCTGGCGCCGGATGAGGATCGCGACGGCATCCCTGACCGTATCGATCCCGATTTTGGTCTTAACCGGCACCAACGCTGGGTGCGGCCGGGCGTTTTCCGCTCGATTCCGGACAGCGCCAGGCAGGATTCGCAGCGCTTCCGGGAGTGGTGGCAGCAGAGCGGTCAACCTCAACCCTGGCGGCGTGCCTGGCGCGAGTGGCAGGTGCTGAAGCGCCTTCATCGAGCGGGCATGCTGCGACCACAGCAGCGACAACGTCTGAAGAAGCTCTATCCCCGTTTATCGCAACCACAACCGCAACCGCAACCCAAACCGAAGAGGCAGTCCCCCGCTCCATCCAAAAAGAGGAAGTGAGAATACTCCAGCCACAAGTAGTGTTACAGTGCCCAGCCGGTAATTGCTGATCCGCACCGCCAAACGTTCCTTATTTCACCAGCATCATCTTGCTGCTTTCGCTGTAACCGGGCGCTGTAAGCCGGTAGATGTAGATACCGGAGGGCAGATTCCCGGCGTCAAATGCGACGTTGTAGGTGCCACCCGTTTGCTCCTCATTCACCAGTGTTGCCATCAGTTCGCCCAGCGTGTTGTAGACGGTCAAGCTGACCGATCCCGGCCGGGCGAGGGTGTAGGTAATACTGGTGCTGGGATTGAAAGGATTGGGGTAGTTGGTCCCGAGCGAGGTCGAACGGGGCAGCTGTGGTGAGCCAGAAGCGCTCTGAGTGTCCAGCTCCGTCAACATGATCTTGATCCCCTGCTGGACTTCCTTAGTGGTGAGGTCCTGAATGAAAGCGACAAGTTCGCATTCCTCTGTAACCCAATTTGAGTTCACGGTGAATTCCAACTCCCACTCTTCCTCATTTGCCAGGTCGAGAGCGGTGCCTTCAGCATCAGGCGTCATCAGCCGCTCGACATAATCGAGGTGATCCTGCCCCTGCCAGTTTTCCGGAATGCCGGATTCGGTCAACGCCAGGTGCAGCACCATCTCATCGCTCCGCACCGGCGCGTGCCGGGTGATATGAACCTGTACCGCGTAATCGTCATCGCGGTTGATCCCGCCGGTAATATCCATCGAGAAGGCGCTGTTGATGACAATCCGACTGTTGTAAATCGGGAGGTAGGTGCTGTACATGCTCTGATCGTGGCTGCCACCGACAACATACACAACACCGTCAAAAACGGCGGTGGGAAAGCCGCTTATACCGTAGTAGTCGATCCGGTCGCCGGCATAACCGTTCTCGTAGGAGTCACCGGAATGGTACTCAACCACCCCGACCTGATGACCGTTATCTACCAGGTCTTCAGCCCCCATGGCCGCACCGGGGCAGTATTGACACCAGGTGCCGGTACCTATTTCAAGGATCACCTCTTCCCGGGGGGTGGTGTAGGTATTGGTCCAGGCATCGCCACTGTCGTTGCCCGGTTCCAGGTCCCCTTCCAGCATGGTGGTCACTGTTACCTGGTAAAGCTCATCTGGAATTTCCAGAGTGTAATACGTAAACTGCAGTTCGACCGTTTCGCCTGGTGCCAGGTCGTCGATGGTGTTACTAGCGTAGTAGAGCGGCTCGCCGGTGTAGCTGAAGATTTCGCAAACGACATCGAAGGTTTCGGAATTGAGGCCATTATTGAAGATAGTGGCACCGGGAATGGCGATCGCGCCCGGTTCATACTGGCTGTCGATATGAACCGCAGAGACTGCGACATCATGCTCCTGCGGCGTGTATAGCAGGATGTCATCCAGATACCAGTAGTCCAGATTATAGGAGTTGCCGCTGAAATACCAGCAGATCTGGAAATCTGGTGCGGAGATATCGTCGTTGTCGACAGCGACCATCACCGCCTCGGTGACATTGCCGCTCGGGTTGACCATCGACCAGATCGAGTTCCAGGCGCTGTCTCCGGAACGGGTGGCCACTCCTATTTCATAGACACCGCCGTAGTGGTCCAGATGGTGCAGAAAACACAACGTCAGCATTTCGTTGCCGGAAAGATCGATCTCCGGCGAGATCAGACGGGACTGACCGCTGAACTGGGGGCTCCAATTGAAGCGCGCTTCCGGTGCTTCGGCGCCGGCGTTGTTGGACTCGTTTGCCGACCAATTGCCAGCGTGGTAATCGATACTCCAGTCCGTCGGCGGCCAATCACTGCTGAAATCCTCCTGAAGATGGATCTCAGCTGTAGCCAGGGCGGCGGTGCTAAAGAGGGCTGCGGCGCTTAGAAAGACGATTGAGAGTCTCATTGTTCCTCCGTTGGATGGGCTGTTCGTATTCTATGTTGTCAACTCGTACATATGCTGCCGATAATCAAAGTCCTTTTGAGACAGTTACTGAAACGTCGTGCGGATTCATGTGATGCTATTTAACCAGTATCATCTTGCGTGACATGGTATATGCTCCCGCCTTCAATCTGTAGAAGTAGGCACCGCTGTTCAGATCACTGGCATCAAATAGCACCTGATGGTTACCGGCCGGATGCACGCCGGATGCCAGGGTGGTTATCGGGTGTCCGAGGTTGTTGAAGAGGGTCAGTGTGACCGCTTGGGGAACAGGCAATTCAAAGCTGATGATCGTCTCTGGATTAAAGGGATTCGGGAAGTTCTGTCCCAGCTGGGGGTGGGACGGTAAAGCATTTGGCATAACCGGTTCTCCGACGGTCTCGAATTCATTCCGGAAAATCCGACCGTAAGTCCCAACCGTCCAGACCCTGTCATTCACTCCGGAAATACCCAGAAGTGTCGTTGAGGGTGATACCGGATCCAGCTCTTCCCAGGTGTCTCCGTAATCCACCGAGCGGACGACCTTGCCGCTGTTACCGCAGGCATAACCGACTCCCTGGGCATCGAAGGTTATAAACTGAAAGAGACCGGTGCCGGAATAGCGGGTCTCCCAGCTGGCGCCGCCGTCACAGGTTTTCTTGATGAAACTGCCACCACCGCCGCCGCTGACCACACCGCAGCTGTCATTGAAGAAATGGACTCCCCCGATCACGCTGTTGCCGAAACTATGGTGGTAAGACCAGGAATTGCCCCCGTCGCTACTCTTATAGAGATAACGGGGATTGTCCCAGTTGGAGCCGCCGACGATATAGCCGGTAGTGGCGCTGGGAAAGCTCATCCAGCGCAGCACATTACTGGTACCTGAACTGACGGAGGACCAGCTGGCACCACCGTTGGTCGTTTTGTAGATCTTGCCCAGCCAGCCACAAGCGAATCCGAGTTCAGGTGTGGGAAAGTCAACCGCGTACAGACCATAGGTCGAATTCATGCTGGAGTAGGTCCAGCTGTCCCCGCCATCGGAGGTCTTAAAGACAGCCCCCGCCGCGCCACCGTTGAGACAGCCGGCGACATAACCGTGGAGCTCGTCGGTGAAGGTTACCGAGAAAACGAAAGAACCGTACGACAGGGTGGTGTGAGTCCAGGTTTCCCCACCGTTGAGTGTGCGCAGCGCCTGCGCGCCGGAGCTGCTGCCCCAGCCTACGGTGAAACCGAGTTCAGAGGTGACGAAATGAACAGCGTAGAGGTTGTCGCTGACGCCGGAGGTCTGCTGAAACCACTGGGCGGTGGCTTGTCGGCCGGAAAACACGCCGATCAGAATCGATATCGCAATTAGATAGATCCGATTGTTTTTCACTGTATGCTCCAAATGCTATTTCAGAGTTCTATTCTTCTGTTGGATCTCCTCACTTGAGGAGTGTCATTTTGCTGTATCGCTGGAAACCGCCGGAGTTCAGATTGGTGATATAAAGTCCGCTGGGGAGTGTTCGTCCCAGATTGTCGACACCATCCCAGATTATCTGATGTGTCCCGGCGAGTTGTACTTGATTCACCAATGTCGTTACCAGTTGTCCGGTGATTGTGTAAATCTTAATCGTCACCGGACCTGTCTGCGCCAGAGTGTAGTGGATGGTTGTTTGGGAGTTGAAAGGATTCGGGTAGTTGCCACTCAAACCGTATTCACAGGCAAATGTGTTTGTTGATTCGGTCTGTAAAAACGGAAAGGCGCCCATGTCGACGACAGTACCGTCAGGATCGGGCGGTGCGGTTGGATCACCGGCATCGATACAGGGCGAACCGATCGTTAAATGGAAATCGGAATTGCCGGGATCGAAAAACAGGGGATCACTGTCAATACATCCCTCGCCGAACCAGCTTTGACCGGAACCATCCTCGACGTCGGTGTACGTGATGATAGGAGGGTAGAGACTGGAGGTGGCGAATACCTCCTGCGGTGTGTTCTGCCAGAGGATGGAACTGGTAATCACCGGCTGACACTGTAGATCGCTGCAATAAAAAGCTCCGCCATAATCAGCGCTATTGCCGGTCAAGGTGGCGTTAATGAATTGTGGCGTGGAGTAGTTGAACACATACACTCCGCCACCAAAGGGGGAGCTGTTGTCATAGATAACGGGATTGTAAAAGACGGGTTCAGAATAGCTGACCAGCAGTCCGCCACCATGAGCGGAGGAGTTATTACACAACACTAGATTCGTCATGGTTATGTCGCCGGAGTCATGACAGTAGATACCGCCACCCTCCGTAGCGTTGTTGCCTTCAACCGTAATGTCATGACAATTGCTCATGGCGTCAGAGAAAAACGCCATGCCGCCGCCGCCTTCAGCACTATTCCCGGTGACGATAAGATTTCGCAGGGTGGGGCTGGCGTCGTCGCAGTAGATTCCGCCACCGTAGTAGCCGGTTGAACCATTAGTGATTGTAAAGCCAGTCAGCAGAGATGCCGCTGTTTCATCATTGTTGAAGCGGACACAGCGGTTGGTGTTCCCACCGTTGATTATCGTTTGCTCGATGGCAGTGTCATCGCCGGTCAGGAGAAACGTCGAAGCGACCGTGATCGCTCGACCCTGGAAACTGATATTCTCCTGATAGGTTCCAGGTTGCACCAGGACGGTATCACCTGCTCCGGTAGCGGAGATTGCGTTTTGAATCGTCGGGTATTCAGCTGGTACCTGCAGGATCAGGGCGGTAGCAAATGAGTTGATTCCAATTAGACTGAAAATGAGAAAGAGTCTCTTCATGCTGGCTCCTCAGAGTCTGGTTAAGGGCTCTCCACTGGACGCCCATGGCGGTCGATCCATTCCTCTTCGTTCAGGGATTTCGCCCATTCAAACTCGAAGAGTGAAACACAAGCGGTGGTGAAGCCGGGATCTTCGATTGTGATCATCGTGAAATCCTGGGCGGTGACGCCCGGCACCGAAGGCAGGGCAAGCATCACCCGCCTGCGGTCGAAGATGAACATCTTCAGCGGCAGGTTTTC
The DNA here is from genome assembly GCA_964517435.1 of uncultured Bacteroidia bacterium. Taxonomy (GTDB): domain Bacteria; phylum CAIWAD01; class CAIWAD01; order BS150m-G50; family BS150m-G50; genus BS150m-G50. The sequence continues at coordinate 29,328 of CAZFEC010000013.1, read as the reverse complement.
ACTCAGACGAAATGAGATATCGCCGACCTCTCGCAGCTTATCCATCGTGAGGTGCAGCCAGTAGCGATGCTCTTCTTCCATCATATAGATCGTACGCAGCTTCACTCCGCGCGCGAGATTGGCTCGGTCAGCCTGCATCATTTCTTCGTAGATACTGCATTCTGTCACGGCGTATGGCGACCGATGGAAGGTGAGCAGTTCCTGCTCCAGTTCCTGGTTGCAGGTCAAGAAGCGTTGATTGATCTGGTCCCGGTTGCGCATCACCTCGATAAAATCCAACGCTCGATCCTGCTGGCGGGTTTCACTGAAGTTTTTATCAAGCTGTTCCAGGGCTTGTCTGGTTCGATTGCGCTTATCGGTGATTTCCCGTTCATAGCGCCCCAGCAGCTGGGACGGTTTCACGGCCGCGTAATAACGATGCTTGCCGGCTACTCGCTCTCGGCAAATCCCCTTGGCGACCATACCTGACAGCAGGGCGTAAGTGCGGGGCCGGTTGATTCCAGTTGAACGATGCAGCTCACCCGCCGTCATCTCCGGGTGACTAACCAATTGCAGGTATAGTTCCGCTTCGCGCTGGTTGATATTCAGCTCTTTCAAGGTTTCCAGTATTTCATTATTTTTCACGCTGTAAACTCCTTGAATGATATGTTATCCAATCCTATGATAACATTTTCTCAACATCGCGTCAACACATTCCTGTGTCAATGGGGATAATCCATTGGAAAAGAGAATTAAGATCCCACCTTAGGAGTAGTTATTACTTAGAGTTTCAGTCACTTAATTTTCTTGATCCGAGACCGGTTCTTAATCATCTTGTGTTAACTAAACTGGGAAAAGTCATGCAGCGCAATACCCGACAACGTCAAATCATCCTGGAAGAACTTAAAAAGCTCACCAGTCACCCCAGCGCCAGCACCCTTTACGAAATCGTACGCCAGCGCCTGCCGCGCATCAGCCTGGCAACCGTTTACCGCAACCTGGAAATGCTCTCCCGCGAAGGGGTCATCCTGAAGCTCGACCTGGGCAGCAACGAGGCGCGGTTTGATGGAAATCCCGCTCCCCACTGTCATATCCGTTGCCTGAAATGCGATCGCGTGGATGATGTGCATGAACTTCCTACCGGTTCCCTGCCGGTCGTCCCCCCCGAGATGGCGGGATATGAGGTCAGGGGATACGCGTTGGAATTCCAGGGATTGTGCGCCGATTGCCGCTGAAATTACCTCGCTGAACCTGTTTTTCCGCCAAACCGTAACGCATCCCACCATTACATCATTCCAGCATTACCTTTATGCCATTCGCGCCTTCCCTTTAGGTCATCCCCGCGCATTCGAAACCGGCTTCATACGCGCGGGAATGACGTGCTCTATTAATTTGAACAGGTCTTCTGTATTGCCAGGCGTTTCCCACCTGCCGATAATTGATAACGTTTTGTAATAAGCTTTCATTCTGCTCAACTGCTTTCAGCTCACCCCCTCCGGTCAACAGAAATGTCATCAATATAACACTTTGTTATTATAAGTGTTGACAACCTCTTCTCTCATTTTTAGCAACTTTCTTCAACATTTCTCTTGACAATGTCAACTAGTGCGTTAAATTAACAACAGTTATCATTAGCAAATAAGAAAAATGCTTAGAACCACCAATCAACGCAAAGTCATCCTGGAAGAGCTGAGAGGTGTCAAAATCCACCCGAGCGCCAGCACCCTCTACCGGATCGTCAAGCTCCGTCTGCCCCGCATCAGTCTGGCGACGGTCTACCGCAATCTGGAGTTGCTGATCCGGCTCGGGCTGGCCCGGAAACTGGCCCTGAGTCAGGGCGAAACCAGGTACGACGCCGTCATGATGCCTCACCACCACATCCGCTGTCTCAAATGCGGCCGTATCGATGATGTCGATCAGCCGCTGCCGCGTCAGCTCAATCTGCCTCCGCCTGAGGAGGCGGCAGGCTACCAGGTGGAAGGCTGCAACATCGAATTCATGGGTATCTGTCCCGCTTGCCGGTTCGCATCTTCCAGCGGCGAGACAGACGATACGGAATCATCTCAAAGCAGGGAGGAATAATCATGTTGACAGAGAAAATCGGCCGGGAATTGAACGAACAGATGAATCGCGAATTCTATTCCGCCAACCTTTATCTGGCGCTTTCCGCCTGGCTGGACGCCCACAGCCTGAAGGGGATGGCGCACTGGATGCGGTTGCAGGCGGAAGAGGAGCAGGAGCATGGGATGAAGATCTTCGACTTCATCCAGGAACGTGGCGGTCAGGCGATCATGGGCGCGATCGAAGCGCCGCCCATCGAGTGGGAATCCACCCTGCAGGTGTTCGAGGCCGCCTGGGAGCATGAACGCTTCATCACCAGCCATATCAACGAACTGGCGGACCTGGCCATTCAGGAGAAGGATTTCGCCACCCAGTCGTTCCTGCAGTGGTTCATCACCGAGCAGGTCGAGGAGGAAGCGACCGTCTCCGAAATCGTCGAACGGCTGCGGCTGATCGGCGACAACGGCGCCGCGCTCTTCATGCTGGAAGCCGACCTGGGCAGGCGCACCGCGACTCCCGGCGAAGCAAACTGAAAAGAAAACCTCTCGCAAAGCACGCAAAGGACGCAAAGAGAAGATTATGGTTGGCTAGTAGCAGGTTCAGAACGATTTCCTGGAACAGAGTTAGTTCCAGAAATCATCTCCTGCTCCCAGTTGTATGAGCTTTCCCAAATCTAACTCTTAATCCATCTTGGCGTACTTTGCGAGAAACTCTTAGTTCCAAATTCTTAGTTATGGAGTACAAATGAACACTTTAGTAACCAAGCCCGCCCCCGAGTTCACCGCCGACGCGGTGATGCCGGACAACAGTATCGAGAAACTGGATCTCTCCACCTATCGCGGCAAGTATGTCGTCCTGTTTTTCTATCCGCTCGATTTCACCTTCGTCTGCCCTTCCGAGATCATCGCCTTCAACCAGGCGCTGTCCAAGTTCAAGGCCAGGAACGCCGAGGTCATCGGCGTCTCGGTCGATTCCGCCTTCACGCATCACGCCTGGAAGAACACGGCGGTCGAGAACGGCGGCATCGGCAATATCCAGTATCCGCTGGTGGCCGATCTCAATAAGGAAATCGCCCGGCAGTACGGCGTCCTGTTCGACGAAGCGGTGGCGTTACGCGGCCTCTTCCTCATCGACAGGGAGGGTGTCGTTCGCCACAGCGTGATCAACGACCTGCCGCTGGGGCGCAGCGTCGAGGAAGCCCTGCGCATGCTGGACGCACTGACGTTCCACGAGGAGCACGGCGAAGTCTGTCCCGCCAACTGGCACGAGGGTGAAGAGGCGATGACGCCGACCGCGGAAGGTGTCGCCGCCTATCTGGCCAGGCACGCCCAATAACCGGCTGTATGGGGAGGCTGCCCGGGGCCTCCCCGCGGTTATACCGCTGGGGCGCAGCCTGACACCCAGTCCTGGAGTATTTCCAGGTCGGTCCTTTCAGAGCTGAATCGTTTTGCGGATTCGATCCAATTTTGTTTAGATTGAGACGTAAACGATGCCGCTGGCGGCAACGGCCGGTGGCGATGAAACGCGAATTTTCACCCGGGAGCAAACATGGAAAGCATTGAAGCGATTCTGGATTTCGCCATCCGCAACGAAGAGAAAGCGCACGATCTTTACGCCTCGCTGGCGGAGCAGAGCAGCAACACCAGCACACGCAAGATGTTCGAAACACTTGCCCTGGAGGAGAAGGGGCACAAGATCAAGCTGGAGCGGATCCGCACCGGCAAGCTGCAGCTCACCGAACCTTCCGAGCCGATAACCGATCTGGGCATCGCCGAAACGCTGGAAGAGGTGGATGTCGAGGGTGCCTTGGATTACCAGAAAACCCTGATCTTTGCCATGCAGGCGGAGAAGCGCGCCTACCTGCTCTACACCACCCTGGCGGGGCTGGCCGACGACAACGAGCTGCGGAAGCTGTTCCAGGGCCTTGCCCGGGAGGAAGCCACCCACAAGTTGCGGATCGAGATTGAATACGATGATGAAATTTACCGGGACAACTAGGATTCCCTGTCCTGCTGCACCGGTTGTTAAAAGGAGACTGAAATGGCTTTGAAGAATACACAGGTCTATCGCTGCGACAAATGCGGCGCCATAGTGGAAATGCTCAACGACGCCGACGGCAAGCTGGCCTGCTGCGGCCTGCCGATGAAACGGCAGCTGGAGAACAGCACCGACGCCGCCGGTGAGAAGCACGTGCCGGTCATCGAGCAAACCGGTGACGGCATCAAGGTGACCGTCGGCAGCGTACTGCATCCGATGGTCGCGGAGCATTACATCGAGTGGATCGAACTGCTGGTCGACGGTAAAGTGCTGCGCCAGCACCTGAAGCCGGGCGACACGCCGGAGGCTTTCTTCAATATTCGAGGAACTGTAATTACTGCCCGCGCCTGGTGCAATCTGCACAGGCTCTGGCGTGCCTGACCAATGTGAACGGGTCACTCCCGCCTGGGGTGTGGAGTGACCCTTTTTCGCTCATCATGTATCGGTACTCACCGCCGGTGCATTCATACTGAAAGCGAGGCGCCCCTTGAGTAAAAGCCTGGCCGCGAACATCGACTGGGTGGGAGCGGTGGACTGGAACATCCGCGATTTCCACGGTTACGAGACCGATCGCGGCACCAGCTACAACAGCTACCTGATCCGGGATGAGGCCACCACCCTGATCGACACGGTCAAGGCATCACATGCCGACATCCTGTTGAATCACATCGCGGAGCTGACCGACCTCGCGGCCGTCAGGTACCTGGTCTGCAATCACGCGGAGCCGGATCACGCCGGTTCGATGCCGCGGGTTGTGGCGGCACTGCCCAACGCCGAGGTGGTCTGCAACGAGAAGTGCCGTCTGGCTTTGAGCCGGCATTTCGATACCGCGGACTGGCGCTTCCAGATCGTCAAGAGCGGTGAGGAACTGAACATTGGTTCCCGCCGGCTGCAGTTCATCGATACCCCGATGGTCCACTGGCCGGAATCGATGTTCACCTGGCTGCCTCAGGACCAGATCCTGTTTTCGATGGACGCTTTCGGCCAGCACTTCGCTTCCGTCAAGCTCTTCGACGACGAGAATCCCAAAGAGGTGATCCTGGAGGAGGCGAAATCCTACTACGCGAACATCGTTCTCCCCTACAGCAGGATCGTGACCAAACTGCTGGACAACACCAGCGACATCCAGGCGCGGATCATCGCGCCCAGCCACGGCATCATCTGGCGCAGCTTCGTCGATACGATCATCCAGCGTTACGGGGACTGGTCTTCGCACAAACCGAAACCGAAAGTGCTGGTCATCTACGACACCATGTGGAACAGCACCGAGCTGATGGCGCAGGCGGTCCAGGACGGCGCCGAGATCGATGGTGTCGACGTCCGCCTCATCCACCTGCGCCGCACCAGCCTCGCCCGCATCGCCACCGAAATCCAGGACGCGGCCGCGGTCGCTTTCGGTTCCGCCACCCTCAACGGCACCATGATGCCTATGGCGGGCGCCGTGCTGACCTACCTCAAGGGTCTGCGTCCGGAAGGCAAGGCCGCCTTCGCTTTCGGTTCCTACGGCTGGGGCAAGGGAGGGCCGGAGGCGGTGCACACCATGCTGGAGGAAATGAAGTGGACCCTGGTCCGCGAACCGCTCAAGGCGCAGTTCCGCCCGGCGCCGGAAATTCTCGCCGAGTGTCGCGCGGAGGGCAGGCGGCTGGCGGAAACGGCGAAAGCCATGGCCTCAGATACAAACCGGAAAACGAGGGAGTAAAAGATGAGCACCTACAATGTCGAGGAGATCCTGAAGATTGCGATCAATATCGAGCAGAACGCCGTCAGCTTTTACGAGGCGGCCGCCCGGCAGGAGGTCGGCGAGCCGGTGCGTCAGCTGATGAGCGATCTGGCCGCCTGGGAGGCGCAACATGTCAATCTGTTCTCCGACATGCTGGCTGCCTGGGAGCAACCGCAGGGTTTCACCCTTGATCCGGAAGATCATGTCGCCGGTTACCTGCGGGCGATCGCGGCGGGAGTCATCTTCACCCCGGAGATGATGGAGCGGGAGCTGCCCGGCCCCGGCGACAGCGCCGCCAAACTGATAGAACAGGCTCTGCAGCGGGAACAGGAAGCGATCGTCTTCTTCCTCGCCCTGCGCGACTCGATCAGCGAGCCTGAGCACAAACAGGCGGTCGAGGACCTGGTCCGGGAGGAGATGAGTCACGTTTCATTCCTGCTGGAACGGAAGGAAAATCTGTAACAAGAAGACAGAAGGTAGAAGATAGAATACAGAAGAGAAGTAGACGACCGGATACCATTCTATCTTCTGTCTTCTATCTTCTGTCTCCTCGTCTGGAACTGAGAATCATGGTTTAAGCAAAAGGATAGCATCATGAAAAAATACGTCTGTGATATTTGCGGCTGGGAATACGATCCGGGCGAAGGTATTCCGGAAGAGGGAATCGAACCGGGAATTCCGTTCGAGGATCTGCCGGCAGATTTCGTCTGTCCGATGTGCGGCGTTGGCAAAGAGGACTTCTCTCCCGCCGAATAAGCTTCATCACCCCGATTTCTCCACCCCCAGCTGAGCCAGGGAGGCGGAAGTGCGGCGGATACTCCGGAACGCGCAGCCTCCCGCTTCCGCTCGCCCGTTTTCGATAAACGGGGTAGAAGCCTATATCCGGCAACTCGCTAATGCTATTTATTATTATTAGGATTTCCCCGGGGATTTTCTATTTTGCACGGAAACCACAACTTGCCGCCATAAGGTGCAACAGCCAGGCGTCTGACCGCAGGAACAGGCAGAGTTCTGTAATCGAAATATTCGCTTCAGAAGCATCGTTTAACCAATGGAGCTCAGTATGGATGTATTATTCCTCTCCCGGCTGCAGTTTGCGGTAACAGTCGGGTTTCACTTTATCTTCCCACCGCTTTCCATCGGTCTGGCCTGGCTGCTGGTAGTGCTGGAGTGGCGGGGCTGGCGTGGGAATAACCAGCTTTATCAACAGTTAGGCCGCTTTTTCGGCCGCATACTGGCGTTGACCTTCGTGGTGGGCGTCGCTACCGGTATCGTGATGGAGTTCCAGTTCGGTACCAACTGGGCGTCATATTCCCGTTTTGTCGGTGATGTCTTCGGTGCTCCGCTGGCGGCGGAAGCGGTGATCGCGTTCTTCCTCGAATCGACCTTCCTGGGGCTTTACCTGTTCGGGCGCAACCGGGTCTCGCGCGGGGTGCACTGGTTCTCCATCCTGATGGTCGCGGTCGGATCTACTCTCTCCGCTTTCTGGATTATCGTCGCCAATTCCTGGCAGCAGACCCCGGACGGCTTCATCGTTCAGAACGGCCGCGCCGAGCTGGCCAGTTTCGCCGCCGCCGTCTTCAATGCCTCCACATTCGAACGCTTCTTCCATGTCATGGTTTCGACGCTGATCGCCGGCGGTTTTCTGATGATGGGCATTTCCGCCTACCGGTTGCTGAAGAACAAACAGGAGCAAACCTCCGCCAAGAGCCTCAAGCTGGGTCTGGTCGTATCCTTCGTCTTCTCGGTGCTGGCGCTGTATCCCACCGGGCATTCTTCCGCTATCCAGGTCGCGGAGACCCAGCCGGAGAAGTTCGCCACCATGGAGGGTCTCATCGACACAGAGACCAAAGCGGGACTGACACTGTTCGGCATCCCCTCCTCCGAGCCGCTGGCGTTGAAAGCGCCGATCAGGATCCCCGGCATGCTCAGCTGGCTGGCGTTCGGTGACAGCGAGGCGCCGGTGCAGGGCATGTCCGACCTGCAACAGCAGGGGTGGGAGACGCCGCCCTTCGGTCTGGTGTTCACTTCCTTCCACATCATGATCATCCTGGGTATGTTCTTCATTCTGCTGACGCTGGTGGGGGTGATCATGCTCTGGCGCGGTAGTGTGTACCAGCAGAACTGGTTCCTGCGCCTGCTGGTCTGGCTGATTCCACTTCCAATGATCGCTATCCAGTTCGGCTGGCTGGTGGCGGAGGTGGGGCGGCAACCCTGGGTCGTCTATCGTCTCCTGAAGACGGCGGCAGCCTATTCACATAATCTGGTCGTTGGCGAGGTGCTCTTCTCACTGGTGATGTTCAGCCTGATCTATCTGCTGCTGGGCGCGCTCTTCATCTATCTCCTGGTGCGTGAAATCAAACGCGGTCCGCAACCTATTCAGATTAAGGAGGCTTAACCATGGATCTCAACTTAGTCTGGTTCCTGCTTATCGGCGTTCTGCTGGTCGGTTACGCCCTGCTGGATGGATTTGACCTCGGCGTGGGTGTGTTGCATCTCTTCACCCGCTCCGAAAAGCATAAACGGGTTAATCTGAATGCCGTCGGCCCGGTGTGGGACGGCAACGAAGTCTGGCTGCTGACCGGTGGCGGCGCCCTGTTCGCCGCTTTCCCACCGGTCTACGCCGCCGTGTTCAGCGGTTTTTACCTCGCTTTCATGGTGCTGCTGCTCGCCCTGATCGCCCGGGCGGTTTCGATGGAGTTCCGTCATCAGATCAACAGCCCCGCCTGGCAGAAGGTCTGGGACTGGTCGTTCGGCCTGGGCAGCCTGGTGCCGGCGCTCCTGTTCGGAGTGGCGCTGGGTAACGTGATGCGGGGTCTACCGGTCGATGCCAGCGGTAATTTGTACGTCTCCTTCCTGTCGCTGCTCAATCCCTATTCGCTGTTGATGGGACTGCTCAGCCTCACCGCCTTCACCATGCACGGGGGCGCCTGGCTCAGCCTCAAAAGCGACGGCGAACAGCAACAGTTCGCGCAACGCTGGGCGAACGGCAGCTGGATGGCTTTCCTGGTGATCTTCTTCGTGGTGCTGCTGCTCACCATCTTCACCAATCAGGCGCTGCTTTCCGGGCTGATGTCCAACGCGCTGGCCTGGCTCTTCCTGGTGCTGCTGATCGCCGGCATCATCCTTTTCCCGCTGTCGCTGCGGATCAAGCCGCTGCAGGCTCTGCTGGCCTCCGGTGCCCAGATCGCCGGCGTGATGGGACTGATCGCTGTCGGTCTCTTCCCCAACATCGTACCCTCCAGCCTCGACCCGGACTGGAGTCTGACGGCCTATAACGCTTCTTCCACGCCGCTGACCCTGAAGACGATGCTGATCATCGCGCTGATCGGCGTGCCCATCATGCTGGTCTACACGATCTGGATCTATCACATCTTCAAGGGCAAGACCGTCGTTGAGGAGGAAGGCTACTAGAACCCATAAGCCTGCGCGCCATTCGTGGCGTGTAATGCCATTTGAGCTGCAATTTGAATTGTCAGCTCTATCTCGCTGCTTTGAGCATCTTTCGGAACCTCTTGTCGAGCTTACAAGCAGCGCTTCAGGTCTCGCTGCCTTGAGGATTCCTCCGAATCACCTGTTTTGTGTACAGGCAGCGCTTTAGCAATGGTATCTGGAATGCTGCTACAGTCAGCATTCCAATGTGTGTGATGCGACCCTGCTGGCGGTAAGTTCGCCGTTGGCAGGGTCGTTTCTTCTATGGGTGTTTCGCCGACGATGGGCAGTATATGATCCGGGATCAGACCATCCGGCATGGGAAGTAGTAGGTTATGTGTATCACGTTTCCAGTTGAACCGCGAATTAACGCTAACGGAAGAATCCTCGACATCGGAACTCGGCCTCGGGATCGGAATTCGATATCGATACCGATATCGACTTCCGGCTATGAGAGTTCGCTAGCGGGTCTTACCTCTTCGATAGCAATCCCGGCAATCTCTCCACAAACTCCCCGATCTCATCCCGCACGCGGCGATAGTGCCGCAGCTTCTCCTCGATATCATTGACAGTAGCCGCCAGCCGCGGTGGATCGTCGAGCGGTTGATGATGGCGACGGTGAGTGCCGGGCAACACGGGACAGGCGGCGTCCGCTTCGCTGCAGACCGTCACCACCAAGTCGAACTCGATATCCCGAAGCTCTTCCAGCGATTTGCTGCGATAGTTCGAGATATCGATACCCGCTTCCGCCATCACCTGCACCGCCAGAGGGTCCAGCCGGCCGGGGTTGATACCGGCGGAGAGCGCTTCGATGGTCGTGGCGTGGCGGGCGCGGGTGAAGCCCTCCGCCATCTGGCTGCGGCAGGAGTTGCCGCTGCAGAGAAAGAGGATGCGGGGTATGCGATCGTTGTTCAATTGTTTTTCCTCGCTGGATCGCTTGCAGGAGTCCGTTCCACATCAGAATAGGGGCAGGATCTGGTTTTTGCGAGGGATATGCGGAGTCGAGACGACTGAGTCCCTTCCAGCTGATATTGCCGGCGTCATGGCAAAACAGTTGCCTGCCTGCGCTGAATATTATATACTAGCTAAAGGTAGTATTATGTCGATGTCCAGCTGGACAATACTGTTAATGCGGGCTGAGACATCGGTTGATACTGTTTCGCAAGAATGGTAAGCTTATGCGTTTCAATCGAACTTCAGAATACGCGCTACGGGTATTCTTCTATCTGGTCAACCAGGACCGGGAACTGGTCTCCGTAAAAGTGTTGCATCATGAACTGGGTATACCCTATAAATATCTGGCGGCTCTGATGCGACGCCTGGCGGGTGCCGGCTTCGTCAACGCGGTGCAGGGCAAGCACGGCGGCTACCGGCTGGCCCGTCCCGGCGGTGAGATCACCATCAAACAGGTGCTCGACGAACTGGAGGGAGACGACAGCGGCAGCATCTGCATCCTGGGGCTGGAAAACTGTACCAGGCGTGAACCCTGCGCCCTGCACGATCGCTGGGGCGCCGTCAACAGCGCTCTGGATGAGCATATTTACTCACTCTCCCTGGCGGAGCTGGCGGAGAAATGAGTCAGCTGAGTTAGAAAGGACTGATCATGTGGGATTATACTGAGAAAGTGATGGAGCACTTCCGCAATCCGCGCAACGTCGGCAAACTGGAAGATCCGGACGGTGTCGGCGAAGTGGGCTCCATGGCCTGCGGCGATTCGCTCACCCTGATGTTCAAACTGGACTCCGAGGGACGGATCGCGGAGGTCAAATTCCAGACCTTCGGTTGCGGCAGCGCCATCGCCTCCTCCTCCGCCCTGACCGAGATCATCACGGGCATGACCCTGGAAGAGGCGGAAGCGGTTACCAATCAGGATATTGTCGATTACCTGGGAGAGCTGCCGGAAGAGAAGATGCACTGCTCGGTGATGGGTTCGGAGGCGCTGGAAGCGGCGATCGCCAACTACCGCAGCGGTGGGAAGACGGAGACGCAGACGGAGGAGCGGATCATCTGCAAGTGCTTCGGCGTAACCGAGGAGCAGATCGAACGGGCGATCTTGGAGCACAATCTGACCACGGTCGAGGAGGTGACCAATTATACCAAGGCGGGGGGAGCCTGCGGCACCTGCCATCCCGACATCGAAAATATTATCGCCCGGCATGTCGACCAGACGCTGCGGCCGGTTGAGCTGACACCGCCTGCCAAGAAGCCATTGACCAACATCGAGAAGATCCGTCTGATCCAGGAGACCATGGAGCGGGAAATCCGGCCGGAGCTGCGCAAGGACGGCGGCGATATCGAGCTGGTGGATGTCGTCGGCGACGAGGTGATCGTCTCCATGCGCGGTAACTGCGCCGGCTGCCAGGTCGCGGGTTTTACGCTGAAAACCGTCGTAGAACATAAACTGCACGAATTCGTCGCGCCGGAGCTGATCGTGGTGGAGGAGAAATGAAGCCGGTAATTTATCTCGACAACAACGCCACCACCGCCGTCGCGCCGGAAGTGGTCGAGGCGATGCAGCCGTTCTGGCTGGAAAGTTACGGCAACCCCTCGAGTATCTACAGTTTCGGCGGCGGTATCCAGCAGCAGGTGGAGCAGGACCGCGACCGGGTGGCCCGGCTGCTCGGCGCCCAGCCGGAGGAGATCATCTTCACCGGCGGGGGCACGGAAGGGAACAACGCCGCGATCTTCGGCGTACTGGATGCGATCGACCCGGCACTGCGGCACATCATCACCACGCAGGTCGAGCACCCCGCCGTGCGGACGGTCTGCCGCTATCTGTCGACCAAGGGCTACCGGCTGACTGAACTGCGGGTCGACGCCGACGGCGCGCTCGATCTGGAGCAGCTCCAGGAGGCGCTGACGCCCGACACGGCGCTGGTCTCGATCATGTGGGCCAATAACGAAACCGGCATCGTCTTCCCGATGGAAGAGATCGCCGAGATCGTCAAGTCGAAAGGGGTCATCCTGCACACCGACGCCGTGCAGATGGCGGGGAAGCTGCCGCTCGACGTCGGCCGGGTCCCGGTGGATCTCCTGACGATCTCGGGACACAAGTTCCACGCGCCCAAAGGGGTCGGCGCGCTCTACATCCGCAAGGGCACCCGTCTCCGTCCCTACCTCAAGGGGGGCCATCAGGAAGGGGGCAAGCGCGCCGGGACGGAGAATGTCGCCGGGATTGCCGGTCTCGGCAAGGCCGCCGAACTGGCGCTGGCGCATCTGACGGAGACAAACGGCCGCGTGCGCCAGCTGCGGGACCGCCTTGAGGCGGGAATCCTGGCCAGCTGCAAGGATGTCATGGTCAACGGTGCCGGCGAGCGCACTCCCAACACCCTCAATGTCAGCTTCAAGTACATCGAGGGGGAGGGGATTCTCCTGGGGCTGGACGATTACGGTATCTGCGCCTCCTCCGGCTCAGCCTGCACTTCCGGGGCGCTGGAACCTTCGCATGTGATGCGGGCGATGGGCGTGCCCTTCACGGCGGCGCACGGATCGGTTCGCTTCAGTCTCAGCGTCTATAACCAGGATGAGGATATCGACCAGGTACTGGAAGTGCTGCCCCGGATCATCGACCGCCTGCGGGAAATCTCACCGTTTGTGGAAGACTGAGGAGGCGTTATCGCGGTTCCGATTCGCCACCTGCGAAAAGGTGGTGCTCGAAATCGTAACGGTTCAGGAATAGTTCCGGCCTCACGCCGAATCGGTACAGACTCACGTTATCCCGCTGCTTCTCTACTCCTTCGTTTTTCCCACGAAAAACCAGCTTCTAAGGGCATAATTCCGCCCTTTTTCAGGGGTATGTACTGAATTTCCAAGAGTTAAAGCAGGTCCGACCCCCAAGCAGCCGAGCAGCCCCGGAGCGGAGCATAAAAAAATGGGCGTCTCGAATTTTCAAGACGCCCATTCAATCGGTGTTGATAGCGGAGTCAAATTGGACTCCGTAGAATTTTGGCGTTGTTGTGTCATACGGGCAAGCTCGGTGTTGTGAAGCCGGCTTGCCTGACACCTCAGGAGGAGTGAGGCGGACCGCGGATACGGTCCTTTTGAATCTGCCATTTATTATATACGCGTTCTGTTTCAAATTCGTAGACCGCAACAGTTTCACTGCTGGCGAGCAGCTGAGTCAGTAATCCGGCGGCCCATCCGACCCGTGGCGCAACCTGCACCACACCGTCGTAGGCCCTGGTCAGCCAGGTGGCATTAGCGGGCGGTTCAACCGGCAGCGCCGGTTCCGGGAGGGGAACCTCTGCCAGCCATTCCCGCGTATCAACCTGATGAGTAGCCGCGGTGGATTCATCCTGCACCAGTCCGGGAGTATCCCCAGCGGCCGGATTCTCACTGTTGTACCAGGAACCGGGCACCCGGAGGAAACCACCGATACGCATTTCCGCCTGTTCCGGGAGAAGCTGGTCGGCGGCGACGATCTTTTCCCAATCACCGTTGGCAACCTGGAAGACGAACCAGAGTGACGGCTTCACCTCCAGGCGCAGATCTTTCGGTACGCTGAAGAGCGCCGCGATATCGGTCGGGTTGCTGTTCAGACGGAAACGGAAGCGTCCCGCGGCGCGGTGGAGAGCGTCGATAACCGTCTTACCCGGTGAACGAATCGGGATCAGGGTCAGACCGTCCTGGTCGGGGTAGAAGCAGAGGGTGTCGGCATAGCCGGCGTCGATCAGATCGATACTGTAGTCGCTGACATCGACCACGCCCTGTCCGGCCGGATCGGTCCAGCCTTCGCAGGTCGCTTTGACCTGGAAGTGGAGCGTGTCAGTGATGCTGAGAAAGCGGCTGTAGAGCGGCGTGACGCGGAAGAAACCGCTGCCGAGTTCCGGGAAGAAGCTGTTGCCGGTCATCACCGCCAGCGGTGACCATTCCTGTTCAGGAGCACCGGCATGCTGAATGCTGTAACCCTGCGCGAGCGGGTCGGGCCGCCAGGAAAGAACCGGGCCACCCAGATTTAATTCGGTTGCGACCTGGGGTTGCGTGAGGGCGGGCAGCGGGGAGAGCAGTAGAGCGCACAATACAAGCGCCGGTGACGCCTGTACAATACCGGCTTTACTCAATCTGATGCGAATTGAGTGCGGAACAGCGCTAAGCATTTTTTCTCCGGGCTCGATGTACCTCACCGAACTTAGTGGAAAATAGCATCCAGCGTTGAGAAATGCAACTTTCCTTTTGGCTTGGAGTGCATTTATGGTCGCTGGTGCTATCACTCGTATCGACAGTCCGGAGGGTGGAAATCATGGAAATCGACCGCTTCCGCACTTTTCCAAAGGCTCCGGACGGTGAGTCAAATCCACATGGCGAAGCACTTGCGTGTTTTACTACATCCTTATGACGTTCCAGGAGCGTTTTTGAAAAGCGGCCGCTGATACTTATCTTGGTTGAGTCAGCTTTCATATCTGGTTGTGATACGGCGCTATAAGCGAGAACGGCGCTATAAGCGAGAACGGCGCAATGAGTGAAAATGCCGCTATGAGCGAAACCCTGATAATAACCCCGGATCTGGTGATTCCGCTGCGGGAGATCTCCTTCTCCTTTGTACGCGCTTCCGGCCCGGGCGGGCAGAATGTCAACAAGGTCGCGACCGCCGTCCAGCTGCGCTTCGACGCCGCCGGCAGCCCTTCCCTGCCGGACGCAGTCAGAGAGCGGCTGCTGCGTATCGCCCGTACGCGTATCAACCGGGAGGGGTTCCTCCAGATTGATGCGCGACGCTACCGCACCCAGGAGCGCAACCGGCAGGACGCCCTGCAGCGCCTGGTTAAACTGCTGCAAAGCGCCGCGCGGGAACCGGTGCGTCGCATCCCCACCCGACCCTCAACGGCGGCGAAGCAGCGGCGCCTGCAGGAGAAGAAGCTGCGCGGCGAAACCAAGCGCCGGCGCCGGGACGTTTCACCGGAGGAGGAATGACCGGGACAACCGCTTTCGATCTCTATCCGTACGTATCACAGTCTTGCCCGGGAGTCTGAATGGCGGGATCACGCCGTCTCGAAGCCGAACTGGAGCGCCTTGAGGTCATCGCCGCGGAGGGGAACGCTTCCGCCGCGCAGCCGGAGTTGGAGCGCGCGCTGCGGGAGGGGGCCGCCCTGGTGACCGCCCGCGCCGCCGCCATCTGCGCCGATTCCGGTCTTATGGAGCTGGAAGAGGCGCTGGTGGCCGGCTGGGACCGTATCCTGGCCGGCTCGGCGAAGCACGACAAAGGTTGCCGCGCCAAGACGGCGCTGGCCCGTGCACTCGTCCGGCTCGATTGCGACTGCGAGGCGCTGTTTCTCGCCGGCATCCGCCTCCGTCAGCCGGAACCTGTCTGGGGCGGCAGCGTCGACACGGCGGCCGAACTGCGCGGCATCTGCGCCGCCGGGCTGGCGCAGCTGCAGGTGCCGGAGGCGGCCAACGAACTCGCGGTGCTGCTGGCGGACGCGGAAACGGAGGCGCGTTTGGGCGCCGCCCGCGCCCTGGCACAGCTGGACGCCTGGCGGGCGGAGCCGCTGCTGCGCCTGAAGATCCTGAGCGGCGAAGCCGATCTCAAAGTCCTGGGCGAGTGTTTCCTGTCGCTGCTGCGACTGGCGCCGGAGAACGGTGTAGATTTTGTATCACGTTTTCTCACCGACGCCGATCCGGCACGGGGTGAAGCGGCGGCGCTGGCGCTGGGCGAGTCGCGGTTGGAAACGGCACTGCCGCCGCTGCGTCGGGTATGGGAGGAGATACCGGACCGCGACCTGCGCCGGACGGTACTGCTTGCCATCGCCATGCTGCACACCGAGCCGGCGCTGGAGTTTCTGCTGCAGCTCGCGCGTGAGGAAGCGCTGCCGACCGCGGTAGAAGCGGTCGCCGCCCTGGCGCTCTACCGTCACGACGAGGAGCTGCTGTCAGAAGTGCAGAAAATCGCCGCCGCCCGTGGGGACGGCTTGTCCGACCTGGTCCGGCGGGAATTCCTCCTGGAACGTTAGCCGCCACGCCGAACTGAAATGTATCACGTTGTGGCGATTGTGATACACCAACCTGAGGGAATCGAAATGCACTTTCGCGAGTGCCGAATCACCTTGGCTTTGCTGCTGACCGGGCTGCTCCTGCAGGCCCCTCCGGCCGGCGGTTCGCAGTTTGTATCACACACCGGCAGGTTCACGCCGTCGCCGACGCTGAATCCGGCCCAGACCGGCTCGCCGGACGGTGTTTACTACGCCACCTGGCGCCTGGGCCGGGTCGATCACGACCGGAGGGAGCTGCTCGAATTTCGCGCCTGGCGGGCGGGCGAGGAACTCTTCAGGCTGACGCAGGCACCCGGTTCCGATCTCTACATCACGAACGCGGGCTACTTCGTCTTCCTCCAGCAGTTGCACGGTCCGGGGGGAAAACTGCGCGCCTGTTTTTACAATCCCGCCGGCGAACAGCTGTCGACCTGGACCGCGTCCGCCCCTCCCGATCTCTTCCGCGGCTCGCCGGGAGGCGAGCACTTCGCCCTGGGAGGCGCCCGGGGGCTGGTGGTTTTCAACCTCGCGGCGGGGACCGGCTGGAGCCTGCCGGGCGGATTGCACTGCGGCTTCTCGGAAAACGGCGAGCGGTTGGCGGTTGTATCACCAAACCGTTTGCGGGTTTACCGGGGACGGGAGCCGATCTGCGATGTCGCTACCGAAGCGGCCCTGCCGCGGCGGGCGGCCGTCTCCGACCTGGCTGACGCCGTCGCCCTGATCGGACGCCAGCGGCTGGAGGTCTATTCCCTGCCGGCGGGGACACTTCTGGGAACCGCGACCCTGCAGGGGAACCGCACCTTCCGCGATCTCGCCTGGGACGAGCAGGGGTGGATCGCCGGAGTTCAGCAGCGCGAGCAGGACCGGTCGAGCGGCTTCCGCCAGCTCTACTCGCGGGAAGGCCGGCTGCTCTCCGAAACGGCGGGCGCCAGCCACGCTCTGCCGCATGCCGACGCTTCCCGGGCCGCCCGACGCTCACAGCGCACCCGGGACACTATCCCCTGGCCTTTCTTCCCCTTCGACAGCATGCGGACGGTCTGGAACCACTACGAACAACACATGGGAGGCTGGGGCGGCGACTGGTCCTATCTCCACCAGGGACTGGACCTGATCACGCCGGTGGGGGAACCGGTCTTCGCGGTTGAAGCCGGCATCGTCAAGTGCGTACTGACGCTGGGCGGATCGGTCTACTGGCGCATCGCGATCAGCCCGGTGCAGGAATCCGGCTGGTCACGCGGCTGGCTCTATGCGCACCTGATCGAGGAGAGCATCCTCTTCGAGGCGGGCGACACCGTACAGATCCACGACTTCCTCGGCGGCATCATCCACTGGCACGAGGATTGGGGACATATTCATTTCGTCGAGATCGAGGATTCCGGGCTGGTCTGGCAGTACAGCGACAACGAATGGGGCATTGTCGACAATCCCCTGCCCCGCCTGGACCCGCTCTGGGACGACAGCCCGCCGGTGTTCGACGATGTCTTTCCCGGCGAGCGTTACGCATTCTGCCGCAACCAGGCCGTAGACTATCTGGATCCACAGAGCCTGAACGGCGACGTGGATATCATCGTCAAGGTGCGGGACCTGGCGGGCGCTTCGCCCTGGGAGCAGCCAGCTAATTCGCTCCACTACTGGCTGGAACGGCTGGCGGACCACCAGCTGATACTGCCCCGGACGCTGGCGCAGGTGCTGAATCATCCCTACCCCTTCTACTCCTCCGATTACTACGAACCGTGGGCGACCCTGTTCTATCACCGGGACAGCCTGCTGGCGCCCTCCTCCTGGATGGACACCACCCGCAACTATTACCAGATCCTGACCAACAGCGACGGCGACACCCTCGCGCTGCTGGAGGAGAAGGAACTGGCGCTGGCGACCAGCGCCTTCGTGAACGGCCCGTATCGCATCTTCGTGGAAGCGTCGGACGACTACGGCAATCTCACTCTCGACAGCATGGATGTCGTCTTCAACAATCCCGGCAACGACTGGGTGCCGGTAATTCACCAGATCGCACTCGCCGGAGGTTGGGTTTTCCTGGTCTGGAATGACGTGCCGGGCGCGGTCGGCTACCGGGTGTACAGCTCCCCCGATCCCTACCAGGGTTTCACGCTGAATACATCGGGGAGCTTTTCCGGATCCAGCTGGTCGGCGCCGCAATCCGGCGCTTTAATCGAGTTCTTCCAGGTGACGGCGGTGCTTCCATAAAGGGACAAAAAGAGGGGCCTCAGCAGCCCCTCTTGCAATTCGTTCTACCGGAAGCGTTTCTATTCCAGCGGATTCTCCATCAGCACGGCAATCTCGTCAGGCGTATAGCCGAGCCGCTTCCAGTCAATCACCCCCCGCTCGCCGTGGCAATCAGCGCAGGACAGGGCTCCTTCCAGACGGATCGCATGGCTGATCTCCATCTGGGCGTCACTGGGCAGCCAGCGCGGCTCGACCTTGTTCATCGCTTTCACATCATCGTAGGGTTTCGTATTCCATCCGTCGACATCCATGAAGGACATGAATTTGTTCATCAGGTAGACATCGAACATGAACCCGTACATCATCTTCATCATCGGTTTCTCCATCTCCCGCGAGGCGGCCTTTTCCGGATCGCCGCTGAGATAGTAAGTGGGTAGATGATACGGGACGAACATGCCGCCGAAGGGGCCGATGTTCTGCAGGTCGATGTGCTGGCGGCCGTTGAAGCGCTTCATGGCGTACAGTTTGGATGGCTTCAGCTTCGCGATGGGGCGCATCACCTCCTCGTACCAGCCGGCGTAGTCGTAATCCTCATATTCCGGCCAGACATAGCGGGGTTCGTAGAAACGGTACAGGTCCGCGCCGTTGGGATTGTCCCCGATCGCATTGCCCAGGAAAGTGGCGTCACCGTTCCACCAGGTGTAGAGGATGCCGTAGCCCGGCTGCGTTTCCTTCAGCACATCATGGTAGATCCAGATCCCTTCATGCTCCTCGAAGACCGGATTCCCGAAGTCGCGCATGGTGACGTTGTCGGGGTGCAGGCTGGGGATGTGGCAGGTGACGCAGGCAACCCGTTCCGTATGCATGTTCAGGAAATCGGCGAGATCCTCGTTGTTGGCGTGCGGTTCCTCGGTGTGGCACTGGGCGCAGCTGACCACCGTCGAGGGCAGATCGTTCGCCATCATGGTGGTGGTATGCAGACCCTTGGCGATGTGGTGTCCCTGGGTGGTGTGGCAGTCGATGCAGGCCAGGCCGGCGGCGGCATGAACATCCCAGCTCGGCGAATAGGGCGTTCCCCGTTTGGAACCGGGGTGCAGCACCCGCGGGCGGTCGTAGCCGGTGTTGATGAGGCTCTGCATGTAGGAGGGATCGGCTTCGTCGACATAGATGTCGCCGCCGAAATTATGCTGGTGGCAACGCAGGCAGGTCTGGGCGGTGGGACGGGTGACAGCCAGGGCGGCCCGCAGCGAGCGATCCTGGTCCCAGCGCCGGTAGCCGTTGTCGTCAACCACCACCTGCTTGCGGTTCATGTCGTAAGCCACGCTGTGGCAGATGAGACAGTCGAGCGTCTCCCGCTCTTTCTCCAGAGTGCCGTAGAGCGGCATGATCTCGCCGAGCGGCGCCTGGTACTGCCCCGCGATATGGCACTGCCCGCATCCTTCCGACATGGTGTCTCCGTGCGTGGTGACCACGATCTCCGCCCAGGCGGTCATGGCGAAGGAGCCGGGCTTGGGACAGGGCCGATCGATTTTACCCATCGGAAAGTCATCGGCCAGCTCGCCGTTGAAGCCCCAGACATTGGGGTGCGCCTTGGCGAAGAAATTGTAGTGAACCGAGCTGGTGAGGTTCTCCAGCAGGTCGACATCCCGCTCGACGCCGGTGGCAGCGTCGGTCACGCTGATCTCACGATGGCAGGTCAGGCAGGTCTGGGGACCCTCGTAGCTGTAGATTCCAGCCTCACGCAGCCGTTCGACATGCGCCAACTCATGCTGGGGATAAGTCTTGGCCAGTTGGCGGGCGATCTGGTCGTATTCCGTTTCGGTCACGGTCTCGACCGCGTACTCGATGCTGCCGGGGCGGCTGTCCTTCGGCATCATGGAATTGATGGTGCCGGACCAGAGGGAGCACCCCTGGAGCAGCAGAACCACCGCTGAACCGCAAAGCATCAGTAACTGAAATCTTTGCCTCGATCCGGGAGTCAGGAAGGATTTCATCTCATAACCTCTATGTGTGTTGATGATATGGCACAGTCGTCGCCGCGAAGGACTGTGAAAGCAGCGCTGCCAGCCGCCCTAAAGATAGCCACTACGTTTAATAATTTAAAAGAGATAATCGTCTCGGAATGAGACCATTTCCAAAACGACACTGATCTAAAAAGGCCCGTCCTGGCTTCACCGAGAAGGGCACCCGGATGCTCCTCACCGCCCCAGACGCAAAAAGCCCGCCCCGGTATATGCCGGAACGGGCTTGGTTTGGAAGTATGGCAATCTGGATACGCTGCCTGTAAAGCGTATCCGGTTATTCAGCTATTCGACTCACGGACAGAAGGCTTTGACCAGGTAGAAGTGATTACCGGTATCGACATCCATCCAGACATCATCCACGCCGGGCAGGTTCGGAATGTTGGCAACCCAGATGAATTCAAGTGGATCGACACCGTCGTCGTAGGGAACCGTCGACTTGTAGATGTCGAACGATGCCGCGCCGGCGCCTCCGGAGATGGTCAGGTTGGCCGCACCGGCCACGTACGCGATGGACACGACAGGCGGCGGTACGGTGATGTCGAGCTGATAGTTACCCGAATAGCTGCTCCAGCCCTCCACACAGATGACATAGGTGCCGGCGACCAGGGAGATGTCGATCTGCGACTGGGCGCCGCAGTAGTCATCGTTGTAGGCCAGCTCGGTCGTACAGGTTTCGTCAAGCAGACGCAGGTAGCTGTCGTAGTCGGTGCCGCCGCCGCAGAGGCTGATGCTGACATCGGCATCCACGTCGAGGGTGAACCGGGTCCACTCGTCGGGTGAAGCACTACCGTAGGTATCCGTGTTGTTGGTCGTCGTGCTGAAGGTCTGGTACGGCAGGCAGGGAGCGACGAGCGGGTCGGCACAGGAGTCGCCCACCGGGGGTACCCAGGGTCCATGACTCAGCGTGACATAATACGGCGCACCGCAGGGAACGCCTGTGAATACGCTGGGGCCGACCCACGCGGCGTAGGTGCCGGCATCGACCACGGCCATGGCGGTGGTGATCACACAGGCCCCGCCGGTCGCACTGCCTTCGGTGACGGTAGTGATACAATCAGGCACACCGGAGATAATCAGGAGCTGCAGGTCGAACTCAGCTTCACCGGTAAGGGTAACCTCGCTCGTCTCGGTTACCGTAAAGAGGAACCAGTCGGTGTCGCGACTGTTGTTTCCACCAGCCACGAAGGTGCCGGCGGTACCGCAGACGGTCTCGCCGTTGGCGATGGCACCGAAGACGTAAGGAGTGGAGTTACAGCCGCCGTTGGTGACGTCGACATACTCGTCAAAGCAGTCTTCCTCCCCTTCCGGGGTGGAACCCGGAGGACAGGTGACCACGCAGGGCTCAGACGTAATGGTGCACAACTCGTAGGTTCCGGAAGCACCGTAATAACCGTCGACGACGACGTAGTAGGTGTCGGGATCCATATTGATGATATGCAGCCAGGAACGGAAACTGATTTCGCATTGGCCAGTATGGTCGTCGTTGCAGCCCATCAACTCCAGGAGGGAGTTGTACACGTAGATCTTCGAGTCATAGTCCGCATTGCACAGGTCGAAGGTGATCGAGGTGAGCTCGGCCAGATCGAAGGTGTAGACGACATCGGGGGAGGTGCTGCCGCTGTAGGGGCAAACCTCATCGTAGTCGTCCACGAAGCCTACGGTGGTACCCTGGACGCATTCATCGAGCACCAACGGCAAGGCGGTTTCGATAGTGTCGCCGTCAGGCGGAACGTAGAGTTCCCAGGTTATCGTGGCATAATAGGGTTTGCCGCAAGGAACGCCGCTGTAGGTATTGGGTGCGACAAAGGCTGCGTAGTTACCGGCATTCAGAATGACGGTGGCGGTGGTGATTTCACACGCAGCACCGGTAGCACTACCCTCGATAACGGGGGTGAGGCAATCATCTACACCGGAAACAATCGAGAGCTGCAGCGGGAATTCCGCTTCACCGGTGAAGACAACTTCGCTGAGTTCGGTCAGCGTGAACAGGTACCAGTCGGTGTCGCGGGTATTGGAACCGCCGGCCAGGAAGGTACCGCCGGTGCCGCAGATGGTCTCGCCGTTGGAGATGGCGCCGAACACATCGGGATCGGAGTTGCAGCCGCCGTTTGTAGCATCGACATACTCGTCATAGCAATCCGGCTCTCCTTCCAGGGTACCGCCCGGAGGACAGGTGACCACGCAGGGATCGGCCAGGTGGATGTCGAGATGATAGTTGCCGGAATAGCTGCTGTAGCCATCAACGCAGACATTGTAGGTGCCCGCCTCCAGCTCGAGGATGATTTCGGATGGTTCGTTGGTAGCCGTATCCTCTTCGCAGAGGGGCCCGTCGTCATCGTAAGCAATCTGTGTCGCGCAGTCGACGTCAACCAACCTTAGATATGTATCAAAGTCGGTTTCGGGGCCGCACAGTTCGAGGGTTACCTGATAGGCGGCGTCCAGGGTAAACTGATACCACTCATCCGGGGCAGGATTCCCGTAACTGTCGGTGTTATCTGCGGTATTGCCAATCCAGGTGCCCGGAACCGTCACCAGAAACGGATTGATGCAGAAGTCGCCCTCGACAGGTGACCAGGGCACACAGGTCAGGGTTGCCCAGTACTCGGCGCCGCAATTGACCAGCGTGAAATACTGCGTCGCCGCGAACACGGCGTAGGTGCCGACATCCAGGTGGGTGACCAGGGTGGCGGTATCGCAGGGGGCGCTGTAGGCGTCGCTGAGAATGGTCGGCGCGGTGCAATCGGGCACACCGCCGACGATGGCGAGCATCAAGTCGAACTCGGCCGAACCGGACAGGGTTACTTCGCTCATTTCAGTCAGGGTGAAGAGGAACCAGTCGGTGTCACGGCCGAAGGTGGTGTCGTCAATCATGAAGGTACCGCCGGTACCACAGATGGTCTCACCGCAGTTGACGGCGCCGAAGACCACCGGATCGGAATTACAACCGCCGTTGGTTCCATCGACGTAATCGTCGTAGCAAACCGGTTCCATCTCATCAATACCGCCCGGCGGGCAGACCACGTCGCAGGTGCTGGCCGTGATCGTCAGATCAAAGGCCGGAATGCAGTCTGGCGAAGGCCAGGTATCGATCATGATCCAGTAAGTGCCCGGGTTCAGGCCAAGGCCAGCCATCCCGTGCGGGGCGCCTGAATAATAGGTGGAAGAGGCCAGCATCGAACCGACCACATCGGGGCAGTCGTTGAACAGACCGATGCCGGTGTAGGTCGTGGGACCGGGATCCAGGGTGATGTCCACTGTCACGCCGGCGGTTACGGTGATCTCGTAGATGATGTCTTCACCGCCGTCGTAAGAGCCGAGATCCGTGTCCGCATAATTGTCGATCATCCCGCAGGTGGTCTGACCCAGGTCGCTGTAGGGCAGCGCGGCGGGCAGGGTGACGGGAATCGGTATAGTGCAGTCGTAGCCGGGCGAAGGGACCCAGGGTTCACAGGTCAGGGTGCCGATCCAGTCGGCATCGCAGGGAACCACATCATAAGCGCTGTAGGGCGCCACATAAACGGCGTATTGACCTACATCCAGAACACTGGCGACCGACATCGGCTGACAGTAGTTGCCGTAAGCGTAGGCGATGGTGGTATTCGTGAGACAGTCGGGAGTCACATTGACCAGTTTGATGTAGGAATCGAATTCCGCTGTGACAGTCCAGGTAACGGTCGAAAGCACTGTCACATCGAACAGATACCAGTCGGTGTCGCGGGTGCTCGCGCCTCCCACCAGGAAGGTGCCCGAGGTGCCGCAGATGGTATCGCCGCAGGTGAGAGCGCCGAAGACCGGCGGGGTAGAGTCGCAACCGCCGTTGGTGACATCGACATACTCATCCGCGCAGTTCGGCTCGGTATCGACGATGCCTTCCGGCGGACAGGTCAGGTCGCAGGGCTCCTGATACCAGATATCCAGTTCGTAGTCGCCACTACTTGAGTACCCTTCAACAGAGGCGACATAATCGCCCGGGGTGAGTATTACGGCGATTTCGGAGTAGAGGCCGCATTCGTCATCGTTGTGTGTGACTTCGGTAAGACAGTCATCCTGGAATAGCCACAGGTAGGTGTCGAAATTCGTAGCAGGACCGCAGAGACTGATGTAATACAATCCCTCCACGGTTGCCGTAAACTTATACCATTCATCCGGGCTCGCTTGTCCTCCGGTGTCGGTGTTGTCCGTGGTGGTGGCTACCGTGTTATAGGGCAGGGCGGGCACGATGTAGGCTTCGGCGCAGGTATCGCCTTCGACCCGGGAGGAGGAGGCGTTGGCCTGCTGAACGCGCGGATCGGCCGCCTGAGCCGCCGGCTTGACAACCTGCCGCTCATCACCGGAGATATCCGTGCGAACGGTTTCCGGGACGACAACAGTCTGATTGCGGGTCTGGTTGGTCAGCCGGGCGCTGTCATCAGCCTGCACCTCGGCTACCGGCTCCGGTTTCGATACCGGCACGACTTTTTCACCGTCGCTGGAGTGAGTCGCCGGCATTTCCTGGGCGGCTGCCTCCTTTACGGGTTTAACGGTGGTATCCATCGTGCCAGGATTCACGCTGGACTCCTGGGCCGCAAAGGCGCTGCCAAGAATCGCAAGTGTGAGACCTATTACATAGAACTTTCTCATTTTCACCCTCCTCATTTGAAGATCTTCAATAAAACAGACAGGTTAATTACTTACATTAGCTAAGGAAAAATTTATTGTAACCACGCGTGTGCGACATCTCTTCATTAATAGTTTAACTTTTTCCATTCTTGGTCAAGGTAAGCAATAATCGTTCCAGTTCCTGAACCGCTTCTTTTTACCAAACAGTCTAACTGCTTAACTATTTGTCGCAATTTCCTGAGGACAATTTCTTATCGACGTTTTGAGCGATGGATTTTAGACAATAGTGCCCGGATTGCAGGTTCATTCGCTGTCGCGAAGTTCTAACCTGTGACGCCCGGAGGATGGCGAGGTGCCTGGTGTCCGCATCTTGCACCCCACAATTCCGCGATGCACCAAAAAAAAGCCCGCCGAAGCGGGCTTTTTTTGTCCAGTGATCAATCGAGATCATTACGGGCAATCGGAGGTGACCTGGTAGAACCAGCTTCCGGCAGCAGGATCGACCCAGATATCGTCACCGACGCCGTTCGGAATCGAAGAGACCAGTACGAACTCAGGCGGACTGATGCCGTCATCGTAAGGCACAGGCGACTTGTAGATGTTGAACATGGTGCCGTCGCCGCCGCTCATGGTCAGAACAGTGTTGCCGCCGCTGTAAGCGATGGCGGTTACAGGCGGTTCGCACGGCGGAGCGCCGGTGATCAGGCAGTAGGACAGATCGAAAGTATCCAGTGCCCATGTACCAGTGTACAACCCTGAGGAAAGGTCACCGGTTCCGGAACTCATCCAGAGCAGCCAGCAGGTGCCCTGAGACTGGATCGACATCCAACCGTCGGTCATGGCAACCGGAGCGGCCAGCGTCACGTAGAACTCATACAGGGCGAAGCCGGCATACAGATCACCAGTGGCAACCGGAGTGACCATCACGTCCTCGGAATAGGTTTCCGTACCGGGCAGACCGGCAGCATCATCATAGAACTTGATCTGCATCGGCATCGGAACCTCGACGCACTCGGCCCACGGATAGCTGAGGCTCAGGCCCCACCACTGGACATCGGCGATCGGCTGCAGGAGACCGGTGAAGGTCTCGGCGCGCAGGTAACCGGCACCGGCATCGGTAGTACCGGCTGTCCAGCCTTCGGAAGGTCCGTGGACAGGCTGGCAGACACCTTCAGGCGGGAAGTCTTGCACGCAGTTCAGGGTCATCCAGTAATCGGCACCGCAGGGAACGCGTTCGTATACCTGAGGAGCGATGAACGCGACATAGTCACCCATCGGCAGCAGGCCGACATCGAGGGTGGTGACTTCGCACTCAAAACCGTAGGAGAAGCCCAGAACGATCGGGGCCAGGCAGTCGGTGGCGTCGACCAGGAAGAGCGAGATCGGGAACTCGGCCTCAGCCGTGAGGGTGATGGCGCTGAATTCCCAGGTGGACAGGGTGAACTGGAACCAGTCGGTGTCGCGCATAGGTTCACCGGCGACCAGGTAGGTTCCTGAGGTTCCGCAGACGGTCTCACCACAGGAGATCTGACCGAAGACGGGCGGTTCGGAGTTGCAGCCGCCGTTGGTCACGTCGACATACTCGTCGTAGCAGTCTTCTTCACCTTCCGGTGTACCACCGGGACAGGTGACCGTACACTCGACGCAGGTGATGGTGAGATCAAAGGTGCCGAGGGCGCCTTCGTAGCCGTCCACCACGATGTAATAGGTATGACCCATGGTGGGATAAGGCAGGTAGGCGAGGTTGTCACCAACAGCGACACAGGTGTTCTGATCACAGGCTTCCAGGATGAAAACATCGAGGTCAGCAGTCATGTTGCTCAGCTCAGCCTGAACGCTGGTGTAGTTGCCGCCGATCGGCAGGGTGTAAACCACCTCGCCGCCGCTCTCCACCCAAGTGGGAGCGCAGGAATATACGGTTACGTTGTTGGGGGCCAAGGTGTTGTCACCGGCGACAGTCATACCGCAGTCGAGCTGAACAGCACCGGTGCAATCCAGCACTTCCGGCGGCAGGACTTCGCAGGTCAGCGTACCGGCGTACTCCAGACCGCAGGCATAGCCTTCGAACACGGAGGGTCCAACCCAGGCCCAGTAGGTTCCGGGAAAGAGGTTCTGGGTGACGGAAACGATATCGCAGGGATTACCGGACGCATCAGCCAGAATGGTGTAATCGACACAGTCGCCGCTTCCGGCGTCCATCAGGAAGATGAGCACGGGGAATTCGGCTTCGACGGTCCAGGTGACGGCCGAGTACTCGGCGATGTCAAATGCGAACCAGTCGGTGTCGCGGTAGTTGTTGGTCTCGAAAAGGAAGGTACCGGAGGTACCGCAGACGGTCGTGTTGCAGGCGATCTGACCGAAGACGGGTGGTTCGGAGTTGCAACCACCGTTGGTGACGTCGACATACTCATCGTAGCAGTCTTCTTCACCTTCCGGTACACCGACACAAACAACATCGCAGGGTGTGGCTTCGAGGACATCCAGATTGAAGACGAAATCGTCACAACCCAATGTATAGTGAGGGAAGTAGATCGTGCCGGGGCCGGCGACGTTGAGGAAGTTCATCTCACCGTTGCCATTGGCGCAGGTCCAACTGGAGCTGGTGGCCAGAATGTAATCGTCGCAGAGGCAATCGTCCATCAGAACGATTCCCATAGTCGAGATATCGCAGGGATCATCGCACCAGTCGATAAACACGTTATTATCGGCATAGGGCAGGTCGATCGTGTACCAGACTGCAAGCCAGTCCAGAAGACCAGGACAGTCATTGGTCGCACCGGCGAGCGTACCGGAGACCTGGATGGGATAGGGACCGGTCAGCGGGATAGCATCGGCGCATTCGTCGTTGACCGGAGGTTCTACGTACACGTGCTCAATGATGTCGAGCGTGTAGTTGCCAGCTTCTCCGCCGTAGCCATCGATCACGATGTAGTAAGTGTTGCCACCGGTGAACAGAATGTTGACCAGCTCGCTGACATAGGGAGAGGGATAGCTGGGGGTGGTGCAGGCGTCATCGTTGCAGGCGTAGAAAGTACTGGGGACGGTGTTCTCATACACATACAGCTTGGTGTCGTAGTCGGAGTTGGTGCAGAGGCTGATATCCACGTAGATACTGGCACCGGGAGCATAGCTGTAGACCACGTCGGGGGCAGTGCTGCCGGCGTAGGGGCAGACTTCGTCGTAGTCATCGGTGTAACCGACGGTGGTACCGGTGCTGCTGTGGGGGATAGCCGTAATGACTGTCGCAACGTCCCAGGTATCTCCACCCTGACGGTTGATGGGCTCGTCGAATTTGGGGGTACCGTAGTGCTGAAGGACGGCATTGCGGAGGTATTCCGGAATCGGCAGGTTCTGAGCCTTCAGCTCGCTGATCTGCTGCTCGGCCCAGAAGTCGCCGACATTACTGGAGGTGGTCGACAGATTAGCCGGGCCACCCGCGTTGGTCAGGGAATAATCTCCCGATACAGCAACGCTGCCATCAGTTTTTGCCAGGTTGATATCACCCTGGTTGCTGAGAGCTACCGGGGTGTCCTTCGCGGCAAAAGCGCTACAGGAAACACCAAGGATGAGACCCATAACAAAGAATTTCTTCATATTGTTCTCCTTCAATGTGAACTATAAAGGACTTTAAAAACCATTGCCTTCTGTTATACAGAAATGCGTTTGTCTTGGATACATTGAATAGCGTTTGTGATGTTAATAGAATATACCGGCGTTATTCATGCAAAGCAGTTGCAAAATTCGCTCCTATATTTGATTCGGGGCGACTTCCGCATTATTAAGTTGTTATTATTGCGTTTAAGAGTCGTCTTCTCATTTCCATCCCGATCTTTATGCGTTTTGATGTAAGGATATTGCACACTATCGTAGATGATTATCTATAGTACTTCTCTCTTCGTGGAATTGTCTTCAAGACAAGTGAAAAGCTATTTGCTTTGTCTACATTCGCTGTGAAACCCGTCTGAGCCTAACCGGAGACAGGAGGGAGCCGGTGTTTTTTGTGCAGTTATGGTCAGTTTGAACAAGCACTTTTCCGGTCATGCACTGTGTGCGGTTTTCCCTGCTGCTTTCTCGATTTTATCTTGGTTCCGATCGAAATCACATCGTAACCGCCTTCGACGATCGAAGATCGCATCGTCGATCGTATCAGGGGAGCCGGTTGACTCCGGAAGCCTTGTCGGTAGAAGATTCCTACAGTTTTGTGAAGGCTCCTACAGTTCTATTTATCGAGCCCGGACCAAGGCATCTTTAGCAGGAATATTTAGAAAAGGGGGTACATATACTCATTCTTGAAAAGAATTTCGTTTAACCCGACAGATAGACTTGATGG
>CAZFEC010000012.1:24154-66883 GCA_964517435.1 uncultured Bacteroidia bacterium | reverse complement strand
TTCATCACTTCCGGCAAACTGTGGTTGAGTAAACAATCCTGTGATATTTGAAATAGATACCCTTTCGACATATGCATCATAGGGGGAGGCTGCATCTGAAGCGCATAGGGTAATCAGCGTTGGATTTAAAGGGATTTCTTGTTGCACATTATCTAACGTACTAACTGCTGTGATATTCTCTATTGTGATTCCACGGGAGTTCTGGATATGAATCGGACTTCCCAGACGTGTAAAGCCATCAAATGGCCAAATAGTGCCAAGAACAGCGCAATATCCATAGTGGATATCCAGATTAAAGATTTCCAGTTCTTCTGTAGAGTCCGCGACGATATCCATGCCTGGGCGATAATTGAAGATCATGCTAACATGTTCAAGATAATCGACCTCGCCTACCTCAAACTGGGAATCATGTATAGTCACTCCGGAGCCACCATTTATATAAATACCGACTTGGCACCAGGAGGTGTTGATTTCATGAATATTGATTGTAGATGGATCCTGAAGGTATATTCCGAAATCCGCATCTGTGATTTCAATGTGAGTCAGTTCCTCAGGGATTTCTCCTGGATCAGCAACTCCACATAAAAACTCAAGTCCACGCCAATTCCCATACCCATTTCCACTTGCCGAACGACAGGTTACCGGATTTGCACTTGTTCCTTCAAGGCTAATTGGACCCCTACCTAGGGATAGACCAGCACCATCAACGAATTCAAGAATGGTGCCTTCTCGAAAAGTGATTCTCGCTCCGTCCGGTTGAACCAATTGGTGATCCTGATGATACCAATACATGAATGAAGGGTCATAAGCATCCTGCAACTGGATTTCGTAAACAACACCTGTTTCGAAGGTGTATCCAGCGCTAATATCTCCTTGATCAACACTAGTTTGCCCTAATAGAGCATTTGTGAGCGAAAACAAGTAAAACAGTACAATTAAACGTTTCATGATCCTCCCGTTTGAATCATCATCTGACGATTGTGAACTTACGTGAGTCCCTAAAGGCTCCGCTTTTCATTGTATAGAAGTACAATCCACTTGAGTAGCCCGCTAAGTCAACATTTATCCGATAATGCCCCGGTTCAAAACGCTGGTCAGTCAGAACCTGAACTCGTTGGCCAAGGATATTGTAGACCACTATCTTCACATTGGACAAGTAGGGTAATGAGAATGGTATCACCATGGCGTCATTGCAGGGATTAGGATAGCTCTGACCAAGAAAGAAGGTTAGAGGTGCTGTGGAAGAAGTGTCGACAACAGATTCAACATAAGTGGGGAAAATCCCATGGGGACCGCCAAGTGCCCCGATATCATTAATGGATCCATCCAAGTCAAAGTACTGGTCAGCAGGATCACCGGCATTAATACATGGCGAATCAGAAGCCAACCGGAAAGGATGTTCCTCGTCGAATCCAATCAAGGGATCAAGAAATAGATTGCCGTAAGCATCACAGGAATCCCCATTTGCATTTACATACTCCACAATACCGTAGGTGCTGTCAACTGACATAAACAGAGTATCATTTCCCCAGAAATCGTTGTACGTCAGACTAATGTTACACGAATCATTGCCATCAACAGCCAGTTCATTGTTACGAAGTATAGAGTTCCTTACTGATACATCAATCTCGTCAGTGATCTCAAGTGCCGTATTGTTTTCGTAGAAATCGCAGTTTTGTAGTTCTGCTTCGTGATCATCATTGTTACGGGAGTACATTCCGTAGAGGCATTGAGTAATAATAGCGTTCTGAATCAAGTGGTTGTAGCTGGACGACAAATACAATCCGTAGTCATAGTCGTCAATAGAAACATTTCTCACTAGTATATCTGCGATATTTGCCTGTATGCACTTACGAGGGATATGTTCGGAAGTGTTGAATGTACATGAATCCACCACTGCAAATACTGTGTCCTGTGATAAAGAACCTGCATCAATTGTTGTCTCAAAGAACCGCGTGTTATAAACATTGGTATGCGCCCGGAAACCGCTTCCTCCTTTTGAGTAGAACTCCGATCCATTAATTTGCATATTGGAACAAGATCTGTTCTCAACACCACCGTCATAGATAAATTCATTATTATCATCAGAGTAGAAGCATGTCGTATCGATTGTGACAGAACTAGAATCTTCAGCCAAGATTCCAAGGTAGTTTGTGATTCTGGAATGACTTACATGAGCGTTGGAGCCGATGAGGTTGAGGCCAAACCATGCATTTGAAATCTCCGTGTGGCGAATTGGTGCGATTTCAGTTCCAACGACTTGTATCCCTTTCCACCAAGAACTCATCACTGTTCCAGTTTCCCAGTCGGGCTTGCGAAATCGAATAGTATCTCCTTCAGATCCTTGCACTACTAGATTTCCAAACACACTTATTGCAAGTTGCGCCTCGTAATCCGGACAATACTTTACCTGCACATCCACGCCCGGTTCCACGATCAAGGTCTCCCCCTCCGGTACTACCAGATCCTGACTTAAATAATACGGGGAGTTGGCGACGCTGAGCACGCCACTCATCTCCCCACCGATGATCGTATAGGGCAGCACCTGCAACTCCAGGAAGAGCGAATCGGCAGTGTTGATCCCGTCCTCGCCCAGCAGCAGTATCGTGGTGCTGTCGCTGTCCTGAGGTACCAGACCCACCAGAAAAGATGTGTCCGGATCCGATGTTGTGTCGAGAGAGAGCCAGCCCGGCGCGTCGGCCAGGAGGATTTGCGCAGACTGATCGTCCAGGATCCGCAGAGGGAGTTGCAGATCCTGCCCCCAGAAGATTTCCACCGCCTCTTCCGCCATGATGTAGGGGGGATAATCACGGTAGTGATCGTAGGGGAACGCTCCCCGGTCGGGAGGTGAACCGTCCGGGTCCGGTCCGAAGAGATCGATACCGCTGTCGATAGCGGGAGAACCGGGCAGGGGATGAGCGAAGGTCTCCCCGCGTGTATAGGAAACCCGTTCGCTCTGCAATATGTCATTCGCACCGGGTGTCATGTAGTAATTACCCTGGTAGTCCGGCTTCTCGAATTGGAAGTAGTCGGTAAAGATGTTGTAGTCGGTTTCGATTACGCTTTCCGGCTCCACCTCGAAAACGTAGCGCCCCCCCTGCGTGATGTTGTTCTGCAAGACCACCACAGACTCACCGTCGATCTGGAAGAGCGGCTGCACGCCGGGGCGGGTGTCGAACCAGGTGTTGTTCTGAAAGGTCGCCAGCTGCCTGCCCAGATTGATTTCATCCTCCTCCGAGTCGAGCAGAAAGATACAATGATTGATGTAAAGCTGGGCTGGATTGGGATCGCTAGTGGTTCTGGAATAGAGCCCGTTCAACTGGCTGTCCTGAATCGTAAGCACACCGGAGAATCCCCAGCCGTGGATGCGGTTGACCTGCGAGCCGGTTATGGTCGCGGTTACATCATCCTCCAGACTGATTTCCTCGTAGATGCTGCAACCGTCCAAGGTCAACTCGTCGATAGACTCCACTTCGATGTTGTCGCCCTGGCAGGAATTGAGGATGAAGTCGGAACCTCCGCTCATCCATTCCCAGAGATCGCTGTAAGTGCAGTTCGTGAGTTCCAGATCGACTGGCCAGATCGCCGCGATCTCCTGTAACTGGCAGTCCGTCGCGGCAAGTGAAAGCGAAGCCAGGTCGGCGTTCAACTCCAGCAGCATATTTACAGTGCAGGAATCCATCTCAAGCGTGCAACGAGTGGCGTTCACGGAATCTGAAAGTGTGGAGTTCAGGGTGAAGTCACCTCGATAAAGACTTATCCTGCTCGCGCTGCAATTCTGAAGCGTGCCCGGCTCAAACCAGAAAGGCGTCAGCCGCAGCGTCTCCTGGCAATCGGTGCGGGAGATCGTGACATTCGAACCCTCAACCCACAGTTGATACAGTTGAAGATCCTCCAGCAGCAGGCCATCCCTGTAAATCCACACCCCGCCCAGCGGCGCTTCCAGGTGGTTCAAGTTCGTGATACCCTGGTTCTCGCACCCCTGTATCAGTACGCCCGGATCATCGGCCGTATAGCGGAGGTACTGCATATGCAGCGCGGCGCCGGAAGTCAACTCAAAGCAGCTGATATCGAGGTCCGACCATTCCGCCGTCACCGTTATGCTGTCAGCCGTTGTGCCGACAGCGTTCAGAATCCCGTCCACACGAATCTGCGGGCTTCCCCACCACTCGATCAGAATCTCGCAGCCCGGCTCAATGTCGAGAGTATGACCAGAGGGTATGACACATGCGGAATCAACTATCCAGGGATTTCCGGAAGGATCCCAGTTGCCGTAGATCTCACCGGACACATGGGTTTCGGCATGGGCGGTGGAGATGAATGCAATGAGAAGCAGTAATAGAGAAAGCAGACCGGCGGGGAGGCGAACCGGAACCCGGTTCAACTGGACATCTTTGACAGCGGTTTCAGTTGTCATCGTGGTCATCTGCTGTTAGAGAGCTGATGCGTATGGAGGTAACTTCACGCAATGAGTATGATTGATATTGATAAAGAAATGGCCTCTCAAACGCAATCGTTTGAAGGTGATGTCTGATACAGATGTGAGACGTTGATTCGCAGCTTGTGGCACCCGGGCTGGATTCCTGTCGCCCAAGGGGCTGTTGAAACCGCGGCAACGCGCACCAGCCCGTATTGCGGGCGACACAGCTATAGACCCGGGTGAAACATCTCTGAACGGACCTGGTGCCGGAATCATTCAACCCGGGGCGTGAAACGAAGAGGCAGGGTTTTTGATCTTGTAATTCCACGATGACACAATTACTAGGCATCCCCCTCCGAGAACACAATGGCGGTGAACAGCTGGAAGCGACAGTCCGGCTCCCGCCAGGCTTCAGCCGGCAAGCCGGCTTTCAGCGCCAGATGCGTGAGGGTCGTTTCCGCGTCCCACCCCTGCTCGGGCGCCACCTGCGGCAGGAAAACCGCCTGGTGGAATCCCTTGCGCAGGAGCACGCCGTGTTCACCCACCTCGAATTCACTCCAGTCGGTCGCCGGCCACAATGGGGAGAGTGCGGAGATCTCCAGCTCGATCTCCGGCAGCTCGGCGTCGCTCAGGGGGGGGAAACGGGGATCGTCAGAAGCGGCGGCCACCGCCATCCGCTCCACCGTCTCCAGCAGCGATTGATCCGACTCGAGATGGCCGATGCAGCCGCGCAGCTGTTTGCGCAGATGCAGAGTGACAAAGGCACCGCAGGGGATCGCCAGCGCGCCGGACGCCTGGACTTCCTCGCGGTCACCGCCGCTCAACCGCCGCTGGATGGCAGCCCGCGCTGCCCGCAGCAGCAGACGTTTTTCCTCCCGGTTCAGATCGAATTCGACCATCTATACTCCGTTTCCGCTTTCAGGTTGTTCGGTATCGGTATCGGGTGTCGGTATCGAGAGTTGATATGATATACTCGAGTCCAGAATTCCGATAGCGATTGCGATACCGATGCCGATTTCTGAATCAATCTACACATTCAGCGGGGCGGGTCAAACTGTTGCGTCTTCTGGATTTCTGCGGTAGCTTGGGTAATGCTCGCAAAGAGATGTCCGTCTTCATAAGATGTGACGAGCATTACCTTGTAGTATTTCCCGCACTTCTTAAAACTGCTGGGACAGTGTAATCGGGAAATACTACACTTTTTATAAAGCAACTGGCCGCATCTCAAGAGGTGCGGCCGTGCCGGCACAACGGGAGCCATTATGCTTAAATCGATATTCCGCAGATTTCTCGGCGACCGGGAGACCAGCCGTGACAAAACCATCAAGGTTTACCAGCCGCGCGTCGCCCGGATCAACGAGTATTTCAAGCAATTTGAGGAATTGTCGGACGCCGATCTGTGCGCCAAAACGGATGAATTTCGCGAGCGTCTACAGGCGGGGGAGACCGAAGACGACATCATGTACGAAGCTTTCGCCGTCGTCAAGCAGGTCTGTCAACGCCTGCTGGGTAAGGAGTGGACCGCCGCCGGTCAGCCGGTGACCTGGAACATGGTGCCTTACGATGTGCAGCTGATCGGCGCCATTGCTTTGCACGAAGGCCGTATCGCCGAAATGGCCACCGGTGAGGGTAAGACGCTGGTCGCGACGATGCCGCTGTATCTCAACGCGCTGAGCGGCAAGGGCGCCCACTTGATCACCGTTAACGATTACCTCGCCCAGCGCGACTCCGAGTGGATGGGGGAAGTCTACCGCTTCCTCGGGCTTTCCGTCGGCGTGGTGCTGAACGGCATGCCACCGCCCGAGCGTATCAAGGCTTACCATTGCGACATCACCTACGGTACCAACAGCGAATTCGGTTTCGACCACCTGCGCGACAACATGGTGCTGGACCCGGCCGAGATGTGCCAGCCGGTGCACAACTACGCCATCGTGGACGAGGTGGATTCGGTCCTGATCGACGAAGCGAGGACACCGCTGATTATCGCTGGTCCGGTGGAGCACTCCACCCACCAGTTCGGCGAAATGAAGGGGCCGGTCGAAAAGCTGGTGCGCGACCAGCGGCGTCTCACATCCGGCTTCCTGAAGGAGGCGCGGGAGATGCTGCAGGAAGCGGAGGAGGATGAAAAGAAACGTTACGAGGCGGGTATCCTGCTTCTGAAAGTATTCCGCGGCGCGCCCAAGAACAGTGAACTCACCAACTGGATTTCCGAGGATCCCGGCATCAAGATCCTGATCACCCAGGTGGAGAACGACTTCCTGCGCGAAAAGAGCCTCCACCTCATCGACGAGGAGCTCTTCTATTCCCTCGACGAGAAATCGCACATCATCGACCTTTCGGAGTTGGGGCGTGCCAGGATGGCGGAGTACACCCGCGGCGACGAGAGCATGTTCGTGCTGCCGGATCTTTCAGTGCAGATCGTCCGCATCCAGGACGACGAGTCGCTTTCCGACGACGAGAAGCTGGCCAGGCAGGACGAGTTGAGTCGCGACTTCAGCGAACGCTCGGAACGCATCCACAACATCTCGCAGCTGCTGCGGGCCTACTCGCTGTTCGAGAAGGATGTGGAGTATGTGGTGCAGGACGGCAAGGTGCAGATCGTCGACGAATTCACCGGGCGGATCATGTTCGGCCGCCGTTTCTCCGACGGGCTTCACCAGGCGATCGAGGCGAAGGAAAGTGTCCGCATTCAGCAGGAGACGCAGACGGTCGCCAGCATCACCCTGCAGAACTTCTTCCGGATGTACGACCAGCTGGCCGGGATGACCGGTACCGCCGCCACCGAAGCGGACGAGTTCTTCGATATCTACGGCATGGATGTCGTGGTGATCCCCACCAACGAGCCGATCAACCGCGACGACAACAACGACATGGTCTACAAGACCAAGAAGGAGAAAATGGAGGCGAGCGTGGGGCGGATTCGCGAGCTGCACCAGCAGAAGCTGCCGGTCCTGGTCGGCACCGCCTCGGTGGATGTATCACAAATCCTCAGCAAGATGCTGAAGCGGGAGAAGATCCCCCACCATGTGCTCAACGCCAAGCAGCACCACAAAGAGGCGCTGATCGTGGCCAAGGCGGGCGAACCAGGCGCGGTGACCATCGCCACCAACATGGCCGGCCGCGGTACCGACATCAAACTGGGCGCGGGTGTGATACATTGGGGGAAGGAGCCGGGCGACAAGGCGCACGCCAGCGGCGGTCTCCACATCCTGGGTACGGAGCGGCATGAATCACGCCGGATCGACCTCCAGCTGCGCGGCCGCTCCGGCCGGCAGGGGGACCCCGGCTATTCCGAATTCTACCTGTCGCTGGAAGACGACCTGATGCGCCTGTTCGGCTCCGACCGCATCGCCGGCGTCATGGACCGGCTGGGGGTCAAGGAGGGGGAGGTCATTACCCACTCCATGATCACCAAGTCGATCGAGCGTGCCCAGAAGCGGGTGGAGGAACAGAACTACGTCATCCGGAAGCACCTGCTGGAGTACGACGATGTGATGAACCAGCAGCGGAAGGTGATCTACGATAAGCGCCGCGACATCCTGGAAGGACGCCGCCTGCAGCAGTTCCTGGACGAGATGGTGGAGGATTATACGGAGGACCTGGTGGAGCGCTTCACCGGTGAGACGGTGCGCGCCGACAACTGGAACTGGGAAGAACTGCAGTCGGAGGGACTACGGATACTGGGCGTCACTTTTGAAGAACTCAGCGACCGGCATTCCCTCAAAAGCGAGGAGTTGCTGGAGTTCGTCCGCCGCGTCAGCACCGAGAACCTGGAGCGTAAACGCACGCTGCTGCAGGATGACCTGATGGACAGGCTGATCCGCTTCGCGATGCTGACCACTATCGATCACCACTGGAAAGAGCATCTCCACGAAATGGATATGTTGAAGGAGGGAATCGGCTTCCAGGCCTACGCGCAGAAGAATCCGCTGACCGAATACAAGAAGCAGAGCTTTGACATGTTCACGCAGATGCTGATGGACATTAACCGCGACGCCGTACAGTTCATTAACCGCGCCCAGCTCGAAATCAAGGCGGACGACCTAGATCTGACCACCAAGACGCAGCACCCCACTCAGACAGTGCATCGCAGTGTGGACGGTCTGCGCGGCACGGCGCCGGCGGTAACCACGCGGGAAAGCCGGGAAGCGTCCCGCGGCAAGCCGCAACCGGTGCGCAAAACCAAGGAACCGCGACCCAACGATCCCTGCCCCTGCGGCAGCGGCAAGAAATACAAACAGTGCCACGGTAAGCCGGGCGCCAAGCAGGAACTGTAGCGGAGAACCAGCCCCCAGCCGATCAGGCCCGGGGAGAAGTCTCGTTACGTATCTCCTCGTCCAACCTTCCCAACCCATAGCTGTTCAGATCCACCCGGATGAACTGCGCCAGCAGCGGGTGCACCCGCGCCACGGCGTGATACACCTGCTGGGCGATGCGCCGGTAGGATTCGTGTCCCTGGGGGGAGGAGCGCAGCTCCACGAAGTGGAATACCTCCCGCAGGTTCCAGCGGAAGAGGATTCGTTTGCGAAAGGCCAGCGGTATGAAGTAAACCGCCTGGTCGGGGAAATCGGCTGCCAGCTGCCGGTGCAGGTCGACGGCGCGCCGCATGAGCGTGTGGTATTCTTCCTCCAGACCGACCGCGGCGAATTCCTGCGGCGTTTCGTAGCCGTGGATCACGGTCGGCAGCGGGTTCAGCTGAGTGGCGATCCGATGCCGCTGCACATCCCGGAAAGCGCCGTAGTCCAGCACCATTTCCATCAGGTAAGCGGTCAATTCAAAGGCCCGCGGCGGCTGGTCGTGGGGACCTCGCCGGCGCATGATGTCGCTGCACAACGATTGTTTGCGCGCTGGAGACATCTCCCGCACCTGCCGCAGCAGCGCGGCAAAATCGGTTTGCCCCTGTTCGTACAGCAGCCCGGCGAGCACCAGGTCTTCGCCGCCGGGATCGTGCTCCAGCAGCTGCACGCCGCTCGGCGTTTCTCCGTCGTCGACCGCCACCGTGGCCGCCTCCCGCTGCAACAGCGCTTCCCGCGCTCGGCGGAATTCGTTGAGCCGGGCATGCTTCAGCAGCGTCGGCGCGATCCGGCGCCCCTCCCACAACATAGCCTCACCGATCTCGCGCAGCTCCGCCAGGGGATGGCTGAGAAAACGACTGATGGCGTAAGCCGCTTCACGAGCGTTGATGCTGATACCGAGGGCGGTCCTGGTGCCTGCCGGCAGCAGGTAGCGTATCACATCCAGCGCGGCGGCGTGTACCGAATTCCGCCAGGCGCGCTCGCCGGCGTCGCCGCGCGGCATCAGGCCGGCATAGTAATTCTGGATGGGTTCGAGCGCGGCGTGATACATTGCGTAGAGATCCGCCACCAGCCGTCGGGCCGGTTCCGCCAGCGGCGAGGCCGCCACCGCCGCGTCGAAGTAGAACCGGTCTTCCGAAAAATGCTGGTAGCGGGTGGATTTCTCGGTGTAACCGGCCAGGCGGTGGTCCTCGATCACCTTGCTGGCGATGATGGAGACATCCTCCAGGGCGAACTTGAGATCGGCGTGCTCCGCCACCGACCCGTGGCCGTACCGGATCACCCACTTCTCGTGAAAGGCGCGGGTGCGCTCCGTGGTCATCGCATCACCGCCGGCGCCGGACAGAGCCAGCTCCTCATCGCGCAGCAGCTTCAGCAGGTTGTCCCGAAAACTGGCTGGACTGCGGCTGACATAGGCGAAAAGAACCGCCTGCACCTCCGGCGGGAGATTGCGCAGGCAATAGACCGGCTGATCGAGGTTGGTCACAAACGGTTTCAGTAAAGCGGCGGTTTCAGCGTCGTACAAAATCGCTCCTGAGGATGGATCAGCGGCAAGTACCTTCAACCGGTACGATCCGGTTGAGTCGCTACGGTGTAAATTTACCGGTCCAAAGTGTCGAAAAAAAACCTGGAGCGCAATCACCGCGGTTTTTCAGCCCTAGGTAACGCCTCTGGGGGTAACTCAGAGGCAACAGGCATTATCTCTACACCGCCGGTGTGAACCAGGTCACAGCGCGAGATCGGAAATGTTTTTTCTTTAAGTCTGTATTTGAGTATTGTACTTGATGTAATCAGGGCGGGAACTGTTAACCCGTCGCAATAGGGAGATAAGAGAATGCCCCGTCTAACGCCACTCGGATGTGCCGGCTGGATGCCGCATCATGATTGGCAGACCATGTCTTTCACCCTGGAATACAACGGGCGCCTGTTCCTGCTCGATGCCGGCTCCGGTATCGCCAACCTGAAGCAGCTGAACAACACGATTCAGCGCTACGATTCGATTCATCTGCTGCTGTCCCATTTTCATCTCGACCACATCATCGGTTTCTTCTTCATGAACGGAGTCTTCCGCGATCAGGAGCTGCATGTTTACGGACCGGGCAAGGCGCTCTACGATACCACCACCGAGCAGGTTATCTCCGGATTCAACGCCCCGCCCTTTTCGCCGGTGCCTCCGCAGGACTTCCCCTTTCCGGTTCATTTCTACGATTATCAGCTGGGAGAAAACGATGTGGCCGGCATTCCGGTCACTATCGCCAAGCAGAAACACAGCAATCCCTCCTGCAGTTTCCGCATCGCCGATCTGCTGATGTACGCCACCGATACCGCCTGTACCGAGGACACGGTGGAGAACACCCGCGGCGCCAGGGTTTTAATGCACGAGTGCTGGTGGGATCGCCGCGACTACGAGTTTCTCACCGCCGATACCGAGGATGAATTCAAGTCGCTGCACGGCCACAGTCACGCTCCCGGCGTGGCCGATATCGCCCGGCGCACCGGCGTGGAAAGACTGCTCCTGGCACACTACAATCCCTCGTATTCACCCGCCCGCATCGAAGAGATGGCGGACAGCGTCCGCAGCCTCTTCCCCCGCACTGAAGTGATGCACGATTTGCAACCTGTCGCACTCTGAAGTAACGGTTTCACCTGCTGGAGTTGCGCGATTTGCAACCTGTTATGCTCTGATCTACTTTTCTTTTGGCTCAAAAGAAAAGTAGCAAAAGAAAGGAGCTTAGGCGCCCGACAAGGCTGCGGGAGGCATCATTCGTTCGCTCGATCTCGCTTCACTAGCAGCAGACCTCAAAGCACAACGCTAATTGTTAGAATCTTCAACGTCATTGGTAAGGGCGTTGTGCTGAGTTCTGCAGCAGTCGCGGTAGGTGGGTTGGAAAGCTCGTCCGAAAGCCATCCCATAAATGGCTTTCGGACGCCGCGACTGCTAGTTGCTGTTTCGCGAGATCAACCGAACGGATGCCATACCTTGCCTTGATGGCGCCATAAATCCAATTACGGATAGGTACTTCAGACAAAGCTCTACTCAACAAACGGATCTTCTAAAACACCCCCGCGATTTCCGTATCACATTCCGGGCAGCGGCCGTTCCGCAGGCGGTTGCTCCGCAGTGACATGTAGTCGCGTTCGATGACAACCGCACCGCAACCGGGGCAATAGGTCTGCTGGCTTTCGTCGTGTATCACATTGCCGGCGTAGACGTGATACATTCCTTCGCCGCGCGCGATTTCACGCGCCGTGAGCACGGTGGCGGTGCTGGTGCGGCGGTGGTCGGCCATGCGGTAGTCGGGGTGGAAGGCGGTAAAGTGGAGGGGGGTGTGCGGACCGAGGTGATCGCGCACCCACCGGGACAGCTGTCTGATCTCAGCCGGCTCGTCGTTGTAGCCCTCGATCAACAGGGTGGTGATCTCGATCCAGACGTCGGTCTGCTCCCGCAGCCAGAGCAGGAAGTCGAGGACCGGCTGCAGTTGGGACAGCGTGAGACGCCGGTAGAAATCCTCGGAGAAGCTCTTGAGATCGACGTTGGCGCCGTCGATGTCGCGATAGACCTCCGGTGCGGCGTCGAGAGAGATGTAACCGTTGGTCACCATCAGGTTCAGGATGCCGGCTGCCCGCGCCGCGGCTGCCGCTTCGGTGACATACTCGGCGAAGATGGTCGGTTCGTTGTAGGTGTAGGAGAGGGCGGCGGCACCGCTGTTCTCCGCCAGTCGCACCAGGTGATCAGGCGCGAGCCGCTGATGGCGCCGCTGGGTAGCACTGGACTTGGTCGTCGTCCAGTTCTGACAGAACTTGCAGCCGAGGTTGCAACCGGCGGTGCCGAAACTGAGCGCCTTGCCGCCGGGCAGCAGGTGGTAGAACGGTTTCTTCTCGATCGGGTCGACGGCGAAACCGGTAGCGCTGCCGTAACCCTCGGTCAGGAGCCGGCCTTCCTCCACGCGCCGCACATAGCAGAAACCGCGTTGACCTTCCCGCAGCAGGCATTCCCGCGGGCAGAGCCGGCAATGAATCCGGCCGTCGGACCGTTGTTCCCACCAGCGCGCGGTTGGATACATCGTTGCTCTCCTCCCTGACGACGGCGCGATCCCCGCCGCAGTGTCGATAGCTCACTTCGGAATATACATCGAAAACAGTAGATCTGAAAGGGATGGGTGGGGCTGAGATCGAAGGCCGATCAGCCCTTGACGCTGCCGAGTGTCAAGCCGGAGACCAGCCAGCGACTCAGTACCAGAAAGAGAATCACCACCGGAATCGACACCAGCACCGAAGCGGCAGCATAGAGACCCCACTCCGTGTTCATGTTGGTCTGAAACGCCTTCAGACCCAGCGGCAGGGTGTAGAGCAGTTCATCCTGCAGGATCTGGGCGGCGACGATGTACTCCGACCAGGCGGTCATGAAGGAGAACAGCGCGGTGATGACCAGTGCCGGCGCCGCCAGCGGCAGGATCACCTTGTAGAAAGCGCTCCAGCGGGTACAGCCGTCGATACGCGCCGCCTCCTCCAGGCTGAAGGGAATCGTGTCGAAGAAGCCCTTCATCTGCCAGATGCAGAACGGCAGCGCCGTAGCGCTGTAGAGAATGATCAAGCCGATGAAGGTGTTGATCAGGTGCAGGTAGGCGATGATGATGTAAAGCGGCAGCAGCAGCATGGTGGCGGGGAACATCTGCGTCGTCAGCAACCCGATCATGCCGGCGCCCCGTCCGATAAAACGAAAACGGGAAAAGGCGTAGCCGGCGGTGGCAGCCAGCGCGACGCCGGTCAGAGTCACCGTCAGGGCGATCAGCGTGCTGTTCCAGAGCCAGATCAGGAACGGCCGTTCGAAGAGCAGCTCCCAGTAGGCGGCGAAGGTCCAATTCTCCGGGATCAGCGCCAGTGAGGTGCTCAGCAGCTGGCTGCCGGGACGCAGGGAGATGGAGACGACCCGCATGATGGGAAACAGCGTGATCAGGGTGAAAACGGTGAGTCCCACATAGATCAGGATCCGCAGATATACCGGGTCTTTTCTCATCGTTTCCTCCGGGTCTTGCGACCCTGCTTCCGGCGCCGCGTGCGGTCTCTGTTCACCGCCGCCTCCGGCCCGGGCGCATCAATGATATACGCTCGCCGTCGCCCGCGAACGTCTCAACATGGTAACGCCGAGCGCCAGCAGGATCAGAAAGATCAACACTGAGAGCGCCGCGGCATATCCGTAGCGGTAAAGGTTGAAAGCCGCCTTGTAAACGTAAGACACCAGGATGTGCGTGTGGTCGCCAGGCTCGCCGCCGTTGGAAACCAGCCACATCACATTCAGGTTGTTGAAGGTCCAGATCGTCCCCAGCACGATAGCCGGCATCATCACCGGCTTCAGCAGCGGCAGCGTGATGGTGAAAAACTGCCGCAGCCTCGAGGCGCCGTCGACCGACGCCGCTTCGTACAGCGACAGGGGAATGGACTGCAGCCCACCCAGCGCGATCACCATCATGAATGGAAAACCGAGCCAGACATTAGTCACGACGCAGGCGCTGAACGCCT
Source organism: uncultured Bacteroidia bacterium (assembly GCA_964517435.1). GTDB lineage: Bacteria > CAIWAD01 > CAIWAD01 > BS150m-G50 > BS150m-G50 > BS150m-G50. The sequence continues at coordinate 52,648 of CAZFEC010000012.1, read as the reverse complement.
CCGCCGGCTGGTGCAGCCAGTTGATCATCGGCAGACTCAGGTACTTGGTCAGCACCAGGTTGATGGCGCCGTACTCCGCATTGAACATGCCGCGCCAGGTCAGGGCGGTGATGTACTGTGGAATGGCCCAGGGCAGGATGAGCAGCATGCGGTAGATCCCCTTCCCCGGCAGGTAACGGTGCAGTACCACTGCCAGCATCACGCCCAGCGAGACGTGAAACAGCAGGTTCAACACCGTCCAGAGGATGGTCTTGCCGAACACGGTATAGAAGATCGGTTCGCTGAAGACTTTCAGGTAGTTCTGGAAACCGACGATCTCCCAGTTCCGGAAGTTGTGCAGCGACATGTTGGAGAAGGAGAGGACCAGGTTGTAGACGAAAGGATAGAGAATCGTCAACAGGATTACGACCGCCGCCGGCAGGATCATGTAGTAGGCCAGGCGGTTCTTCTTCAGCGTCTGCAGGAACAACGCGATATTGCGGCGCTGCCACAGCCCGCCGAAGACCGCCAGCAGCAGCAGCGTCAACCGGAAACCGATGGCGAAGCTGCCCCCCTCGATGTCCAGGTTCATCTCCTCGATCTTGCTGAGTGCATCCTGCTGGATCATCCTGGCGGCGGGGCGGGGAGGCAGGTAGCCGCCGAGCACCGCCTGGTAGACGGGGCGCATGGCGTCCCAGACCGCCCGCAACTCGCTGACCACCGGCATCGGCGTACCGTAGGACATCTGCAGGGCGGAATTGCGCAGAATCGGATCGCTCATCAGCTCCGGGTCCGCCTGCAGCTGTTTGTGCGACGGCAGCACCTTCACCTGGGTGGCGAAGGCTTCCTGGATGTCGCGACTGAGCATGTACTTCATGAACAACAGCGCGGCGCTGGTGTGCACGCTGTCGGAATTGACGTTGAGCGAATAGCCGCGGGGCGAAACCAGCGGCGCCGGCCATTTGCCGGTCAGGGTGACGCGGGGAATCGGCGCGATCGCCATGTCGATGCCGGCTTCCAGATAACTCTGCCAGGACCAGTCGCCGTTGATCAGCATGGCGGCCCGGCCCTCCTTGAAGAGCGCGTCGGCCACGTTGTAATCGCATTCGATCGGCGTGATCTTGTGCGAATCGCGCAGGGCGCTGACAAACTGGAACGCCTTGATGGTCGCCGGTTTGTTGAGATCGGGGCGGTTCTGCTCGTCCAGCAGACGCCCGCCGAAGCCGGTCAGGAACGGCACGAAGAAATAGGGCTCGGTATAGTTCCAGACCAGACCGTACTGGTCGATGCGGCCGTCGCCGTCCAGGTCGCGCGTCAGCTCCTTGCCCATGCTGATCAGCTCGTCCGTATCACGCGGCGGTACCGGCATCAGTTCGCGGTTGTAGACCAGCGTGAGGTGGTTGCCGATCCGGTCGCCGATCTGGTAAAGGGAATCGCCGATGCTGGTCAGCGCCTTGTCGAGAAACTCCCGCAGCTCCAGTTCGGAAAAGTAGGGATTGAGCGCCCGGATGATGCCCATGGTGGAAAACGGTCCGATCTGATCGGAGGGACCGTAGATCAGGTCGGGACCGGTACCGGCCAGCGCCGCGGCCTGGTAGCCGGAACGCAATTCCTCGGTCTCGCGGAAGAGCGCCACCACCTCGATCCGGCTCTGGTTGGCGTTGAACTGCTCGATTGCCTGCGCCAGGACATCCCGTTCGCTGACCGACATCTGGTGCCAGAGTGTCACCCGGATGCGGTCGGTTTCCCGGCTGCAGGAGGAGAGCAGACCGGCGGCGGTCAGCAGCAGGAGGAGGATTCCGGTTCTGAACAGAGTCTTCCTGATCGACAAACAGAACTCCAACTTGGGCGGGTGAGGGGATCGCACCGGCGGCTTCAACTGCCTGATCCGGAAAAGCCCTTGATACAGGCGGCCGGCGACCCCGTCTCGAATTGTTTAATTTAGCACGCCGTACCTATCTAAGACAACTGTTCCTTTGTCGACCGTGAGCTCGCGATCATGACCGGGGCCGGGGAATTCCTCCGTACCGCCCCAGACACCGGACTGACCGGAATTGGTGTACTTGTACCGGATGGTCTCGCCGATCGGCAGGCGTATCTGCAGCGACCAGACGTCGTCCCCCGCCGTAAGGTCGCCGTGGGTGCCGTCGTCATGCAGAGCGATCTGGTTGGGCGTCCAGTTGCCAAGTTGCGGCGTGCTGCCGACGATGTAGAGTGACACCGGCACCTCGATCCCGCCGGCGTCGCACTGGAACAGCACGCCGGTCAGGCTGCGTGCCATCGTGCCCTGCCCGCCCTGCTCCCGTGTAGCCTTGAGGATCGGGGGGAACTCCGGCGTCGTCACCGCGTAACCCGCTTCGCCCAGGAAACGATAGACGTTGCGCAGGTGCACCAGGAAGCCTTTTTCGAACTGGCTGTCCCCTTCGCCGGCGGTCTGATCCGCGCCGAACCACCAGAACCAGTCGGACCCCTCGGCGGCGTAGAGCTCTTCCCAGGCCTGCAGCTCGAACCAGCGTTTTGTATCACGCGGCGGCGCGGGCCGGCTGTAGTCAGGCGCCTCAGCGCCGCTGGCGATCAGATCCGCGCGAGTGCCGGCCAGCAGCGTCCAGGCGAGATTCTCCTCCTCCTCGCCGATCCAGGTGTCGTAGGAAGCGTTGATCCAGGAACCGGGCCAGAGCTGTTCCAGACGGGGCAGCTCCGCCACCGGGTGCGGCGGCACGCCCCGCGCCGGGTTGCCCAGGATGTACTCGGTCGGGGTGACGGTCACTACCCGGCCGCTGTGATACAGAGCGGCCAGCCGACGGTAGAGCGCGTGAATGAAGCCCTTGCCGTCGTATTCCTCGGTATACCATTCCCAGGCGTTTTCACCGTCGAGGATCACAGTCAATAGGCGGTCCCGCGGTTCATCAGGACCGGGCGCGTAGGAGAGCACCCGCTCCAGGAAGTCATCCACCGCCTTTTCGGCGCACCAGGTCTTGTAGCGGAAGCCGATCAGGTCGGAGAGGAATGTCTCACGAAACAGACCGGCTACCCGCGGTTCGCCGCCGTCGCCGTCAATACCCCAGGCGTAGTACAACGGAGAACCGGCCGGTTGCGACTGTTCCAGCACACCGTCTCCGGTCGCGAACCAGAGGAAGCCCTGCTCCGCCAGCAGCGGCACCATCGCGGCGCAGACGGAGCCTTCACCCGGCCACATCCCGCGCGGCTGCACGCCGAACAGCTCCGTGTAGAAACGTCGCGCCTGCTCCACCTGCGCCCGGGCGTCTTCCGGCCAGCTGTGCGCCGGCGGCAGCGGATCGAATGGCTGTGCGACCGCGGCCAGCTCTGAATCGATGATCAGCGGCAGAATCGGATGGTAGAAGGGGGTCGTCGTGACTTCGACCTGTCCAGTATGCGTATCGGGATCGTACATCAGCTGCCGGTGAAGGGGGACCACCGCTTTCATGATGCGGACGCTTTCATAGAGAATCCGGTTGCAGTCAGCCTCGCTGAGCGGACGGCGCAGTATCAGCTCATCCCCATCGAACGCGACCAGATCGCTCAGATCGAGCCGGTAGCCGTCAGCCAGCTCCACCGGCCCGTCCAGGAAATCGCGGTCGAAGTAACCCAGCCAGAACAGTCCTTTCAGGTCGATCAGATCCTGGAGGGTGTAGGTGGAGGGATCCTGGTACTTCAGCTCCCGGTAGCGGGGGATTTTCTCCACCAGCGGATCGGCGATGCTGTAGCAGCTCCAGGGGTTATCGTGCAGCAGGCCGCGCTCCGTCTCGCCGAACTCGCGTGTATCACGCAGCAGCAGATCGACCCAGGGATCGGTCCTGCCGCCCCACTCCGCCAGAAACCGGTCGGCGTCGACCCGCTTGCGTTCGTGATCGAGAAACGGCAGCAGCCGGTTCACATAGTACTCGGTCAGCTGCAGCAGCAGGCTGGGGGTCAGGTTGACCGTGAAGTGGATCTCCGGATAGTCCTGCACCGCCGCGGTCATGTCGTAATAGTCCTTGGTGGCGTGCGTACGCACCCAGGGCCCCTGCAGCTGGTCCAGCTCCGGATCGAGATAGAGCGGCTGATGCTGGTGCCAGAGGATCGCCAGGTAGAGGGTGCCCTGATCGGTCAGCGCCGGGGGAGGCTGCTGTGCCTGTGTAACCGCGCAGGTCGTCAACAGCGTGATGAAGATTGCCAGCTTGCGCATATCGGTCCTTTCTCCGCTCCGGTGGGTATTATCCCCAGGGTGTTTTTGTGGATGAGAAAGATACAACAGAAAACGACATAAAAAAGGGGCGGATCAGAATGAGACCCGCCCCTCTTCATTTGATTGCGGTCGATCGTCAGTTAATCTCATAAGTGACGATATAGAAGTAATTTCCACCAGTATATGGCTCGCTCCATTCGGGATTCGGTGTCTCATCGTGATACGTAAACGGATCAGGTAGGAAGTATGGATCCTGTGAGCGATAGATGTAGTAGTTTTGCGCCGTTTGAATGTGATCCCAGTTCAGCTGCACATAGTCTGTCAGGTAGGTAATCGTCACATCCAGCGGACAGGTCCAGTCGTCCCACAGGTAGCCTCGAGTCATAATCGGCCAATCGTCATTCAAGGTAATTGAACGGTTGGGGATGCTGTTCTCCCAATACCAGTCGACACCGTTGGGACTATGAGCGAATTTGAACTCCACCGTCAGCGGAGAACCAGCCGGGAAATCAACATAGGTGTCGAAGACACTTGAGTATGGATTATCAAGCAGCAGTTCGCCGGGATTCCAGAACGGCAACGGTGCAACACTGCCCTGTATCGAAACACCGCCGGCGTAGACAGCCGGATCGAGGCAGGCCATTTCGACTATGAAGTGCACGTTGATCGGAACCGTGGTGACATTACAATCCCAGTCGTCGAAGAAGACAGGGGCCAGCACGACCACCGGCTCGTTGTCATCCAGCATGAGGATGCGGTTGCTGACACTCTCCCAGACCCAGTCGATACCGTTGGTGCTGTAGGAGTACTTGTACTCGACATGGATCGGACTGCCGGTAAGGAAAAGGGCGCTGATTTCGAACACACCGTCGGTTTCTTCATCATTCATCAGCAGTACACCGGGAGTCCAGATCGGCAGCGGCGGGTCACTGCCCTGAAGCGAAACGCCGTAGGCGTAGTCGGCAGGATCGTAGCAGTTCATGTCGACCTGGAAGGTAACCAGAATGTCCACTGTCGTCTCGCCGCACTCCTCGTTGTTGAACAGAACCACATCCAGCAGGATCGGTTCGGTCGTGCCGTCCGGAATGATCAATTCGCGGGTATCCCAACCCAGCTCCCAAATATACTCCGTACTGTCCTGCTCCAGGTAGTTAAACTTGTACTGGATCGTCAGGTCTTCTCCCTCCGGCCATACGAAGTTGAGCGTGGTTTCATAGACATCGTCCAGGTCGGGGTCGAGGCAGGGATTGCTGCCGGCGGTCCAGTCCAGCGGACTGGTGTCACCCTGAACCGAAACAACATCCAGTGGAACATCCACACACTGCATGTCAACCCGAAAGGTGACATCGAGGTCCTGATTCTCACCGGTACAGTCGAAGTCTTCCCACCAGTGCACGACCGAGTCGCCGGTCGATCCCGGCGGAATGTCGTAAGGACGGTTGGCAGTGGCTTCCCACTCGGCGTTACCGTCGATACCCTTGCGGAACTTGTACTCGAAGTGCGGCGGCGAACCGACCGGGATCACAACGGTACCGCACCAGATGCCGTCCAGGTCATCATCGCTCAGCGCCTGGAAGGTCCAGTCGTTGAAGCTGCCGGAGATACCGGCGCCGATCACATCCTGCTCGCAGTTCATGTTCACGCAGACATCAAAGATGAAGGTCTCCGAAGTGGCGGGAACGATGGTCAAGGTGCCGGGAGTGGTCTCGTTGAGCACCACCATGTTCTGGTCGGTGATGTCGTAGTAGTAGCTCTGATCGGTGGAATCGTAAGCCACATAGTAGAAATACATCAACTCCTCATCCAGAGCGGCCATCGGGATGGTGGCGACATGTTCGTCGTCGGAACCCTGGTCGAGCCAGTAGGTTCCTACAACCGAAACATACTCGGCATCAGTCTCGCTCTTGTAGTACAGGGTGGCGGAGAGGCCGGCACCCTGGCCCGGCGGGTTGGTGACGCCATCCTTGAAGAGGCGGACATAGACGTTGATGTCGCCGTTGGAAGGATGGCTGGTTCCCGAATTGGGCCAGATCGCGCCCGCCCAGTCGATCACGGCTGAAGCGGTCGAAACCATCACCAGCAGGGATACCATGACAAGCCAGTTTCTCTTTCTCATAATTGCCTCCCGGATGTTGGATCGACTTTGTTCGTATCGGATAGAGTCCAAGTATCATCAGTACCAGTATAGAGCGACAGTTATGCCGCCAGCAATCGTTGCGTGAATCTACGAAGAACCGTCTCATCAGGTGGGAAACACTGCTGAACTGAATATAGTGGTTCTCAGGCAGAGAAGGTATCGTTTCTGAGGGTGCTCTTGAGAAAAGAGGGGCGGATCCTCAAGATTCGGGATCCGCCCCTACGAAGTCGTCAGTTTCAGTTAATCAACCGCGCCTAATTATTTGCGGTCACTATGTAGAAGTAATTCCCTCCGGAATAAGCAACAATCCAGAAATTGTAGATTGTCGTATCGAGCAGGTTCCCAGGATCAGGAGTGAAGAACGGGTCATCGGAACCATAGATGGTGTAGCTGGTCGCAGTGGGAATCGGATCCCAGTTCAAATGTGTGTTGAGCGGCTGATAAGGCGGATCCGGGGCTGTCTCGATGGAGATAACGATAGCCGGCGGACAAAGCCAGTTGTCCCAGAGTACCGGATCGAGGATTACGGTCGGTTCCAGGTCATTCAGCACCAGTTCGCGGTTGGGAATGGAGCCTTCCCAGTACCAGTCGACGCCGTTGGGGCTGTGGGCGTACTTGTACTCCACCAGCAGCGGGCTGGTGCCGGCGGGGAAGGTAACCACCGTGGTGTAGACGCCATCCACTTCCGGATCGGTCAGCAGCAGCTCACCCGGCGTCCAGAACGGCAGTGGTGCGGTACCACCCTGAATCGAAACACCGCCGGCGTAGTTGGCGGGATCGAGGCAGGTCATGTCGATCTGGAAGGTCACCTCGATGTCGACCGTAGTCATGGAACAATCCCAGTCGTCGAAGAAGACCACCGGCAGCACTACCTCCGGTTCATTGTCGTCGAGGAGGAGGATGCGGTTGCTGATATTCTCCCAGTTGAAGGCTAGTCCATCCGGACTGTAGACATACTTGTACTCGACATGGATCGGGCTGCCGGCGAGGAATACAACCGTTGCAGTATAGACGGCATCAGGCTCCGGATCGTCCATCGTAATGCCCGGATCCCAGTCCAGAGGCGGCACGCCACCCCGGAGGAAAACGCCCCCTGCATATTCGGCGGGGTTGTAGCACTGCATGTCGACCTGGAAAGTCACTTCGATATCCACGGTCGTGTAGCCGCACTCCTCGTTGTTGAACAGAACCACATCCAGCAGGATCGGTTCGGTCGTGCCGTCCGGAATGATCAATTCGCGGGTATCCCAACCCAGCTCCCAAATATACTCCGTACTGTCCTGCTCCAGGTAGTTAAACTTGTACTGGATCGTCAGGTCTTCTCCCTCCGGCCATACGAAGTTGAGCGTGGTTTCATAGACATCGTCCAGGTCGGGGTCGAGGCAGGGATTGCTGCCGGCGGTCCAGTCCAGCGGACTGGTGTCACCCTGAACCGAAACAACATCCAGTGGAACATCCACACACTGCATGTCAACCCGAAAGGTGACATCGAGGTCCTGATTCTCACCGGTACAGTCGAAGTCTTCCCACCAGTGCACGACCGAGTCGCCGGTCGATCCCGGCGGAATGTCGTAAGGACGGTTGGCAGTGGCTTCCCACTCGGCGTTACCGTCGATACCCTTGCGGAACTTGTACTCGAAGTGCGGCGGCGAACCGACCGGGATCACAACGGTACCGCACCAGATGCCGTCCAGGTCATCATCGCTCAGCGCCTGGAAGGTCCAGTCGTTGAAGCTGCCGGAGATACCGGCGCCGATCACATCCTGCTCGCAGTTCATGTTCACGCAGACATCAAAGATGAAGGTCTCCGAAGTGGCGGGAACGATGGTCAAGGTGCCGGGAGTGGTCTCGTTGAGCACCACCATGTTCTGGTCGGTGATGTCGTAGTAGTAGCTCTGATCGGTGGAATCGTAAGCCACATAGTAGAAATACATCAACTCCTCATCCAGAGCGGCCATCGGGATGGTGGCGACATGTTCGTCGTCGGTGCCGTAGTCGGTGTAGTAGGTGGCGACGACAGACTCATAGTCGACATCGGTTTCGCTCTTGTAGTACAGGGTGGCGGAAATGCCCATACCCTGCCCGGGCGAATCGGTGACACCGGCCTTCTGCAGGCGCACATAGACATCGATGTCCCCATTAGAGGGATGGCTGCTGCCGGAGAGCGGCCAGATCGCACCCGCCCAGTCGATCACGGCTGAGGCGGTCGAAACCATCACCAGCAGGGGAATCAAGGCAAGCCAGTTTCTCTTTCTCATGAAATCCTCCGTTATGTGTGAAAGTGATAAATCTATGTGATAATTATGAACCTGTTGTTAATCTCAGCGCAAGCTGAATGACCGGCAATGAGTAATGTCCGGTCAATTCAGCTTCCGCAACGCTGCTTCCAGTCAGCGTTGCGGCTTAATATCCCACCGTCACCAGATAAAAGGCAACGCCACCGGCGGCCGTTTCGGAAAATCCGGGATCGGTCACGGTCGCATACGGCAGGCCTTCCGGCTCAAAGTAAGGGACCTCGGATTTATAGATGTTGTACCAGCCGGCGCCAGGCACCTCGCTCCAGCTCAGGACCGCCTCGCCGTCGACGATGGCGATCGCCAGGTCGCTTACCGGCGGTGGCGCGTCCTCGGCCATGGTAGCGGGACGGTATCCCATCAGCGGCATCTCACCCGGGATGTAGGGCATGTAGAGCTGGTACACGTCGGAAAGTGTGACATGGCTGCCGGTAGGATTGCTGGTTGGATAGGCCGCGGTGGTGACCTGGTTGTCCTCCTGGGTGAGATGTACCGAGAAAGCCAGACCGGTCGGATTGCCGATCTCGTACCAGGGGATGGCCAGTTCCGTCAGGCCGTTGCTGGCCCACCCTTCGTAGGAGGTGCCGTCATGTTCCCAGTACTGTCGGTAGTTCCAGCTGCCGCTCCAATCGTTGATCTGCATGCTGTTGCCGCCTCCCTCGACCGCGACCTGGTACTCCACCAGATATGGATTGGTGAAGTTGACCCGGCCCCAGGAACCGCTGGCAGCGCCGGAGCCGCTCTGCTGATCGGTGTCGAGGTTGACGAAGAGATCGGCAGTGGCCAGGGACTGGGCGTTGTAGCCGACATAGAGAGCGGTCGCATCCCAGGTGATGAAGAGGGTGTCGCTCCCCAGTACCTCGATCAGTTCGTTATCGCGATCGAAGTCGTTCAGGCCGTCGATGACGATGGTGTGCGGCGTCAGCCCGGATGGAACCTGGAAAACGGCGCTGTTGTACGCCGGATCCACCAGGTTGCCGTTGAGATCTTCCACATTGCTGACCGTCACGGTGCCGGTTTCACCGACCGGCAGCGCGGAGTCGAGGGTGATGATCACTTCGGCCTGATTGCCCTGCAGCACCGCGGTGGTAACGCCGGGATTGTGGGACAGACCGGAGATCAGGTAGTTGCCCGCCTGCTGCGACGTGACCGGATCAAGCGCTTCGTTGAACCGCACCAGCAGCTGCTGAGCGCCCAGGTAGGCGGCCTGCGAGATCACCCGAGGGGGGATCAGATCCAGGTTCATCGCGGCGAGGATTTCCAGTTCGGCGATCTCGCCGTCAGGGGCCGGTTCGCTCGTCCACCCGGCGTAGTAGAGGAAGTGGAAGGCGTTGCTGCCGTAGAACTCATCCCCCTTCAGCAGCGTGCCACTGAATTCAAAGTTGAAGCTGGCGCCGCCGTTGCCGATCACCGTCGCGCAGGTGGCACCGCTGGCCGGCTTCCGTTGTCCCATGTAGGCCGCCTCCGGGTCCCAGACCCGCTCCAGCTCGGCGTCCCAGAATAAACTGAGCATGTCGGGGGTGCTGGCGTTCTGGAACCAGGCGGTCTGTTCTCCAACGGAGTAGGTAACGCTGAGCCAGGGTTCGCCGGCGACGACCCTGACGGTCTTCTCGACATCGCCGAGGGTGAGGGTCACTGCGGCGTCGTCAACATTATCGTATGCCACCGCCATACCGTAATGGTCATTTTCCTGATAGGGCGAAACGTCACTGAAGGAAGCTACGTGGTTGTTGCTGCCTTCGTTGTAGTCGCCGTCGCTTTCAGACCAATAGGCCGCGCAGTTGCCCACCACGGAGTAGTTGTAGTCCACCCCTTTGGCGAACAGCCACTGCAGCTTGCCGCCGATCGATTCGAAGACGGCGAACACCCGGTCGTTGTGCAGTACCAGTTCGTCGACACCGTCGATGTCGATATCCTCGAAGTAGGCGCCGGTGACCTCGGCGAACTCCCCGTTCGCCCAGTGCGATGCCAGCGCATAGACGTTGGCGTTCTTGATATGCGACGAATAGCGATGTTCCCAGCCGGCCACTTCGCCCTCGTCATGCCAGCCGGTCTCGTACAGATTGGTCATCAGCACATACCACCCGGTTTCCGACAGGTTGTTAGCGGGAGCGCCGGTCAGGGTGGCGTGCACGGTGGTCCAGACAGTACCGTAGTCCCAGCCCGGGTTGTGATAGTCGGAGTGGCTGATGGTACCCGCCCAGGCCGGGTACCAGGAATTGGCTGGATAGCCACCGATCCAGTCGGCCCCGTAGCCGTAATAGCCGCCCAGCAGGTAGTAGGTCCCATTGATCAGGTTGATCGGGCCGCCGGCGTGAACCGGATCGTCACGCACCAGGTCGAGCGTAACCGGCGTCACCGCGCCGCCGCTGCCGGCGATTGTGTTGACCAGCCAGATATAGTTGTTGAGGTAATCGGGATTGAGATCGCCGAAACCGGCGACCTCGGCCGCCACCTCCCAGTCGTTGCCGTAGACTATCAGCTCGTCGGCATAGCTGTTGATGAGCTGGTCCCAGGCCTGCCCCGGATCCCAGTTGACATTGCCGACGAAAGTGTTGTCCATCGGGATGATTTTGAGGTCGCCGTGAGGAGTGCTGATGGTGTAAATGTGGCGGTCATCGTAACCGTTGTTCATGTAGGTGCAGTGCACATCCTGGTCGAGGATGACCGCGTCGACGCCGTGAGGGATCCAGTTGTCACCGATCCAGTCCTCCACCGCGAAGGAGGCGTCCGGTCCCCAGCCGTCGTTGTCCTCGGGGGAGACCCAGACCCGTTCCGGTATCCAGGCGCAGTGCGCATCGTAGCCGTAACGGTATGAGATCATGTCGGTTTCGACGTTCACCGACCAGTCGTTCATGTCGTCGTAGACGAAGGGCATGATGTGTTGCGCCCAGGCGGAACTGATCATGCCGACCCACCCCTCGACGCAACCGCGAATCAGCCACTCGTTGAAGCCCTCGAAACCACCGTCGGAGGCATAATACCAGTCCGCGGAAGTCTGAAGCGTGGGCGCAAGGTGAATGTTGACCGGGATGTCGTAGCTGTCGTGCAGTCCAAGGATTTCATCGAAACCGTTGTAGGCAGTGTTGTCGTTGACATATTCGGCCCAGTGGCGGTTGGTGCCGTCCGGGTCGGTGCCGTAGAAGACATCGCTCCAGGTCAGACCCTGGTTGCCGTGATGCACGAAGGCGCAGATATGCGGATCCCGCTCCGGCTCGCGGGTGGTGCCGTCGAGCAGGCGGCCCTCCCGGTCGAGGGTCTGTACGGACAGCTCACCGCTGTGTGTCAGGGAGTTGAGCTGCACTGTTGTCAACGGGACCGCCGGGAAGCGCCGGTTGCCGGTGTCGAATTCCACTCGATCGGCAGCGCGGTTAGCGCCGGTCACGGTGCCGTCGGGATTGAGCGTCAGCTCTCCTGCCGTCCAGGCGATCCGGATGGTGATCTCATCAGCGGGCACCCAATCCTGTGCCAGGCCGACCACCAGGCGGGGCGAGCCGGTGTCCATCACATTGAGGAAGAGAATATTACCCGGCGCGGCACCGAGGTCGCTGTAATCATCTACGATGGTATAGCTGAAAACCGTGAGTGGAATCAGCAGAAGGAACGGGATGAAGTATTTGTGCATCGGTTTTCTCCGGTACGATCGGCAACGGCCGTTGGGTAATATTCAGCGGCGCCTTGAAGCGGCCGCAATCAGAATGAGCTGATATCAGAAGGGGAGGCTCAATGTTGAGCCTCCCCATATTTGACAAATACGGATTGCTACTTGATCAGCAGCATTTTGTTGGTGCGGGTTTCGCCGTTGCTCGCCAGCGAGTAGTAGTAGACACCGCTGGGCAGATCGGAAGCGTTGAACTGCACGGTGTGAGTACCGGCGGGCAGGTTGCCGTCGACCAGCGTGGCAATCGGGTTGCCTAGCATGTTGTAGACGGTCAGGGTAGCGTCGCCAGGCGCGGGCAGCGCAAACTGGATGTTGGTAGTCGGATTGAACGGATTGGGATAATTGGCAGCCAGCGTCAGCGTCGCGGGCAACACGACCTCGGTCGGGCAATCCCAATCGTCGAACATGACGGTCGGCAGAATCATGAAGGGTTCTGTGTCGTCGATGTCGAGCGAGCGGTTGGGGATGCTTTCCCAACCACCGTGGCCGTTCTTGAACTTGTACTCGTGATGATAGGCATCACCCTCTTCGAACAGCACATCCAGAGCGTAGATGCCGCCGCCGAGCGGAGCCATCGGCAGTTCGCCATTACCCCAGTCGGTGAAGGTGCCGGCCAGGAAAACGCCGTCCGGATCGATCGGATCGATGCAGCTCATGTCGACGCTGAAGGTGACCAGCACATCCTGCAGCAGGCCGACCACACCGGTAACGGTGGTTTCGTTGTTGGACATGTCGTAGGTGATCACGGTTGGATAGACGCCGTCGGAATGGAATCCGATGTTGGTGGGGTTGGTGTTCTGATCCCAGTTGTGGTTCAGGGTAACCTTGAATTCCCAGTCACCTTCCGGAACGGTCGCTTCGAACTCAAAGATGCCGTCCAGATCCGGATCGGACATCTCACCGGTCAGATCGGAGGGATCCCAGTCATTGCCGCCCAGGGTGTGGAGAAAGTTACCGGCGACCACCGGATTCATATGAGTGACATATTCGTCCCAGTCACGCGGTCCGATGTTGGCGCCCAGGTTGGCGTAGAAGACTACCGTGGTTTCCTCGGTGAGATTGATCCACTGGTTGGTATCCGGCCAGTTGCCGTCGTCCCAGGTATCACCCTCGACGACCTTGTACTCATAATCGCCGGCGGGCATAATCAGGGTCAGCTCCCAGACACCGTTGCCATTAAGGGTCAGATCCAGGGCGGGATCGCCGGGATTCCAGCCGTTCAGGCTGCCGACGATGGAGGGACCGGCGATGGCGAATTGTGCTAGTACCAGTCCCGAGATGAAGATTGAGGTCAGTTTTTTCATTTGGCTTCTCCCATTAAGTGATTTAAAAAGCTATACTTAAAGTGGCACAAAGTTATTTACTATAATCTTGTTTTCGCATATTAACGCATTAGTAGGAATTTGCAACAATCGCGCCTCCCAGAAGTGAAATATCTTTGCTTATAAGTGTTATTTTTTTAACGAATTAAACCCGTATCTTGTCACGAATGTTCAAATCCCGTCATATATAAGGAGTTAGCGGCCGGGTGAAAGCCTAAACGGTGGCTATAGAAAGGAAAAGGAGCCCCAGCGCGGCGGGTATCAGACAGAAGGAATACATAAGGAAGAGCAGGAGAAATTTGACAGTTGTTCTGAAAGGATCCTGACCATAGACAACGCGCAGTGACTGGAAGAGATAGGGGAAGGTGCCCAGCCAGAGCGCGAGCACCAGGTACTCGAACGGCAGCAGTACCGTCAGGATCAGGATCAGGAAGAGAAAGGTGTGGAAATGCAGGGCGAACACCAGATGTTCGACGAAAAATACCCGGCGACGCAGGTAGAGCAGCTTCAGGATCAGCGCGAACAGCGGCAACAGCAGGAACAGGATATTCGGCAGCTGGTTGAGCATCTCCTTCCCCAGCACGGCACCCCGCCTGTCGCCCAATCCCTCCAGGTAGGCTATTTTGCGTTCGAAGAAGCTGTAGCCATCCTCAGCGGCGGCGCTGTCATCGATACTGATGTCCTGACCCTGCAGTGGGGATTCAACAACGGCGCCGGAGTCCGCGACTGCAAGCGACTCCGCGGCGGCGGGGGAAGCTGTGAAAAGGGGAGCTTTACCGCTGTCCACCCGCAGGGAATCGATGGCGATCAATGTGCTGTCTGTCAGTGAATCGTCGTCGAGCGAGACGAGGAGGTCCTCTTCCACTATACGGAAATTGCCCAGCATCGAATATAGAACAAAGAAGAGCAGCGTGGTGAAGATGTAGAACCGCAGGGGCAGGATGTAGGCAGTGCGCCGGCCAGCGAGATACTCCCGGGTGAGGAATCCCGGTTTGAGCAGCAACGGGCGCAGGCTACGAAACCACTTGGAATCGAAAGCGAACCAGTCGCCGAAGAAATCACCCAGCAGCTGCCGCAGCGAGACCTTGCGATCGCTGTTCAGCTGCCCGCAGCCGGGGCAGTAGTTGGCGTCACCGATCTCGGTGCCGCAGTTCAGGCAGTGGGTGGACTTGTTGACTTGCATGGATGATTGATTCGCCGGGGTGCTACAGCTTTGCGCGCTCCAGATTACTGCATTCGCTCGCTGTTCCTCGAAAACCTCCCGCAACTATGTGCGCTGCAACATGGCGATCCGTGTTCAGGGATCTCACTCCGTTTTCTCCATGTTGCAGTATTCGCTCGCTGTTCCTCGAAAACCTCCCGCAACTATGTGCGCTGCAACATGGCGATCCGTGTTCAGGGATCTCACTCCGTTTTCTCCATGTTGCAGTATTCTGAGAAGACCCCTTCCGTTTCCAGGTGCTCCAGCCAGAAGGACTGCAGTCGCGCCGTCGAGGCGCTCAGATAGATGTTGTCGTCGATCACCTCGTGCGGGATGAAGCCGGGATCCTGCTCCAGGAGCTTCTCGAACCAGTCCACCTCCGGACTGCTCATCTGCAGCGTGGGCTCGATCCGCCGGACATGCATTATGGTGTGCACGCCCAGCAGGTGATACAGGTAGAAGCTGTTCGCAGGGATCTCCACCTCCCCGGGATAGAAATCGAGGAACAGCTCACCCTCAAGTTCCAGGAGATGCACTGTGAAAAGCCCGCTCTCACCGTCTGAGTCGGTGTAGGTGAGATCGTAGTATTTCCCATCGCCTGGCGCGAATTCCCAGATCTCCTGCGAGCCCGGGTCGACCCACCTGCCGACCAGCGACTGATCGAAACACAGATCCGCTTCTGTGTAAAGCGGCTGGAAGCTGCGGATACAACCCGCCAGCAGCAGCAGCATTACAGCGATGATTAATTGATGCGCGCGCATGGTATCTCCCTGTGGTTGAGTAGCCTGATCCCCGGTCAGCAGTTGCCGGGGGGATTATTTGTATCACATCTCTCATTCAGCTCAAACATAGACCGCTGTTCCGGTTGGTCAACTCCAGGCAGTGAGTCAATCCGGAATGATCGAGCGGGACGAATCCGAATCGTTCGTAGAAAGGCCCTACCGGCAACGGACCGCAATTTACCGTGAGGCGCTCCCAGTGCCCGCCGGCAAAGGTGATCAACCGTGCGACCAGTACGCTGGCCAGACCCCGGCCGCGGTAATCGGGCAGCAGATACAGCCGGCGCAGTCTGCCGGTACGTTCGCAGGCGCGATCCGGTTCACGGTTCACGCCGCAGATTCCGACGATCACTTCTCCTTCGACGCAGGCCAGCAGCCGCTCGCCCGGCGCGCCGAACCGGTTGCGCCCTTCCCGCCAGTCGCTCAGCAGACGCTCAACCAGCCCGAAGCCCTCCGCCCGGCTGGCGTCGAGCAGCGGGATCCAGTCGAAGGGCTCGAGCCGGGAGATTTCTACAACATGTATTGTTTGCAGCTCCATATGCGACCGTCCGGGACTCCTTTTGGTTGCGTTATGACTGCTGATATCAGTTCCAGTCTCAACCGGCGCTTTCATTCCAGCCTGCCTACACGCATGGGGCCGATCCGTTCTCGGGCTACGACAATATTATCGAAGTATAGATGATCATCGCTGGCCGGTACCCACTTGCCGCCATGATAGATGTCGATCCAGATGCACTCGATTTTCAACTCTGACGTATTCCGCCAGCGCAGATCGGTCCGCTCGAAGGAAAGAACGCCATCGGTCCAGCCACGGAGTATCCCGTCGTTTTCACCTGGCGTATTCAGTTTGATATACTGCTCAACACAGTACCAGCGGTTATTCTCGAGATATCTGGCACTGTCGTTACGCCAGGTCCAGGAGTCGCCGTAGGGTCCAATCATGTCGGCATGATAGCAGTAGAATCCGATCGAGGTCTGTTCATGCTTGCGACCGTTGAAGAGTCCCCGCACCGACCAACCGTTGCTACCGTCACTTGGCCTACCTCCCCAACCAGCGACATTGTAGGTTCCTCCGATGCCAGGCAGTTTACCACCTTTGGCCGGATCCCAATCGTCTGCGAAGCGCAGGTAGTACCGAAAGTAGATCGCTTCCGGTTCCTCGCCGATCTGTTCCTGGAACCGATAGCGGTAATTAGCGCCGTAGTGTTCGCCCCTGGGAACCGCAATGCGAAGTGCCTGTCCCTGTAGAGGTTCGAACCCCAAACTTTCATCGGCGGCGACCAATTCGACGGTGGAGCGATCCTTGCCCGCCCAACGTTCACACCACTGCTCATCCTCGAAGCTTTCGCACGTCAGCACTGCTGCGTCGGTTGCCAGACCGCGGTCCAACGGATAGCGGTCAGCCAGTGTTTCTTCAGTGACCGGCTTTTCCGGCATTGCGAAGAATGCAAGTCCAGCAACGACCGTAGCCAGCAGTATGGGAAATAGCACTGATCCGTGCTGCGAATTTGCGCTTCTCATCATTACTCACCATATCCCGGTAACTCCGCCGCCATCAGTCCACCCGGTCCCAATGGCGCGGTGGCGGTGGTCTCGAACCCGCGCCAGGTTGAGACGGTTCCCGCCAGCAGGGAGACCTCCCAGATGCGGCTGAAGTCGCCCGCCAGCGCGATATAGACCAGGTTCTGCTCCGGCAGGTAGACCGTCGAGCAGCGGGTCGCCCATTCGCCGGCGTTCATGACCACCCCCTCCAGCGTGGCCAGGGCATGTTCCAGGTTGTAACAGCTCAGCTGTTCGGTGATGTAGCGCCAGCTTTCCCGGTAACGATCCGCGCCGACTCCTTCCACCTGCTCCCAACCGACGGCGCGGAAAGCGTTATTGGGGAAGTTGGTCATGACGCTGAAGGAGCCCTGTTTGGTCGTGATCTCATCACGGGCGTCCGTCGGCTCCACCACGACGGCGTTGCCCTGCGCATCCGCGATGTGGTTGTGCAGGGCGGGATCGCTGTCGATCAACCGGCGCTCGTCGAGATAGTCGAGGACCTCCGCCACCGAGCCGTGGAGGAACAGCGCATTGATGTGCAACTCCCAGCTGAAGAGCTCGCTGCTGTCGCTCCTGACGTCGGGCGGCGCCGCCGGGTACAGCATCTGACAGGAGCTGAAGAGGCCGTCGCTGTTCATACCGACGATCGGCACGTAACTCTCCGGCCCGTACTCGAACTCCATCATGAAGACGCGCAACTCATCTTCAGGATAGATGACGAAGCGGACATCCACCTCGGTGTAGTCGAAGTTCATGCCGTAGATCGGCTCGGCAGTATAGACCGCGAAGCTGGTGCAGGCGTAGGGCTCTACCGGCGCCGCGAACTCCCCCTGCGCGAACAGCGGCAGAGTGAGGAGGAGGCTGAAGCTGAAACGTATCACGTATTTTGCAGTCATATCGCATCCCGTCGATTGTAAGGAAATCGGAATTCGTCACTCGTCCATTCGTATGAGTAATCACATGCAACCAGCAATAATGTTAATACGCTTGTTGCAGTCGGATTCGAAGGTGTGAAGCCCGAAACAGGATTAGGGAGTCCGGCTGCGACAAGTCTCGTCGTTCGTGAGTTCTTTCCCCATACTGACATGATCCTCCACAAGATACCCGAGCGCCTTGTAGAAGCGCACGGTGGAACGGTTGGTGGCACGGACCTGCAGGTTCAGTTTGGGGCAGCCGAGCGCGCACAATTGTCGTTCCACCGCTTCCACCAGGCGGCGGCCGTAACCCTGTCGCTGCTGGTCGGGGTGGACGGCCAGGTGGTAGATCCAGCCGCGAAATCCGTCATAGCCGCCCAGAACCGTCCCGATCAGGTACCCGTTCTGAACAGCCACCAGGAACAGCTCCGGCTGCGTCGCCAGTTTGCGACGTATCACATCTGGGGGATGGTTGCGCGGGGGATCGCCGGCG
This sequence comes from uncultured Bacteroidia bacterium, assembly GCA_964517435.1. Taxonomy (GTDB): domain Bacteria; phylum CAIWAD01; class CAIWAD01; order BS150m-G50; family BS150m-G50; genus BS150m-G50. The sequence goes on along the minus strand of CAZFEC010000012.1, from coordinate 34,140 downwards.
AATACCAGCTCCCAGAGTGCGCTGACGGCGTCGGTATCGGTTGCGGTGAAGCGGCGGATTTCGAGAACGGACATCGGGTCGACCCTCCTGGAATTAGCTCCAAGATACGATCAGGCTCCGATGCGGTCAACAATACGGTAAGTGGATTCAGACGGTCGGCGTTGTGCGGAAAGTTCCGACGGGCAGATCACTCCCCTTCCGCATCACAGCCAGGTAGTAGTGGTTGTCGGCGACGGTGTCCTGCAGTTCCCAGCCGGCGAATTGCACCACCTCCGCGAGCTTCTCTTCGCTGAGGAGTAGATAGTCGCGCCAGGGTGAAACCTCCTGACGGTAGCGGAGCCGGATGCGGTTGACCTGCGGCAGGCCGTTGCGGAGCCGGGTGCGCCGGCCGCTGTGCTTCGGTTTGGAATGATTGATGCGATGAGGATCGCCGACCGTCGCGAGAATGAGCGCGTCATCTTTAGTCAGGGAATGCAGGTGCGCGAGGACATTCTGCAGCCTGGCGGCGGGTCCCAGCAGGGTGAAGACGCCGCCCAGAATGATCACGCTGTCGAAAAGCCCCAGCTCCCCCGGCAGCGCCTCCGGCGGCATGATCAGTGCCTGGCGTACGCCGCGGTGGCGGGCGGTGATGACGGCCCCACGCGAGGAATCGACCGCGACCACGTCGTGCCCCTGGTTCTGCAGGTGGAGGGAATACTTGCCGGCGCCGCAACCGATGTCCAGCACCTTGCCGCGCACCATCCGCATGGCGATCTGTTCACAGAGGGGCCAGCGGTCGAAACCGTCGAAGTACACTTCGGCGGAACGGGCGGAGACCAGACCGTTATCCAGTTCGGTGATTTCCCAGTTGTTTTCCTCGGCGGCTGTGTCCAGCAGCATGTGGCCGAAGACGTCCGGTTCGGTCTGTTCGTTCGTCATTGGTTTCTAAACCTGCTGAGTACGGGAGGTTCCCTACACTTAATCTAACATAGCCTGCCCGGGGGAAAGTATCAAGTCTGGAATGCTGTCCGGGTCAGCAGGCCAATGTTGTGTGCAGGGGGAACAAGCCGGGTTCAGGTGCGGGTTCGGATCGGTCGCAGGTCGACAGCCTTGGTCTTACCCGCTTCCGTTCCCGCGACGATACGGAACTCGAACAGGATGTTCCGGTTGGTCAACTTGTCCCGGTTAACGCCGGCGGGCAGTTCGGAATCGTGACAGAAAATCGTACGGTAGGGCGAGTGTTCCTCCCGCGTATCGGTGCGCCAGAGTTCTCCCTCGATCCGGTTCAGATAACGCAGCCAGCCGAAGCCCTTTTGCTCCTCGTATATGTAGAAGACACCGCACGCCCAGCCGTCCGGGTCGCCCCACTTCTGGACGGCGTCCTGACGGATGATCGGCAGCAGGCCCGGCACGAGATAGCCGGACATGTAGAGATCCGCCGCACGGCGCAACTCCGTGGAGACGTTGTCAAAGGCCAGCACCTCCACCCGGCAGCCGGCGTTCTGCAGGGCGGTAACCACCTGCACGAAATCGCCGTCGCCGGTCACCAGGATAACCCGGTCGAGATTGGTCGACTGCAGCAGTGCGTCGACCGCCAGCTCCAGGTCGACATTGGCTTTGGCTACCTCGCCGCCATCCTCATTCCGGTACCACTTGACATCCTTGCGAATGACCTTGTAGCCGAGGTCGCGCAGAGCGGAATGAAAACGGTACTGCCTGATCTTATATTCCGGATCGGTTTCCGCCCGGCGCGCGTCGAAACTGATATAGGCATTGAGCCGTACCGCTTCGCCTCCCTCCCGGCAGGAGAAGGCGCGCAGGACTTCGTAGCGCATGCCGAAACCGCCGTTCATGGCCAGGTTTGCCACATCGATATAAACGCCGATTTTCATGGTTGCTCCTTTCAGCCGGTAGCGGGTTCAGTACAGTATAACACACCGGATGGACTGATGCCCGGGGTCAGATGATCAGGAGCAGGTTTTCTCGAACACCAGCTTCTCCAGCAGTTGTTTCGGCGGCGGTTCGATGTGATACGCGGGATCGGAATCGCTATCGGTACTCGACTAATACTGAATCCCGATACCGAGTACCGATTCCGAATTCCGAACTCCCGATTTCCATCTCTTTTCGTGATACATTCCCCTCCTCTTTCGCCTTCCCCTCAATTTTCCTTCCATATTTCCGCTCTGATTTGTAAACATATGGGGTTCTTTTCCGCGGCGCGGCCAGCCAGATGCGCTCTGTCGCCAGTGAAACGTGATACGTTTCGCGCGACCGGCGACAAGGAGATTCCGGTCACACAACGCCCGGAATACTGACTTAAGCAGCATTCCGGATGGCATTGCTAAAGCGATGCTTGAGTAACCAGGACGTGATTCGAATAATGGTCTCAGGCATCGAATGGAGCAGACAATATCTATAGCTGCTCAAATGCCATGAAGAATTCCATTCTCTCGCTCACTATCACTTATTCCATGGAGGTTTTTGCATGGTAGGTATAATCGGTTACGGAGCATATGTTCCGAAACATCGAATCCGGGTCGAGGATATCGCCGGGGTTTGGGGAGCAGACGCACCCAGCTATAAGCGGGGGCTGATGCTGGAGGAAAAAACCGTCCCCGCGCCCGATCAGGATACGATTACAATTTCGGTCGAAGCGACCAAGAATGCACTCAAGCGGGCCAATATCGATCCCAGCCAGATTGGTTGTGTCTATATCGGTTCCGAATCGCATCCCTACGCGGTCAAGCCGAGCGGCACCACTCTGGCGGAGGTCATCGGCGCGACGCCGGATGTCCACTGCGCCGACTTCGAGTTCGCCTGCAAGGCCGGCTCGGAAGGGATGTTCGTTGCCTACGGGCTGGTGAAGGCGGGTCTGATCAAGTACGGCCTGGCGGTCGGCGCCGACACCTCGCAGGGCGCGCCGGGCGACGCCCTGGAATACGCCGCCTCCGCGGGCGGCGCCGCTTTCATTTTCGGGACGGAGAACGTGGTCGCCACCATCGACGAGACCTTCTCTTTCATGACCGACACTCCCGACTTCTGGCGCCGCGAGTACATGCATTACCCGCGTCACGCCGGTCGTTTTACCGGCGAACCGGCTTATTTCACGCATGTCACAGGTTCGGCCAACGCCATTATGGAAAAAGCGGGCATGAAGCCGGAGGACTTCGCCTACGTTATCTGCCATCAGCCGAACGGCAAATTCCCGCAGCGGGTGGGCAAGATGCTCGGCTTCACGAAGGAGCAGATCGAACCGGGCTGGCTCGCACCGATCCTCGGCAACACCTATTCCGGTTCCTCCCCCATGGGGCTCACCTCCACGCTCGATATCGCCAAGCCGGGTGACCGCATCCTGATGGTTTCCTACGGCTCCGGCAGCGGCAGCGATTCCTTCATCATCACCGTTACCGATGAAATCGAGAAGGTCCGGAACCTCGCGCCGCACACCCGCGCCCAGCTGGCCGAAAAGAAACGCTACGTGGACTACGGCACCTATGCCAAGTTCCGGCACAAAATACTAAAAGCCGAGTAACGATTACTCACTGTTGATGCATTCCCTCGTCGGAATGCTTAAAGCGGAATAGGAGGTTTCATATATGAGAAAAGTAGCAATCATCGGCACAGGCATGAACAAGTGGGGCGAGCTGTGGGGAACCTCCCTGCGCCAGCTCTACACTGAAGCCGCCCTCGCCGCCCTGGATGACGCCGGCGTACCGCAGGTCGATTCCATGTACATCGGCTGTATGTCCAGCGGTCTCTTCGCCGGACAGGAGCACCTGGGTTCGCTGATGTCCGATTACCTGGGACAGGCGGGCGTTTCCGCCACCCGTGTCGAATCCGCCTGCTGTTCCGGCGGTCTGGCGCTGCGCCAGGGTTTCATCGAAGTCGCTTCAGGTATGAGCGACCTGGTGCTGGTGGGCGGTGTCGAGAAGATGACCGACGTGGACGGCGGACAGGCGACCTACGCGCTGGCCACCGCCGCCGACCAGGAGTACGAGAGCTTCCACGGCGTCACTTTCCCCGGCCTCTACGCCATGATCGCCAACGCGCACATGGCGAAGTACGGCACCAGGCGGGAGCAGCTCGCCATGGTCGCGGTCAAGAACCATAAGAACGGCGCCAGGAATCCCCGGGCGCAGTATCCCTTCGAAGTCACCGTCGAAGGCGTGCTCAACTCCGTACAGGTCGCCGATCCGCTGCGGATCCTCGACTGCTCACCGATCACCGACGGCGCCGCCGCGGTAGTGCTTTGCCCCCTGGAGCGGGTGAGCGAATTCACCGACAAGCCGGCAGTCGAAATCGTCGGCTCGGGACACGCCACCGATACCATCGCGCTGCACTCGCGGCAGGACTTCACCTGGCTCAACGCCACTTACGAAGCGGCGCAGCGTGCCTACACCATGGCTGACTGCGGGCCGCAGGATATCGACCTGGCCGAAGTCCACGACTGTTTCACCATCGCCGAGATCTGCGTCACCGAGGCGCTCGGCCTGGTGGAAAAAGGCAAGGGCGGCGCCGCGGTCGAAGCGGGCGAAACCGCTCTGAACGGCCGCATTCCGGTCAACCCGTCCGGCGGCCTGAAGTCGAAGGGGCACCCGGTCGGAGCCACCGGTATCGCCCAGATCGTGGAGCTGACTGAGCAGCTGCGCGGCGAAGCGGACGACCGCCAGGTTCAGAACGCCAAGCGCGGACTGGCCCAGAACATGGGTGGTACCGGCGGCAGCACCACCGTACACATCCTGGAGGTGAAGTAATGTCTACATCCGCCAAACAGAAGAGAGAAATGCCGCAACGCTACCGCCTGGAAGCGGCTGCGTGCGCCAAATGCGGTTATATCGCCTTTCCGCCCCGGAGCGTCTGTCCGGAGTGCAAGGCGCGCGAGTTCGAACCGGTAACGCTGCCGGAACGTGGCACGGTCCTCACCCACACGGTGATTCGTGTCGCCCCCAGCCAGTTCACCGATGAAGCACCCTACGTCATCGCCATCGTTCAGTTGGGCGAGAAGGCCCGCGTGCTCTGCCAGGTAGTCGATTGCGATCCGGAAACGGTGGCGATCGGCGACGAGGTTCAAATCGAATTCAGACGAATTCAGGCTGAGGGTGAAGCCGGCATCCTGCATTACGGCTACAAGGCCGTACCGGTTTAACCGTCTTTGTCCGATGTCACGAGTTTTGACTGAAAGCCTGTCCCGTCTCCACGGGGCAGGCTTTATTGAGAAAGCGGGGAAGCACAGTATTTCCAAACCTTAACGACCGAATGCATCTTCCACACTGGAAATACTATCGAGTAATGCATGCTGTAGTTTCTTAGATAATAACATTCAAGGAGAGCATCACACCATGTACAGGCTCGAATCGAAAGTAGACACCAAGTCGGCTGCGTTCAAAACCAACCGGGAGCACTTCCAGGGCATTCTGGAACAGTTCCGGGAGGAACTCGCCACCGCCAAGCGGGGCGGGCCGGCCGATCAGCACGAACGCCACAAAAGCCGCGGCAAGCTGACCGCGCGGGAGCGGCTGGAGCGCCTTTTCGACCGCAACTCTCCTTTTCTCGAGCTCTCCACACTGGCCGCGCATGGGATGTACGATGACCAGGCGCCCTGCGCCGGCGTTATCACCGGCATCGGGCAGGTGCACGGCCAGGAGGTGCTGGTCGTGGCCAACGACGCCACCGTCAAAGGCGGCACCTACTTTCCCTCCACCATCAAGAAGCATGTGCGGGCGCAGGAAATCGCTCTTCAGAACCACCTGCCCTGCGTTTACCTGGTGGATTCCGGCGGTGTATTCCTGCCGCTGCAGGACGGCGTTTTCCCCGACCGCGATCACTTCGGCCGCATCTTCTACAACCAGGCGCGGCTCTCGGCCCTGAACATTCCGCAGATTTCGATCGTGATGGGCTCCTGTACAGCCGGCGGCGCGTATGTCCCCGCCATGAGCGACGAGACGATTATCGTCCGGCAGCAGGGCACCATCTTTATCGGCGGGCCGCCGCTGGTCAAGGCCGCCACCGGCGTCGACGTCACGCCGGAGGAACTGGGGGGCGCCGATGTGCACTGCCGCATATCCGGCGTCTCCGATCACTACGCTGCGGATGATGCGGAAGCGATCCAGATGGCGCGCAACATTCTGCAGAACCTGAACCGCCCCGCCAAGTTTCAACTCGACCGCCAGGCGCCGGAGGATCCCTACTACGATCCGGAGGAGATCTACGGTATCGTACCGGCAGACCTGCGCCAGCCGTTCGACATCCGGGAGGTCATCGCCCGGCTGGTCGATCGCAGCGAGTTTCACGAGTTCAAAGAGTATTACGGCACCTCGCTCGTCACCGGTTTCGCCAAGTTAATGGGTTACCCGATCGGCATCGTGGCCAACAACGGCGTTCTCTTTTCCGAGAGTGCCCAGAAGGGGGCTCACTTCGTCTCCCTCTGCGCGGTGCGCAAGATCCCGCTTATCTTTCTGCAGAACATCACCGGTTTCATCGTCGGCAAGGAATACGAGCACGGCGGTATCGCCAAGGACGGCGCCAAGATGGTTCATGCCGTCGCCACCGCGCAGGTGCCCCGTTTCACCCTCATCATCGGTGGTTCGCACGGCGCGGGCAATTACGCCATGTGCGGCCGTGGTTACGATCCCCGCTTCCTCTGGATGTGGCCCAACGGCAAGATCTCGGTGATGGGCGGCGAGCAGGCGGCCAATGTGCTGCTGACGGTCAAACTGACGCAGCTTGAAAAAGAAGGCAAGTCGATGACCGAGGCGGAGAAAGAGGAATTCATGGCACCGATCCTGGCGCGCTACGAGCGGGAAGGTTCGCCCTACTACGCCTCCGCCCGCCTGTGGGACGACGGTATCATCGAACCGCTCGACACCCGCACGGCGCTGGGCCTGGCGATCGCCACCTCGCTCAACTCCCCGATTCCGGATCACAACTTCGGCGTCTTCCGGATGTAGAGTAATGCTCACTCAGATTGTCCCTTTCAAGAAGTTCGAGGGGCATCACTTTTTAGTATTTCTCGAAATGCTGTAGACGACCAGGTATGATACCTGGAAATACTAAGTCCAGCAGCCGCGCTACGCGGCGGAACACTTTCCGCAGGAGCGAAACATGAGTAATACCTACGAGACAATCGAATACAGGCGTGACGGCGTCGTGGCCAGGATCGACCTGAACCGTCCCGACCTCCACAACGCTTTCAACGACACCATGATTACCGAACTGACGACGCTGCTGGAGGCGATCGCCGCCGACAGCGGTGTGCGGGTGGTGGTGCTGGGCGCCAACGGACGCTCCTTCTGCGCCGGCGCCGACCTGAACTGGATGAAGCGACAGAAGGAATACAGCTTCGAACAGAATCGGGAGGACGCCATCGCCCTGGCGGAGCTGATGTTCCGCCTCTTCACCATGCCGCAACCGACCGTCGCGCGGGTACAGGGCGCCACCATCGGCGGTGGTACCGGGCTCTCCTCCGCCTGTGACATCGTTATCGCTTCCACCCGGGCGAAGTTCAGCTTGAGTGAAGTCAAGATCGGTCTGGTACCGGCCTGTATCTCGCCTTACGTGATACGCCGGCTGGGCCCGGGGCTGGCCGGGGAGTACTTCCTGACCGGTGAACGGCTTACCGCCGTCAAGGCTCACGCCGCGGGACTGGTAAACGAAGTGGTGGAGGAGGCGCAGCTGGATGAGGCTGTACAGCGCCGTATCGACCAGCTGATCACCAGCGGCCCGGAAGCGCTCAATGTCAGCAAGGAACTGGTGCGTAACGTGCCCGGCATGTCGTTCGACGAGGTAAAGGTTTATACCGCCGAGGCGATCGCCCGGCTGCGGATCAGCCCGGAGGGTCAGGAGGGAATGACCGCATTTTTCGAAAAACGCCCGCCCTCCTGGTGCGGGGATGGAAGCTGAGCTTAAGATCAAAATCCGATTCACCCCGAAGGGGTGAAATATCATAGCCCCGGGTGGAAACCCGGGGGTGAAGTGCGTTGGAGTAATCATGAAAAAAATCCTAGTCGCCAACCGCGGTGAAATCGCCGTCAGAGTGATCCAGGCCTGCCGCGAACTGGAGATTCCCTCGGTGGCGGTCTACTCCGAGGTGGATCGCACCGCGCTGCATGTCAAGATGGCGGACGAAGCGGTCTGCATCGGTCCTCCCGCGCCACTGGAGAGCTATCTCAACCAGGAGCGGCTGCTGGCCGCCGCCGCGGAGCGGGGCTGCGACGCCGTGCATCCCGGCTACGGTTTTCTGGCGGAGAATCCCGATTTCGCCCGCCTCTGCGAAGAGAACGATCTGATCTTCATCGGCCCCAAATCGGATACGATCCGGACGATGGGCAACAAGGTGGAAGCGCGGGAAATGATGCTGCAGGCCGGCATCCCGCTCATCCCCGGCATGAAGGAACCGATCAGCGACCTGAAGCACATAGCCGCAGAAGCCGAGAAACTGGGATTACCTGTATTGATCAAGGCAGCGGCGGGAGGCGGCGGCAAGGGCATGCGCGTGGTGCGGGACTACGCCCACCTCGAGGAGGAGGCGGAAGCCGCCACACGGGAAGCGCGTTCCGCGTTCGGTGATCCTACGGTTTATCTCGAAAAATGGCTCGATGAGCCGCGTCACATCGAATTCCAGGTGATGGCCGACAACACCGGTCATACGGTGCACCTGTTCGAACGGGAGTGTTCGATCCAGCGGCGACATCAGAAGATCGTCGAGGAGACTCCCTCCACGGCGCTCGATCCGGAGCTGCGGCAACGCATGGGTGAAACCGCGGTAGCGGTAGCCAAAACCGCCGGTTACCTCAACGCCGGCACCGTGGAGTTTCTGCTGGACCGGGATAAGAACTTCTACTTCCTCGAGATGAACACCCGCATCCAGGTCGAGCACCCGATCACAGAATTCGTGACCGGCATCGATCTGGTACAATGGCAGATCCGGGTCGCGGCGGGAGAAGCATTCCCCTACCGCCAGGAGGAGCTGGAACAGCGCGGTCACGCGATCGAGTGCCGCATCTACGCCGAGGATCCCCAGCGCAATTTCTTCCCCTCCCCCGGCAAAGTACATTTCATGAAGGAACCGGCCGGACCGGGCATCCGCAACGACGCCGGCATCTACACCGGCTTTACCGTTACGACCGACTACGACCCGATTCTCTCCAAGCTGGTCACCTACGGAGAGAACCGCGAGGCGGCCCGCGTCAAGATGGTGGAAGCGTTGCGTGAGTATACCATCCTCGGCATCCACACCACCGTCGATTTTCTGCACGATGTGCTGGTGCACCCGGAATTCGTCGCCGGCAATACCTTTACCAATTTCATTGATCTGCACCTGAACGAGTGGAAGCCGCCGGTTGTGGAGGACTATCGCGATGAGGCGATCGTGGCGGCAGCGCTCTGGCAGGTGGTGTCAGGCGGCGAACAACCGACCGGAAAGCAACCGGGCAGCGGGGAGACTATCCCATCGCCCTGGGACCTGACCGGCAACTGGGAAATCGGTCGAGGAGGAGCTTGAGATGGAAGTTGATTTCACATTCGACGGACAGCCGGTCAAGGTGCTCCTGGAGCGCCGCCAGGGAACGGAATGGCAGGTAACCCTGGGTGAACGCAGCTTCACGGTGGATTATTCCCGTCTCAGCCCCCATACCGCATCATTGCTGGTAGAGGGCCGGTCGTTGACGGCACATGTATCACGCGATGAGGAAGATCTCTTCATTTCGATCGGCGGCCGGCGTTACTACCTGCAGCTGCCGGCCCAGGATTCCGCCGGGCGGGGCGATGCGGCCGGCGCAACGACCGCGACCGCGGGAGGAAGTATCACGACACCGATGCCGGGGCTCATCGTCAAGGTACTGGTGGAGCCGGGTGAGACGGTGACGGCCGGCAGCACGCTGGTAATCCTGGAAGCGATGAAAATGGAGAATGCGGTGAAGGCGCCCCGCGACGGCGTCGTTAAAGCAGTGAATGTCGCCCAGGGCGATCAGACCAATCTCGGCGATGTGCTCGTGGAGCTGGAGGAA